>JBLHXX010000032.1:0-30007 GCA_047630475.1 Celeribacter sp. | reverse complement strand
AAAAAGCGCTTCTTTTTACTGAAATTAATATGCACGCCATACGCGACGAAAAATTTGCCCTGACCTATGATCGACTGTTCGAAGAGCATGCGCTTAAAATGACCGTTGAATTGGAAGCGATTGCACATGCAAGTCAGTTAACGCTATGCGCCCCTGCTGAGCAGATTTCCAAAGGCATGCTGGCCTTGACGCGAGGGCTTATGCTGATGATGTCTCGTGAAAAAAAACCCGTAGCATTTGATATTCTGCGTTTGTTTATGGAAGCTATTTTGGAAAACTCCGACGGCAGTAAGCCAGACGGCAAAGATTAAAAAATCATCTTGAGGACGCTGCATTCCGTTGGTCATCGCAACATGTTAAATTTGGATGTTTGCACTGACTGACCTCAGAGGCCCAAAGCGTTTTTCTATTCAACCCTCTCGAACGCGCCAGGTTCAATGTCTTCCCAAAAGGACACAATCCGCGTGTGATTGAGCGAAGAAACCCAACCATAATTTTCAAAATCCAACAGCGCTGCCCCATCAAGCTTTGACATAAACAAACGCTTGTCTGCATCGCGCTGCGTCGGGGATCTGGCACTCACAAGCTTTTGCAATATCTCAAGCCGCTTGGCCCGCTCAGCCCCCTGCGCACTCAACGGTTGGTGCGGCGTTTGGTTTCGTGGCGAAACCGTACTGCCGCTAAAGTCTTGCTTAAGGGCTGCGGTCAAATAACTTACCGCATTTTTCACCCCCCCCTGCCCTGCCACGTAATTTACCTGCTTACGCACATAGGCTTCGTCGTGCTCGTTCATCCATTGTAACGCCAAACGGTCACTCACCCCAAGCGCACGCATTCGTTTGTAAATGTCAGAATTGCGCAGACCCTCTCCGTCGTCTAAATCCAAAATAGACAGTTGAGGATTCTCCGCGATTTTAAAGCGAATTTCAGACACAGATCGACCAACCTTTTTGGTCTCAGGTGTCACAACGATGTTCGAGGTTTTATTCACTTCAGCCACGGCAGGTTTGATGATCTTGGCATTCAAATGTTTGTACACCTCGTAATAAGAACTCTCCGACACCCCCATAAGACGGCGAAATAAATCCAACGACCACCACCCAGTCGAGCCCGTGCGTACAAATCGATAACAATTTTCATAGAGGGCCAAAGCGTGCCCCGATGTAAAGCGTCGCTGAATATTGAGATTGATCAACGCAAAGACTTTCGGATCATCCAGCTTTTGCGCCAATGCCGGTGAATAGGCGTACTCACACACCCCGCCCTTTAACTTGGCATAGCTCAACAAAGACGACACGCCCCATTCCTGACGCCCCTCTTCGTCCAACATATCCCACTCCGCCACAGTTTCTGCGAGACCCCGCAATGACTGTTTGAGCGTGTCCATGTCATTCGAATTGTAGCCGATCATCATACACAGCGTCCGTGCATCGATCTGATGCACCTGCTGGCTCATCAACGTGTCGTAGGCATTGAGCAAAAGCACATTAGACAATTTACGTTGGAGCAACGTCAACTTGCCCGACACATGGATCGCGGCGACATTTTTTTTCACAGCACCACGTCGCAGTGATCCGGTTAAAGTGTCTTTTTCAATATAATCCATTGCCTGCCTTTTTGCTCATGCTCACGGGCCGATTTTTGGCCTCATTTTTTGCGATTCGCATCGCACAGCTTCACATTGACAGTATTTGCGATAAGGTGCCCGCGATCAAGCATTCAATTGGCACCTAAAAAGCGATCCCGTAACCGGGCACCTTTGAAGGGCTGCTATAATTTGAGGAACCCAAATACAGGATCCATAGCTCATGAGATTCGAACAGGCTATATTCGATTCGTTTGCAAGTGACCCTAAACTTGCCCTTTTAGGGTCTATTGCTTCAAATGATTGCCAAGACCTGAGAATCGGCACCTTAATTCCTGTATACTGGGCCCTTTCATCCTGTATACAGGTCCCTAAGGTACCGTATTGAGGTTCCTAAAGCATATTAAGACATTGATTTGTAATGTAAATTATACTCGTAAAGTTTCTAAAGTCTTATAAAGATAACTAAACAGATTGGCGTTCGTTGTTGGTTTTAATTTTCAAGACAGAACAGACCTCAAATTGATTCCCATTTCTGAGGTCATGTGTCATACTTATGCGGATATCGCATAAAAAAGCGAACATGCAGGGGTACACAAACTATGACGTCAGGCAATAAGGGCAAAGATGTTCTCCCGCCCTATTTCAATATCGACCCGAAAGCAGCAGCAGAAAGCTTGGCTGAACCGATTGATACGGCGCGTTTTGCAAAAGCGGCGGCCTTTGCCGGACGTGGTCGAGACGATTTGGCCAAACGCGGTTATGCTCCGGATGGAAAAAAACAGCTTCGCAAATTTTCGACTTGGGAGATCTGTAAATATTTAATTCCTGTGGCCGCTGCCCATTTGCGGCGTGTTTTGAAAGCCAATCCAGACCTACCACAAGGTGAAGGCGAAGGTAATTCAAAGTGGTTCAGTTTGGATGACGTGCAAAAATTGCGCGAACATTTCACCAAAGAAGGGGCTGCAAATCGCGAGTATACTGCATGGCGTCCTGAAGGCTTGCCTGCCAAGGTTGTTGCTGTGGCAAATTTCAAAGGCGGCGTTGGTAAGACATCTACAGCGGCCCATTTGGCCATGTCGGCCGCCCTTGATGGATACAAAGTGTTGGTCATCGATTTGGACAGTCAGGGATCAATGACATCCATATTGGGGGGGAGTGTTGCTGATGAATGGGAAACGGCGTTTCCTCTTTTGGCACGCGACTATGCACTTGCCTTGCAGCGCGAAAACAAGGTGCGCGAAGCGGCGGGTCAGGCACCCTTCCCGTTTGACGAAACCCTTACCGAGGCCTTAACAGTTTCGCCGCGAAACTTGGTTCAAAAAACGCATTGGCCCAATATTGATCTTATTGGGGCGCAGCTCAATTTGTATTGGGCTGAATTCCAAGTGCCCGTGTGGCGTATGCAATTGCGGTCTTGGGCTTTGTGGGATTCGCTGTCTAATGCGCTTGAAGATGGTGGATTGCTTGATGAATATGATTTGATTTTCCTCGATACCCCGCCCGCTCTTGGATATCTCACCATCAATGCTTTGGCTGCCGCTGACATCATGTTGGTGCCGCTGGGGGCATCGTTTTTGGAGTTCGATTCTACGGGTCGTTTCTTTGATATGATCTACTCTACATTTGCCTCAATTGAGGAGGGCGAAAATCGCAATCGTCGTGCCGATGGTTTGCCCGAAATGCGATTTGAATGGGACGCTGTTTTAGCGCTCATCACGCGGTTTGATGCCTCGCAGCAAACCGATTTGGCCAATGTTATTCAGGCGTATTTCGGCGACTTCATGACGACCTACCGTCAAGATGTGACCGCGATGGTGGGGCAGGCGGGTGAGCAAGTGTCGGGGATTTACGAGACGGATTATCGTGATTTCAATCGCGACACCTATGTGCGTGGTCGTGAGACATTTGATCAAACATGGGCAGAAGTGAAGCGCGTGATCTTAGGCACATGGTGGCGGGATTTGCAGGCGGCTGAGGCCGATAAAGCACAGGAGAATTCAGATGGCGAAGCGTAGAAAATTGGTGGCCCCATCCGCGTCCGATTTGGATCAGATTGAACAAGAGTTTCGTGGCGAAACCACATCTCGTTCTCCTATGAGCGTGCCGATTGCGCAGGTCGCAGCCGAATCTGCGGGGGCTTTTGATCCTCGGACACAGGAAAATCGCGAGCAATCGGCAAAGGACAGCGTTGATGCCGAAACTTTGCGCACGTCCCTATCTAAGGGATTGATATTACAGGAATTATCCTTGGATGATATCCATGCCGATGCGCTTGTGCGTGACCGTGTTGTGTTGGACGCTGAACAGATGAACGAATTGCAGATGTCTATTGCCAAGGGCGGTCTGCGGTTGCCGATCGAAGTGTTTGAGCTGTCAGTGCCAGACGCCGGTCGCCGCTATGGTCTGCTGTCTGGTTATCGTCGGCTGCACGCCGTTCAAGCGTTGAAAAACCTGACCAAGGATGCCAAGTATACGACCATCAAAGCCATCGTGCGCGATCCCGATGCTATGGGGGGCACCTTTGCTGCGATGATCGAAGAAAACGAAATTCGCGCTGCTTTGAGCCATTTCGAGAGAGGCCGGATTTCAGTGATCGCTGCACAACAAGGCGCGTTTGCAAACACCGAGGCCGCCGTGAATGGGCTGTTCCCGATGGCCTCAAAAGCAAAGCGATCTAAAATTAGATCTTTCGCCCTGATTTTTGAAGAACTTGGCGATATGCTGGTGTTTCCTGATCAGTTGAAAGAACGCGATGGTTTAAAGCTTGCCGCTGCGCTGCGCGATGGCCACGAGACACATTTGCGCGATGCGCTTGCTGCGGTAACGCCTGCGACGCCGGCACAGGAAATCCAGCAGATCGAGATGGCTTTGTCAAAATTGGATCCCGTGCGTGTCGATCCCGCACGGGGAGGGCGCCCAAAGAAAAAGACCGCAGCACAGCACAGTGCCCGACAGTTGACGTCAGGCGTTCAACTGGCCAGCAGTCACGACGGGCAGGGGTGGATGATCCGGCTTAACGGGGATCGTGTGGATCAAGAGCTGGTGGAAATCGCTATGTCTGAGTTGGCGCGCCTGCTGGACGCAACTTAAGCGGCCGATGTGGGTGGTGCGATATATGCCACGCCACGTTGATGGGCTGGAGTATCGTTGCCTCCGCGATCCATGTCTGAATAATTTGACTCAGGATCTATAGCGCCTACAATGTAAGACATCGTAATTCACACCTGTAAGGCGTATGATAGCCATGGCAATGACATCCTTTACCACGCGGATAGATGCAGATCTAAAAGCGGAACTAGAGCAAATCGCGCGCTTTGAAGATCGCAGTGCGTCCTACATGGCAAATCAAGCGATCAGGGCGATGGTGGAGGAGCGTAGAGCAACTCGAAAGCTGGTTCAAACCGGACTGGATTTGGTGGAACAAGGTGCGCCGTCTATTCCTGCCAGTGAAATCCATGATTGGTTTATGGCGGATGATGACCGTCCTTTTCCTGCTGCACGCCCCGCTTTATAATTGCGACAGATGAAACTCGAATACCTTGAAACGTCCCACCCAGGCGTTCGCTGGATGCGGTCGTATTATCGACAAAACCCTCAACTCAATCGCGCAAAGGTACTTGCATCGTTGCAGGCAGCTGAACGCATCATCTCGGAATTTCCGACGACGGGACATACATTTCAAGAGTTGGAAGATGTCTTTGAATATTTGATTCAGGGAACCACGTTTTCACTGCTGTACACCGTGGCGCGGGGCACGGTTTGGATTATAGACGTGCGGGATCAACGTGGTCTTAGAAGCGCTGAGGCGCTACGGTTATATGAGCGGGAACTGCGTCAACAATATAAAATCTAACGATGGCAGGCGAGGGCGTGCTGTGGCGGCCCCAAGGCCCATAGGCATGCCCCAGCCAAGTCCGGCAAGGCCGCGTGGCGTGATGAAACGCGGGTTGACGATGTAACAATACGCCCTCGAAAGCATGATCTACATCATGGCGCCGCCAAGTGAAACATTTGTAACTTTGCTTAGAATTTTGAAGAATTAGCAGAAATAACACGGCAAAATTTTGCAGGGGCGATGCGACAGAACGGCATCGTGCCAACGTATAATAAATTGAACAGCATTGGGAATTTGTAGCAAATGAAAACCGCTTTACGCATATTTGTCGTTCTTGGTTTGGCCGTCGCGGCCTATTGGGGTTGGTCTACATATTCTGGTGATTCTGATGCAGGACCGCCCGTCACCTCGGTCGTCACGCGGGGGACGGTTGAACAAACGGTCTTGGCATCTGGGATCATCGAGGCCAAGAGTTTGGTCAGCGTCGGCGCACGGGTGTCAGGGCAAATCGAGGTTCTGGCCGTCACGTTGGGGCAAAATGTTGAGGTCGGCGATTTGATCGCAGAGATTGACTCGCAAGATCAACAAAATGCAATCCTTCAGGCCGAAGCAGATCTGGCCAATATCGATGCACAAATTGCCGCCAAAAATGCCAGCCTGCGCAAAGCCGAGTTGACTTTGGACCGTCAGGAAAAGCTATCATCACAAGATTATGCGTCGAAAGAAACGGTTGAATCTGCCATTTCCGATGTGTTGGTGATCAAGGCTGAGTTGAATGCGCTTGAGGCCAATAGATCCAACGCTGATGTGACGGTATCCACGGTTCAAATCGCATTGGATCGCACCAAAATTACAGCGCCGGTTGCGGGGACGGTGGTGGCGGTTGCCGTGAACGAGGGTCAAACCGTGAGCGCCGCACAGTCCGCGCCGACGATTGTCAAAATTGCCAATCTTGACACGATGGTCGTAAAGGCCGAAATTTCCGAGGCTGATGTTGTGCATGTGCATGCAGGCCAAGACGTTAATTTTTCCATTCTTGGCGAACCTGATGTCACCTATGATGCCGTGGTACGTGACGTCGCACCGGCACCATCGCAAATCACCACAAGTGACACAATTTCAACCGATGAAGCCATCTATTACAATGGGCAGTTGGAAGTCGATAATCCGGATCATGTGCTGCGGATTGGCATGACAACACAAGTTTCGATCGTGTTGGCCCGTGTTGAGAATGTGCTTACGGTGCCTGCTGCGGCGCTCTCGTTGACAGGGGCGGGGGGCTATGAAGTTCAAGTTTACGATCCGCAAACTGGCGAGACTCGCAGCCAATCGGTTGAGGTCGGGCTGAACGACAAAATCACCGCCGAGATTACATCTGGTTTGAACGAAGGCGAACATGTGGTGACCAACAGTGGCGCCGTTGGCAATAAAGATATGTCGTCGGGCTCAAGCGGTGGACTTGGTGGCATGCCGGGCATGGGATTTTGATATGGGCGAACCACTCATTCACGCACGCGGAATCTCGCGTAGTTTTCAAGCAGGTGACGATACCATAACCGTTCTGCGTGATGTCGATATCGACATCGAGGCAGGCGAATTGGTTGCGATCATCGGGGCCTCTGGCTCGGGTAAATCAACATTGATGAATATTCTGGGCTGTTTGGATAGGCCCAGTTCAGGCGATTACCATTTTGCCGGACAGGACGTGAGCACACTCGAGCCAGACGCGTTGGCGCGGCTGCGGCGGGAACATTTCGGGTTTATCTTTCAACGCTATCAATTGTTGTCCGACCTAGATGCCGTGAGCAATGTTGAGGTTCCGGCCATTTACGCGGGCGAGGGGCGTGCGCCACGTCGCGCGCGCGCCAGCGCATTGCTTGCTCAACTTGGATTGGCCGAACGGTTGGATCATCGCCCCGGCGAATTGTCGGGCGGTCAGCAACAGCGTGTCTCGGTTGCAAGGGCGTTGATGAACGGCGGTGAAGTGATCCTTGCCGATGAACCAACAGGCGCGCTCGATAGCAAAAGCAGTGTTGAATTGATCGATCTGCTGCTGGATTTGCACCGTCGCGGCCATACGATTGTGATGATCACCCATGATCCAGCAGTTGCGCGTCATGCGCATCGCACGATTGAGCTCAGTGACGGGCGGGTCATTTCGGATACACGCACGCAGACTGAGAACACACAAGCCGCCTTAGGAACGGATCGCCCAACCACAAAGCCGCGTGTCGGAACGGGAGGGGCGCTTCACCGGATGGTCGAAGCCTTTTCGATGTCAGTCACCGCGCTGGTTGCGCACCGTGTGCGGTCTTTGTTGACCATGCTTGGGATCATCATCGGGATTGCATCAGTTGTCTTGGTGGTCGCTTTGGGCGCAGGCAGCCAAGAAAAAGTGCTTGAGAATATCAGCTCGCTTGGAACCAGCACAATCACCGTCCGCTCGGGCAGTGGTTTTGGCGCACGCGATGCACAACGGACCGAAACACTGGTGCCGAGTGATGCAAATATGTTGGCGTTACAGAGCTATGCCGACAGCGTGTCGCCTTCGGTGTCGAACTCGGCGTCGGTGATCTACCGAAATGTCGAAGCCAACGCGACGATCAATGGTGTGAACGGCGATTATTTTCAGGTGCAAAGCTATGCCACCCTGAGCGGTGCGGTTTTTGGTCCTGCGGATGTGACAGCACTCGATCAGGTTGCGGTGATTGACGAAGACACCCGCGATACATTTTTTGACACTGGCACCGATCCGATTGGAAAAGTGCTGCTCTTGGGGCGCGTTCCTGTGCGCGTGATCGGCGTGGTGCGCTCGAGTGGATCAAGTTTCGGCCCTTCGTCTTTAAATGTTTGGATACCCTACACGACCGCGATGGCACGGGTTTCAGGGCAGGATCATCTGGACAGCATTGCGGTGCGGGTGTCCGATGGCTTTGACATGACACAGGCCCAACAACAAATCTCAACGCTGATGGAACAACGCCATGGCACGACGGATTTCTTTTTGGTCAACAGCGACACGATCCGCGAGACGATTACCTCGACAACACAAACGCTCACTTTGCTGGTGGCGATGATTGCGGTGATTTCGTTGGTCGTAGGCGGCATCGGGGTGATGAACATCATGCTGGTGTCGGTGACTGAACGCACCAAAGAAATCGGCGTGCGCATTGCCATCGGGGCGCGTCGATCGGACATTGTGGCCCAATTCCTGATCGAGGCGGTGCTGGTCTGTTTGGTCGGCGGGGTGCTGGGGATCGTCGGGGCGCTCTCGGTGGGCTATATCGCGGGCCAGTTCTATGATGACGTGCGTTTGGTCTTTTCCTCCACCGCGATCATCGTGGCGTTTTTGTCGTCAACGTTGATCGGGGTCACTTTCGGGTTTTTGCCCGCCCGTTCGGCAGCGAAACTTGATCCTGTGGTGGCCTTGTCCCGCGAGTAGTGAAAACGCCGCAGCGCATGTGGCTTTTAACTCTTGGTGGCAAATGTGAAGGTGTGTTTGACTCAGATCAGATACGGGACCAGCGTGGTCAGTTTAAGTGGTATCTGCGAGTCAAGTTAAGAGGATTCTGTGGGCCGTCGCAATCGTAAAACACGAAAAACAACGAAACCTACTCTACAGGTTTGGAGCGCACCAAGTGATCGACGTCGGATGCTCTGTGCGGCCTTGTCGGTGATCGCCGCCCTGATTTGGCCGTTGCAAGCGGCGGTCATTGCGGGGGCTTTTGGGGGACTTTTGGCTGGGGCTGACGTGTCGCCGGTTTTTTTCGGTGTCAGTTTTATAGCCCTTGGGGCGATCCGCGCGCTTGTGGGTCTTTGGGCTGAAACCTATGCTGACGCGGCGGCGGAGGCAGTGATTTTTGCCGCGCGCAAACACATCGTTGAGGTCGAAACCCGACGGGCCGCAGACAGCCCGTTCGGGGGCGCTGGAAGCATCTCTGCGCTGGCGGGGGAAAAACTTGATCTGTTGGGCCCCTACATCACAAGGTACGCCCCCGCGCAGGCGCGGGTGATGGTTCTGCCGCTGGTCATCTTCGTGCTGTCGTTGTTTCATTCATGGGCGATTGCAATCATTTTGCTCATATCCGGTCCGCTCATACCGGTGTTCATGGCCTTGGTTGGACTGGCCGCAAAAGAGGCCAGCCAACGTCATATGACCGAGATTGGCACCCTCAACGATGTGTTGGTCGAACGCCTGTCCGCGCTGGCTGATATCCGTTTGTTAGGGGCGGGGGACATCGTGAAAGCGGGGTTTGCCACGCAAGCTGGGGATCTGAGAGCGCGCACCATGGCGGTGCTGCGCGTCGCCTTTCTATCGTCAACCGTGCTGGAACTTTTTGCCGCGATCGGCGTGGCGATGGTGGCCGTTTATGTTGGGTTTTCTTTGTTGGGCGCGGTGGCATTTGGAACCTGGGGTGATCCTTTGTCGCCACAGGCGGGTCTCTTTTTGTTACTGCTGGCCCCTGAGTTTTACCAACCATTGCGCGACCTGTCTGCGGCGTGGCACGACAAGGCGGCGGCAGACGCGGTGGCAGACGAGCTTTGTGAATGGGAGGCTGTACAAACGGCATCATTGCTTGGGCGCGGGGCCGCCGCAGACGCCTTAATTGGACCTGCTGGAATCGCCCTGCGACAGTGTGTTTTGCCCAACGGGATGTTATTGCAAGATATTGATATTAAAGCAGGTGAAACGGTTGCTTTGGTCGGCCCAAGCGGGGCGGGGAAAACGACGGTTTTGCGTGTCATGGCGGGCATTTTAACACCACTGTCAGGCGAGGTGCGGGTCGCAGATCACGGTTTAACCGACGAGACAGCGGATGCGTGGCGCGCGCGGATTGGCTGGATGCCACAGGCCCCGCATTTCCTCAACGCCAGCCTGAGAGAAAACCTGACCCTCGGTCGGGGCAATGATCCTAGCCAAGCGTTGGAACAAGCGGCGATCAGCGATGTTGTGATGGCCTTGCCACAAGGGTTGAACACCCGATTGGGTGAAACGGGGGGTGGTTTGTCGGGCGGTGAGGCGCGGCGATTGACCCTCGCCCGCGCCATCCATGGATGTCCGGATGTGATCCTTGCCGATGAACCGACCGCTGATTTGGATGCTGATACGGCCCAAGCTGTGGTGGATGGGTTGATGGCGCAGGCCAAACGCGGGGCGACGTTGATCGTTGCCACGCATGATCGCGGGTTTGCGGCGCGGATGGACCGGATTATCGAGATTGGCGGCGCATCATGAAGGCGCTTTTACAGATATTTCGGATCATTCTACGGGAACAGCCCGTCGCATTCTCGCGTGGGGCCTTGCTCAGCGTGGTGGTTTTGGTGATGGGCGTGGCCTTATTGGGGCTGTCCGGCTGGTTCATCACCGCCGCTGCCGCTGCGGGTTTGGCGGGAATGGGGGCGGTGTTTGACGTGTTTCGACCGTCGGCAATGGTACGGTTTTTGGCGCTTGGGCGCGCGGCGGCTCGGTATGGTGAGCGGGTGTTGACCCATGACGCAACGCTGCGCGCGTTGGAGGTTTTACGGTCGCGGGTGCTGGCGGGATTGCTTGCGGCTCCTTATGCGCGGATGGTTCGGGTGCGAGGGGCGCAGGCCCTTCACCGGCTGACCGCCGATATTGATGCTTTGGACGGGGTGCCATTGCGCTTGGTGTTGCCTGCCGTGGCAGGGTTGGTGACACAAGTGGTGTCTTTCGCCGTTTTGTGGGCGCTGGTGGGATGGTCCATAGCGCTTTGGATTTTGGCGGGCTATCTGGTGGGGGCGACCGTGATTTTTTGGGTCACAATGCGCCATGCAGCCCCTGTGTCGCGACGCGCCGAGGTGGCCGCACAAGCGTTCCGGTCTCGGTTCATTGATCTCATACGCGCAAGGCGTGATTTGGCGGTGCATGGCCGTTTGGCGCTCCAGTCCGAGGTGACGCTTGCCGCGGATGATCGCCGGCAACAGGTGCGACGACAGCAAGATCGTGCAGAGCGTTTTGCCGGTGCGGCGACCCAAATGCTTGGCGGCATCATCGCGGGCGGGGCGCTGTGGATTGGTATCTTTATGGTGAACACGGGCAATATGACCCCAGCTTTTGCAGCACTTGGGGTCTTTGCGGCGCTGGCTTTGGCTGAAACTGTCGCGCCGCTCAGGCGCGCGGCGAGCGACATCGGACGTATGATCGAAGCGGCGCGTCGGGTGTCACGCGACCTTACATCGTCACCGGAAGCCCCGAACCTGAACGCAAATACGGTTGCAAAGGGGCTATTGGGGCTTGAGGTGCGGGACGTGACCTTGCACGGGGCGCGCGCTCACACGCGGAGTCTTGGTGCTATAAATTTTACCATCAACAGTGGTGAAACTGTCGCACTGACGGGACCAAGCGGGGTGGGGAAATCGACACTCTTGTTGGCAATCGCCGCGCTGCATCCGGTCCGTGCGGGGCGCATCACGTTGGGGGGGCTTCCTATAGAGACATGGGAGGAACAGCCCTTGCGTCGTGCGGTAACGTTGTTGCCCCAACGCAGTGTTTTGATGTCGGGCACCGTGGCCGAGGCGCTACGCCTTGCGGCCCCGGATTGCGATGACACCGCGCTTTGGGACGTATTGGAAGATGTGCAACTTGCGAGCATGGTGCGGGCGCGCGGTGGCTTAGATGTGATGATTGGAGCGGGCGGGGACGGGCTGTCGGGCGGTGAGGCGCGCCGGCTTGTCTTGGCGCGCGCTTTGCTAAGACGTCCGAGTGTATTGCTTTTGGACGAACCGACCGAAGGCTTGGACGCGGCCACTGCGGTCAAGGTTTTGCATGGCGTCCGCCGCTATCTACCCGATGCTGCCATTTTAATTGCCGCACACCGTTCAGTGGAAACCGAGTTTGCAGATCGAATTGTATATTTGGAATAAGGTATATTAAAAATACAAGTTTTTGATTTAGATCAATGTTAGAAATTTACTATAGCCTAGATACAATCAAAAAGATGAATGTAACTCGAAGCGATTAATCCTTCGAAAATTGGAGCTGTGGATATGGAGTTCGGTATCGTCGAGCTGTCGCGCCTACAATTTGCGACGACGGCCATGTATCACTTTCTTTTTGTACCGTTAACTTTGGGTCTGTCGGTCCTCGTGGCCATCATGGAGACGGTCTATGTCATGACCAACCGTCCTATTTGGCGGCAAATGACCAAGTTTTGGGGCACGCTGTTCGGTATCAACTTTGCACTTGGGGTGGCCACTGGCATCACGATGGAATTTCAGTTCGGTATGAACTGGAGCTACTATAGCCACTACGTTGGGGACATTTTCGGGGCTCCGTTGGCGATGGAAGGGCTGATGGCCTTTTTCCTAGAGGCAACATTCGTCGGATTGTTCTTTTTTGGCTGGGATAAGTTATCAAAGGTCCAGCATCTTGTGGTCGCGTGGCTCGTGGCGATCGGGTCAAATTTTTCCGCTCTGTGGATTTTGATTGCCAACGGTTGGATGCAAAATCCAGTGGGTGCGGAATTTAATCCGATGACCATGCGTATGGAAATGACCAATTTTTTCGAGGTTCTATTCAACGAAGTGGCGCAAGCGAAATTTGTGCATACGGTTTCGGCAGGCTATGTGACGGCCTCGGTTTTCGTGCTGGGGGTGTCCGCGTGGTATATGCTGCGCAGTCGGCACGTTGAATTGGCGCGCCGTTCCATTACAGTTGCTGCGGCGTTTGGTTTGGCCTCTGCATTTTCGGTGGTGCTGCTCGGGGACGAGTCCGGCTATTCTGCGACCCACAGTCAGAAAATGAAACTCGCCGCGATTGAAGCGATGTGGGAAACCCATGAGGCACCCGCACCGTTTAATTTGGTCGGGTTTCCGGATCAAGACGCCCGTGAGACGCATTACGCGATCACAATTCCATGGGCGATGGGGCTGATCGGAACGCGGTCTTTGACCACCGAAATCCCTGGGATTAATGAACTGGTGGAAACGGCAGAGGCGCGCATTCGGTCCGGTCAAATCGCTTACGAGGCCTTGCTAGAGGTGCGTGAAAATCGCGATGCCACGGACCCTGCCACTATGGCCACATTCGAGGCGCATTCGGCGGATCTTGGGTTTGCCTTTTTGCTGAAACGATATGTCGATAATCCTCTGGATGCGACCGAAGCACAGATCAAGGCCGCTGCCGATGACACTGTGCCAACAGTC
This sequence comes from Celeribacter sp., assembly GCA_047630475.1. Taxonomy (GTDB): domain Bacteria; phylum Pseudomonadota; class Alphaproteobacteria; order Rhodobacterales; family Rhodobacteraceae; genus Celeribacter. Next base: position 16,418 of record JBLHXX010000032.1, on the reverse strand, counting down.
TGGCCTTTGTTCTGGGCGTTCCGTCTGATGGTGGGGCTTGGGTTTGGGTTTATCGCGACCATGAGCTACTTTTTTTATCGGGCGTCGTTTAAGGGCATGAATTTTCCACGTCCTGCGCTGCATTTGGCTGTTTGGATGATTCCCGCGCCATGGATTGCAGCCGAATTGGGCTGGTTCGTCGCGGAATTCGGACGCCAGCCGTGGACCGTGGACGGGGTTCTTCCGACGGCGATGTCGGTTTCGGCTCTGTCGATGACCGAGGTGGCGCTGACGCTTGCGGGTTTTGTTCTGTTTTATTCTGTTCTGTTCGTCGTCGAGATGGGCCTGATGCTAAAATACATCCGTAAAGGGCCGTATCAGGACGTTGAAGAAACCGACAGCTGGAACAAACGCCACAATGATCGTTTGGCAGGCCGGCGCAATGCCGACGCCATTGCCATGCCTGGGGAGTAAAGAACATGATCCTGCATGAATTTTTGAGCTACGAATTGCTGCGTGTCATTTGGTGGGGCCTGCTTGGGGTGCTGTTGATCGGCTTTGCGTTGACCGATGGGTTTGACATGGGGGTTGGTGCCTTGCTGCCTTTTGTTGCCAAAACCGACATTGAGCGTCGCGTGGCGATCAATACTATTGGCCCTGTTTGGGAAGGAAACCAAGTTTGGTTTATTCTGGGCGGTGGTGCAATTTTTGCCGCTTGGCCCCCGCTCTATGCGGTTAGTTTTTCGGGCTTCTATCTTGCGATGTTTGTCATTCTGGCTGCGTTTATCGTGCGGCCTGTCGCCTTTAAATATCGTTCAAAACGTGATGATCCGCGGTGGCGTGCCACTTGGGATTGGGCGCTGTTTGTGAGTGGGGCTGTCCCTGCGCTGTTGTTTGGCGTGGCGGTTGGCAATGTGATCCAAGGGGTGCCGTTCCACTTTACCGATGATTTGCACACGATCTATGAAGGCGCATGGTACATGAAATTCATTGGTCTGCTGGATCCATTTTCGATCTTGGCGGGTGTGGTGTCTTTGGCAATGTTGGTGATGCACGGCGGGGCTTGGCTGACATTGAAAGCAGAAGGTTTGGTGCAAACCCGTGCGCGTGCCATTGGGTCCATTGCGGCACTGGTTGCGATCGGGGCGTATGTCCTGGCCGGTCTGTGGTTGGCTGTGGGCATCGAAGGGTTCCGCATTGTGGGGGATTACGTGACCAACGGCCCGTCAAATCCGCTGCATTTTGAGGTGGAGCGCACGGCAAGCTGGCTGAGCGCTTATCAGGATCGTCCTTGGATCGCGGTTGCTCCGCTTATGGGAATTGTCGGGGGGCTGTTGGCCTTTTTTGGCCTACGGGCCGGGCGCGAGGTCTCAACATTGCTGTTTTCTAAGATGGCGATCCTTGGTGTGATTTCGTCGGTTGGTCTAACGATGTTCCCGTTTATCATGCCGTCGTCGAGCAATCCGCAGTCGTCGCTGACCGTGTGGAACAGTTCGTCGTCGCACCTGACGCTTTTTATTATGTTGGTGGCCACCGCGATCTTTATGCCGCTGATCCTGATGTACACGGCTTGGGTTTATAAAGTGCTTTGGGGCAAGGTCACCGAAGCCGATGTTTCTGAAAACGAGCACTCACTTTATTAAGGAAAGGACATCCTATGTGGTATTTTGCATGGCTCCTAGGCCTACCGTTGGCCGCCATCTTTGCTGTGGTGAACGCGATGTGGCTTGAGCTGAAGGAAGACGAGCGCGTCATTTCGGGTGGCACCGATACGTCGCGAGAGTGATCGCAGGGGATAAAGGGCCGCGGGGTTTATTTGCGCTGCTGCCGACCTGCTGATTCATTTTACAAAAATTATAACCGCCTTGATCTGGCGCACAGTGAAACTTGTGCGCTCAGATACAATCGACGTGACTGAATGAAGGAAATGAAAATGACCGAAGTGTATGACCTGAAAACCTCGCGGCGTGCCTTTTTGGGCTTTGCCGCTGGCGGATTGGCGATGGCGGCTGCGGTTCGATCCGCACAAGCTGAAAAGATCGCAACAAAGGCGCGTATCGTTATGATCGGCGCTGGTGCTGCGGGGACGTCGCTTGTCAATCGTCTGGTGGAGCGACTGGACGGGGCCACGATCACGATCCTAGATCCAAGTGCGGTGCATCTATATCAACCTGGGCTGTCTCTGGTGGCCGCTGGTTTGAAACCGGCCTCTTATACACAGTCTCAGACCTCGCAATGGCTGCCCAAGGGGATCACCCATATCGCCGAAGCCGCCGCCGCGATCGATCCGATTGCGAAAACCGTGGACACCTCTGGCGGGCAGACCGTGCCCTATGATTTTCTTGTCGTGGCGCCTGGTCTTGTGCTGGATCATGACGCGATTGAAGGGTTTTCGTTGGATTTGGTTGGGACCAATGGCATTGGCGCGCTCTACGCTGGGCCGCAATATGCGGCGAAAACGTGGGACGCGGCATCGAAGTTTACCGAAGAGGGCGGGGTCGGGCTTTTCACACGACCGGCGACTGAAATGAAATGTGCGGGCGCGCCGCTCAAACATACGTTTTTGATCGAAGATATTGCCACCCGCACGGCTGGCGCGGGCAAACACGAGATGCATTACGCCTCGAACAACGCGTCGCTGTTTGGGGTGCCAATCGTGTCCGAAAAAGTGCGGATGCTGTTTGAAAGCCGTGGGATCACCCCGCAGTACAGTCACGTGCTAAAGGCTGTTGATCCGGGTCGCAAACTGGCGGTTTTTGCCACACCGGATGGTGATGCCGAGTTGGGCTATGATTACCTGCATGTCATTCCGCCGCAACGCGCGCCGGATGTCATTCGTCAATCGGGCCTCAGCTGGGCAGACAAATGGACCGATCAGGGTTGGGTAGAGGTCGACAAACACACTTTGCGCCATTTGCGCTACCCCGATATTTTTGCTTTGGGGGATGTGGCTGGTGTGCCCAAGGGCAAAACCGCCGCATCGGTGAAATGGCAGGTGCCCGTGGTCGAGGATCATTTGGTCGCCGCCATTGAGGGACGCGAGGGCAGCGCGCTTTATAACGGCTACACCTCTTGCCCGCTCATCACCCGTGTTGGCCGCGCGATGTTGGTCGAATTCGATTACAGCAACAACTTAACGCCGTCTTTCCCTGGGGTTATCGCCCCGCTCGAAGAGCTGTGGATCAGTTGGTTGATGAAGGAAGTGGCCCTGAAAGCCACCTATAACGCAATGTTGCGCGGCAAAGCTTGAGAGGAAAAGACATGGAACAACTCACTTTTGAAACCATGATCGCTGTGTTCGAAGAAATTTTCGGACGTGGAGTGTTTTGGAGCATGGTCGTAGCGGCGGTGATTGTCACGCTGGCCTATATTTATGTTCTGATCCGCGACAGGGCGCTGTCGATGCGTAGATTTTTAATGGCGCAGATTTCCATGCCCTTTGGTGCGGTGGCGGCCGTGCTGTTTGTGCAGGCCATGACCCATTCCAGCTTGCGCGATATCGGTGGGCCGATTGACGTGATCGTTCTCTTGGGGATTGCCGTTATGGGCGCAATCGGTGCGGCGATTTTGGTCTATACGGGGCAATCTCTCTTTCGGGCGGCGCCTGAACACAAAAACTGAAACGCGGATTTCGGTTTTTAGCGGAGTGATGGGGCTATGGTTGCTGATCACGGCCATGCGGGGTTCAACCAGCGCTAAGTGAGGTCTGCCATGTGCTCTCAGATATCGTGTTGTCGCGAGCCAAAAACGTGTTCATATCATGTGATTGGTCATGTTTGGGGCGAATGCATGCGATTTGATGAGGTGCCTTTCAACGCCTCATGCAACGGTCTATACCAAACACAAGGCAATGCATCGTAGCCTGTTTTCGATGAATTTGCACAACAAAGGCATCCCAATGACCCAGAATGAACAGACCCTTTTGTTGGATCGTAAAATCACCACAAGTGAAATCAAAGACCTATCCACAGCAGGGCATCCCATGGAATTGCAGCGTTGCGATTTGCATGATTTAGACATGTCGCGGCTCGATATGACGGGATGGCAGTTTGAGGCATGCAATCTAACAGGCGCGTCATTCAACGGGGCCATATTGGAAAATACTGTGTTCAAAGGATGCAGGGCCTCTGGCGTCAGTTTTGTCAGCGCGACCATGACTGAGGCACAGATCGAGGGTGGTGATTTTAGCAACACTGATTTTCGCGGGGCCTTAATGTCATCGATAAAAATAGCTCATTGTAAAATGATCGGCACGGATCTGAGCGAAGCGCGCCTCACTGATTTTGACATCGAAGATGTGTTGTTGGGTCTTGCCCGTCTGCCAAACCTATCGTTTCGCAAAATGACTTTGAAACAGCTCGATTTTAGCGAAGCCGATTTACGGTTTTGCGATTTTAGAGGCACAATTTTTGACGATTGTTCCCTGCGCGATGCCTATTTGGTGGACTGCCGTTTTGAGAACGCCGATTTGCAAGGTGCTGATTTGGGCGGAATCAAATTGACCGATGCCAAACGGTTCAAAGGGGCTATTATTTCGAAACGCCAAGCCGCCGATCTTTTGGGACAACTGGGATTGCAGGTGTTGTAAAATCCTTCAATGCTATAGTGTTTTCGTGATCCACAAAAAAAGAAGCAGCTTTCATGCCATCTGACCAAACCCTGATCATTTCCATTTTCGCAGTCTTGTTTGTTTTGCTTGTTTGGGGGCGCATTCGCTATGATCTTGTCGCCTTTGGGGCATTGATTTTGGCGTCCATTTTGGGGCTGGTGCCGGCACATGATGTGTTCTCGGGCTTTGGCCATTCAGCGGTCGCGATCATCGCTTTGGTGTTGATCATTTCGCGTGGTCTTGTCGGCTCTGGCGCCATCGAAAAACTGGCCGAACGGTTGCTCGATGCGCAGCGCCCGTTGCCATTGCACATCGCCGTGATGGCGGTTGTGGGGGCGGGATTGTCCGCTGTGATCAACAATGTTGCCGCATTGGCGCTGTTGATGCCGCTGGATATTGATACGGCAGCCAAAGCCAAACGCGGGGTCAGCCTGTCTTTGATGCCTTTGTCTTTTGCGACCATTTTGGGTGGCATGATCACGCTGATCGGCACGCCGCCCAATATCGTTATCGCCGCCTACCGCGAAGATGTGCTGGGCGAACCCTTTGGCATGTTTGACTTTACCCCCGTTGGATTGACGGTGGCCGTGGTGGGTATTGCGTTTGTGTCGCTGATCGGATGGCGGTTGTTGCCCAAACGCGAAGGCGCGTCTGAACAAGAGCCAGAGTTTTCCAAAGGGCGGTATGTGTCCGAACTGCGCGTCAGTGACAAATCGCTTGAAGACACGGCGACGGTGTCGGACATGTATCCTTTGGCGGATGATCACGATGTGCATATTTTGGGGCTTGTGCGCAGTGGCAAACGGTTGCCGGGATTTGCCGCCTCACAAATCATCCGCGCAGGTGATTTTATTGTGGTCGAGGGCGACCCTAAATCTATCGAGGCCTTTATGGGGCAAACCGCGTTGGAATTCTCAGGGTCGGAAAAACACAGCGGCGGCGTGACATCTGGCGGGCTGACGTTGACCGAAGCCATCGTGCCTGAGGGCGCGCGCATCGCGGGGCGCACCGCGCGCGGGCTAAAATTGTTGTACCAACATTCCGTGACCTTGCTCGGTGTGTCGCGCAATGGGCAGCGGTTTACCGATCGAGTGCGGTTGTTGACCATCAAACCCGGTGATGTTTTGCTGCTATTGGGCGATGCCAAACGCAATGCGACGGCGGCTGCATTCTTGGGTGTTTTGCCGTTGGAAGGGCGCGAAACCCCCGTTGTTCAGCGCTCAAAAGCGGGGCTGTCCATTGGCATCTTTTTGGCCGCAATTGCCACGGCGGTCATCGGCTGGGTGTCTTTGCCCGTCGCGTTGTCGGCGGCGGTGATCGCGTTGGTCGCTGTGGGATTGGTGTCGGGGCGCGAGGTCTACGATTCAGTTGAATGGAAAGTCATCGTGCTCTTGGCCAGCCTGATCCCACTTGCGGAATCTTTTGCCAACTCAGGCGGGGCTGAACTGATTGCCACGCAAATTTTGACCCTCACCAGCGGCTATCCTGCGTGGGTGTCGCTGTTGGCGTTGATGGTGGTGACCATGACCTTGTCGGACTTTCTCAACAACGTGGCGACCACATTGATCGCGGCGCCGATTGCGTTTGGCATGGCATCTGCGACAGGCACAAATCCTGATGCGTGGTTGATGACCGTGGCTGTGGCGGCGTCCTGTGCGTTCTTGACCCCAATCGGGCATAAAAACAATACCATCATTCTTGGCCCGGGCGGGTACCGGTTTGGCGATTACTGGCGCATGGGCCTTTTGCTCGAAGTGCTTGTGATCATCGTTGCGGTGCCAACGATCCTTATCGTTTGGCCGCTATAACACTGGCATTTTCGCGCGGTATACCTTTATGCAGACGGCATGCCCTTGGCGCGCATTCGACGTTTTTGTGCGGCAATTCGGAACGGCGCGTTGGGGCCGCCAAAGCCTGTGTAGCCAGATCTTTGGATAATTTCAAAGAACATCCCGCCTGCAAAAGCACCTGAATACATTTGAAAAAACTCACCTGATGCGTCACGGTCATACAGGATGTTGGCCGCTTTCAACCGCTCCAAAAGACCGGGCGGAAAATCAAATCGGGCGGCCAAATCGTCGTAGTAATTGGGCGAAATGGGCAAGACTTCGAAACCGCGCGCCGCCAAGTTTTTGGCAGTGTCGAAAATATCATCCGTCGCCAAAGCGATGTGTTGAACCGATGCACCAAAGGTCTCGGACAAAAACCGTCCCGCCAATGTGCGGTGGGTGTCGGCGCCGTTGAGCGTGATTTTCAACGCCCCGTCTTGAGCCTCGATCACCTGCGAACGGACCAAGCCGTCTGGGTCAATGACATCGACCATGGGGCTTTTTTGTACATCAAAAATAGCGGTATAGAACAAGGTCCAGCTGAGCATATCTTCGTAGCTCATGGTCTGGGCCAAATGGTCAATCCGCGTCAGGCCAACACCGGTGATATCGGCTTTTGGATTGGTCTCAAATTCGACATCCCAAACCTTATCAAGACCCGTGTCGCGATCGATAAAGTGCAAAACAGATCCGCCAAGGCCACGGATGGCGGGAATATCAAGTTCGCCGACCTCAAGCGGTTGCGCAAAGGGTTTCGCGCCAGTGGCCGTGGCACGGGTGATCACATCACGGGCCGAGCTGACCTCAAGACCCAAATCGCAAACCGTGGTGCCGCGCGCGTTATAGGCATGGGCGGCGTGGCCTTCGGTTTCCTCATTGATCATTAGGCGCACGTCACCTTGTTGCCATAAGGTCACCGCTTTGTTGCGGTGTTTTGCGGCACGTGCAAAGCCCAAGGTGTCAAACAAGGTTTCAAGGCTGCGCGCCTCATCGCCGCGTGTGGCAAACTCCACGAAAGACACGCCAGTGGGTTTGACGCGTGCTGGCAAGTTGGGCACATCGAGTTTCAAATCCGGCTCTTGGCGATGAACATCATCCATCAATGCAATCAGCGAGCGGTAGCCATCAGCGGCCACTTGGCGGGTGTTTGCGCCGCGAAATTGATCATTGAAAATTTCAAGCGACAGCGGGCCTTGATAACCCGTAGCCATAACCGCGCGGGTGAAATCGGTGACGGCCAAATCGCCCTCGCCGGGCATATTGCGAAAGTGGCGCGACCAATACAACAGATCCATGGTGATCAACGGTGCATCGGCCATTTGCACGAAAAAGATTTTATCGCCCGGAATAGATCGAATGCTTTTCGGGTCTATGCCCCGCGCCAATGTGTGAAAACTATCGAGAATAATCCCAACATTGTCGTGGTCGGCACGGCGCACGATTTCCCATGCATCGCGGTGATCGTTCACATGTTTGCCCCAGCACAGCGCCTCATACCCAACGCGCAATCCGCGTTTGGCCGCACGTTCGCCAAGCTCGTGAAAATCCGCGGCAGAGCGGTCAATACCGCCCATGCTTTGGGGGTGACATGAGGAACAGACCAACACCAGATCGGTGCCAAGGTCTTGCATCAAATCAAATTTGCGTTCCGCCCGATCAAAGGCTTTTGTGCGCAGCGGCTCTGGCAGGCCTTCGAAATCGCGGAACGGTTGGAACAAAGTGATATCCAATCCGTGGTCGCGGATCATATTGCCCACATCGCGCGGACTGCCGTCATAGGCGATAAAATCTTGTTCGAAAATCTCGATTCCGTCAAAGCCAGCCGCCGCGATGGCGCCGAGCTTTTCACGTAGGTTTCCCGAAATGGATACGGTCGCGATCGAGGTTTTCATAACAGTCAATCCTTAGGACAAAAGGTCTTGGCGCAGGCGGGTCTCGTCTAGGGGCAGGCCGGAAAACAGTTTCCATGCGTGAACGCCTTGGTAGAAAAACAACTCCCACCCTGAAATAATCGACAGGCCAGCTTTGGTGGCATCTGTCAAAAATTCGGTATCGACGGGGGTGTAGACCGCATCGAATGCCCATTGCGCGCCGGTCATTGCGGGCGCGGGCAGGGGGGTTCCGTCTTTGCCGACCATGCCAACGGGCGTACAATTGATTAGGCCATTTGCGCCATTTGCGGCCATGGCGGCATCTGTGCCGGCGGAAATCGTGATATCTGGCGCGGCGGCGCGCAGATCATTCGCAAGCGCCTCGGCTTTGGCCAAATCCATATCCACAAGACGCAGTTCTGTGACCCCAAGTGCGATGAGCCCAAAGGCCACCGCACGGCCCACGCCGCCGGTGCCGATCATCAACGTGATGCCCGGTTTTTCGTCTTTGCGGGTGCGCATATAAGCGGCCATAAAACCACTGTAGTCGGTGTTAAACCCTTTGGGCGCATTCGCGTCATCAAAAATAACGGTGTTGATGGCGCCGATGGCGCGCACCAGAGGATCATCAATCGTGACCTTTTTCGCCCCGCGTTCTTTATACGGGTAGGTGACGTTTGAGCCGCGATATCCCTTGGCCCCAAGCCCGTCAAAAATCGCATCGAAATCCGCGCCGATATCGGCGGGCACAAGGCGGTCGTAACGCACATGTGTGTCGTTTTGCGCGCCCGCCAATTCATGCAATCGCGGTGACCGAGAGGCGGCAATATTGTCGCCAATCAGGCCAAGAAGAATATCAGGGTCGCTCATCTTAGGTGGTCTCTTTCTTGGACTTGCGGAGCTTTGCCCACAGTGGCGTTTGAGAGATGAAAATCAAGATAACGGCGGTGAACAACACAAGCGACAAGGGGCTTGTGACAATCCCATGGAAAAACCGCCCGAGATCCTCGCGCTCGGAAATAATAGCACGCCGCCAGTTGTCATCTAAAAGACGCGACAGGATCACACCCAAAATCACAGGGCCAAGCGGATATCCGTAGTGGCGCATGAAGTAGCCGAACACACCAAACCCAAGCATCCAATACACATCCGTGATCGAATTGTTCACCGCGTAGGCGCCGACAATGGACAGCAACAAGATGAGAGGGATCAAAACAGCGCGGGGCATTTCAACGATTTTGGTGAACAGACGGATGCCTGTGAGACCAAACAACAGCATAAAGCAGTTGGCCATCACCAATGCGCCAACAATGAACCAGAACATATCTGGTTGATCGATCATCAACATCGGACCGGGGTTGAGCCCGTGAATGAACAGTGCGCCGATCATGATCGCGGTGACCGCATCGCCAGGAATACCAAGCGTCATCATCGGAATAAACGCGCCACCCACGGCGGCATTGTTGGCGGTCTCGGGCGCCACAAGACCCTCGATAGCCCCTTTGCCAAAGGGCCGCGACGGTTTCTTGGTCACGCGTTTGGCATGGTCATAGGCCATCAGCGCGGCAATATCGCCACCCGTGCCGGGCAAAGCGCCAATCAGCACGCCAATGCTTGAGGTTTGCAATGACAACGGCAGGTGTTTGCGAATGGTGCTGAACGAGGGCACGATCCGGTTGATCTTTTGACGGATCGCGGGCGTGTCCACATGGTGCAACTGCATCAAGGCTTCAGAGACGCCAAACATGCCGATCATCACAGCGATAAAGTTGATCCCGCCACGCATCAATGGAATGTCAAAGGTAAACCGCTCTGAGAATGTTAGGGGGTCCATGCCAACCGCGCCGATGCCGATGCCAAGCGCGCCGGCAAAGATGCCTTTGACCAATGAACCTGTCGACAAAGAGCCAACCAAAAGAATGCCCAAAATCGCTAAAAGCATGTAGTCACGCGGCTGGAATTTGAGCGCAAAATCAGACACCAGTGGGGCCAAAAGGGCCAGCACTGCGATACCGATAAAACCGCCGAAAAACGACATGACGGTGGTGGTGCCGATGGCTTCGCCCGCCTCGCCGCGTTGCGCCATAGGATAGCCGTCTAATGCGGTCGCAATGGCCGAGGGGGCACCGGGGATATTGAGCAAAATTGCTGTGCGTGAGCCGCCATAGACCCCGCCCATATAGATGCCGATCATCAACGAAATCGCGGGGTACACATCCCATGAAAAGGTGAAAGAGATCAAAATGGACACAGCCATCGTGACCGACAACCCCGGGATTGCCCCGACATAGACGCCTGCAAAAGTGCCAAGCCCAACCAGCAACAACAGCTCAGGGTGGGTGAAAATTGTGAGAAATGCTAAGAGAGTGTCCATTATTGGCCTCCTGACAGCAGGTTACGGACCATCTGGATCATCTCGGCTTCCGGTACGATGCCTGCGGGCATCAGCACGGTGAACACGATGCGGAAGATCAAGTAGATGGCGATCAAGCTGCCGATGGAAACGGTGAGCGTAAAAGCCCAGCTGCGTTTCGACAGGATCTTAATCGATGCGATAAGGAAGAGGGCAGAGGTGGGCAAAAACCCAAGCGGTTTCAACAAAAGACCGTAAGCGACAAGAAACAGCGCCAGAATAATCACAAGCGGTGGTGTGATGTCTTGCATCACGGTTTCATCCTCTGCGCGTGGCAATTTGAGGGTGCGCCAAAAGATGATAGCCGCGGTGATCACCATAACAGCCGTGGTGGCCATCGGCACAGACCCCGCGCCAGACAGAGCTTCAAATCCAGAAATCCCGTAGGCGCTCCACAAAAGACCAAGGCTTGCCAAAACCAAGATGCCTGTAAACACGGTTTCGCCAGGGCGACGTTTGTCGACCATACCGCCCGGTGTCGCATCTGATGATCCGTCGCGTGACGAGTCGTGGTGGTGTTCTTCTTGGTCCTGCATACATCCTCCCGAGATATCTAGCAGTCTGAAAATAGCAGACGCCGCCCCATGTCGAAGGGCGGCGCCCATGTGTCTCGTGTAGCCGGATCAGGTCACACGTTGCGGCAATGTCGCCGTTAAATTATTCGCCTGGGCGGGCGATGCCGAACTCTTCTGGGGACGTCTTGGTCATGCCCGCGTCCTGCAAAAGCCACGTTGTGCCCTGCTGCCATTTGGACAAGAACGCTGTCGCTTCGTCGCCAGAGATGTTCATCAATGTGAAACCACGTGTTTCCATCAAGTCAGTGAAATCTGGGTTTGTTGCTGCAACAGCGTAGGCGCCTTGAAGTTTTGACACAACGTCTGTCGGCGTGCCGTTTTTGACGAAGACGCCAAAGAAGGGACCCCATGGAAGGTATGTGTTGTAGCCATCGTTGGCATCTGACACCGCTTGAACACCGGGGAGGTATTCGTTTTCAGCTGTGTCAAACACGGCCAATGCTTTGATTTTGCCAGCACGCACAGTTTCGATCGCCGCACCCAAAACAGCAGGCATCACGTCGATCGCGCCGCCTTGCAACGCGGTCAAGGCAGGGCCGTCACCGTCGTAAGGAACTGAAATCACGTCAAGATCGCCTTCAACAGCTTCGATCATCGCAGTGATCACAGATGGCAAGCCACCTGGGCCAGTGGACCCGATGCGCAATTCGCCTGGGTTCTCAGCGATGTAGGCCATCATGCCTGCGTAATCGTCAAATGGCGCGTCAGGACCGGCCACCAAAAGCGGTGTGCCACGTGCCAAAATGTTGATCGGTGTGAAGTCTGTGTAGTCTTTGTCGCCCAGACCCATCACTTTGTACAAAAGTGGGTTTTCTGCGCCCATCAAGATTTTGTAACCATCAGCATCTTCGCCAGCAACGTGGTTGAGCGCGATTGCGCCAACGCCGCCTGTCATGTTTTGCATGACAACAGTGCCGCCGAGGATTTCTTCGGCGTGTGGTGTCACAGCGCGCATCACAGTGTCAGTTGAACCACCAGCACCCCATTGAATGATCCCTTGGATTTCTTTCGTTGGGTAGTCTTGTGCTGTTGCGGCAACAGTTGTGAGTGCCAGCGCTGAGACAGCGCTGATTAGAAAACGTTTCATGGATTTCCTCCCAAAAATATTTTGGCATGACCCCAATTTGGTCTTGCTCGACCCTATGGTGGGAAATTCTTCGGGTAACGTCAAATACTGTTTTGATCAGCTTATTAACATTATGTTCATTTTTAAACATGACGCGAAACGATCAAGATAAGGTCATTATATTTCAACTGTTTACATTTAAATCTGCGGCTATTGTCAATTCTTGACGAAACTTTTCAATCGCGTGTTCCGCAAAACTGGACAGCACACGTCCTTGTTTTTTGACGACGTAACTGTGGATGCTGCTTGGTTCTTTCAAAGGCCGTCGAACGATTCCCGGCATATATATTTCAGCGACCGAAAACTGATCAATCAAAGCCACCCCAAGCCCATGCCGCACAAGGCTGACAACCGTTTGCGCAAACCGGCCACGCATGCTGTGTTGCACCTGCAATCCATTGTCTAAAAACGGCTTAATCAACAAGGCGCCGTAAGGGTCACTTGGGTCAACACCGATCAGCGGCTCGTTGATCAGATCATGGACCGAAATGATGTCTTTTTGCGCCAAAGGATGCCCTTCGGGCAGGACGCAAACCAAAGAAGATGTCGCGAGTTCTTCCGCCTCAATCCCGGGGTTGTCGACTTTGGAGCTCATGATCACAAACTCGCCACGTTCCAACAAAAGATAGTCCACGGTCTCTTCGATTTTTAAAATATTCAGATCGATATACAGATCGGGAAAGCGGCTGCGCACACTGCGGATTGCACGCGCTGCGATAAATTGCGCGACCGAGGGCGCCGAGGCAAAGGCCAGCCGCACATCTTCGCCGGTTTTCAAACTGTCCAATGCGGTTTGCAGGTTTTCCACGCCGCGAAACACCGCGCCGATTTGTTCAAACACCGATTGCGCCTCAACTGAGGGCACAAACAATCCTGCACGTCGCTCGAACAATCGCAGGTCTAGAGTGTCTTCGGTGTGTTTGATCAAACGGCTGACACCGGGTGCCGAGACCCCCAAATATTCCGCCGCGCCGTTGATTGTGCCGCGTAACATGACCGCGCGAATGACTTCAATCTGTCGCAATGTAATGTCGCGCATGCTTGATCTTTCCAAAATAACTTAAGGTTAATATTAGGGTTATATTGATACTTGACCTTAATTAACATTGCAATCAAATTTCCCATAACATTTGAGGAGACAGCAATGCCCACAGCACAGCAGCCACAGCAGACCGATGATTTTGACCTTGTCGTTATAGGGTCGGGGGCAGGGGGGCTGAGTGCGGCGGTAACTGCCGCGTCAAAAGGACTGCGGGTTCTCATTTTAGAAAAAGACGCGGTGATTGGCGGCACGACGGCATGGTCCGGCGGTTGGATTTTTGCCCCAAACAATCCCATCGCTGCGCGGGCGGGTATTCATGAAAATATCAATGCTCCGCGCCTGTATCTTGAATCCGTTTTAGGCCCGCATTTCAAAGCCGAAAAAGTCGATGCCTTTTTGGCAGCGGCCCCCGATATGGTTGCGTTTTTTGAGAGCCAAACACAGCTTCAGTTCGATGGTGGTCTCGCGATCCCTGACACATACAGCGATCTACCCGGAGCGGGTCAAGGGGGGCGGTCGGTGATTGCAAAACCCTATGATGCGCGCGCTTTGGGCAAGGCGGTGTCGCTGATGCGCAAACCTCTGCGCGAGACCACGTTCAAAGGCATGACCATCCAATCCGGTCCAGATTTACGGGCGTTTATGACCATGACACGGTCACTCAAATCCTTTGCCTATGTCACCAAACGCGTGCTGTGTCATTTTCGCGATTTGGTCCTGTTCGGACGTGGGATGGACCTGCGCAATGGGTCGGCTTTGGTGGGCCGTTTGATGCAATCTGCTTTGGATGCAGGCGTTGAAATCCGTGTGTCACAGTCGGTTGAAAAGCTAATCCATGACCAAGATCGCGTCACAGGGGTGCACCTCGCGGATGGCACCCAGATCACCACAAAACACGGCGTGGTTTTGGCTTGTGGTGGGTACGGTCAGGACATGGCCCGCCGCGCTGAAAGTTTTCCCCGCGATGCCGAACACCACTCTTTATCTGTGCCCTCCGCGACAGGGGACGGCTTGGCTTTGGGCGAAGCCATCGGCGCGCATGTCGATCAAACCCTCGTGCGCCCCGCTGCCTTTTGTCCGGTGTCTCGTGTGACATGGCCAGATGGGGGCACTGGATTGTTTCCCCACATCATTGATCGCGGCAAGCCGGGTGTGATCGGCGTTTTGGCCACCGGCAAACGGTTTTGCAACGAAGGTCTGGGCTATTACGATTATGTCGAAAACCTGCTGGGCGCTGTGCCCCAAGGTGCAGCGGCGCGGTCATGGTTGGTTTGCGACCATCGGTTTATCCGCAGGTTTGGTCTGGGCGTTGTGCGTCCCGCACCTGTGCCCTTTGGTCACTGGATCAAAACGGGATATTTGAAACGCGGCAAAACAATCGATGCCTTGGCCCAATCCTGTGGCATTGATGCGAGCGGACTGGCGGCGACTGTGGCACAGTGGAATATTGGTGCCGCACAGGGCAAAGATCCAGAATTTGGTCGTGGCACAACGGCCTATATGCGCCTGCAAGGCGATCCAGAACAAACGCCAAACCCAAACGTCGCCCCCATCCAAGACGGACCTTTTTATGCCGTCGAAGTGGTGCCGGGCAGTTTTGGGACATTCGCGGGTCTCTCGACGGATGGTGCGGCGCGGGTTCTGCGCCAAGATGGCACTGTGATCGAGGGGCTGTATGCGGCGGGCAGCGACAGTGCCAGTGTTTTTGGTGGATTTTACCCCGCAGGTGGGATCAATCTTGGGCCTGCCTTGACCTTTGGATTTATCGCAGGATGTCACGCAGTAGAAAAGAACCGTTAAATGACCCGATCTTTGTCGATTGCACATCTCACATTTTTGCACCTCACGCCGCCTGAACTGATCAAACTTGCGGGGGCCTCTGGCTTTGACGCTGTTGGGCTGCGCCTGATTGCGGTTACGGATACCACGCCGGGCTATGCCTTGATGGATGATCCAAACATGATGCGCGACACCTTGGCCGCAATGCGCGAAACAGGAGTCACGGTGAACGATATCGAATTTGTCCGGCTGACGCCCAACTTTGATGCGGGGACATTCGAGCCGTTTTTAGAAGCGGGTGCAAAACTGGGCGCGCGCCATATTGTGACCGCGCCCTATGATCCCGACCATGGGCGTCTCACGGATAATCTTGGCGCGTTTTCCGATCTGGCCGCAGGGTATAATATGACGCCTGTGCTTGAATTTTTCCCTTGGACCTCTGTGCCAAACCTGTCCAGTGCGCTTGATATTGTCAAAAATACGGGCCGTAATCGTGTGGGCGTGTTGTTGGACACTCTGCATTTCAATCGCTCAGACAGCACCTTGCAACAGATTGCAAACGCGGACCCCGCACGGTTTCCGTTTGTGCATGTCTGCGATGCCGATGTGCAGCCGAGTTATACCGAAGATGACCTTTTGCACACCGCGCGCGCGGCCCGATTGATGCCCGGTGATGGCGACATTCCCTTGCGCGATATCCTATCACATTTGCCCAATGACGTTCCTATCGGACTTGAAGTGCCATTGCTGCGTGACACGGAAAAGATCAGCGACATAGAGATCGCGCGCGAGATGTTTGAAAAAACCACCGCGCTTTGCAGGTCGCTGATTTAGGTTTATTTCATGAGGTGTTTGACGTTTGGGGCGGGGACAAATCGCCATGCGCGTTTTGGTCCTGCCATGACGTTTAGGTAGTACATCTCAAATCCGTGTGGGGCGCCGCAGGGGTGGTGGCCGCGGGGGACGCAGACGACGTCATGGCTTTGCACGGCCATGGTTTCATCGAGCGACAGATCGTCTGTGTAGACGCGCTGGATGCCAAAACCGTCGTCGGGATTGAGGCGGTGATAGTAGGTTTCCTCAAGATATGTGATGCGGGGAAAGTCGTCTTCGTCGTGGCGGTGGCTGGGGTAGCTGGACCAATTTCCAGCGGGTGTGAACACTTCGGTGACCAGCAAACTGTCGCAATAATCTT
>JBLHXX010000031.1:0-31892 GCA_047630475.1 Celeribacter sp. | reverse complement strand
AATGGTGTCGTACCGCGCGAACGACCAATACCGAAGTCTTTGTAAAACGCAGCGCCTTTTTCAAATATCACGGGGATCGTCGCGAGAGACAAAACATTGTTCACCACCGTGGGTTTTCCGAACAAACCCTCAAGTGCTGGCAGCGGGGGTTTGGCACGCACAACGCCACGCTTGCCCTCTAAAGAATTGAGCAATGAGGTCTCTTCACCGCAGACATAAGCCCCAGCGCCCACACGCACTTCGAGATCAAAAATACGACCCAAACCCAGCATATTTTGCCCCAAAAGCCCCGCGTCCAGCGCGATTTTTATAGCCTTGTTCATTACAGAAATGGCATCGGGGTATTCAGAGCGCAGATAGATATAGCCTTTGGTCGCACCGACACCGAGTCCCGCGATGATCATACCTTCGATCAGACAAAAGGGATCACCTTCAATCAGCATACGGTCGGCGAATGTACCGCTGTCGCCCTCATCTGCGTTGCACACGATGTACTTTTGATCCGCTTTGGCCCCAAGCACGGTGTTCCATTTGATCCCTGTTGGAAACCCTGCGCCACCCCGCCCGCGCAGGCCCGAGTTTGTGACCTCAGCGATGATGTCTTGGCCCGTCATGGACAGCGCGCGATTAAGACCCAAAAGCCCCCCATGCGCTTTGTAATCGTCTAAATCCAACGGATCGATGAGCCCACAACGTGCAAAAGTCAGGCGGGTTTGTTTTGCGAAAAAGGGGATGTCGTCGACCACACCCAGCGTGGGCAATGTGCCGTCAAACAGCGCTCCAACTTGATGTGGCTGTACAGCACCGTAAGCTTGCCGCCCAGCACCAGTATCGATTTCGACCAGAGGTTCCAGCCAAATCATGCCGCGTGATCCGTTGCGGATCAATTCGATCTCAAGCCCGCGCGATTGAGCTTCGTCCGCAATAGCATCGGCCAGTTCATCTGCGCCCAAAGCTTTGGCAGCACTGTCTAAGGGAACATAGATTTTCATGCGCCCACCTCATTCAAAATTTGTGCCATGCGGTCTGCGTCAAGGCGGCCGATGACCTTGCCGTCAACCATAGCTGCAGGCCCGCAAGCGCAAAGACCAAGGCAATACACCGGCTCGATGGTCACAGCACCATTGGCCGTGGTGCCGTGCCAGTCTACGCCAAGCTTTGCCAAAGTGGCCTCGGCCAAATCATTAGCGCCAACCGCTTGGCAGGCTTCTGCGCGACAGATCTTGACAACATGCCGACCTGAGGGGACATCTTTGAAATCGTGATAAAAAGACATGACCCCATGCACTTCGGCCCTGCTGATATTTAACGCTTTGGCAATCAACGGAATCGCAGACGCGGGCACATGACCAAATGCGTCTTGCAGATCGTGAAACATAGGCAAAAGCGGACCTTCGCGTGATTGCACTTGTGCAATAACGTCCAAGATTGCCGCATCTGTCGGCTGGTCATGAGGGTGGCGCATCGGGTGTCCTTTGTGCAGTTGAACCAGATGAGCATGAGCAGCCCTATAAATTCAACCATCAACTTTACGACACAGCGCACGCCCTCATGTGCATTTTTAAATAGGTCTATGGGAAAATCTGTGCAAAACCTCGCATAGGCATCGCTGATCTCTTACTTAGATTTGACCCGTCGCAAGAATGGTGAAATGCGAAAAGAGGCGGCAGAAGAGGCACGCGAACGGGTGCGCAAAACTGGTGTATTTTTCGATGTGCCGCTTTTGGATTCGCGAAACACGATATAAAGCCCTGACAAAATAATAATGCCTGCGCCAAGGATGGTCGCCATATCAATGGATTCGCCAAAAAACAGTGTGCCAAAAATTGTGGCCCAGATGATTTGCGAATACTGCATCGGCGCGACGATGGCCGCCTCAGAAGCCTTGTAGGCGATGATCAAAAACACACCACCCGTGAAGCCAAGCAATGACAGCGCGCCAATGCCACCCAGATCATCAATCGGCATTGGTTTATAGGCGAAGATCATCAACGCGCCCATAATGACAAAATTCGCCACCATAGGATACAGCATCAACACCACGGTACGCTCTTCGCGTCCCACTTTGCGCACGATGATTGAGGCAAGCCCACCGACAAATGCACAGGTCAAAGCGGCCAGATGTCCCAATGTAAACTCTGTCGCACCGGGGCGCAGCACCACGAACACCCCAATCAACCCCACAACCACAGCGCCCCAACGGTGCGGCCCAACGCGTTCACCAAGGACAGGAATAGAGAGGATCGTGATCAGCAAAGGCGTGGCAAACAAAATCGCATAAACTTGTGCAAGCGGCAGCACCGTAAACGCATAAAAGGCACACATCGCGTTTGTCGTCGCACATGCTGTTCTAAGCAAAGTCCACCACGGGTGCACGGGGCGCAGATGACCCGATGTTTTGTCACGCATCAGCATGAAGGTCACGAGCGGAAAGGAAAACAACGTAGAGAAAAAAATCATCTGAAACGGTGAATAAGACACGCCCAGATATTTAATCACGGCATCATGGCTCGCAAAAACAGCGAAAGCGAATAGAGCGTAAAAGGCACCGGTGATGTTCATGATCTGTCTTTCCGTGATCTTCGTTAGCGGTAACTGAATATGGTTATCAATCCGTTGCAAGCCTTTTCTACACTTGTCGAACCTACAGTTACGCACCAGATCTGCCACATGGAGAATACTCAAAAATCTGCGACCTGCTGCTATTGCGGAGCACACACACTTTTAACACTCTCGGGAAAAACACGTCACGAGCTGAAATGCACGTCGTGTGGTGCCCCTTTGCGGCGCATGAAATCCCTGCGTAAAGATCATGTGGTCGACCCGTTTACGGTACACGGAAAGCGTAACGAGACACCAAAAGGGCGTCATAAATCACGCAAGAAAAAGAAATCTATGGCGCATCGTTTGCTTGATGTAGCTGAGGATATTTTTGATATTTTCGATTAGACCAATAAAAAACCGAGACACCATTTTCGGTGCCTCGGCTTGTATTTTAGACGTAACCTTAAAGGCTTGCGGTCAAAGCCTCGATGATTTTGTCTCCCATCTCAGTTGTAGAGACTGCTGTCACACCTTCTTCGCCCAGCAAATCAGCGGTGCGTGCGCCGCCTGCCAAAACGGCTTCAATCGCGCTTTCCAAACGCGTCGCTTCGTCGCCTTGATCAAACGAGTAGCGCAGCGCCATCGCGAACGAGAGCACACAGGCGATTGGGTTGGCTTTGCCTTGGCCAGCGATGTCAGGGGCAGAGCCGTGTACTGGCTCGTACATGGCTTTCGGGCGACCATTGGCCATTGGCAGACCCAAGGATGCAGAGGGCAACATGCCCAATGAGCCAGTCAACATCGCAGCACAATCAGACAAGATATCGCCGAAAAGATTGTCGGTGACGATCACGTCAAACTGCTTTGGCGCACGCACCAATTGCATCGCGCCGTTGTCAGCATACATGTGCGACACTTCAACTTCAGGGTAATCAACAGCAACCTCGTTGACGACATCGCGCCACAAGATGCCAGACTCCATAACGTTGGCTTTTTCCATGGAACACAAACGCTTGTCGCGCTTCATCGCCAATTCAAACGCGGCACGGGCTGCGCGTTCGATTTCGCTTTCAGTGTAGCGCTGGGTGTTGATGCCCACACGTTCGTTGTTTTCGGTGAAAATACCGCGCGGTTCACCAAAGTAGATGCCAGAGGTCAATTCGCGCACGATCATGATGTCGAGGCCCGCAACGATGTCTTTTTTCAGAGACGAGAAATCGGCCAAAGCATCGAAACACTGCGCAGGGCGCAGGTTGGCAAAGAGGTCCATTTCCTTGCGCAGACGCAAAAGACCACGCTCAGGCTTAACCGCAAAATCGAGATCATCGTATTTGGGACCACCCACAGCGCCAAGCAAAACGGCGTCAACGCTTTGGGCTTTTTCCATCGTCTCATCAGAGATAGGCGCACCGTGTTTGTCGTATGCTGCACCGCCCACAAGATCGTGAGACACATCAAATTTGAGACCGCGTTTATCACCAAACCAGTCGATAACTTTGACAACTTCAGCCATCACTTCGGGGCCAATACCGTCACCGGGCAGAATGAGAATGGATGGCGTGGTCATGTCGCGTTTTCCTTGTATCTACTTACGTCTAAATGTTGGCTTTCGCCTACCTGACAAGGCATGAAACGTCAAGGAAAGGCGCGTTTCTGACCATAAAACTTAAGCACAATGGACAGCTGTTGCCTGACGTTTCAGCCAACCAGTCTTGGCATCCTCATTGACGCGCAATATCAACCCAAACAAGACCATGGCGGAACAAAACACGGTCATTACCCAAAGCCGTTGACCACGCGACCCCTGTATTAATCACGGTAAGCTCGGCTGAGGGTAAAACATAATCAACGCGCAAATTTCCAGGGGTGGGATCATCCCAATCAGCCGTGTCCTGTGCCGCATCACCGGCTTGCGCTTCATTGGCGATGTTTTGTGCGTGCTCAGAGCGAGGCTTTGGATCTTGCAGCCGTGGATCTGCCAAGAGTTTTTGCATCTCATCGACATGTCCATCGCCATCATGCGGGTCCAAATTGGCGTCACCGATCACAACGAACGGGGCACCTGGCGCGGGCACATCAAGCCGACCATCCAAATAGTGTCGCCACAGCGCAATCTCATCGGCATTACGCCACCCGTTGCGATCTTCGTCCCCATCGAACACGGGCGTGGTGGCATAAAATGCCAACAGGTGAAGCGTGGTCGCCCCCCACTGAATGGGCACATCCCAATGGCTGCTTGATGACAACCGCAGCACATCTAAATCCTGAGCATCATAATAGCCGTTCGGCATTCGCGCATCAGGTAGATCGCGCCACAAAAGTGTTGAAAAATCTTGGATATCGCCAATTTCAATAGGCTGGCGTGACAACACAGCTAGACCACCCTGACCGTGAAACTCACCATAGGACTGTGCATCACGGGCTTGCCCCAATCGGCCATCCTTGTCGAGATCACGCCCCGTGGCCCGCCCAGCATTGCTGATACGAGAAAACACATAAGGGTACACTGCCCCCGCCGCGGCAAGTGCATCCGCAAAAGCCTGCGCCGTGTGACCATCAAAATCCGTATCTATACCGGTAAGTACCAAAATATCGGGGGCAACTTGGGAAATATGCGACACTGCCGCCACGATCTGAGCATCCTCGCCCGAGATGATATCGCGGATCAACACCCCCGGTCCTTTGCGCGACAACTCAGCGTTCCACGTCGCGATGCGCAGCATATCTTGTGCCGCAACCAAGGTCGGCCAAAGGAAAAAGAACCCTATTAGTCCAGCACGAATCACGCGGGCATATGTTCAAGATCGGCAGCCGCATAGGTCTGGCGGCGCTTGCCTGCGATCATATTGGCCACACGACCCATCGCGATGCCCCGCATAAACAGGGAAGACGGTAAAAAGGCCCACGCCGCAACCGTCCAAATCATGGACTGATAATTTCCAACGGCCATCGCGCCAAACAAGCTAGAGGCCGATTGAACGACCGCTGGGATAATAAACGGCAAGGCAAACCCTAGAATAATATTGATCCGCGCATCTCGTTTCAAACGAGACACAACATCACCGCCAGCCGTCGGGTCAAACGTCGGCAAGTTGATCCAAACGTTGAACGACCCCGTTTTGGAAGGCCAGCGCCCCCGCTGTAAAAGCAGCACAAAAATGGTCAGCGACACAAGAGAGGTCAAATAGGACACACCTGCAGACACCCGCATTAAATTGATATGATACTCGGCTGTGTTTTCAGGCAAAGCCTGCACCATCAAACGCACGGGAGAAAAAGGGAAATCCAGTACATAACCGATCAACGCACCAACCACAGTCACAAACTCACTCACGATCGTGGGAGCATATATGCCGCGGCAAATGATTGTCAGAAAAAATATCGTCACAAAAAGTGATAGAAAACGCACACGATTAAACGGTGGCGCATCACGAAATTCAACCAATCCAGGATAGGCAGACGTATATTCAAAAAAGGTAAGAGCCGCCCCAAACAGTGCAACAAGCGCTACAACTTGAGCAGAATCGGACGACACGTTTGGAAGTAAAACAGACGGCATGACGATCAACGCCACGACGAGTATAGAACGCACAAATGCGCCAACCACACGGTTAATCACTGCCCACTTCCCTTCAAACTGGCCATGTGTGATACGATGCCACACATTTTTTCCATTTTGACTTTGCCAATAATGGCGAACTGCCTCAATCTTGCCTAATTTTTGCCTTCTTTCCTCTCGGCCATCAAGTCATGGTTAAGGTTAACGTGGAAATTAAGGCTGTTTCGTGGACAAAGCGGTGCGATTTTGCATCATTGCAGTCGGAGCTTAGGGCAAAAGTGCCTTACCGTCACAACATGTAGATTGAGACCGCGGCATCCACCACTTGGCATCACGGGCCGTGAAGCAATCGAAACGCCCATAACAGGCACAAACCCGCACAAATGCTTTGCGGTCCTCCGCCGAACGCGTTCAATCATGCAGATCTACAGCGCAAAATCGCCGAATTTTCGCGCGCTTTTTTGCCACCTCTAAGCAAGCCATCGCGTAAGCAAAAAACCGCCTTTATTATTTAGTTTCAAGGCGTTGAGTCACTTTTGTTTTTCAGCCTACTGTTCAGGCGACGATACGCTGTCGTCAAAACACAGCCCTGACTTTGGGGCATAATTGGAGAAAACAAATGAACAAGCTCACAGCAACGCTCGCAGCACTTGGCATCCTCACCGTCCCAGCTCTGGCTCAAAGCACACTGGAAGACGCGGATGGCAATGGAACTTTTTCCTTTTCCGAACTTTCAATTGCGTACCCACAGCTCACAGAAGAACGTTTTGTCATGCTAGATACGGATGAAAGTGGGGATGTATCGCCAACGGAATTGTCAGCAGGCATGGACGCTGGCCTTCTTGAAGACTGATCCCAACGAAAAACGGCGACCTTTATGGTCGCCGTTTCCAAATTTATAGAACTGAGATTAGACCCAAGGGCGCGCTTGTTGCATTGATGCCTCAAACGTGTCGATGGCGGCCTTTTTCGCCATGGTCAAACCGATGTCATCAAGACCTTCGAGCAAGCAATGCTTTTTGTGCGCATCAACATCGAACGGGAATTCTTGGCCATCTGAGGTTGTGACAACTTGTGCCTCAAGGTCGATGGTCATCCGAGCGTTTGAGCCCTTTTCAGCATCAGCCATCAAGACGTCCATGACCTCTTGCGGCATCACGATTGGCAAGATGCCATTCTTAAAGCTGTTGTTGTAAAAGATATCCGCAAAGGATGTTGAGATGATGCATTTGATGCCAAAATCAGCAATCGCCCAAGGCGCGTGTTCGCGCGATGAACCACAACCAAAGTTGTCGCCCGCAATCAAAATCTCAGCCGAACGGTACTGAGGTTTGTTGAGAACAAAGTCCTCGATCTCAGTGCCATCACGGTTGAACCGCATCTCATCAAACAGGTTTTTGCCAAAGCCTGTGCGGGCGATGGATTTCAAAAACACCTTTGGGATGATCATGTCAGTGTCGATATTCACGAGCGGCATTGGCGCAGCAACACCAGTGATTTTTTCAAACTTTTCCATGGTGATCTTCCTTACATCAAATCGCGAACATCGGTCAGACGACCGGTGAGTGCAGCTGCCGCGGCCATGCCGGGGCTGACCAAGTGTGTGCGACCTTTGTAGCCTTGGCGGCCTTCAAAGTTGCGGTTGGATGTGGAGGCACAGCGCTCGTTTTCTGCCAGTTGATCCGGGTTCATCGCGAGACACATGGAACAGCCAGCCATACGCCACTCAAAGCCAGCGTCTTTGAAAATCTGCGCCAGACCTTCTTCTTCGGCTTGCGCCCGCACCAAACCAGAGCCGGGCACGACCATAGCGCGCATACCATCTTTGATTTTTTTGCCTTTGAGGATCTCGGCCGCAGCCCGCAAATCTTCGATCCGGCCATTGGTACATGAACCGATGAACACGGTGTCGATTTCGATATCTGTCAATTTTTGACCAACTTCGAGACCCATGTAAGCGATCGAGCGCTTCACAGCGTCAACTTTACCGCCCGTAAAGCTTTCGGGTGCAGGGACGACAGCCGTGATTGGCAGAACATCCTCGGGGGATGTGCCCCAAGTGACAACAGGTTGGATGTCTTCGCCTTTGAGTGTCACAACTTTATCAAAGTGTGCGCCTTCGTCGGTGAAAAGGGTTTTCCACCATGCCAAAGCTGTGTCCCACTGTGCGCCTTTTGGCGCATGTGGGCGACCTTTGACGTAGTCGTATGTGGTCTGATCTGGTGCGATAAGGCCTGCGCGTGCGCCGCCTTCGATCGCCATGTTACAAACCGTCATGCGGCCTTCCATGGACAAATCGCGGATTGCTTCACCACAGTATTCGATCACATATCCAGTACCGCCGCCGGTGCCAGTTTCGCCGATCACAGCGAGCGTGATGTCTTTCGCGGTCACACCAGGTTTCAACTTTCCGGTGATTTCCACTTTCATGTTTTTGCCCTTACGCTGGATCAGCGTTTGAGTGGCCAAAACATGCTCAACTTCGGATGTACCGATGCCGTGGGCCAGCGCGCCGAACGCGCCGTGCGTTGCTGTGTGGCTGTCGCCGCACACAACCGTCATGCCAGGCAAAGTCCAGCCTTGCTCAGGGCCAACAATGTGCACGATACCTTGGCGCACATCAGACACTGGGTAGTAGTGAATGCCGAATTCTTTCGCGTTGGTGTCGAGCGCGTTCACTTGGATGCGGCTCTCTTCGGTCATTGTCGCCGGGTCCGCGCGATCCAATGTTGTTGGAACGTTGTGATCCGGCACGGCAATGGTTTTATCCGGCGCATGAACATTACGACCAGCAATGCGCAGGCCTTCGAACGCTTGCGCGGATGTCACTTCGTGAACGAGGTGACGATCGATGTACAAAAGTGTTGTGCCATCTTTGGCTTCGTGGGCTACGTGCGCATCCCAGATTTTGTCATAGAGTGTCTTCGGGGCGGTCATATCGCTCTCCGTGGATTGTCAAAGGGAAAAGTCTGCGTGTTTGTGGTCACACCAAAATCGGCGTGCAAAAGCGGGCCTCAGCGCGTTAGTCGCGCGAGCACCGAGAGCGTCGCACCATAAAACCGCCAAGGCAGTCTCGCGCGATCATCCATATCAAATACACGTTTCATATCGTGTGACATAGAGCGTTACGTTGAGTCTCGCAAGGGTTTGCGCCCGTCAGGATACAGATCGATACGCTGGCTGTTGCATTAATTGTTTCACTGTCACGCTTGCTCGGGTGACGCTCGCTATGCCATGCTGGCCAAAAAGGACCGTGCTTTTGGAACCACTCCAATTTAGCGATATACTTGTGACCACTGGCAATGAAGCGATTGATTTTGTCAAAGGCCTCAGCCGTAAATGGCAGCTGTATCAAATTTTAATCATGATCGTGTCATTGGGCATGACTTTGCTGATTTCAAATGTGTTGCGGTCTAAAATGCGGAATTGGATGCGCACACTTGCAGGCCGCCCCAAATGGCAGCTGCGCTGGTTGTTGCAAATCGAAAAGCGGCTTTGGTTACTGCTGTGGGTTACTTTGCTTTGGTCTATCTACGCCGTGATGCAAGAAATCACTTGGCCCTCTCGGTCCTATCTGATTGGTATCATCGCCCGTTTGGCCACGGCTTGGTTGCTGGTCGGATTTGCGGCCCGCCTTGTGAAAAATCGATTTTTACGGCGTATGGTAACGTGGTCTTTGTGGGTCTATTTCACGCTCTACTACCTCAAATTGCATCTGCGTGCTGCTGATTTTTTGGATTCTCTCGCCATCACCTTTGGCGATTTCAACCTGTCTTTGCTGGACATCACCAAGGCCTTGATCGTCACGGGGCTTTTGTTCGCTTTGGCCCGTACGACATCGGTTCAGGCCTCGAACAGCATTCGCAAAAACGAAGACATTTCCCCCTCTATGCGGGTGTTAATGGTCAAGATGTTGCAAGTGATTTTATATGCCTCTGCCGCATTTATCGGCCTTAAAGCAGTAGGGTTTGACCTCACGGGCCTTGCGGTTCTGTCCGGCGCTATCGGAGTAGGCCTTGGGTTTGGTTTGCAAAAAGTGGTGTCAAACCTTGTGTCTGGTATTATCATTTTGCTCGATAAGTCGATCAAACCCGGCGATGTGATTTCGCTTGGGGATACCTTTGGCTGGATCAACACATTAGGTGCGCGATATGCCTCCGTGGTCACGCGGGACGGCAAAGAATACCTGATCCCGAACGAAGATTTGATCACCAACCAAGTTGTGAACTGGTCGCACACCAATTCCTTTGTCCGGCTCGATATCCACTTTGGCACGGCTTATGGCGACGATCCGCACCTTGTGCGTCAAGTCGCGATCGATGCGGCCAATTCCGTGGACCGCATTCACAAAGGCAAACCCACCGTGTGTCACATTGTCGGGTTTGGCGACAGTTCCGTCGATTATGTGCTGCGATTTTGGATCACAGACCCCACAGGCGGGCTGACAAATGTGCGGGGCGCTGTCTTTTTGGCACTTTGGGACGCCTTCAAAGCCCATAATGTTTCATTGCCATTCCCTCAGCGCGAGGTGCGGATGCTGGCGGAGGACGCACAAAAAGAGCAAACATAGGCATATATGGCCAAAACCCTTTGCCCCTGCCCCTTTCCAAACGCGCCCAGACTATATAGATACGCGCGCTGTACCCCTGCTAACGGGCGAGAATCGAGAGCGTTGAGATCAACCTCTTTGGATGCTAAGCTTTTCACAGGCCAACGTCGGGCTAAATCGGCGCATTATTAAAGGGTCAATCATGACTGACGCGACACCGAATTCATCAGAACCCACATTTGGCGGCAAACTGATGCTCGACTTTATCACCGATCAACTCGAGGCTGAAAAAGCCGAGGACATCGTGACCATTGATCTGGAAAGCAAATCGTCCATGGCAGATTACATGGTCGTTTGCTCTGGCCGCTCTGCGCGTCAGGTCGGTTCTTTGGCTGAAAAGCTGTCCGCCAGCCTCAAGATCGAACACGAGATTTTCTCACGCATCGAAGGCAAATCAGCCGGCGACTGGGTGCTTTTGGATGCAGGCGATGTGATCGTTCACATTTTCCGCCCTGAAGTCCGCGAATTCTACCAGCTTGAAAAAATGTGGCTGTCTTCCGACGAAGCAACAGCATTGATGTCAGCGCGCCCAGAATCCTAAGGGCATCGCGTCGTGAGGGTTCATATTTGTGCCATGGGGCGACTGCGGTCTGGGCCCGAAGCGACGTTGATTGACGACTACACAACACGATTTGACAGAAGCGGGCGGGCCTTGGGGCTTGGCCCGCTGTCCATCCATCAGCTCGAAGACAAAAAGGGCGGCGGCATGAAAGCCGAGGCCGAGATCATCAGCCGCGCCATTCCAACCGGCGCGCTGATTTGCACGTTGGATGAGCGCGGCAAGATTTTGTCGTCTCCTGAGTTTGCAAATAAACTCGGCGATTGGCGCGACAACGGTCGCCAAGACGTGGCCTTTGTGATTGGTGGCGCGGATGGCATAGATCCCGCCCTACGTGCCCGTGCAGATTTTTCAATATCCTTGGGCAAAATGGTCTGGCCACATATGCTGGCACGCGTAATGCTGACGGAACAACTGTATCGTGCAGCCTCGATTTTAGCCGGCGCGCCTTATCACCGGACTTAAATCGGCGATTTTTCGTCGCGATATGTTAGTAGAGGTTCACCAAAGCCCCACAGCGCGTTAGAAGAGGCCAAGTGAAATTCGAGGAGCCTCTCATGTCCGCACCCAAACCTGTCGTTCTTTGCATTCTTGATGGCTGGGGACAGCGTGATGAAATCGAAGGCAACGCGCCGGCGCAAGCCAACACACCCGCCTATGATCGCCTAATGTCCACCTGCCCCACTGGCGCGTTGATCACCTTTGGCCCTGATGTTGGGCTGCCATCCGGCCAGATGGGCAACTCAGAGGTTGGCCACACAAACATCGGCGCGGGCCGTGTTGTGGCGATGGACCTTGGGCAAATTGATTTGGCGATTGAAGACGGGTCTTTTTTTGAGAACGCAGAAATTGTCGCCTTTGCGCAGACCTTGAAAAAGTCTGGCGGCACCGCGCATTTGATGGGCGTGATTTCCGATGGCGGCGTGCACGGCCACATCGTTCATACACTCGCAGCCGCCAAAGCGATCGCCAGCCACGGCGTCCCAGTTGTGTTGCACGCGATCACCGATGGGCGCGATGTCGCGCCAAAATCCGCCGATAGTTTCATGTCGCAATTGGTCGAAGGCTTGCCCAAAGGCGTGCGCATCGGCACTGTTATCGGACGCTATTTTGCACTGGACCGTGACAACCGTTGGGAACGGGTGTCTCAAGCCTATGAAGCCATCGTGAATGCGACAGGTATTGAGGCGGCTGACACAGCCATAGATGCCGTCACATCCGCCTACGCCCGTGGTGAAAACGACGAATTTATCAAAGCGACCGTCATCGGCGACTACGCTGGCGTTGAAGATGGCGACGGTTTTTTCTGTCTCAACTTCCGCGCGGATCGTGCGCGTGAAATTTTGGCCGCCTTGGCGCAGCCCGGTTTTGATGGGTTTGAAACCGATGATCGTCCAGACTTTGCGGCGATGCTCGGCATGGTGGAATATTCCAGCGCGCACAACGCCTACATGAAAACCGCCTATCCGAAAAAGGCGCTCGTCAACACCATCGGTGAATGGATTGCCAAGCAAGGCAAGCGCCAGTTTCGCTTGGCCGAAACCGAAAAATACCCCCATGTCACGTTCTTTTTGAACGGCGGAAAAGAGACACCAGAAGCAGGCGAAGATCGCTATATGCCGCAATCCCCCAAAGTGGCCACCTATGATTTGCAACCAGAAATGAGCGCGCCAGAAGTGACCGCAAAATTCTTGGAGGTGATCGATGCGGGTTACGATTTGATCGTCACCAACTACGCCAACCCCGATATGGTCGGGCACACTGGCGATTTGGGGGCGGCGATGAAAGCCTGCGAGGCGGTAGATGCCGGTCTTGCCCAAGTGATGGATGCCCTTGAACGCGTTGGCGGCACCATGATTGTGACCGCTGATCACGGCAATTGCGAAACGATGATTGATCCCGTCACCGGCGGCATACATACGGCACACACGACCAACCTTGTGCCTGTTGCCCTCTTCAACGGACCCAAAGGGGCCACGCTACGCCAAGGTGGGCGTCTTGCCGATTTAGCTCCGTCCCTTTTGGATCTTATGGAGCTTGATCAACCAACCGAGATGACCGGCGAAAGTTTGATCCAAAGATGATAAGTTGGCGCGTGTTAGGGATGTGTTTTGGACTGTGCGCAGCTGCCGCGCAGGCCCAAGATGCGACCCCTGCAGCACTTGCTCAAGCTGCATTGACGCAATTTGAAACGGCTCAAGGTAAACTTGAAGCCGCCAACATAGCCACCGATCGGATCAAAGCGCTCACAGGCGTCATCACCGCCTATGAAAGTGGGCTAGAGGCCATGCGCGCAGGGTTGCGGCAAGCCGCTTTGCGCGAAACCGAAATCGAGGCGGCGTTTCAAAATGAAAGCGGTCAAGTGGCAAGCCTGCTTGGTGTTTTGGTCAATTTGAGACCAGATGCATCCCCAGCGGCTCTCGTTCATCCGACAGGCCCAATTGGGCATGCACGCGCGGGCATGTTGGTGGCATCGATCACCCCCGCCATGCAAGCGCAGGCCGAAGAATTGCGTGAAAAACTGCAAGAGGTTTCCATCTTGCGCGAATTGCAGGGCGAAGCCCTAGAGGTTCTCGAATCTGGCCTTAAAGACGTTCAAACTGCCCGCACTGATCTGAGCCAAGCCATGTCGATGCGCACCGACTTGCCACGCAGATTTGTCGCCGACCCTCAACGCATGCAAGATTTAATCAATGGATCCGAGACACTTGAATCCTTTGCCTCCAGCCTTGCGGTGATGGATGTTGTGGACGGGCTGTCCACTTTGCCAGACTTGGACACAGCCAAAGGCACATGGCCCCTACCTGTGCAAAGTCGCTTGCTGAGGGGATACAATGAACCTGATGCTGTTGGCGTCAAACGCCCCGGCTGGCTTTTGGCGGCGCGACCTTTGTCACTGGTTGTGACCCCTTGGCCCGCCACCATTCGGTATCAAGGCGCATTTTTAGACTACGGAAACGTGATCATACTTGAACCCGGAAATGACGTATTGCTCGTGATTGCTGGCTTGGAACAAGTATATGGTGACATAGGGTCGGTTATTCCGGCGGGATCGGCCATTGGTTTGATGGCTGGTGCGTCACCTGATCTTGCCGCCTTTGTCACCAATGCGACACAAGGGACTGGCGCAGGCCTTACAGAGACGCTTTATATAGAAGTCAGAGAAGGCGGGAAACCTGTGGACCCCAGTGAGTGGTTTACGCAATAAGTTACAGGACTTAGGTTTGGGTTCCTTTGCTGAGCAAAAGCTCTCTTGAGAGCGAAAAGAGGAAAGACGCATGAAGAAATATCTGATGGCAGGCGTGGTTGGCGTTTTGGCGGGCACGCTTGTGTCCACACAATTCGCAGGCCCGCTGATCGCGCAAGAAGCCGAGAAAACCACGAATGTCTATGAGCAACTCGATCTCTTTGGCGATGTCTTCGAACGCATTCGTGCACAATATGTCGAAGAGGTCGATTCCGAAAAGCTAATCGAATCTGCGATTGATGGCATGCTGTCTTCGCTTGATCCGCATTCCTCATACCTGTCGCCTGACGACGCTAGCGCCATGCGTGTGCAAACCTCTGGGTCTTTCGGGGGGCTTGGCATCGAGGTCACCCAAGAAGAGGGATTCATCAAAGTTGTCTCACCTATGGATGGCACCCCTGCGGACATCGCCGGAGTAGAAGCTGGTGATTTCATCACCCAAGTCGATGGTGAAAGTGTTTTGGGCATGACCCTAAATGACACGGTTGCTTTGATGCGAGGTCCCGTTGGCGAAGAGATTATCATCACCGTTGCCCGCGAGGGTGTCGATGAGCCTTTTGATATTTCGATCATCCGCGATGTGATCAAATTGACCGCCGTACGTTCGCGCGTTGAAGGTAATTCCATCGTGCTGCGTGTGACAACCTTTAACGATCAAACCTATCCAAATCTCAAAGACGGCTTAGAAAAAAGTATCGAAGAACTGGGCGGCATGGACAATGTGAACGGCATCGTTGTCGATTTGCGCAACAACCCTGGCGGCCTTTTGGACCAAGCAATCATGGTGTCTGACGCGTTTTTGGAAACCGGCGAAATCGTATCAACACGTGGTCGTGACCTGGAACAAAGCGAACGCGTTAACGCGCAAGCGGGCGACTTGGCGATGGACAAACCCATCGTTGTCTTAATCAATGGAGGCTCTGCATCCGCATCCGAAATCGTCGCTGGCGCACTGCAAGATCACCGTCGCGCCATCGTTGTTGGCACCAAATCCTTCGGCAAAGGCTCCGTGCAAACAGTGATGCCACTGCGCTCAGATGGCGCCATGCGCTTGACGACAGCGCGCTACTACACGCCATCAGGCCGCTCTATTCAAGCACTTGGCGTGTCTCCGGACATCATTGTTGAACAGCCCCCTCGCAAACCCGAAGTTGAGGACGCCGACGAGACACGGCCTCAGCGCACAGAGGCCGATTTGCGCGGCTCCTTGAACAACGACAGCCTCACCGAAGATGAAGTTTTGCAAATTGAGGCAGATCGCGAAAAGGCGGAATTGGCGGCAAAACTGCGCGACGAGGATTTCCAACTCGCCTATGCCATCGATCTTTTGCGTGGCCTTTCGGCCATTGGCGGCAAGTAACACAATCCGCAGGGGCGCCTCAGCCCCTGCGCCCTCTTCAGCAGCGGATCTGATATATGACACTCGACCCAAACACTTTGCCATATCGTTCTTGTGTGGGTGTGATGCTCATGAACAAAGAGGGCGGTATTTTCGTCGGCGAACGTATCGACACACCTGGTGCGTGGCAGATGCCCCAAGGGGGGGTCGACAAGGGTGAAACACCCGACAAAGCCGCGCTACGTGAGCTATGGGAAGAAACCGGCGTGGACCCTGAGCATGTGGATGTGCTGGCCCAAACTGCCGATTGGCTGACCTATGATTTGCCAGATCATTTGCTCGGCAAGGTGTGGAAAGGCAAGTATCGGGGACAAAAACAATTGTGGTACTTGATGCGCTTCAACAGCACGGATGACAAAATTTCCATCGCCTCAGAACATCCTGAGTTTGCACAATGGAAATGGTCTACGCCCTCTAGCCTCGTGGCTGAAATTGTGCCCTTCAAAAAGCACATTTATGAGGCTGTGGTCACCGAGTTCGCGCCACATCTGTAACCCCGAACCTCTTTTCTAGTTAAGATGCCCCAAAAGTGTCTTTGATGGATATCCATCCGGCGTGATCCCGTTGGATCGCTGAAAGTCGCGAATGGCGTTGACCGTGTTCGGGCCAATAAGACCATCCACTTTGTCATCCAAAAAGCCTTTTCGCTTCAAAATACGCTGCATTTTCTTCTTTTCATCAAACGACAAGGGTTTGTACCCGCGCGGCCAACCGGCCTGAATAGCTTGTCCGCCGTTCAAGCGATCGGACAAATGGCCAACGCCGATGACATAGGCGTCTGCCTTGTTATACCGCTCAATCACCGCGAAGTTGTCAAAAATCATAAAGGCCGCACCGCTGGCACCTGCAGGCAGTAAAATCGCACCGCGCCCGTAGTTTGGAACAGTCTTGCCATTGACACCACGCACCCCAAGCTTGCCCCAATCGGCAGGTGCGCGTTTGGTATCGCGGCGCGCCAAACTATAGTCGAACCCAGCAGGAAGCAGCACTTCAACCCCCCACGGCTGTCCCTTGGTCCAACCATGCCGCGCAAGATAGGCCGCTGTTGATGCCAGCGCATCGGTTGGGTCGTTCGACCAAATATCACGCTTGCCATCACCCGTGCCATCAACCGCGAATGCCAAAAATGACGTTGGAATAAATTGCGTGTGTCCCATAGCGCCGGCCCAACTGCCGGTCATATTGCGCGGGCTCGTGTCGCCAGATTGCAAGATTTTAAGCGCTGCGATCAGTTGCGCCTCGAAAAACCGTCCCCGCCGCCCGTCATAGGCCAGTGTCGCCAAAGCTTGGATCACAGGCACATCGCCCCGCGTTGCACCATAGGCACTCTCCACGCCCCAAATCGCCGCGACAACCTGTTTGTCCACGCCGTATTTGGCCTCGATCGCGTCAAGAGTACGGCCATGTTTGCGCATCGCAGCAATGCCGTTTTTCACGCGAACAGGGGACGCTGCACTGTCCAGATAGTCCCAAATTTGCTTGGTGAACTCAGACTGATGACGGTCTTTTGAAATCACACTTGCATCATATTTAACGCCACGAAACGCACGCGTGAGTGTCGTCTCGGAAATGCCTTCGCGCCGCGCACGAGATTTAAAGCCATCGACCCAACGCACCAACGCTGCATCTTGTTTGGCAGAAATATGATCCACGCTCTGAAACTCCACACCTGCGGCCATTGGGACAAATCCACCAACGGAATTTGACTGCGCAATCGCAGCCCCGCCCCCCATCAAGATGCCACAAACAATTAAAAATACACGCGTACGAAACATAACCACCACTCCACAACTTTTCTCAACCTAACGCGTTTCACAGGCTTTGGAAAAGAGCGTTTAAAAAGGCTTGGCGGTTTGTTGCTAGCGCTTTTTGCGAGTGACCTTTTTTTGAATTTTATCGCGCTTTGCCTTGGATCGTGCATGCTTGCGTGACGCGGGTTTGCCACGTGCACGCCGATTACTCCGAGGCATCTGCATGCCATCAATCGCCAAGATTTCAAGTTCAAGCCCGCCAGTCACAGGCACAGCCTCAGCAATGCGCACGACGACCTTTTGCCCAATCGACAACTTCAATCCTGTATCCGCGCCCATAAGCGTCTGCGTGTCCGCATCATAGTGAAAGAACTCAGACCCCATGTTGCGCACAGGCGCCAAACCATCTGCACCGGTTTCATCAAGCTTGATAAACGCGCCGAAACTTTGAATACCCGAAATATGGCCCGTCATTTCATTGCCGATCCGCTCACTCAAATAGGCAGCCAAATAGCGATCATTCGTATCACGCTCGGCCACCATTGAGCGCCGCTCAGTGTCTGATATTTGCTTGGCCGTCTCGTCCAACATTTCAATGTCTTGTGGGCTCAATCCATCATCACCCCAACCGTGCGCAGACACCAAAGCGCGGTGTACGATCAAATCCGCGTAGCGACGGATTGGCGACGTGAAATGGGCATAGGACCGCAATGCCAATCCGAAATGTCCGTAATTTTGCGGATGATAAAACGCTTGGGTCATCGACCTTAGGGTTGAAATGTTGATCAACTCACTGTGGTCTGTGCCCGCAGCCTGCGCCAAAAGACGGTTCAAATGCGCCGTGTGCAACACCTGACCTTTGGCCAAATTTAGACCCGAACCCAGCGCAACTTCGCGAAGCGCATCAAGTTTTTCATCTGATGGCTCTTCATGTACACGATACAAAAGCGGACGGTTTTTGTGGAACAATTCTTCAGCCGCTGCCACATTCGCCAACACCATGAATTCTTCGATCAACTTATGCGCATCAAGCCGTTCTGCAATTGCGACGGATGACACCTTTCCATCATCCCCCAGAACGATTTTACGTTCAGGCAAATCCAGTTCCAGCGGCTGACGGTCAGCACGCGCAAGTTTAAGCGCCTCATACGCCTCATAGATCGGGTTGATCACCGTTTCCATCAATCGCGCACAGGCCTCGTTTGGCATCCCATCGCGAGCTTGTTGCACTTCGGCATAGTTCAACGAGGCCGCGGATCGCATTAAACCGCGGGTGAACTCATGCGAAATTTTAGCGCCTTTGGCGTCAATTTTCATGCGTACAGCGATACAGGGGCGTGGCACGCCTTCGTGTAGTGAGCACAAATCACCAGACAATCGATCGGGCAACATCGGCACAACACGGTCAGGGAAATAGGTCGAATTCCCACGGATTCGAGCCTCTTTATCCAGCGCGGATCCTGGAGTCACATAGCATGCAACATCGGCAATCGCGACCCACAGGATAAACCCACCTACATTGGTTATGTCAGTGTCTAACTCAGCCCAAATCGCATCATCATGATCGCGTGCATCCGCAGGATCGATTGTCACAAGCGGTACATCACGTAGATCTTCGCGCCCCTCAAGACCCTTTGGTTTTGCGGCATCAGCCATCGCAATCACGTCATCGGGGAATGCATCGGGAATGTTGTGTTGGTGGATGGCGATCAACGATACCGCGCGCGGCGCAGTTGGGTCACCAAGACGCGCAACGATCCGAGCCCGCGGCAGCCCCATACGCCCCTTGGGCCCAGACTGCTCCGCTTCAACCAATTCGCCATCTTGTGCTTCTTGCTCCAAACCAGCGGGCACCAGCCATTCTTTGCCCGCCTTTTTGTCGATTGGAACGACTCGCCCGCCCTCAGCATGCGCGCGAAATATACCGAGAATTTTCTCTGGGTTAGACCCTATTTTTCGGATCAACCGCGCCAAATACGCATAGTCTTCACCTTGTACCATTTGCAGCTTGGCTAAAATGCGTTCGCCTGCACCCAAGGCAACATCACCGTCTTTTTGCACCATAAGAATGCGCGGCTCAGACCCCGTGCCGGTCCATTCCAAAGGGCGCGCAAACAGATCACCATCAGTATCAGGGCCCAACACTTGCAAAACCGAGATAGGTGGCAACTTGTCTGGATCGCGGTAGGTTTTGACACGCTTGGTCAAATGGCCTTCGCTTTCAAGCTCTTTCAAGATGCGTTTGAGGTCGATACGCGCAGCACCTTTTATACCAAAAGCTTTGGCAATATCGCGCTTGGCGGCTTTGGTCGGGTGCTCTGTGATCCACTCAAGGATCGCCTGTTTTGTCGGGATGTTTTTCATAGTCTCAAACTATCACGCAGCGCTGCACTGCGCCACACTCAAAAAGCGCGTTTGGTCTGTGCTCTATGGTGCTTTAAATCATCAACAGTATCAACGTCATTCAACGTCGCTATGCTAGCCCAATTGATAGTTGAAGCACTTGATTGAGTGTCTTCACGCGCAAACTGCGTAGACCAGCGCACCCCATCAAATAAACCCACAGGAGCACGCCCACCATGACGCAGTCCCACCAACCAATAGCCGCCATCATCCGATGGCCCCATAACACCAGAATGTGAGCCTAAAGCAGCAAAAGATGCCATTATATGCCGAGGCTGTATGTCTGGGATATCAGCGCCAATAATGCATGTTTTGGGCGACAGTGAAGCGCGAAACAAACGCATCATGCGCATGCCCAGATCACCACGTCCTTGCGGAACCCGCGCGATATGCTGTGGCCAAAACCGGCTTGTCAGCCCCGCATGATCAGGCGAAACCGCCAAAACAAGATCCCAACGCGGATCATCTAAGCGGCGAATGGTGCTTAGGGCCTGTTTGCGAAACCAATGAGCGGCAGGCACCATGCCTAAATCGTGGCCTAAGCGCGTTTTTACTCGCCCAGGCACTGGCTCTTTGACCATAACAATCAACTTAGGCCTCACAAAGACAGCACCATGTCATGATGTGGAATGCCACCGTCCATGTATTCCTCGCCTTGTACCGAAAACCCAAACCGTTCGTAGAACTTAATTGCGTGATTTTGAGCACCAAGCTTAGCCTGCGTGATATGAGGCCGATTGACGAGCTCAGTGATGCAAGCTTCGATAAGCTTCGCGCCAAGACCTGTCCCTCGGTGTGATTTCACGACACAAACTCTGCCAATTTTACCTGTTTCACCAACTTCATAGATACGCGCGGTGCCAACAGGCCGCTGGTTATGGTCGCGCGCAATGAAGTGCACGCTTTGATCATCAAGAGCATCGGCTTCCTCGTCGACTGGCACCTTTTGCTCGTCCACAAACACAGCCAACCGCAGCGCCAAACATTGAGAAATGTCAGATGCTATTTCAATCGTGATACTCATGCAAAGTAGTCTCTAATCAAGCGTAAATAAACATTTTTTAGCGTATAGATTTGATCCACAGGCACGCGCTCATCAACTTGGTGCATCGTTTTCCCCACCAAACCGAACTCGACCACAGGGCAGTGGTTTTTCATAAAGCGCGCATCCGATGTCCCGCCCGATGTCGACAAAACAGGCGTCACCCCTGTTTCACGGGTGACGGCTTGCGATACAAGCTGTACGAAATCCCCTGGAGGGGTCACAAAGCTGTCTCCTGAGGTTGTGGTTTCAACTGAAATGTCGACCCCTGTATCTTGGCTCATTTTAGCGGCTTTTGCCTCAAGCCAAACAGCAAGGCTCGCAGCACAATGTGCGTCATTAAACCGAATATTGATCGTCGCCTTACAGTCAGCAGGAATGACGTTCGTCGCGGCGTTCCCAGTGTCAAAAGTTGTCACGACCAAGGTCGATGCATCGAAATGCTCTGTTCCCTCATCAAGCGTATGTGTTGATAGCTCGTCGACCAAGCGCGCAAGTGCTGGGATAGGATTTTTGGCACGATGCGGATAGGCCGCGTGACCTTGAATGCCGCGTGCCGTAAAGAACCCGGTGATGGATCCGCGGCGCCCAATTTTCATCATCTCACCCATTGTGTTGGGGCAGGTTGGCTCACCCACAAGACAATCTGTCATGCGTTCGCCTTGAGCATTCATCCAATCCAGCAACGCAACAGTTCCATCATGAGCATCCCCCTCTTCGTCCCCTGTTATGGCTATGACAATTGCACCATTTGGCGGGGTTAGGGTCACATAATCCACAGCGGCCGCGACAAATGCGGCGACACCAGACTTCATATCCGTCGCGCCACGCCCCCATAAAACGCC
This sequence comes from Celeribacter sp., assembly GCA_047630475.1. Lineage (GTDB taxonomy): Bacteria > Pseudomonadota > Alphaproteobacteria > Rhodobacterales > Rhodobacteraceae > Celeribacter. Next base: position 9,934 of record JBLHXX010000031.1, on the reverse strand, counting down.
GTCTTCGATCACCCCTCCAAATGGGGCTTTACTCCAAGCTTTTTCATCGCCGACCGGAACGACATCCGTATGTCCGTTAAATCCAAGCGAGCGCACCGCGCCTTTTGCACCCCAACGGGCGAACAGATTGGGTGTGCCGTTTCTATCAACGCGCGTACACTCAAACCCGGCCTGTGTTAGGGTCTGCTCAAGCAAGACAAGTGCCCCAGCCTCGATTGGGGTGACAGACGGGCAACGGATCAAAGCTGCGGTGAGGTCTACTGGGTCTAATGTCATTTGGGCGCTCCTATTACGTTATGGTTAGCGCGCCATGGACCTCTGAGCAATCGCAAGATTGTGGCGCAAAGGTAACAAGTAGCGTGTGAAGTTCAGCTTGGGCCTCTGGAAAGGTTAACAAAAGCTTAATGGCGTGGTTCCGTATGAAAAAGGTGGCAGGCTTGACCAGTACATCCGGAAAACCGGAGGCGGTCAAAACAGGTTTCTAGTTTAAAGTTCACATATGTGAGTTAGCGTTTTAGTGCACGAGTCTGCCCCCAATTGTGGGGCTGCAAGAATGATACAGGCAATACGTTCGAACACTAAAACCAGTGTCGAAAGCATAGAAACTAAAGCCTTTGACGAGGTCGCACTATGAGTTGGATTGGCGCGCGAGCGCGAGGCCAACATGCGATTTTTGATCCATGTGGGCTTCAAAAAGCGTCCTTCACAGGTACGGTACCGCGTCGCCTGATGCCGCGTGGTACAATCGTCATTGAAGCCTTATTTCCCGACAAATTCAATCAGCCCCTTGAATTAATTAACTATGAGCGCTGGCACAAATATCGCCGATCCATGCACATGGTGCTTGGCCCAAATGGTCGACTTTGGTTTGCAAACGAACAAGGCGTCAATTTGATGATGACCTCTCTTGACCTCTCATCATGCCACAAAGACACGCCTATTCGTATCAGTTTTTCATGGGATGCCTACCAAAAGCGCAGTTGGCTATCCGCCGAAGATATTGGAACTGGGCAAATTTATTCACAAACCATCGACACAGCCTATGCGATTCCGATGGATGATCTCGCGCGCGTCCTTTTTAGCAAAGACCGCCCATCCCTCACATCTGCGGTATCGACATTTCTCATATCAAATCAGGTGGAAAAGTTGGGCTATACGTCTGGGTTATGTGCCGGAGCACTTGTTGATACTGAAAACGGCCCAACACCAATTGAAAAGTTGGCACCTAATGATTTGATCGTGACACAAGACGCTGGTCTGACACCGCTCGTCACTCTTGTACAATCTAAGATGCCAAACTTTGGTGGGCATCGCAGTGTTGAGTTGCGCCGCCCCTTTCAAAATCTAACGCAGACTCTTTCTGTCTCAAAAGACACCCATATCTTAACAGGCGGCGCAGACACCGAATATCAATTTGGGTGCGAAACAGTCAGCGTTAAAGCCGAGCACATTGCCCCCTTCGCGCCTCGTTCACAAATCTATTGTGCACCTTTGGCCACACGGTACCACTTGATGTTGCAAAACCTTGGATCCTTTCGCGTAGCAGGCATCGCAGTACTGTCCTTGACTCCCCAGCACGATACAAACAACGCCGAGGTTCATGCTCGAACGCGCCTATCTCACTTGACTCCTCAAAGATTGGCGCAGTTACAGACGCATACGCCGCGTTTTCTACTTGAACACGAGGCCACGGCCCTGCTTTCGGATCGCTACCTTTAAAGTCGATTGCATCGACGGGTATGAATATGCCATATGCCAACCGTTGGGGGCACCATGAAAAAATATTTTACAATACTCTGTACGCTCGCGGTCTGCCTCTTTGAGGTAAACATCGCAAATGCCAAAGATTTAACCGTCACAACAGTGACCCGCGCACCGTTTTCCATGGTTGAAAATGGCAGGGACACCGGTTTTTCAATGGACCTTCTCGAAGAAGTCGCAAAAAATCTCGATTGGACATATTCGGTCAATCGCGTACAAAGCTTTGGCGACATGTTGGGGGCCGTTAAGGATGGCTCCGCTGACGCTGCGGTTGCCAATATTTCGATCACAGCAAGCCGTGAAGCCGTTATGGATTTTTCACAGCCTATTTTTGAGGCTGGTTTACAAATCATGACCAAATCCGATGCGAATACCGACTCGATGTGGCATATTTTGCTGTCTAAAGATTTGGTTCTGGCGATTCTTGGTGCCTTTGCATTGCTTCTGGGCGGCGGGATGCTGATGTGGCGTTTAGAGCGCCGTCATCAAGATTACTTTGATATGAGTGCGCGCGAAGCTATGTTTCCTGCATTTTGGTGGGCCCTTAATTTGATCGTCAACGGCGGATTTGAAGAGCGCCAACCACGCACCCCCATGGGTCGCTTGTTTGGCGTATTTTTGGTAATCTCGTCGTTGTTTTTTGTATCTGTATTCGTGGCCAGAATCACCGCAGCCATGACTGTAGGCGCAATCCAAGCCAATGTGTCAGACATCAATGACCTTTACGGCAAAAACGTTGGAACAATTTCAGGATCTACCGCTGCTGATTTTTTAGACAAGCGTGACTTAGGCTTTTCAGGCTATTCCGATGTTACGCTGCTTCTGGAAGCTTTTGAAGCAGACAAAATCGATGCCGTGGTCTTTGATGCCCCGATTTTAGCCTATTATGTCAATTCGCAAAAAAACAACCACGCGCGGCTGGTTGGGCAAGTATTCTTGGCTGAGAACTACGGCATTGCTTTGCCATCCAATTCACCTTTGTCAGAGCAAATCAACCAAAGCCTGTTAGAGTTGCGCGAAAATGGCACCTATGATCGTGTTTACAAAAAGTGGTTCGGCAACAGGTAGATTTATTAAATCTCGCGCGGCTCGTTCCCGAAAAACGGTGTCATCTGTGCCACCACAACCGAATTTTCATCAAGTGCGCGCTGCATCAAAGCAATCTCATCGTCCGAAATGTCATGGCCTTCTGCCAAACGCTCTTCGAGTGTGCCGTAACCGGTGACATCCAGAGGCGCAAGATCAGCTTGCTTCAAAAGCGCCACCGTTTCACGCACGGCTTCGGCCTCATCCACGCCAGAAGCATAGATCATCAACGCGCCACCCGTGGCATTTTTAGGCAGACCGTCGTCTTCCTTTCGGCCCACTTCCACCAAAAGCGTATAGGCTTTTTGACGGGATGGTTTTTTCACTTTGTCAGTCATGATGTAGCCTTATACCAAAAAAATACGCCCACACGATTGGCGGGCGTATTTTGAAGATGGGGAGTTAGTCGCGCAAAAGTTCGTTGATACCTGTTTTAGACCGCGTTTTCGCGTCAACGCGTTTCACGATCACAGCACAGTAAAGGTTCACACCATTTTTAGAGGGCATAGAGCCCGCAACAACAACAGAGTATGGCGGCACTTCGCCGTAGGTCACTTCGCCTGTGTCACGGTCAACAATTTTTGTGGATTGGCCGATAAAGACGCCCATGCCCAAAACCGCGCCTTCACGCACGATGCAGCCCTCAACAACTTCCGAGCGCGCCCCGATGAAACAGTTGTCTTCGATGATGGTTGGGCCAGCCTGCATAGGCTCAAGAACACCACCGATGCCAACGCCACCAGACAGGTGCACATTTTTGCCGATTTGTGCGCATGATCCAACAGTGGCCCACGCATCAACCATGGTGCCCTCGCCGACATAGGCGCCAAGATTTACAAAAGATGGCATCAAAACAGCACCAGGGGCGATGTAGGCAGATTTACGTACAACACAGTTTGGAACAGCGCGAAAACCGGCCTTTTTCCACTCTGCAGCACCCCAGCCTTTGAACTTGCTGTCAACTTTATCCCACCAGCCAGCGCCTTGTGGGCCACCGGAATGTTCTTCCATGTCTTTGATTCGGAATCCCAAAAGCACAGCTTTTTTGGCCCATTGGTTTACGTGCCAATCGCCGTTTTCCATTTTCTCAGCCACACGCAGCTTACCGCTGTCGAGCGCATTGAGCGTATCTTCAATCGCATCGCGGGCTTCACCAGTCGTGGCGGACGTGATCGTGTCACGTGCCTCCCATGCGGATTCGATGGCAGTTTCAAGTTGAGCGTTGGACATATCTGTCTCCCAAGTGGTCATGGAATATCTGTTGCATGTGGCTATAGTCGCTTGGAGGCGCGCACGCAACGCACAGCTGATTTGAGTGCGCACACAAAGATAAATTTGACGCCCCTATTGAGGAATACGAGATGTCCGACAAAAGCGACACAAAGCATACAATACGTCACCCTTTGCGTGACAGTCACGAAGACATTGTCACCGCGCGGGAAATTCCAGACACGCCCCAGACCCGATCCCCTGCATATGCTTTGGCATTTTCGGATCAAGAGTTCATGTGCCGCGACGAATTACGCCCTGTGCGTTTGCAGTTGGAATTGCTGAAACCTGAAATGATGATGGCCGAGTATGGCGTTGAAAGCACGATTGTTTTGTTCGGTGGTGCCCGTATTCCTGAGCCCGCAAAAAAAGACACGGCGCGCACGAAAACGCTCGCGGATTTGTCAAAATACTACGACGAAGCCCGCACATTTGCTCGTATTATGACTGAGCGTGCCAAAAAAAATGGTCACCGTGAAGACGTGATTGTCACTGGCGGCGGTCCGGGTGTGATGGAAGCTGGCAACCGCGGCGCGCAGGATGCAGGCGGCGTGTCAATTGGGTTAAATATTGTATTGCCACATGAGCAAGCCCCAAACGAATACGTGACACCAGATTTGTGTTTCAACTTTCACTATTTCGCAGTTCGGAAAATGCATTTTTTGATGCGCGCCAGCGCCGTCGCGGTCTTTCCCGGCGGGTTTGGCACGTTAGACGAAATGTTCGAAGCACTAACATTGATCCAAACAGGCCGCATGCAACGCGTGCCGTTTTTGCTATTTGGCAAAACGTTTTGGGAAAAAATTATCAATTGGGATGCTTTAGCAGACGCGGGCACGATTTCAGCCGAAGACCTCAGGTTGTTTCGGTTTGTTGAAACCGCCGAGGAAGCGGTGCAAGCCATAGATGATTGGCAAGGTGTCGCGGAAAAGCGTGAAGCTTAGTCAAGTTACGATGAATAACTGGTTTGGGTGTCTGGATGAGGCAGGCACCCGACCATACTATGATTGTGGCTACGATGTATGGTTAACGCCGTACGGCCGCAACCGTCACAGCCTCAGACACCCTAAAGTCCCCTATTTCAGCCCCATTCAAAGCGTGCCTCATGTAACGGTCCAAGGCCATTTCATGTACCATATCACCGATATTTTGACCCGTTTCACGAGCAAGAAGATGTAGCATTTCTGCGGTGTTTTCGGGGAGAAGAATTGTCATTTTTTCCATAGAAGTACTTTGCACACAATCTTTTGAATCAATGATTAAAATCCAAGGGTCATTTGACCAAGATGTCGTTGTTCTAAATGGTGATGAGAGTGATTGGGAAACGGCGCACCGAATCTTTTCATCAAGGCCGCATAAGGATGGCCGATGTCAGAGGCCTTGCACAGGCGCTCACCTTCGACAGTTCGCAGCACAAGGCCGCCACCGCGTTCAGCCAATTCATATCCTTTGGCGCGCAAGCCCTCTTGCAGATCATCCCAATCTTGGGCGTAAGCAAAATCATGGGCAAGATATGCACGTAGGCCAAGCGGCTTACGCGGACCAGCATAGGCCAGTGCAGGGTGGCACGGCTGACTGGCTTTGGCCAAGGTGTCACGAATGTAGCTGCCCACAGGCATATCTACACGGGAGGCCGCGCGCTCAACGGAGCGGGCGAGGTCCTCGTCGAATCTGATCTGTATCCAATCCATGCCCAAAGGTGGCTCAGGCATGGTTAATTTGGCGTTAGCGACCTAAAGGCCGGCGTCTGCTTCGATCTGTTTGCGTGATTTACGCGCGCGTTCCGTTTCAGATTTCAACTGGCCACAGGCGGCCATGATGTCTTCGCCGCGCGGTTTGCGCACAGGCGAGGCATAGCCCCCATCATGAATAATATCAGAAAAGGCACGGATACGGTTGTTGGACGAGCGTTTGTAAGGCGCGCCGGGCCACTCGTTGAAGGGGATCAAATTGATCTTAGCTGGGATGCCCTTGATGAGTTCCAGCAAGCGATAAGCATCTTCGTCACTATCGTTCACGCCGTGCAGCATCACGTATTCAAAGGTGATGCGCTCGGAATTGGACACGCGCGGATAGGCCCGCAGAGCTTCGATTAAAGTTTCGATCGGCCAGCGTTTGTTGATGGGCACCAATTTATTGCGCACCTCATCAGTGGTCGCATGGAAAGAGATCGCCAATTGGCACCCGATTTCTTCGGCGGTGCGCGCAATTTCAGGGACAACGCCAGATGTGGACAGGGTGATGCGACGGCGCGACAACTGAATGCCCTCGGGGTCCATCGCGATATTCATCGCATCGCGCACGTTTTCAAAGTTGTACAAAGGCTCGCCCATGCCCATCAAAACGATATTCGACAAAAGCCGTGTTTCGGTATTTTTTGCACCCTGCTCGGGCCATTCGCCCAGATCATCACGCGCCACCATCACTTGACCGATGATCTCGCCTGCGCTGAGATTGCGGACCAGCTTTTGTGTGCCTGTGTGGCAGAACGAACAGGTCAGCGTACAGCCGACTTGTGACGACACACACAGTGTGCCGCGATCTGTTTCAGGGATGTAGACGACCTCAACTTCATGCCCGCCAGCGATCCGCACGAGATATTTGCGAGTGCCATCCTCGGACACTTGTTTGGTCACCACCTCGGGCACGGCAACCACGAAAGAAGCTTTCAAATCTTCGCGCAGGGATTTCGACAGGTTGGTCATGTCGTCAAAGTCACGCACACCCCAGCCATAAATCCACTGCCAAATTTGCCCAACGCGCATCTTGGCCTGCTTTTCCGGCGTGCCGTTTTCGATCAAAACCTCGCGCAGTTTTTCCCGCGTGAGACCAACCAAATTGATCTTATCGCCCACAGGGTCTTTGCGAGGGATGGTCAGAACATCCTGAGTGATCGGTGCGATAGGTTGCATGGCAGGTCTCTTTTCAGCTTATGAAGCCGCTCATCTACAAGATTCTTGGCCATCATGAAAGACAAATGAAAAAGGCCCCCAATCGGGAGCCTTTTGAAACGGGAATTTTAACGGTATCAACCGCAGCGTTTGTTTGCTTCCTCGACAGATGCTGTAAAGCCGAGCAAAGAAAACGTGTCTTTGGTGATTGTGCCGCGTGCAGAACGCCCTGTCAAAACAGCAGACGCCCCGCGCTTCATCGCAGCCACAATACGCGCATCGTCATCAGTGGTCGCCGCCCATGCGGTTTCGCCATCAACGAACAATGAAAATTCTGTGCCGCCGATTTCCAAGCTGACTTCAGAGCCCGACGCAAAGGGATAGCCCCCCATGAAGGACACTTGGCCTTTGACGCCGTTGGACAACGCGTAAGATACGAACAACAGAATTTCAGAGCGCGTTACGGATTTGATCCGCCCAGCGCTGTCTGTGTTGACGGTTTCTTTAGGTTTGGACACGGCCCAGCATTGTTTGGTGGGCTTGGATTCCTCAAACACATACCAATCGGTATTGTTACCGACTTTGTTTGTGCTTTCTTGGGCCTGCGCGCCCAAAGCGGCCACAGCAAACACTGCGCCCAAAATAAATTTATGGATGGAAAAGCTCATTGAATTCTCGCTGCCTCTGTCTAACGCGGCCTGTGTATCTGTCGCCTGTGCCGTCTATTTCACGGCTTAAAGGTGACTTGGACCTGTTTTCAACTTCTGTAGACACAGTAACGTAATCCTGCCGAATTGTGAAAGACCCCTTGGCAGAATTTCGCTGAAACGTGATGGAGCGTCAGAAATTCAGCGAAAACCCGCTAAAACCAGTCCCACATGAGACGCAACGCCAAGGCCGTTGAGGCCAAAACCAAAACCGGTTTGATCAATCGCGCGCCGATGCGCGTCGCCAAAGTTGACCCTAGATACGCACCCGCAATCTGCGCGCCCCCCATGGCAAGACCCAGAACCCACAAAGGCTTAGCAACCAAGATAAACCCACACAGCCCGCCGATATTTGACGCAAAATTCAACAGCTTGGTATGGGCCGTCGCTTTGAGAATGCCATAGCCAGCCAACCCGACAAACCCGAGCATAAAGAACGCGCCCGTTCCGGGGCCAAGCAAGCCATCGTAGAAGCCCACAAAAGGCACCAAAGTGGCGGTGAACATCAACGGCGTGATTCGTTGCACTTTGTCCACATCATCAAGGCCAGGTTTGAAGGCGAAAAACAAAGCAATCGCGATCAACAAAAACGGCAAGCCGATACGCATCACAGCCACAGGCAGATGACTGGCCAAAACCGCGCCCAACACAGCCCCGACAAACGCGAGCCCAGCAGGAAAAATTTGCCTGCGCAAATCGACATGCCCAGCGCGCGCATAGGTGATCGCGGCCATGCCAGCGCCAAACAGCCCTTGGACTTTATTGGTGGCCAGCGCTGTGATCGGCGGCACACCCGCCAACATCAAAGCCGGCACCGTGATCAGCCCGCCCCCCCCTGCAATCGAATCAACAAAGCCCGCGACAAAGGCGGCCCCCATCAAGATGAGAACAAGATCGCCGGACAGCTCAAACACTTAAGCCGTCTCAGACGGGGCAAATTCGGATTTGGCGTAGCCTTGGATATACAAAAGCGCAGTCAGATCACCGTGATTGATGCGAATGTCACAGTCCGCCGCGACAGAAGGCTTCGCATGCAGCGCCACGCCTGCACCAGCAAGCCCAAGCATACCCAAATCATTCGCCCCGTCCCCCACTGCCATCACATCATCGTGGCTTAGGCCCAGGCGCGTGGTGATGTCTTTGAGCGCTTGCACTTTGGCTTCACGGCCCAAAATGGGCATACCAACAGTGCCGCTGAGTTTGCCGTCGGCCACGTTCAGCGTATTGGCGCGATTTTCGTCAAAGCCCAGCGCGTCAGCGACATGCCCCGTAAAGGCCGTAAACCCGCCAGAGACCAAAGCCGCATAAGCGCCGTCGCGTTTCATCGTCGCCAGCAATTCTTTGCCACCGGGCATAAACGTGATTCGGGTGTCGATGACCTCTTGGATCACGCTTTCATCTAGGTCTTTGAGCAGGCCCACACGTTCTTTCAAAGCCCCATCAAAATCCAGCTCGCCATTCATCGCCCGCGCCGTGATGTCTTTGACCCGCGCGCCAACGCCCGCCACATCGGCCAATTCATCGATGCATTCTTGTTGGATCATCGTGCTGTCCATATCGGCCAGCAGCATTTTTTTGCGGCGCGTGGCTTTGGGCAAAACGATCAAATCGATGCCCTCGGATTGCAAAGCAGACCAAACATCCCATTGGTTCGCAGGTTTTTCGCCAACAACAAATTCAGCGACCTCGCCCGTTGCCAACCACTGCGCATCGCCGCCACCCCACGCATTGCGCAACGCCTCAACGGCTTCGCGAGACAAAGATGGATTGGCAGGAGAGGTCAAAAGCGTGACGATATACATGTGAGGAATCCGAGTATTTTGCGTTGGCAACCCTATCGCATGACTGACGCGCTGTGCCAAGTCTGTGATCCAAAAGGGCGTCACAGACGTATCACGTTCAATAAAAGGAATTCATCATGCGCCTCTTTAAAGCCCTAAGTCTGATCATCACATTCATAACGACCACCGCCTTTGCCGAAACCTTTCCGACATTTTCGTCACAAGATCTGAACGGCAAAACGCATATTTTGCCTGATGATTTCCCCGGCGATCCAACGATTGTGTTCATCGCTTACAAACGCGGTCAGCAAGCGGATGTGGACACGTGGATCACGGGGCTTGGCCTAGATCCCGACATCGGGCCCGAATTTGTCGAACTGCCTGTGGTTGGGTCGCTGACCAAAGCAATCAAATCCTATGTGGATCAAGGTATGCAATC
>JBLHXX010000030.1:0-32007 GCA_047630475.1 Celeribacter sp. | reverse complement strand
GTCAATGCGTGCCACAACGGCCCAAAGTCCGAAACCGCCAAACAGGACGAGAATACAGATAAGACCAACAATCAAAGGTCCGCGTACGGACCATTGTACCGGCTCAATCGGCGCGACAGATTGCGGCACATCGACAGGCGCAACCAAAGCACTGGGGATTTTTGTCGTCTCAGTTTTAGGGGGAAAATTCTGGGTCATCGCACGCCCCCTGGGCCTGGTTTACGCATAATGTCCTGGCTGTTTTGCACCATTTCTTTAAGAACCGCATCACGTGGTCCAAATGCCCGCAACGCGCCGTTTTCAAGCACCAAAAGTTTTTCACATTCTTGGATCGCAGAAGGCCGATGCGCCATAATCAAGACAGTGCCGCCTTCTTGTTTGTGGCGCCGAATGGCCGCGTTGAGTGCGATGGAGCCGTCATTATCAAGATTCGAATTGGGTTCATCTAAAATCACCAACACGGGATTGCCGTAAAACGCCCGCGCCAACCCAATCCGCTGCAATTGCCCGCCAGACAATAGACCGCCGGCAGATGACACCGGCGTATCATACCCTTTGGGCAAGGACAGGATCATAGAGTGTGCGTCAGCTTTTTGTGCGGCGGCGACCACAGTGGCGCCATCCGGTTGAGATGTCAGCTTTGCGATATTCTCTGCGATCGTTCCATCAAACAGCTGCACACGTTGCGGCAAATATCCAATATAGCTGCCCAGAACGTCAGGGTCATATTGATCAAGTTTCGCCCCATCCAAGCGGATTGCACCACCAGAGGGCGACCAAACGCTGGTCAAAGCCCGTGCCAAGGTGGATTTGCCAGACCCTGACGGGCCGATAACACCAACAGCTTCGCCGGGTTCGGCCCTGAACGACACCATCCGCAATGAGGCTTGCGCTTGGCCAGGAGGAATGACCGTGAGGTTGAGCACATTCAAGTTGGCTTTGGGGCGGGGCAACGCAGTGCGCGTGGGATCTTTGGTGATAGAGCCAAGCAATTCGGCCAAATTGGACCATCCCAAATTGGCCCGTTGCACGGCGCTCCATTGCCCAACCATCAAATCGATCGGCTGCAAAGCACGCCCGAGTAAAATAGAACTGGCGATCATCGCCCCTGCGGACACTTCGTGTTGCAACACCAGCCACGCGCCCAGCGCAAGCATCGCGGATTGTAAAAACAAACGCAGCGCTTTGGACATAGCTGTGAAGCTCATGGTCAAATCCGATGCTTGGATACCTTGGCTCATCGCGATTTTGCGCGATTGAAACCAACGCTCAAAAGCAGCCCGCTCCATACCAAGCGCACGTACGGATTCAGCCTCTGCGCCAAGTCGAGCGGCCATTTGTGCTGAGGCGGCCTCAGCACGGGTGGCTATACTTTGTGGATGCTTTGAGGCAGATCGATTGAACAACGTGACAAGCACCAAAACAAAGCCCCCACCAACGGCAAGATAGCCCAAATATGGATGGAACAATGCAATGCCAAACAAGAACAACGGTACAAATGGCAAATCGAACAAGGCGGCCATCACGGGCGAGGCCAAAAACCGTTGGATGGCTGTGAGATCATCCATGGGGCTGGCTTTTCCAGGCTGTTGTTGCTGTATCGCGGATTTGCGCATGGAGGCACTAAAAACGCGCTGCTCAAGGTCTGATTGAAACCGCGCACCGATCCGCGTGAGCACGCGCGAACGCACCCCATCAAGCAGGCCCATCATCAAGTATAAAAACCCAACGATCACGAACAGCGCAATCAACGTCGCCTCAGAGCCAGACCCCAAAACGCGATCATAGACTTGCAACATGAACAACGGCCCCGTCAGCATCAAAGCATTCAAGCACACCGAAAAGATGCCTGTGGCGATAAAAAGGCTGCGCGAACGCTTACGCACCTGCGCGAGTTCTTCTTTGCCTTGGCGAATGGAGTCCTGTGTCATCAAATATCTTTAGCTCACATTTTTAACTTTGTGCGGCAAGCTGCCGCAAAATGAGTACAATCGGGTCGCACATTGTTGATTCTGTGTCACAGGACCGTACTGCACAGCATGTTAATATTGGGCTTTCGCCAAATAGAGACTATCTGGCGGGTATACCCAGCAGCCTCATAGCTGCCAACGCATATTATTGGATTTTATACCAGTGAAACAGCTTGCCCTTATCTTTGCCACAGCGCTGACGTTGTCCGCGTGTAGTTCGCATGCCCCATCAGTGGGAATAAATGACCCTCATGAGGCGCAGAACCGTGCGACGCATGCTTCTAACGTTCAACTGGATCGCGGCGTTATTAAACCCATCGCTGTAGCCTATGGAACGGTGTTGCCTGATCCGGTGCGCAAAGGGTTGAGCAATGTTTCTGATACGCTGGGTTTGCCGGGCACCGTGGTCAACAATCTGCTTCAGTTCAAATTGGGGGACGCGCTGCAAAACACAGCACGCTTTGCCTTGAATGCGACGCTTGGGGTTGCGGGTCTTTTGGATCCGGCATCCGAGGTCGGACTTGTTGAGCGTGACACTGATTTCGGTGAGACGTTGCATGTTTGGGGGTTTGGCGAAGGCGAATACATCGTTTTGCCCGTCTATGGCCCCTCAACGAATCGCGACATGATTGGTCTGATCGTCGATATTGCACTTGATCCGCTCGGCGCTGTGGTGGATCCCGCGATCGCCAGCGCCTCTACGCCTTTGAAGGTGGCAGACATCGTTGACAAACGTTATCGTTATTCTGATCTGTACGACTCTGTGATTTACGGCAGTGCGGATGGGTATGCACAGATGCGGTTGTCGTATCTAGACAAGCGACGCTTTGAACTTGGTACCGCTGTTTCGCAAGACGATTCTGATCCAGCGAACAGCCCCTCTTACGACCTTTACGAGGATTTTTATGAATAACATGTTCCCTTCCCGACCAACCATTCTGGGCCGTCGCAGTTTTTTAACCGGAGCCATGTCTGGCCTCGCGATGATGGTGGCTATGCCGCAGTCAGCCTTAGCGTTTTCAAGTGCGCAGGCCGAAGCCCTGATCACCAACACAGTCAAAGACATCAATGCCATTATCAACTCAGGTAAGTCTGAGTCTGGCATGTACCGTGACTTTGAGCGCGTTTTGGTGAACTACGCTGACACGCCAAACATCGCACGCTCGGTGCTTGGGCCACCGGCTCGCTCTGCGTCATCTGCCCAACTGAACGCTTTCACCAAAGCGTTCCAAAGCTACATTGCGCGTAAATACGGCTCGCGGTTCCGCGAATTTATTGGCGGTAAAATCGAAGTGAAAAAGACGCAAAAGATCAACTCGATCTATGATGTGTCCTGCACAGCTATTTTGCGTGGTGAATCGCCCTTTGCGATCTCATTCATTGTGGCTGACAAAACAGGCAAGTTCATTGACCTGACGATTGAAGGTATCTCACTGCTAAAATCTGAGCGCGCCGAAATCGGGGCCATGCTCGACAAAGCAGGTGGCAATATCGACAAGCTGACAGCAAGCCTCAAGTAAGCGTTTGTACACGCATTCTAGACACAAAATGGCGCGCCCTTTTAACAGAGGGCGCGCCATTTTAATATCAAAACCAGTCACCGTTTTAAGGCATTAGTTTTTACCGCCAAAGATCGATGACAAGATATCCCCCAAAACATTCTGCGCCTTGTCATTGCTTTTGCGCGCACCACTGTTGGATACACTTTGCCTGGTGTTGGCGGGAATTTTCGGGGGCGTTGATGGACGTAACATCGGCAAAGGGTTTCCAGGGCGCCCTTGTTGCACACGCGTCATGGTTTCGTGCCAAATATCAGCCGGCAAACCGCCCCCCGTGACCCCCGTCAACGGCGAGTTGTCGTCATAGCCCATCCAGACCCCCACAACATAATCAGCGGTAAAGCCCATGAACCATGCGTCGCGTGCCGCTTGAGTCGTGCCGGTTTTGCCCGCGGCCTCGACACCGTCCAAACGCGCCCGTGCACCTGTTCCGTTTTGCACGACATTATACATCATATAGATCAGCTGCTCTGCGGCGGCGGGCGTGATGACCCGCTCACCCAAACCACCATCCTGCCCCATCAAAGGCTCTGAATCCCCCTTGAGGCGCAAGGACCGCAAGCCGTAAGGCGTCACAGAGGACCCCCCATTCAAGATCCCCGCATAGGCACCCGTCATTTCCAAAAGCGTGGATTCTGACGCGCCCAAAGCCAACGCAGGCCCTTGGGCCAGATCGCTTTCGATGCCAAACATTTGCGCCACCGTGCGTACGTTCTCAAGCCCCACATCCATCGCCAATTTCACAGCTGGAATATTAAAACTGTTTTTCAGTGCCTCTGTCACGGTCACCATGCCATGAAATTTACGGTCATAGTTTTGCGGTGACCATTCACCTGAGCCGGGTATATTGACTGTGATCGGCTCATCTAAGATCGGGCTGTCATAGGACCACCCCATATCCAACGCAGTTGCAAAGACAAAAGGCTTAAACGCCGAACCCGGCTGGCGGCTCGCCATGGTTGCGCGATTGAATGCGCCCGCAACACCGCGCAGTTTGCGCCCACCGACCATGCCCCGCACCGCACCATCCGCACTCATGATCACAATCGCGGCCTGTGCTTTGGAGCCTGCGCGCACTTTATTATCAAACACCCATGTCAGTGCGTCTTCGGCGGCGGTTTGCAAACGCGGATCAAAGGTCGTTTCGATGATCACATCCTCGGTCGTCTCACGCGTCAAAAAGTCTGGGCCAGCGCCCATCACCCAATCAGCGAAATAACCACCGGCGCGTTGCTCGGCGGCCTCAGACAATTCAGCGGGGTTGGCTTTGGCATCGGCACGCTCACCATCCGAAATCATCCCTTGCTGGTTCATCAAAAGCAAAACAATGCCCGCGCGTTCGCGAGACCGTTCAATATTATTGGTCGGCGCATATCGCGTTGGGGCTTTCAAAAGCCCAGCCAACATCGCGGCCTCGGCAATATTCACCTGTGCGGCTGATTTGCCAAAGTAACGTTGTGATGCGGCCTCGAACCCATTTGCGCCAGATCCCAAAAACGCACGGTTCATGTATATGGATAAGATTTCGTTCTTAGAATAGCGCGCTTCCATCGCCATCGCATAGACGGCCTCTTTGGCTTTGCGCACCACGCTGCCTTCACGGCAATCGGCTTCATATTCGGTTTGACTTTTCCAGGCTTTGGGATCGAAGGGCACGCCAAGACACAAAAGCTTTGCGGTTTGTTGCGTCAACGTCGACCCGCCATTGCCAGACAAAGGCCCGCGTCCTGCCGCGAGGTTGATTTTCACCGCCGAGGCAATGCCGCGCGGCGACACGCCGAGGTGTTTAAAGAACCGTTTGTCTTCGGTCGCTATAATCGCATTGCGCAAATGCGGCGACACGGTATCTGCGGTGATCTGCCCGCCAAACTGTTCGCCGCGCCATGCAAAAACCGCGCCATCGCGATCCGTTAACGTCACGGACCCTCGCGCACGCCCGTCCAACAAGTCAGAAAACGGTGGCAGTGTCATATAGATGTAGAAAACCGCGAGACCAAGAACCGCAGCCCCCGCCAACGCGGCACGTGAAAACACCAGCCAAATCAAATGCAACACCCAACGGATCATACCACCAATCAGCCGCACAAAGATATTCGACGACTTTTTAGGTGAGGTTTTGCCTTTGCGTATCGTTTTGGAACGCTTTGGCTTTGCGCGGGCTTTTGCTTTGGGTTTGGCCTGCGCCGCTGCGGGATATCGGCGCTCTGCCACCAAGCGTTTTTTACCACCACCGCGGCCTGTGCCACCTTGTCCTGCCATGTCACTTGCTCAATCGTTTTTGTAGGTTGCTTGCACAGTATAGAGGCGCTTCACGAATGTTGAGGGGAATCGCACCCCCGTCTTCGCTTTCTTTTTCGCCCATTTATTAGTCAAGGTGATTAAAATGTATAATTTTTGAGCGCCATTGCCTGTTTTTGACTCACAATTGAGCGCGCCATTCCTTGTGTACAAACCCTTAACAGCGTCTTTCTTGGCCAGTGCCTGTCTGAGCTGACAGCACCCGACTAATCGGAAGGGGAACAACGTGAAATTAATTATCGCAGCGATCAAGCCATTTAAGCTTGAAGAAGTCCGCGAAGCACTCACCAGCATTGGCGTGCGCGGCATGATGGTGACCGAGGTAAAGGGCTTTGGCTCACAGTCAGGTCACACAGAAATTTACCGCGGCGCAGAATACGCCGTGAACTTCGTGCCGAAGGTGAAACTTGAAGTTGTTGTGGCAGACGCCATGGCCGAACAAGTTGTCGACACCATCGCAACAACTGCCAAAACCGATAAAATCGGCGACGGCAAAATCTTTGTTCTCGACGTGGAAGGCGCAGTGCGCGTCCGTACCGGCGAAACAAACGACGACGCGATCTAAGCGCGCAAGATTGAGACAAAAGGGACTTCTTACATGAAACTCACCAAACTCATCCCGGCCTCACTGGTTGCCTCTGCGCTACCCGTTGTTGCCTTTGCTCAGGACGCCGCTGAAGCCGCGCCTGACATCAACCCCTATATCTTTACCACGTTGCTCTTCCTCATCGGTGGCTTCTTGGTGTTCTGGATGGCTGCTGGTTTCGCCATGCTTGAGGCCGGCCTCGTGCGGTCTAAAAACGTGGCCACACAGCTGACCAAAAACATTGCACTCTTTGCAATCGCGTCCATCATGTACTGGCTCATCGGCTACGGCATCATGTACCCGGGCGAATGGGTGATCGAAGGCATCATGGGCCCATGGTTTGCCATCACATCGCTTGAGCCAGTTGGCCTTGACGCAGCAGACGCCGCCCTTGATTACGCATCAGGTGCCTCTGATTTCTTCTTCCAGTTGATGTTCTGTGCGACAACAGCGTCCATCGTGTCCGGTACACTTGCTGAGCGCATCAAACTTTGGCCTTTCCTTATCTTCACTGCGATCTTGACCGGCGTTATCTACCCGATCGAAGCATCTTGGCAGTGGGGCGGCGGCTTCTTGTCTGAAATGGGCTTCTCTGACTTTGCTGGCTCAACTTTGGTGCACGCGGCTGGCGGTTTCGCGGCTCTTGCAGGGGCCCTCGTTCTTGGTCCACGTATCGGCAAATATAAAGATGGCCGTACCGTGCCAATGCCTGGTTCAAACTTGGCGCTCGCAACTTTGGGTACATTCATCTTGTGGCTCGGTTGGTTCGGCTTTAACGGCGGCTCACAATTGGCTGCTGGTACAGTTGGCGACATCACTGACGTGTCTCGCATCTTTGCAAACACAAACATGGCGGCAGCAGCTGGCGCGGTTGTGGCACTGATCCTCACACAAGTGACTTACGGCAAAACTGACCTTACAATGATCCTCAACGGTGCGCTTGCTGGCCTCGTATCCATCACAGCTGAACCATTGATGCCATCTTTGTTCATGTCTTTGGTTATCGGCGGTATCGGCGGCGTGATCGTTGTTTACGCAGTGCCAATGCTCGACAAACTCAAAATCGATGACGTTGTTGGCGCGATCCCTGTTCACTTGATCGCTGGTATCTGGGGCACAATGGCTGTTCCAATCACAAACGACGGTACATCCTTTGTCACACAAGCCATCGGCATCATCGCAATCGGCGCCTTTGTGTTCATCACCTCCTTGGTGGTTTGGCTGATCCTCAAAGCAGTCGGTGGTATCCGCGTCTCCGAAGAAGCTGAGATCATGGGCCTCGACAAAGCTGAACTTGGTATGGAAGCCTACCCTGAGTTCTACAAAGGCTAATCCCCTTTCAGATCACAAAAAATGGGCCCGGGCATCACTGCTCGGGCCTTTTGCATTTTTGATCTTATTCTGATGCTCTTGCTTGGCGCTCTAAAATTTTCCAAACTCAACCAATTCTAAATAAATTGGATCGATAGTCTTCTTGTTTGACGCAGCCCCCCATCGGGATGTGCTGCTCACCACAAGGAGGTCAGAATGACTTTAGTCTACCGTGTACTTGGTGCTCATCTATTGCTGTTCGTCGCGTTGGGGTCGGCCATTGCAGAACCCAGCTCTAAAATCAGCGGATCCTTGTTTTTCCAAAGTCGCGGTGTACTTGCACCAACAGGCAGCGCCCAACCTCTCTTTCTCACCTCAACCCAAAGCCCTAGTCTGATGCCGACAGATGCCAACCTAGGGTTCTTTGCCCCGCTCCCTGCGCGCCCAGCCCCCATCGCCCAACCTATTCACGCCAACCTGCCTATTGCATTACCCACGCAAAACCACGTTATGACGGCCGCCATGCGCGCGCCCTATCGTCGTCCAAAAGGTGTGACCTCGGTTGATCAAATTCGCTTTATCATTGGCCAAGCCGAGTCTCGTCGTGATGGTTATGATGCCGTCCAGCACGGGGCCAAAGTACGCCCCCCCAAGAAGCCCACGCACATGACAATCCGCGAAATTTATGCGTGGTTCGATGCGACACCAGGCCAACCCCATGCCATTGGCCGCTACCAGTTCATTCCCAAGACGCTCAAGCGGGTCGTCAATGAATTGGGGGTGTCACACGGCGCACTGTTCTCGCCTGACGTGCAAGATGCATTGTCCGATATTCTTTTAGCCGATGCCGGACTATATGAATTTCAAACGGGCACCTTGCCGCGACATGATTTCATGAACAACCTTGCCAAAATTTGGGCCGGCCTGCCAACCTCAAATGGCAAATCTCACTACCATGGTTTTGCTGGCAACAAGGCTTCGATCACATGGAAGGCCTTTGACGCCCAGATGCAAAAAATTCAGTCAGGGTAATACGTCAAAAAATCACATGAGAGCGACGGAACGCTATGTGCCAAACGTATCATACTTGATCGCAAGCGAACTTTGGAGCCAGCATGAAACCTCTGTCCTTTTTTACCCCGTATTGGGTTTGGGGTCTTTTCACCCTCCCCGCCCTCATGATGTTCAATGACATTTTAACGTCTGACAATCCGCGTATTTTCGGTAAACTCGTACACACCACTGGCGAATTTTCTGCGCGTTTTTTGATTGTCGCAATGATGGCAACGCCATTGGCAATGCTCTTTAAAGGCTGGCGAGGGCCAATTTGGCTCAAGAAAAATCGGCGTCATTTGGGCGTTGCTGCCTTTGGTTATGCCGCGTTGCATGCGGTGTTTTACTTTTACAAAGTCGGCACGCTGGACCGCGTGATATCAGACCTACCAAAATTCTATATCTGGACCGGATGGATCGCGTTCATCATTTTCATTCCGCTCGCCATCACATCCATGGACTATTTTGTAAGCAAAATGGGGCCAAACTGGAAAACACTTCAACGCTGGACCTATCCTGCGGCCGTTTTAACCCTGCTTCACTGGGCCGCCTTGCATGACTGGCGCAGCCCCGCAGCCGCACTGATACACTTTGCCCCGCTTGCAGCACTTGAAGCTTACCGAGTTTGGTACTGGTACATTCGCAAACGCCCCACGACGACGCCTGCCACATGATGCATTTCATTATAAAAGGGCCCTCAAACGAGGACCCTTTTT
The DNA here is from genome assembly GCA_047630475.1 of Celeribacter sp. Lineage (GTDB taxonomy): Bacteria > Pseudomonadota > Alphaproteobacteria > Rhodobacterales > Rhodobacteraceae > Celeribacter. The sequence continues at coordinate 22,514 of JBLHXX010000030.1, read as the reverse complement.
GAATTTCGATTTTGAAATCCGTTTTTCTTACTTACAAATCTTAGCAATCGCCTCGGCCAAAATTGGCACGGTTGTTGCATTCAAGCCAGCAATATTCATACGGCTATCACCCACCATATAAATGCCGTAGTCTTCGCGAATTTTCAGCACCTCTTCTGACGAGGCGCCAATCCGTGAAAACATGCCGCGGTGCTGGCCAATAAAATCAAAACGATCTGAATTGGTGCGCTGGCGAAGCTCATCTGACAATTGCGTCCGCAACCCCAACATGCCCTGACGCACCTCTTCCAACTCGGTCATCCAGTCCGCTTTTAGATCCGTATCATTCAAAATCATCGTCACCAAACGCGCGCCATGATCCGGTGGAAACGAGAAATTCTGACGGTTGAGAAAGTTCAAAGATCCCTGTGCATTGCTGGTGTTCGACGCGTCTTCAGAGATCGCCATCAAACAACCTGTGCGTTCGCGGTAAACGCCAAAGTTTTTAGAGCAAGACGCCGCGATCAACATCTCTGGCAACTTGGACGCCAGCAAACGTGTCGGTGCAGCATCTTCTTCAAGACCGTCACCAAACCCTTGATAGGCGATATCAACCAAAGCTGTCGCACCTTTTTCGATGATCAAATCCGCAACCGTAGCGTATTGATCAAGCGTCAAATTCGCGCCCGTTGGATTGTGGCAACACCCATGAAGCAAGACCAAATCACCAGCCTTAACACCCTTAAGGCTGTCCATCATGGCATCGAAGTCAACGGTACAGGTTGCCTCGTCGAAATAAGCATATTCGGAATTGGGCAAACCCATGAATTTCAAAATGGACAAGTGGTTTGGCCATGTTGGGTTCGACGTCCAAACAGTCACATCTGGATTCGCCAAGCGCGCCAATTCAAACGCTTGGCGAATGGCGCCCGTGCCGCCCGGCGTCGCAGCGGCGGCCACACGGTCGGACGCGACGGTATCAGCCAAAACCAGATCGCGCATCGCAGCACCAAAGGCGGGGTCGCCCGCAAGGCCTGTGTAGGCTTTGGTTGTTTGCTCTTCCCACAATTGCTTTTCAGCCGTCTTGATCGCACGCATCACCGGCGTGTTGCCGCTGGCATCTTTGTACACACCCACACCAAGATCGATTTTGGTGCCACGGGGATCTTCACGGTAAAACTGCATGAGTTGCAGAATTTTATCGGCAGGTTGCGGTTTAAGATTGTTCAGCATTACGCTTCTCCTGTTGCGACTCTCAGGTCGCCGTACATGCCCCATTCCGCCCAAGAGCCATCGTAAAGCGCATGCTTTATTCCGATACGCTCAAGCGCAAGGTTCAAAATTGCAGCCGTCACGCCTGATCCACAGGTGGTGATTGCTGGCTTGGTCAAATCGACGCCTGCCGCCTCAAATGTAAGGCGCAGCTCGCCAGGGTGTTTCAATGTACCGTTTGATTGCAACAGATCGCCATAAGGGACATTTCGCGCATTCGGAATGTGCCCAACACGCAAACCTGCACGTGGCTCTGGCGCCTCACCACGAAAACGCGGCTCAGGGCGTGCATCTATAATGGCGTGATCTCCAAGCTTGGATGACGATGCCACTTGGGTCACATCACGCAAAAGGTGGCTTTGTTCCTGTGCGACCATATGACGATCACGAATGACGGGGGGCTCGGCTGTCACGGGACGATTTTCAGCTTTCCACTTGGGCAAGCCCCCGTCCAAAACAGCGACTTTGTTTTGGCCAAAATACTTAAACATCCACCAAAGGCGCGGGGCGGAAAACAGACCAGCACCATCATAAATCACAACCTGATGCCCATCCCCAACGCCGAGCGCGCGCATACGCGACATAAATTTCTCAACGGGGGGCAGCATGTGCGGCAAGGTTGATCGAGCATCGGACACATCATCAATGTCCACAAACCGTGCACCCAAAATATGCTCGGCCGCATATTCAGCTTTGGCATCGCGGTTCATGTCTGGCAGATACCAAGATGCATCAATCAGACGCAAATCTGGATCTTTGAGGTGTTCGGCAAGCCATGTCGTCGACACGAGCGTTTGCGGATCGCTATGGGGCATTTCCGGGCCTTTGAATTGGTATATCTTCGCATAACGCTCTGTCTTGTTTCATGCAAGACGCGAGACCCACCAAAGATATAATTCTAGGACAAACTGGATGATTTCAGGTTCAAAAATGCAAAAGGGCACGCAGTACAGCGCGCCCTCAAATGCGTTTTTAGCAATCTTAGCGTTTGTTCATCTGCGATTTGAGCAGACCAACAACAGCCATCAAAACGCCGCCACCAACGCCACCGCCAGCAAAGCTTTGGACCAGTGCGCCAATATCAAAACCACCGGCACCAGTTGCCGCTTCAACAGCTGCCCCCATTCCGCCAGCGCCAAGCATGCCCAAAAGCTGACCGCCAATACCGCCACCAACGATGCCTGCAACGGAGTTGCCAAGCGTACCAAGATTTAGCTTAGGTGCCAGTTTGCCAACGGCGTTGCCGCCCACTGCACCAGCGATCAATTGAATGATGATTTGTTCCATAGGTCGTTTCTTTCCCCAAAGCCTGACATGAATTTCAAAGCGGGCTTTTCGCTTTGTTGCCGAACCTTTACGGAGCGCGGCAAAGCGAAAATAGGGGAGAAATGTCGTGGTTTTCCCCAGATAAGGGCAAATCCATAGAGCCGGTTAGGAATTATGACGCAGCAAACGTGACTTTTGGCGGTCCCAATCACGCTTGGCATCAGAGGCGCGTTTGTCGTGGTTTTTCTTACCTTTAGCGATGCCAATTTTGATTTTAACACGGCCTTTATGGTTGAAATACATTACCAACGGCACAAGGGTCATGCCCTCACGCCCCGTGGCCTGCCACAGCTTTGACAATTCACGTTTGGATACCAAAAGTTTACGTTTGCGCCGCTCTTCGTGGGGAAACATCGCCTGTTGATATGGCGCGATATAGGAATTGACCAACCACAATTCGTGTTCCTCAACTGCAGCATAGCTTTCTGCAATATTGGATCCACCTGTGCGCAAGGATTTAACTTCAGATCCCTGCAACAAAATACCACACTCGATGTCACTCTCGATGGCATAGTCATAGCGTGCGCGCCGATTCTCGGCGATCACCTTGTAGTTTTTTTCTTCAGCTGTCTGTTTCTTTGCCATAATGCCGATCAAATACGGCATCCGCAGCACAGTGTCCACTGGCCCGCGCAGGCTTGCTCTGCCATATTCGAGCAAAAGCAAAGGTTAGGGATCATGTTCATACAAATATTTGTCGGCACCTGCCTGATATTGCTGTCTGTCGCCATCGCCACACTTGGGTTTTTGGTGTTCGAAATCATCCTGAATCGCGCACATAAATGGCTGATCAAAGAACCGCATCGCCCCAAACTCGCGCTGGTGCTGGCCAGCGCAGTGATTGCCGTGCTGTGGATGATCACGGCCGGCGTTTGGATTTGGGCTATCGCCTTTCGCGTGCTTGGGATTTTTACCCAGTTCGAAGAGGCGCTCTATTTCGCGCTGGTGTCATTCACCACACTTGGATTTGGGGATTTGCTGTTGCCTGTTGACTGGCGGTTGCTCAGTGGGATGTGTGCCACAAACGGGCTATTGAATATCGGCATGATGACTGCATTGCTGATGGAAGTTCTGCGCCATGTGCGACGCAATCAATTGGATGCGCTGCATAACTATAAAACGCCCAAACAATAAAGTACGGCCTTAAAGACATTAAAAAAGGGCGGCCAAAGCCCCCCCTTTTCAAATCATGATGTCTCAAATGGCCTTAGAGCAATCCTGCGAATTCCATCGCAGATTTGATCTGTGCTTTTGTATCATCGCTCACCGGCAATAGCGGCAAACGCACGTCTTCAGCACAGAGCCCTAAAAGGGACATCGCGTATTTCACGCCACACAGACCCGGCTCTGCAAAGATCGCTTGGTGAAGCGGCATCAACTTATCAGTGATCGCCAACGCCGTTGCATAGTCACCTTTAAGCGTCGCCGCCTGCATGTCACTGCAAAGCTTTGGTGCCACATTGGCTGTCACAGAGATACAGCCCAGACCACCGTGGGCATTGAACCCCAGGGCCGTCGCATCTTCGCCTGACATTTGCAAAAAGTCTGTGCCACAGGTGATCCGCGTTGCAGGGACGCGCGCCAAATCGCCAGTGGCGTCTTTAACACCCACAATGCGCGGCAATTTCGCCAATTCGCCCATCGTCTCAGGCGTCATGTCAACGATGGATCTGCCGGGAATATTGTAGATGACAATCGGAATATCAGCAGCCTCATGAATGGCTGAGAAATGCGCGATCAGGCCTGCTTGGGTCGGCTTGTTGTAGTACGGCGTGACCACCAAAACAGCATCAGCACCAACAGACGCAGCGTGCTGCGCCAAATGGATGCTTTCAGAGGTGTTGTTGGACCCTGCGCCTGCAATCACAGGCACACGGCCTGCGGCAGTTGCGACAACAGCCTCGACCACTTGCTCGTGCTCAGCGTGCGACAAGGTTGGGCTTTCGCCAGTGGTGCCCACAGGCACAAAACCGTTGGTGCCTTGGGTGATATGCCACTCAACCAAACGTTTGAGCGCGTCAAAGTCCACTGAGCCGTCCTTAAACGGCGTCACCAGGGCTGGAAATGACCCTTTAAACATTGTGCGCTCCTTTTCGTCTGTAAGTTGGGCGACCATCGCCCGCGCGGGACTGAATCGCCCCTATGAATCTCACGCGGAAACTAGCCGCCTTCGCACCGAATGCCAAGAATGTGTCTTGCGACTATATGCACAAGCGTTACCTTTGTTGCAAAACGAACAGAAGTTCGAGCATGCGAGGCACCATCCCGAAATGATACGCGCAATCTACACAGCTGTTTTTATGGCATTTTCTGTGCCTGCACTTGCACAATCCAACGATGTGGACGCTTTGAGCGCTGCATATAAATTTCGCGCATCAGGTGACTGGACTGCGGCAAAATCTCAAGTGCGCGGGTTGGGACAAGACATTATTGAATGGCATCGCTTGCGTGCAGGCGTCGGAACCTTTGCTGAATATCGCGATTTTTTACGCGCCAATGCCGACTGGCCAGGCTTGCCGCTTTTGGCGCAAAAGGGCGAAACGGCGATGGATGAGGCCACAGATGCACGCCAAATTATCGACTATCTGACCGCATATCCGCCCCGCACCGCAAAGGGCGCTTTACATCTGATAAAAGCGTATGAGGTCATCGGTGCCACGGGCGATGCCGCCGCACAAGCCGTGATCACATGGCGCGAAATTGCGTTATCGCAAACAGAAGCGCAAGAATTGATTAATCGCTACGGCGGCACCGTCAAAGACCACACGACAGCGCGCATGCACCGCGCCCTATGGGACGGTGCCTATGACGAGGCCGCGACCATCGCGCCCTTACTCCCTGACGGATGGGACAAACTTGTCATCGCGATAAAAGCTGTTGCCAAAGATCAAGAGGGCATGACCAAAGCAATCAATGCTGTCCCCAATACGCTTGGGGCGATGCCTGTTCTCAGCTACGAACGTTTTATATGGCGTGCCAAAAATGGCCAAACAGACAGCGCCGTCACATGGATGCTTCAGCACTCCACAAGCCGCGAAGCACTGGGAGACCCTGAGCGCTGGGGCGATCGCAGGCGATCTTTGGCGCGCCAAATGATGCGTGATGGCAAAGTACGGATCGCGTATTCCGCCGCATCACGACATTATCTACGCCCAGACGAGGACCATTATGCCGATCTTGAGTGGCTGTCGGGTTATATTGCGCTGCGCTATTTGAATGACCCAGCGCGCGCGTTGGATCATTTCAATCGTTTCCGCATTTCAGTTGCCACGCCGATCTCGCTTGGTCGTGCGGGATACTGGGAAGGCCGCGCTTTAGAGGCGATGGGGGCCAAGGATGACGCCGCGGCGGCCTATGCGTTTGGGGCGCAATTCCAAACATCGTTTTATGGCCTTTTGGCTGCTGAGCGTGCAGGCATTGCCATGGATGCAAAACTGATCGGCGAAACGCGATTTGCGCCCTACGCGCAGGCGACCTTTGTAGGCTCAAACGTTCTGCAAGCTGCATTGCTGTTGCATAAATCGGGCGATTTGCCTTTGGCGGCACGCTTTATGCGCCACCTTGGCGAAGCCTTAACGCCACAAGAACTGGGCCAACTTGGCGATTTGGCGCTTGATACCGATCCCTATCTCGCAGTGCTGATTGCTAAATTTGCGGCGAACGAAGGCGTGGTGTTGAACCGCGCCTATTACCCGATGCAAGGATTAGAAAAAAATGCACTGCCTGTGCCCGCTGAGTTGGCCCTGTCGATTGCGCGACGCGAAAGTGAGTTTTACCCAAAAGCGCGCTCTCACGTGGGGGCTGCGGGCCTGATGCAACTGATGCCCAAAACAGGTCAAGCCATGGCGGACCGTGTTGGCATGACAAATTTCGAGGTGGATGATCTATATGACCCAACGATCAATGTGCGCCTTGGATCTGAGTACCTGTCCAAACTCAAAGATGATTACGGCTATAATATTCCTTTAATTGCAGCCGGTTACAATGCAGGCCCCTCGCGCGCCAACGCTTGGATCGACCGTTACGGCGACCCAAGGTCCAGCGACACAAATGTCATAGATTGGATCGAACACATCCCCTTTCGCGAAACCCGCAATTACGTGATGCGTGTCGCTGAAAGTGTGCCTGTGTACCGTGCAAGGCTCAGCGGATCCGTGCAAAAAATCACTTTGTCCAAAGATTTGAAGGCGCGATAAGGACCGTTCAACGCCTGCTGCGAGCGGCAACGACCTGCGCCCGCACAAGCGCAAAAACCCCTGCCCCGACGACCAACCCCGTGCCAATGGCCACGTTCATCTTGATCACATCGCCGAACACAACAACGCCCAAAGCTGACGCAAAAGCGAGCTGCAAATAGGCAAAGGGTTGAATGGCGGACGCTTCTGCAAGCTCATAAGCACGGATCAAAAGATAGTGCCCAACGGTGGCGGTGGTGCAGAGCAACACCATCATCCCCCAATCGGCAGGCGTCATCGGTTCCCAAAACCACACACCGATCAGAGTCATAACAATCGCACCGGACACACCTGTGTAGAAGAACGTCACAGACGCCGCATCTTTGCGAGACACATAGCGATTGAGCAACCCATACACGGCAAACATCACCGCAGACGCAAGAGGATAAATCGCAGCTGGCGACAAGACCCCACTGCCGGGCTTCAAGATAATCATGACCCCCACAAACCCAACAGCAACCGACACCCACCGCCGCCAGCCAATTTTTTCGCCCAATATAGGGCCAGACAACGCGGTGATCAAAAGGGGATAAATTGCAAACATCGCATGGCTTTCCACAAGCCCAAGTTTGACAAATCCGATCACCATCACGATCACCTCAACCGCCAACAAAGCCCCACGGAACAGTTGCAGTTTTGGCTGGGCGGAGCGGATAACATTGCGCAGCCCACCTGAGGTGCGCGTGGACCAAATGATAACAAAGCCTGCAAAGAACCAATACCGGATCATCAACACCATATAGACGTTGTATTCGCCCGCCAAATGACGCGATAGACCGTCTTGCATGGCGAAAATAAACATCGTGACGACCATAAGCCAAATGCCAGTTGTCGAATTTTGAACGCTCGGTTTCGAAGTGATCATGCGTCCAGCCCTTTGCCTGTGCCTATAAACGTGCCACGGCTCATATGGCGTTTACGTCCAAATCCTGTGACCCGCTCAACCGCGAACCCCGCATCACCCAGCGATTTGCGCACATGCCCAGCGGCCGTATATGTCGCAAATGTGCCGTCCTGTGACGTGTGAGCACCAACTTGAGACATCAAATCAGCGTTCCAAAGTTCAGGGTTTTTAGCCGGGGAAAACCCATCCAAAAACCATGCATCTGCTTTGCTTTTCCACTCTGAGAGAGTCTCGCGCGCATCCCCTACGATCACCTCAACCTCAACATTTTTGACCCGAAAGCGGCGCAAACCTGCGCGCCAAGCCTCAAGGAATGGACCAGAGATAGCGGCCACTTCTGGAAAGGCATTGAGCGCCGTCTCAATGTCATCAGCGTCCATAGGATAGGCCTCAAATGACGTAAATTTAAGCACCTCATCCCCGTGCCACATCAAAGCCAAAGCCAACATGTTTAGCCCCGTACCAAAGCCCAATTCAGCGACATGAAATCCGAGTTTCAAACGCCGAGGCAAATCATTGCCCGCCAAAAACACGTGACGGGTTTCTTCTAAGCCTGAGCCAATGGAAAAGTAGGGATCATCAAACTGGGTCGAGACAGGGATGACCCCGTCACGCCATTCAATGGCTGCTGTCTGGTGGTTGTTCATGGGATGTCTTAGATAGGGAAAAATGCTCTTTGACCATGCGCGTCTGGGCAGCGAAACTCAATGGGCAAAAATCAACTATGGGCAGTGCAGACATTACAATATACGGCGCAGGCGCTTTTGGTCTGTCCGCAGCGCTTGAGGCGCAAACACGTGGCGCAAAGGTGCGTGTGATCGATCCGAACGGTGTGGGTTTTGGCTCGTCTGGTGGCGTGGTTGGCGCCTTGGCGCCCCATACGCCTGAACGTTGGGATTCGGTCAAAGAGTTCCAATTGGAAAGCCTGTTGTTGTCGCGTGATTACTGGCCAAACGTCGAAAGGCTCAGCGGCCAGTCAACGGGCTACGGCAACCTCGGACGCCTGCAAGCCATTCCCAATGAGCACCAACTCGGGCTGGCGCACGAGCGCACCTGTGCTGCACAAACGTTGTGGAAAGGTTTGGCCGAGTGGCGCGTGATTCCTGTGGCGGATGCGGCAGGATGGGCCCCACAAACGCCAACAGGTTGGTTGGTTCATGATACTCTATCTGCGCGGATTAATCCTGCGCGTGCTTGTGCTGCTTTGGCCGCCGCTGTGATCGCATCAGGGGGCGAGATCGTTTCGCAAGCGCCCGCCGAAGGCAAAGTGATCCACGCAACAGGCGTTTGGGGGCTGAACGAAATGACGGCACGATTGGGATATGAAGTGGGCAATGGCGTCAAAGGCCAAGCTGTTTTATTGAAATATGACCTGCCCCAAGCACCGCAAATTTTCACTGGCGGGGTGCATGTCATTCCTCACAGCGATGGCACGTTGGCGATTGGATCGACCTCTGAGCGTTACTTCGATGCGCCACAACAAACGGATGCAATGGCAGATGATCTTTTAGCCCGCGCCATCACAGCCATGCCACAGCTTGCAGATGCGCTCGTGTTACAACGCTGGGCCGGCGTGCGCCCGCGTGCGGCGACACGCGCGCCAATGATGGGGGCGGACCCAGATCGCAAGGGCGAGTTTGTGTTCAATGGCGGTTTCAAAATCGGCTTTGGCATTGTGCCGCTGGCCGCACAACGCCTGATCGATCTGGTGTTGGAAAACCGTGATACGATCCCTGATGCCTTTAAAGTCGAGGCTTCGCTGCAAAGCTAAGTCGACTTGTGCGCAGCGGCCCGCAGGGTTGCCATAAGTTTATCGAGGCCCGCTTGAGAGCGCTCATCTATCAGGGCTCCATCCGCATCGAATGCTGTGCCAGAACTGGCAATCAGCACTTCTGGCGCTTGCAACAGGTGCGCGTTGAAGGGGGCCATCGCCCAGCGCAGTGAGTATTGCGTGCGCTCTCCGCCTGACCGTCCAGCAGCGGCCGACATTATCGCAACAGGTTTGTCTGTCCAAGGCGACAGACCTGAGCGACTGACCCAATCGAGCGCGTTTTTCAAAACACCCGAGATCATTTTGTTATACTCAGGCGTCGATATGATCACCGCATCGGCATCACGAATGTGCTCGGCCAGCGTCATCACAGACGCGGGGATGCCTTCGGCCTCAATGTCGCCATCGTAAAGTGGTAGGTTTAAATCAGCCAAGGTGAAATCAGAGTCGCCAAAGGATTTCACCGCGGCATTCACCAATTGTGTATTGGTGGAGGTCGCACGCAGTGATCCAGATATACCTAATAACTTCAGGGTCATATCAATTTGCCTCGCTTAGAATTCAACGCCGATTTGCGCTTTTACGCCGGACCGGAACGGGTGTTTGACCAGTTCCATTTCTGTCACCAAATCTGCGGCCTCAATAAGTTCATCCTTGGCGTTACGCCCGGTCAAAACCACATGGGTCAGAGGCGGCTTTTCGGCCTGCAAAAAAGCGACCACTTCGTTCACGTCAACATAATCATAACGCATCGCGATGTTTATCTCGTCGAGCAAAACCATGCGGTTGCTGTCATCACGGATCAGTTCTTTGGCCTTGGCCCAAGCAGCCTGCGCCATTTCTATGTCGCGCGCTTTGTCTTGGGTTTCCCAAGTAAAGCCTTCACCCATGGTGTGAAATTCGCAAATATCGCCAAAGCGTTCGGTGATCAAATTGCGCTCACCGCATTCCATTCCGCCCTTAATGAATTGTACCACGGCACATTTCATATCATGCGCAATACAGCGAAAAATCATCCCAAAAGCAGCAGACGATTTGCCTTTGCCCTTGCCCGTATGCACCATGATCAGACCTTTTTCGCCTGTTTTGGTGGACATAATTTTATCGCGAGCAACTTTTTTCTTTGCCATTTTAACGGCGTGGCGGGCGTGATCTTCGCTCATGGGTCTCTCCTCAATAGGCTGATCTCAAACCTGCCTTGGTGGGGGCAGAATGGCAATGGTCTGTGCGCATAAGGTTTGGCCTTTTCACACGAAAGAGGGCCGCCCCACCCCGGACCGGCCCTCTTCAAGAAGCGATGCGCCTATCGCCTTAACCCTGTAACGTTCAAACAAAATCACTGCGCACCGGATTTGCTTTTAGATTAGAACGTCGGAAAATACACATCATTGGGCGATAGGGTGAAAATCTCACACCCTGTCGCGGTTACAACAATCGAATGTTCAAACTGCGCTGTGAGTTTCTTGTCTACAGTGATTGCAGTCCAATCATCTTTTAAAACTTTTGTCTCGGGGCGGCCCAAATTGATCATCGGCTCGATGGTAAAAATCATACCCTCTTCCAAAACAGGCGCGGCCTCACCGGCGCGGCGTGCGGGCACGTAGTGCAAAACGTTGGGCGGCGAATGGAACACCCGTCCAATGCCGTGACCACAAAAATCACGCACGACGGACATACGGTTTTTGTGGGCATGAGTTTGAATCGCGCTGGCAATATCATCAAACGTATTGCCCGGCTTGACCGCATCAATGCCAAGCATCAGCGCATCATGGGTGACTGTGATCAAACGTTCCGCGAATTTCTTGGCCTTGCCTGCGACATACATCCGACTTGTGTCACCGAACCAGCCATCTTTAATCACTGTGATGTCGACGTTGACGATGTCACCTTCTAGCAAGATATCGTTTTTACGCCCTGGGATTTTTGATCCCGGAATACCGTGACACACCACGTGATTGACCGAAATGCACGACGCATGCGCGTAACCTTTGTAACCGATGGTGGCCGACGTTGTGCCAAGCTCGACCACGCGGCGTTCGACAAATGCGTCGATGTCGCCCGTCGTTGCACCGGGTTGAACCAAGGCGCCAACTTCGTCTAAAATCTGTGCGGCCACCCCACCAGAGGCACGCATGCCGTCATAGTCAGATGGTTCATAAATGCGAATGCCGTCTTTGGTGATGCGGCCATGATGCGTGTCGTTCACATCTGTCTCCTGATTGCGATGCGGGTGATATACGCCCAAAGACGCAAAAGGGCCAGACTTTAGGTGATTACAGACACTCTATGGTTCGTGTGTCTAACATGATCTCTTCAGGAGAGGCCCGCGTACGCAGCACCATTATTTCCACACCTGCGTCTTTGGCTGCGATTTCAGCTGCGGCATAATGAGGGTCAATATCGGCCGCAGGGGCGAAACGATCGCAATCATCACGCCCGATAAGATAGAGCATCACAGCGCGATCCCCCACTTGCACGCGCTTGATCAATTCGCCCAGATGTTTCGCCCCACGCACGGTTTTGCTATCTGGGAATTCGGCAAGGCCTCGCTGACGTGAGAGCGTCACCGACTTCACCTCAACCCATGTTTTTCGTCCATCAGTGTCGATCAAGAAATCGACACGCGAGTTGTCACCATAAGGCACTTCTGATTGCACACCACCAACAAGATTAGACACCAATCCAGCCAAAAGGGCCTCTTTGACGACCTTATTGGCAATGCTCGTATCCACCACAATCATAGCCCCGTCTTGCTCAATCAAACGCAGCCCGTATTTGAGTTTCTTTTTGGGGTCATCGTTGGGCTCCACCCATACTTTTAGCCCCGCATCCGACATCCCCATCATCGACCCCGGATTCGGGCAATGCGCCGTAACCTCACGCCCGTCTTCAAGACGGATATCAGCGAGGAACCTTTTGTATCGTTTTAACAGGACGGCGGGGATCAGAGGGGTTTGAAAGCGCATGCCCAAGCTCTATACCTAACTGAGACTTCACTCAAGGAACACGATATGGCCAACCCAACCGCAGCGATGCTTGTTATCGGCGATGAAATTCTATCAGGGCGCACACGCGATGCGAATATGTATCACCTCGCCAATGAGCTGACCAAGGTGGGCATCGATCTAAAAGAAATGCGTGTTGTGTCCGATGACAAAGCCGCGATCATTTCTGCGATTCAGTCTCTAAAGCAGGGTTTCGACACTGTTTTCACATCTGGAGGCATCGGGCCAACCCACGACGATATCACCGCAGATTGCGTGGCCGCAGCCTTTGGCGTGGGCATCGATGTGCGCCAAGATGCCTATGACGTGATGGCCGCGCATTACATTGCGCAAGGGTCCGAGTTCACCGAAACCCGCATGCGTATGGCGCGTATTCCTGACACGGCCACGTTGATCGACAACCCTGTGTCCATTGCGCCGGGGTTTAAGATCGAGAACGTCCATGTGATGGCAGGCGTGCCCAAAATCTTTGAGGCGATGGTGGCATCTGTGCTGCCCACGCTGACTGGCGGGGCGCCGCTTCAGTCACAAACCTACCGGATTGAACGCGGCGAAGGCATCGTGGCTGCCCCGCTGCGCACACTTGCGGAAAAATACGCCGATTTGTCCATTGGGTCCTACCCGTTTCAAAAAGATGGTGCTTTTGGCACCAATATCGTGATCCGAGGAACAGATGCGACACAGGTTACAATCGCCATGACAGAACTGATGGCTATTTTCCCTGACCACGGAGCATGATGACGTCACCGGATCTTTGGGGCGCTTGTGAAGCGTCATGGCCAGCCGCATCACAAGCGCCCTTTGGGCCATTTATCTGGCGCGAGGGTGCGGGGGGTGGCAGTCGCGTGTCTGCTGCAACCGCTCAAAACAGACCCGATTCAGGGGATTTGGATCAAATTGAACAAAAGTTTGCGTTCCATGATCGGGATGCTTTATTTCAGCTGCGCGATAGAGATCGTGACTTTGACGCACTGCTGGCCAAGCGTGGTTATGCACTTACGGACCCAACATTGTGCATGACTGCGCCCGTTGACGCCTTTGACACAGCCAAGCCAGAAGACGCCTATTCCTGCTGGCCGCCCATCGAGACACAAAAAGAAATCTGGCGAGCCGGTGGTATTGATGCCGCGCGATTAAATGTCATGAAACGCGTGACCATTCCCAAAACGACATTGCTTGCCCGCGACGGTGAGGCACCTGCAGGAACCGCATTTGTGGCTGCTTTAGGGTCTATTTGCGTCATGCATGCACTCGAAGTGTTGCCCAAAAATCGGCGCAAAGGTATGGGGCGTGCATTGATGTCTCATGCTGCGACATGGGCAAAAAAACACAACGCGACCACCCTTGCTGTTTTGGTTACTCGCGCCAACACAAACGCGCTTACGCTGTATTCTTCTCTTGGAATGCATGAGGTGGATCATTACCACTACAGGCGAAAGGGGCTATGATAACCTATGCCTGTGAACCAATTTTGTAATCTCATACCCCGTCAAACCTTGGCTGGTATTGTCGGTGTTTGGGGGTGCCTCGCCGCCCCTGTGATGGCCCTTGAACTCGACTTGCCTGCAAATATGGTGCGCACTGCCGAGCGCGAAGAAGTGGCCAGCTTGCAGCCTTTACCAAGCGGTGCTTTTACAGGGACTGAGACACAATTTTTAGCCGCAGAAGGACATGTGGTGCATACGGCCTATTCCATCGCCTCCACCAGTTTAACACCTTTTCAATTGCTCGCCCCACTCAAAGCGCAACTGGAAGCGCAGGGGTATAAAAGTGTTTTTGCCTGCGCCGATACCGTGTGTGGCGGATTTGATTTTCGGTACCTTTTGGACGTGCTGCCTGAGCCGCATATGCATGTGGACCTTGGTGATTTCCAATATCTTCTAGCAAAAGATACCCAAGGCGGCATTGTCGCAATTGTGACCAGCCGAGCACGGACTGCAGGCTTTGTGCACGTGACCCAAATCAGCCCCGAAGATGAAAACACACCCCTCTCGGTGACAACCTCCTCCACCAATGTCCCTGCGGATGTGGACACAACATTGATCACGCAAAATCTAGGATCAGTGGCGAGAGACCTCACCTTGCACGGCTCTGTGCCGTTAGATGATCTTGCGTTCAAAACGGGATCATCCCAACTTGGCGACGGGCCATTTGAAACCTTACAAACCTTAGCTCGTTTTTTGTCACAAAACCCGGATGCACGGATCATTTTGGTTGGGCATACAGATGCTGTGGGCAGCCTCGCTGGAAATATTGCTTTGTCGCGCAAACGCGCCACCTCTGTCCTTATTCGATTGGTGAATGCGCACGGCGTGAACACACGCCAAGTTTCAGCCGATGGAATTGGCTATTTAGCGCCCCGTGCAAACAACACAACACTTGAGGGACGCGAAAAAAACAGAAGGGTCGAAGCCGTTCTGGCCTCAACCCCCTAAATTTTTAAATTTCAATCCAACTTAGGTCCAGTTTTCAGGGCCTTTGTCTGCAAAAGCATGCGCAAGAAAATCAATGAATGCGCGGACTTTTGGCTGGGTAAAGCGACCAGGTGGGTAGACAGCGTAAACGCCTTGGACCTCTGCTGGCAGTTCTGGAATGGCCTCTTCGATCAGCCCCTTTTCAAGCGCATCTGCGTACAAAAATGACGGCAAATAGGCGATCCCAAGACCCGATATACAAGCATTTAGCAAAGATTGGCCGTCGTTCACCGTCAACCAACCAGCCGTGCGCACTTGGCGTTTTTCACCCGATGGCGCGGTCAGTTTCCACACAGCCGAATTTGATTGGTTCGAATAATGCAAAAGCTTGTGATCATTCAAATCGTCAATTTTGTCAGGACGACCATATTTTTCAAAATACGCAGGGCTGCCGACCATACGCTTTGTCGTTTCGGTCAATTTACGCGCCCGCAGCGTGCTATCTTCAAGTTCCCCAATGCGAACAGCCATATCAAAGCCTTCGGAAATCAATTCGACGTAGCGATTGTTGAGCACCATGTTGACCGTAATATCAGGGAACTCTGTCAAAAATTCACCGAGCACTGGCGAGAGATGATTGACCCCAAAATCGGTTGCGACAGAGATACGTAACAAGCCTGATGGCGCGGATTGCATCGATGTCACCAACGCATCCGCTTCGCCTGCGTCATTCAAAACGCGGCGGGCCCGATCATAATATGCGAGACCAATTTCTGTTGGGCTCACCCGACGCGTTGTCCGGTTAAGCAATCGCGCACCCAATCTGGCCTCTAGCGAGGAGACATGCTTTGAAACTGCGGATTTGGAAATCCCCATTTTCTTTGCCGCATCCGTGAAACCGCCTTGATCCACCACAGTGGCAAAGGCTTCCATTTCAGTCAATCGATCCATTGATGTGCTACCTAAATACTTGTGCTCGTTGGCAATGGGTATGTAGGTGAAATTGGGCAACAATGCGGAAGGCGCGGGACAATAGCATGATGATCTCGTGATCGTTTTCCATTTGGAAACATAAAACCGCAACGCAGAACACCATTACGTTTCCACATCGCGGCCCCACATATATGACAGCCCTAGAACATCAGATCATATTAAAGAGTCGCGGCCAAACGCGCCCCTTGATCAATCGCCCGTTTGGCATCCAATTCGGCTGCAACATCTGCGCCGCCGACCACATGCACCAAACGCCCAGCGCTTTGTAAATCGTCCGCCAATGATCGGTTCGGCAATTGCCCCGCGCACATTACAATGGTGTCGGCTTCGATAAATTGACGTTCATTTGCCTTGGTGATCCAAATGCCATCTGGAGTGATCTCATCATAAGACACACCGCCCATCATCTGCACACCTTTCATTTGCAACGTCGCGCGATGAATCCAGCCCGTGGTTTTACCCAACCGTTTGCCCGGTTTTTCCGCCTTACGTTGTAGCATAGTGACATGGCGCGTGGGGGCCTCAGGATTTGGTCCCTGAGGCGACAACCCACCGCGATCGATCTCAGGATCCGTGATGCCCCACTCTTGTTTCCATTCGGCAATATCCATGGTTGGGCTATCGTCTGTGGTCAGAAATTCGGACACATCGAAACCAATGCCCCCCGCACCAATCACAACAACATGTTTCCCCGCTTGCGCAGTGCCTCGCAAAACATCGATATACGAAACGACATTGGGATGGCTGTGTTGCCCCATAATATCAGGATTACGGGGCATGATGCCCGTGGCGATCACAACATCATCGAACTCGGCCAGAATATCTGGTGTGGCCTCGGTGTTGAGTTGCACAGAAATATCCAAGCGTGTGACCTCGGCGGTGAACCAATCCACCAAGGCGTGGAATTCCTCTTTACCCGGCACTTGGCGCGCCAAATTAAGCTGCCCGCCCAAGGCGTTGGATTTGTCAAACAACGTGACTTTATGGCCGCGCCCTGAGGCCGTCATCGCAGCCATAAGTCCCGCAGGGCCAGCGCCGACGACGGCGACTGTTTTGATCGTTTGAGCAGACGTATAGACCAGCTCTGTTTCGTGGCAGGCACGCGGGTTCACCAAGCACGAAGACAATTTTCCGCCAAAGGTGTGATCCAAACAGGCTTGGTTGCACGCAATACAGGGCGCGATTTCATTGGTTTTGCCAGCGGCCGCTTTGGCGACAAAATCGGGGTCCGCCAAAAAGGGTCGCGCCATAGACACCATATCCGCGCAGCCTTCAGCCAGTACAGATTCGGCAACATCAGGCATGTTGATACGGTTTGAAGTGATAACAGGAATGGACACTTCGCCCATGATTTTCTGCGTCACCCACGAAAAGGCGCGACGCGGCACAGAGGTCGCAATGGTCGGCACGCGCGCTTCGTGCCAGCCAATGCCTGTGTTCAAAAGTGTCGCGCCTGCGGCTTCGATTTCTTTGGCCAGCATGACAACTTCGTCCCATGTTGATCCGTTGGGGATCAGGTCGATCATCGACAGGCGGTAGATCACAATAAAATCCGCACCTACGACAGCGCGCACACGCTTCACAATTTCAATCGCAAAACGCATCCGGTTTTCATAAGAGCCACCCCAGTCATCATCGCGATGGTTCGTGTGCGTGACCAAAAACTGATTGATCAAATAGCCTTCTGAGCCCATGATCTCGACCCCGTCATACCCCGCTTGTTTGGCTCGCGCAGCGGCCACAGCAAAATCTGCGATCTGTTTTTCAATGCCGGCGGCATCCAGTTCAGTAGGTTTGAACGGCGAAATCGGCGATTTGATTGGCGAGGGTGCCACACAATTGGGCCCGTAAGCATATCGCCCAGCGTTCAAGATCTGCATCGCAATTTTACCACCTTCGGCATGAACGCGATCCGTAACGATCCGGTGGTTTTCGATATCGTGATCGGTGAACAAACCCGCGGCACCGGGATAAACGCCACCTTCCACGTTAGGTGCCATACCACCCGTAACAATCAGACCCACACCGCCAGCAGCACGCACACCGTAAAATTCAGCAACCGCATTCCAGTCTTTGCGCTCCTCTAGCCCCGTGTGCATCGACCCCATCAAAGTACGGTTGCGCAAGGTGGTAAACCCAAGATCGAGCGGTGCTAATAAATGCGGATACTGTTTCATGATATGTGTCTCCCTTGATGCCAAGATGCACGCGCACGCCATCACATGTCACGTGCTACGCGGCGTCAAAATATGGGCAGCCTTGCACAGATGGCAATCCGATGTGCCAAACCACAGCAAGATCAGGTTTAGATACTGCCTGTTTCCAAACAATGGCGACGAAAGGCACGTTTCAGCATATCAAGTTCGGCGCGCAGCAAGCCCAACTCAGCTCGCATATCATCGTTTAGGGCCTCGCCTGCGATGATGGAAAAGCTTGCAAGTTGATCCCCTGTGTCCAAATTGGAAATCAAGAAAACCTGCACCCCATCGCTGATCAATTCGGCAGGTATAGCAACACGAAAAATCCAAACACCCTCGCGGTTGGGGTCTTCTTCAAGAACGTGATCTCCAACAGGTTGATCGAGATGCGTCACCTCAAGATTGGGTAAGGTTTCAATCTCATCGGGGATATAAAGTTCGCCTTCCCAAATGCCACCATGCAACCGCGTTTTGACCAGTTTGATACCATTCATAACCGTGTCCTTATAGTTCTGCGCGCGGGCGACGCGAAAGAGTGAGATCCCGCAAAACGATCTGGTTCATTTCTGGGCCTTCAAAAATAAGATCGATCCATACCTTTTCGACCCGCTTTTCGTTCAACTTAGTATAAGCCAAATCGAATTCGACAAATACATCGTCACTGCCGAGTGGAATTTCGCGCACAACATGTTCCAAATTGGGACCGTGTTTCACGTTCAGACGCGCAAAAATTTCGATAGGGTTTTCCAGATCCACGGCACAATCCAAACGCAAAATATGGCGCTTGCTTAAACCTTCACAAACTTCAGAGGGCAAATCCACCGACAGTGATAAAAAACTGCCATCAAAGCGAAACACATCAAGTCGCAATCCAAACGGCGCAAGATCCATATCAGAGACATTGCGCACCTGTCTGTAGGTCAACTCAGACACACGGCAGTCGTGAAACAAGGTGCCTTCATTGCCGATACTGGCCTTTGTCAAAACCGACGACGCCCCCTGCGGCGTGATCGGGCCGCGCCAGATTTCAGGGCGATAAGACCAATCTGTATACAATGGCAATTGCATCGCGTTTGAGCCCATAAACGGCAATGCCAAACGTCCCTCTGCCTCAAACAAAACTTGGTCCAGTTGCGCACGCAAATCACGGGCCTGCGTGCGCACATTGCGCAGCTCTCCCAATCCAAGTGTTTGGACTGCGTTCGCACGCTTGGACCAACGCTTGAGAGCCGCAGCATTTAAGAGCCGCTCAATATAATTCCCAGTGCGTGAACTCATATGCTTGTGCGCGCCCTATACTCATGTGCTCGAAAAGTCATTATATTCGTTCCGTTACTTACACCGTGTTTACATCGCTTGTCGTCTAAGAGGTCAGCCCTCTAGAAAGCGTTGCCTATAAGCCAACCTGACAGACAAAGGTTTCATCTCAACAAACGTTACAAAATACTAGGCATTGGTTCACTTTTCGCAACAATCAGATATCATTCCGTTGCATTTTCGACCTGCAGGCGACGTGCCAGCTGCGTCACAAGCGTTTTTGCGCTTGGATTTGCTACAGATGCATTCACAAATGGCGCGGCTGTCAACGTTACCAACCGCCCCTTGATCACCACAAAGGCTCGCCAATCATCTTGAGCAAGCCCCATAATTTGGGCAGGCGACGAATCGCGGATGTGTAAAATCAAAATATCGTGCGGCATAATTTCCATGCTTGAAAATACCGTGCTGGGATCACCGTTGCGCGACAAAGTTGTGCGGCCTTGCGCCGTGTCAAAAAATTGTTTCAGCGCTTTGGGCGTCACGCTGTCCACACTGTCGAGCGGGGCCGAAATGGCAGCGGTCAGCATCAAAGATCGTGATTGGTCAACTTTACGTTTTTTACCGCGCAGTGCGGCACAGTCAGCCATCAACACAAATCCGGCTTGCGGCGTGTTTTTGATCGACGCGGCATCAATACAAAAGCCATCAGGCGCAGACACGACAAAATCAGACGCAGACAGGCGCACGGAATCTTGGGCCATCTTGGGGCTCATGCCCAGCTCTGGCAGAGCCACTTGGCATCCACTCAGCCCCAAACCAAAACACGCAGCCAAAACCAATTTTTTAAACATCATACGGAAGGACACTCTCTCACTCACGTTGGCTCAAATACAGGTCCTGCCACAGCCCTGCAAGAGGTGTGGCAGATTTGATCCCCAAGCCCCTTTGCGTGGCACCACGTGACTGTTATGTCCACACAAAAGAATATGTGAGGACGCGCGATGAAGTATAATGCTTATGCGGATATGGTGGCATCCGCCCTCAGGCAGCGCGCCTATTGGCGTATCGCAGTGGTTCTTGGCGCATCCTTTTTGGTTTCTGCTCTTTTGACCCCTCTGGCACTCGGATTGATTGGCGCGTTGGCCCCTGAATTGATGGCCATCAAACGTACGTCTTCTGGTATTGAAATTGGCACATCTCAAGGCGGGTTGTTTGTGGTCTTGGCCAGCTTCGCCCTGTTGCTTGGCGCCACAGTGATTTTTGCCAAAAAATTTGCCGAACGCAATTTGCGAGACATCACCGGGCCCGCGCCGATTTTGCGGGCGCAGTTTATCGTAACATTAAAATGGATGGCGGGTTTGACGGCTGTGATGATTTTGGTCCCGTCCCCACACCCCGCCGGTGACACGGGTGACATGCATGAAAACTTGGCCCTAGCCCTATGGCTTGCATGGCTGCCTTTAGGCCTTATCGGCCTTGCTGTTCAGGTGACTGCTGAAGAAATGTTTTTTCGCGGGTATCTGCAAACGCAATTGATCGGCGCGACCCAATCTTATGCCAAAGGAATGGTTCTGGCCGCTCTCCTTTTTGGAATTGGGCATATATCGACCGAAATCGATGGTGTGGCCGCTCTTTTCCCCATCATTTGGGCGACACTTTTCGGACTTGTCGCAGGCGACTTGACCGCTCGAAGTGGCACCATTGGCCCTGCGATCGCTGTGCACTTGGTTAACAACATGATGGCGATGTTTATTGCCCCAGTTGGCGGTCAATTGTCTGGATTTGGGCTTTGGACGCGCGACATTGACCTAAGCACAGCCTATTCAGACCCGGTTTTGGTCTGCTTTGAAGGCTTAATTTTGCTGATTACTTGGCTCACCGCACGTATTGCACTCAAGCGTTGATTGCAATTCCTGTCATTGCTGCTTATTTGAAAGCCAACACAGACTTCGTCCAAAGGCTTACGCATGAACTGGATTTCCAACTACGTCCGCCCGAAAATCAATTCGCTGTTTTCGCGCCAAGACACCCCCGACAATCTTTGGACCAAGTGTACAGAGTGTGGAACGATGTTGTTTCACCGTGAATTGGCCGACAACCTAAACGTCTGCACCAATTGCGACCACCATATGCACATCACGCCGCGCGCCCGATTTGGTACGTTGTTTGATGGCGGTATCTTTTCGGAAATCGCAGTGCCTGCCGTTGTCGAAGACCCTTTGAAATTTCGCGATCAGAAAAAATACCCCGATCGCATGAAGGCCGCGCAAAAATCCACGGGCGAAAAAGACGCGATGCTTGTGGCCGAAGGCGAAATTGGCCGCACCCCCATCGTTGCTGCTGCGCAAGATTTTTCCTTTATGGGCGGATCTATGGGCATGTATGTCGGCAATGCGTTCATCGCAGGTGTTGAGCGCGCGATTGAACTCAACCGTCCGTTCGTGATGTTCTCTGCTGCTGGCGGTGCACGCATGCAAGAAGGCATTTTGTCGTTGATGCAAATGCCCCGCACCACCGTTGCCATTGAAATGCTGCGCGAGGCAAACCTGCCCTATATCGTTGTGCTCACCCATCCAACCACAGGTGGCGTCACGGCGTCTTATGCGATGCTTGGCGATGTGCAAATCGCAGAGCCGAATGCGTTGATTTGTTTCGCTGGTCCTCGCGTGATTGAGCAAACCATCCGCGAAAAATTGCCCGAAGGGTTCCAGCGCGCCGAATACCTGTTGGATCACGGCATGCTGGACCGCGTGACGCACCGTTCCAAAATGAAAGACGAATTGGTCACGATTTTGCGCATGCTTGGTGGCCTGCCACCTGCTGTCGTCGCTGATTTGCCGGCCCCCAATGATGTGTCCGCGTTGCCTTCCCCAACAGACACGACAGATACATCCGCGAAAAAAGACACAAAAGCAGGTTAAAATATCGGGCGGGTGGTCATTGAACCGCCCCCCCCCACACACACAAGCCACCGCTTCCCTGTGCTAGAACATATTCAAACGCCGCATCACATCTTCAGTTTTGTCAGAACAGGACCTTGCATGAGTTCCGATATCATCCTTGACCGTCTGATGTCTTTGCACCCCAAAGTGATCGATCTGGTTCTAGATCGTGTTTGGCGGCTGCTGGATGCTTTGGACAACCCACAAAACAAATT
>JBLHXX010000029.1:0-32849 GCA_047630475.1 Celeribacter sp. | reverse complement strand
GCGGGCTCCCCACTGGACATCAATCTTTCGCCACAATCTGCGAACAACCGTGTGTACATCGGAGCAAACGTCAGCGGCACATTAAAACTGAAAATCCAAGGCAGCCGCAACATAGTCTATATTGGCGACAATTGTAAATTCGGCACATCAATCATCAACCTACGCAACGACGACACCGTTGTGTGTTTGGGCAACGGCACCACAACGACTGGCAACTGTAGGTTTATCATCGGTCAAAATGCAAAGAGCGAAGCATCACATCTTTTGATTGGTGATGATGCCATGTTGGCCAAAGATATTGCTATTTTCACTTCAGACAATCATCCAGTTCTCGATGCACAGACATTCGAAGTTGTGCCTTCCAGCACCAAATACGTGGTGATTGAACCGCATGTTTGGCTGGCAGAGGGCACCAAAGTCCTTAAAGGGGTCACAATCGGCTGCGGTTCAGTCATAGGGGCCGCATCTTTGGTCACACAAGACGTTCCGCGCCAAAGCATCGCCGGAGGCGTTCCCGCAGTATGCCTAAAAAGCAATCGAAGCTGGTCTCGCAACAACAGCGCTGAAAGCAGGCTTAAGGCCAAAGAGATTTGCACCCGCTACTTGACCCAAGCCGATGAGGCGCAACCTTAGTGAAACCTATGACTTTGCAGGACAAACCTATCCCGCGGTCACATCGTGGTCATAAAGCCAGCTGAATTTATCAATCACGGCCTGCGGCGCAATAGCTCCGCCCAATCGCAATGCCATATGAGCGACGCCACGTTTTGCCCCACGCAGATGATAATTGCGTGCATTGGCCGTGGCGGCATCGATCACCCGCTTGACGCGCAACTGGCGGCGCGATTGATAGGCGGGCAAGGCTTGGTCATACGGCAAGCTGGCCAAACAATCGGCCAACACCCAAGCATCTTCTAATGCCAAATTGGCCCCTTGCGCCAAAAACGGCAACGTCGGATGGGCTGCATCACCGATCAACGCCGTGCGCGTACCATGCCAGTTTTGCGCCACGGGATGGCGGAAAAGCCCCCAACGCGAGACCTCAGTGACCCGCGCCAAAAGACTTGTCACGCCGCCGCCAAACTCTGAAAAATGATCGGTCAGCTGCGCGGGATCCCCCGTGTGATGCCACCCTTCAGCGGTCCAGTCAGCGCGCTCTTCGACGGCGACGATATTGATCATGGTGCCTTGGCGCAGCGGATAACACACGACGTGTTTGCCAGCCGCCACATGCACCATCGCAACCGGATCTTCGCCGCCCACGGCAGGCACCGTGGCACGCCATGCCGTTTGACCAGTGAAAAACGGCGCTGCATCGCCATTGAGCATTTTACGAAGCCGCGACTGCAACCCATCAGCACCGATCACCACGTCATGCTCTGTACGGCTGCCATCCTCAAAGGTTATGGTGACCCTATCACTGTCCTCAACAACGGTATCAACAATGCGAGACAACTTGATCTGCACACCAGCGTCCCGTGCCCCTTGAGCCAAAAGGTCAATTAAATCAGCACGGTGTATCAATAAGAATGCAGACTCTGGTTTGTAACGATTGAAATCCATATGCAAAACGGTGCGGCCTAAATAGCCATCGACCAGCAACACGCCTTGCGAGCGCATCGCAACCGACGCCGCATCCAATCCCAGCGCCGACAGCACCGCGACGCCATTGGGAGACAGTTGCAGGCCGGCGCCAACCTCGGTGATCGCGGGCGCGCGTTCATAAACGGTAACGCGTGCGCCCCGCAGCGCCAAAGCGCGTGCTGCCGCCAAGCCAGCCACACCAGCCCCCAAAATAGCAATATCTTGTCCGATCAACATATGAGACCTCTGAAGTGGGAGTGATGTGCAACGAAAAACACCGAAGCGCTTGCTTCGGTGTTTGACATAAATTCATCGACGGGTCACCTGCGCGCAATGACGCGTCAGGCGATCTATCCAGTTAAGCCCCGACAGATATCAATCGTCGCGGTGCACTTTTTCGCGACGCTCGTGGCGTTCTTGCGCCTCTAAGCTCATGGTCGCGATGGGTCGTGCATCGAGACGTTTCAGCGAAATAGGTTCGCCGGTTTCTTCGCAGTACCCAAATTCGTCTGCATCGATACGGCGCAAAGCAGCATCAATTTTGGTCACGAGTTTACGCTGACGATCCCGAGTGCGCAATTCAAGCGCGCGGTCGGTTTCCTCAGATGCGCGATCCGCGATGTCAGGAATGCTGCGTGTCCCGTCTTGTAGACCTTCAAGCGTGTTACGGCTTTCATCCAGCAGCTCAGCTTTCCAATTTTCCAATTTAAGACGGAAATAAGCCAGCTGACGCTCGCACATAAAGGGTTCGTCCACAGATGGACGGTAATCATCAGGCAGGGTTAATTCGGCCGTCATATTGCTCACCTCATTGTCGCCGGCAGCCCAAGTGCTATCACTTATCACTGGTCGGCACCTCCAATTGTCGCTCATTTACCTGCTTTACTACCGGATGTCACTAGGTGATCTACCGCGAGTTGTACCTTTGTGATCCGCTGTTATGCTTGAGCTGAAAATTCGTTAGATCGGGGCCCCTTAGGCATGAAATTCACATCAACAGACACGTATATCGCGCCAACGGACCTCACGGTCGCGGTGAACGCCGCCATCACGCTAGAGCGCCCTCTTTTGGTCAAGGGCGAGCCGGGCACAGGCAAAACGGAACTCGCGCGCCAAGTGGCCTCCAGCATGGGGTTGCAGATGATCGAGTGGAACATCAAATCGACAACGCGCGCCCAGCAAGGCTTGTATGAATACGATGCGGTGTCGCGCCTACGAGACAGTCAATTGGGCGACCCTAAAGTGGAAGACGTCGGCAACTACATCAAAAAAGGCAAGCTGTGGCAGGCCTTTGAAGCTGGCGAAAAGGTCGTGTTGCTGATTGATGAGATCGACAAAGCCGACATCGAATTTCCAAATGATTTGCTGCAAGAGCTCGATAAAATGGAATTTCACGTCTACGAGACGGGCGAAACCGTGCGCGCGCGTCATCGCCCCGTGATTATCATCACCTCGAACAATGAAAAAGAATTACCAGACGCGTTTTTGCGGCGCTGTTTTTTCCACTACATCCGATTTCCAGACATGGATGTGATGCGTCAAATCGTTGATGTCCATTTTCCGAACTTGAAAGACCGTCTTTTGACCACGGCTTTGACACAGTTCTTTACTATAAGAGAGACTCAAGGGCTTAAGAAAAAGCCATCGACCTCAGAAGTATTGGATTGGCTGAAATTGTTGCTTGCGGAAGATTTGACAGCAGAAGATCTTGCGGCGGACAGTGCAAATGCGCTGCCTAAACTGCATGGCGCGTTGTTGAAAAACGAACAAGACGTGGCCCTGTTCGAACGTTTGGCATTTTTGGACCGCAGGGGAAACCGCTAGTATGGCCGTGACCGTCAGACCTATGGTTGCCGCAGATCACGCGGCATGGGCGCCACTTTGGGGCGCCTACCTCACGTTTTACGATTCGGCTGTCGGTGACGACGTGTCAAAAGCCACGTTTGCGCGCCTGACAGACCCATCTCGCACCGAGCGCTCCGCCTTTGTCGCAGTCTTGGACGATGAGATCATAGGATTTGTGCATTACATCACCCACGCTCATAATTGGCGGTTGGAAGATGTGGTGTACCTGCAAGACTTGTTTGTCACAAAGGCCGCACGCGGCAAAGGCGCCGCACGCGCTTTGATCCAACGTGTTTATACAACAGCCGACGCCAGTGGCACGCCATCTGTCTATTGGATGACCCAAGAGTTCAATCACACCGCTCGCAAACTTTACGACCAAGTCGCCACATTGACCCCATTCGTGAAATATCAAAGGCCCATTTAAGTGTTTAAATTAGCCTCCGCCTGCACTCCAATCGTTTCCACGCACCGCGCGACGGGGCGCAAAATATTGCGTCTGGGCACGGTGGTTTTGGCTTTGGGAATTCTGGTCGGATGTGGGTCACTGCAAAGCAATAAGACATCGCGAGACACCGCCCGCGCGCCCTCTGTTTTGCTTGATTTGCCACCTATGAAACTGTTTCAATCGCTGCACCCAGCCAACTCTGCGCGCTCGAACACGTCAATCGCGCGTGATTTTATGGCGCTGAGCTTTCAATTGGAAAATGGCACCCAGCTGGATCATTTCACCCGCTTTGAGGGGCCGATCACCCTGCGCGTCACTGGCGAGGCCATTCCTGCATCCCTTGGGCCAGATTTGGAATTGTTGATCAAACGCCTGCGCACTGAAGCGGGCATTAATATCACCCGTGCCGCACAAAATGTGGACGCGAATATCACCATTCAAACCCTCCCCCACGCAGACCTACAAAAGCGCGCGCCCAACACCGCCTGTATCGTCGCGCCGAATATTTCAAGCTGGAATGCCTTTCGGCAATCGCGTCGAACCGATTTGAGTTGGTCTCATGTCATACAGCGCGAAAAACTGTCGATCTTCATCCCAAATGATGAAGCTCCGCAAGAAATTCGTGATTGTTTGCACGAAGAACTGGCCCAAGCTTTGGGCCCCCTCAACGATCTGTATCACTTGACCGACAGTGTTTACAATGACGACAATATCCATTCGGTTTTGACCGGATTTGATATGCTGATTTTGCGTGCGACTTATGCGCCAAGTCTGCGCAACGGCATGTCTCGCGCAGAGGTGTCGCAACGTTTGCCAGCCATTTTGACGCAGATAAATCCAGTTGGAAACCGTGTCAGCACCCCGCCTCACACCCCCACACCACGGACTTGGATCAACGACATTGAGCTTGCAATGGGCGCACAAAGCGCACCAGATGCACGCCGCGCTGCCGCAAAGCGCGCCGTGCATCTGGCCTTGGCCCAAGACTGGAATGATACCCGCACAGGATTCTCGCTGTTTTTGCTTGGGCGCCTGTCGGTTGGTACTGACCGCGCTTTGGCGCAAGCGGCCTTGACGGATGCCTACGCCATCTACACGGCTCGTGACGACACGGCCTATCACGGCGCCCATGTCGCACTGCAACTGTCGGCCCTCGCCCTGCTTGATAGCAATTATGATGAAGCGTTACGCCTTGCCAACACCGCCATTCCAATTGCCCGCGCGGCCGGCAATGCGGCATTGCTTGCATCTTTGATGATGACCAAAGCCGAAGCACTCACCGCAATGGGACGCGCATCCGAGGCACGATTGGTACGCCTCGACAGTCTGGGCTGGGCGCGGTATGGATTTGGCACAGATGAACAGGTCCGCGCCAGATCCAGCGAAATTGCAAGCCTCGCACGGCGGTAACGCGGCTCTGTTCTGCACATATAGATCCAAAGCGTGGCGCATTTCGCGCGCCTTTGGCAGATGAGGAACACAAGACTATGATCGTCATTCTATTGGCCATTCTTGGCGCAGCACTTGGGTGGCGTCTTGCCACAAAACGTGATGGGGACCGATTGGATAAACTGCAATATGCGGCCGCGTTTATGTTGGGGTTTTCCATCATTGGTCTATTTTTGACCCTCATCATCGACATCCTCGTCTAGGGCTTTGGCTCGCCTAGGGCTTTGGGGCGATCGCTGCGTTACCCCAAAGCGACCGACCGTGCCTGCCCGCATCACTTGCGCGAGGAAGACCTTATGTTCTTACCTTTTTTCCAAACTCTGCGCAGCGCCCATGTGCCTGTGTCCTTACGCGAATATCTCGCGTTTTTGGAAGCCATGTCCGTGGGCCTTGCACGCTATGATATCGAGGAATTCTATTTCCTCGCGCGCGCTATCATGGTCAAAGACGAACGAAACCTAGATAAATTCGATCAAGCTTTTTCAAAATCATTTCAAGGCCTTGAAAGTATATCTTCAAACCAAGTGTTAGAGGCTATCGATCTGCCCGAAGACTGGCTGCGCAAAGAGATCGAGAAACATCTTAGCGCAAAAGAACGCGCTGAAATCGAGGCGTTGGGTGGGTTTGATGCGTTGATGGAAACGCTCAAGAAACGCCTTGATGAGCAAAAAGAACGCCACCAAGGCGGATCAAAATGGGTCGGCACAGGCGGAACATCGCCCTTTGGGGCTTACGGTTACAACCCCGAAGGGGTGCGCATAGGACAAGACGGGTCACGTCACCGCAAGGCCGTCAAAGTCTGGGACAAACGCGATTTTAAAAACCTTGACGACACCGCGCAGCTTGGCACACGCAATATCAAACTGGCGATGAAACGCCTGCGATCTTGGGCGCGTGACGGGGCGCATGACGAGCTGGATTTAGACGGTACAATCCGCGCCACGGCTGAGAACGGCTATTTGGATGTGCAAACCCGCCCCGAGCGACGCAACGCTGTCAAAGTGCTGATGTTTTTCGATGTCGGCGGGTCGATGGATGATCACATCAAAGTGGTCGAAGAATTGTTTTCGGCGGCACGTTCCGAGTTCAAACATCTGGAATATTTTTACTTTCACAATTGCCTGTACGAAGGCGTGTGGCGTGACAATGTGCGGCGCTGGAGCGCGCAAACCTCAACCCAAGACGTGTTCAACACCTATGGCAAAGACTACAAAGTCATTTTTGTCGGGGACGCCTCGATGTCGCCCTACGAAATCGCCATGACAGGTGGTGCCAATGAACATTACAATGCTGAAAGTGGCGAGGTCTGGCTGCAACGTGCGCGGATGCAGTGGCCAAATCATCTGTGGCTTAACCCTGTGCCTCAAGATCATTGGCGGTTCACCCATTCTATTGGCATGATCCGCGAAATTTTCGACGATAGGATGGTGCCAATGACGCTTGACGGGCTGACAAAGGGCATGAAACTGTTGGGCACATAACCCCTGTTTTCGCGACAGAAAACAGGCCTGAGACCGTAAAACAAACATGCCAAGATGCATGGAGAGGATCACCCATTGATACAGTTTATCAAACGCCTTTGGGGCAGTGCGCCAATTGCCACGCTGGTTTTGGTGGCTTCCTTAATCGTGGCGGGCGGTTTTGCCGTGCGATCTGTGGCATTTTGGATCTATTGGAACGACCCTGCGCATCGCGCACAGGCGATTGAACCTTGGATGACGCCCAAATATATTGCTCATTCATGGGATGTCCCGCTTGATGTCGTGATTGAGGCTTTGGGGGATGTTCCGCGACCGCCCCAAACCCCTATGAGCCTCGATCAAATCGCCAACACACAACAGGTTTCACCGGACATCTTGATCGTGACCGTTGAAACCGCCATCCAAACGTTCAAGACCAAGCGTCGCGATTCCCACAAAAAAGGGCCTCACTCAAAAGCGCCAAAGGGTGACCATGACAGATAGTATTTTCGCGCTGGTCACAACGTATGGCTATTTCGGCGTGTTTATTTGCGCCTATTTATCGTGCCTTTTGGTGCCCGTCCCCACCTCTTTGATGATGCTGGCGGGTGGCGCTTTGGCTGCGTCAGGCGACATTTCAGCCCCAATTTTGATTGTCGCCGCCTTTATCGGGGCTGTTTTGGGCGACCAAACGGGGTACCTTGTGGGTCGCAAGTTTGGCAGACGCGCGCTAACGCGGTTGGCGCGATCACCTGCGCGCGCCCGCGTCATCGCACGCGCGGAAAAAACCGTTGATGAGCGTGGTGGGATTGGTGTGTTTTTCTCAACATGGTTTGTCGCCCCACTTGGGCCTTATGTGAATGTGGCGGCGGGGGCTGGCGGTTTAAAATGGACGCGCTTTACCATTGCTGATGTTCTGGGCGAAGCAGTTTGGGTCAATCTGTACATCTGGCTGGGGTTTGTCTTTGCCGGCAGTTTGACCATGGTGGCCGAAGTGGTGGGCGATGTGATGGGGCTGGTTGCGGCGCTGGCCATTGCTGCCAGTGCGGCGATTTGGATCACCCATGTTTTGCGTGCACAACGTGCCGCAGACAAAGCATACGCGACCGCAGACGACCAAGAAAATCCCCCTGCCCCCTTTGCCATCACGCCCGAGAGCACCATATAACCCCCATGATCAAATTTTTACCCATCCTGATGGCCTTGGCGTACGGCTATGTCATGTACCGCATGTCGGCGGGGCGATCTGCGCGTGAGTTGGCGTCGAAATCTGCCGAGCTTGCCGATGCGACTTTACGCGACCAATTCATGCGGCTTGCCCATGCGTTGGATTTGCCGCGTGTGCAGGTATTTTTGTATGATATTGACCCTGTGAATGGCCTCGCTGCCCCTGACGGCAAAGTCTATATCACGCGCGGATTTTACCAAAAGTTTCGCGCAGGCGAAGTGACCGCCGAAGAAATGGCATCGGTTGTGGCGCATGAATTGGGCCATGTCGCTTTGGGCCATTCCAAACGCCGGATGATTGATTTTTCTGGTCAGAACGCCCTGCGCACAGCCTTGGCCATGGGGTTGCGCTTTGTGCCTCTCATCGGTCCGTTTGCGATCTATATCGCCTCCGCCATGACCAGCATGTTGGCGGCCAAGCTGTCGCGCCGTGATGAATTTGAAGCCGATGCCTATGCCTCAGCCTTGTTGCACAAATCCGGCATAGGAACAGAGGCGCAGAAGTCTTTGTTTTTGAAACTCAATACGCTGACAGGCGCCCACGGTGCAGCGACGCCTGCATGGTTCATGAGCCACCCGAAAGTGGACGAGCGGATCAAAGCGATTGAAGTGAATGAAGCGAAATGGCAGGTTTGAGGCAGCCATCCCAGCACAAGCGGAGGACCTCAAATGAGTCTAGACTGGCACGCAGCCCCTCTCAGCAGAGAGACCAAAATCACACCCAGCTATAAAAATACCCAAAATGTCCGGCGTTTTTTACGACAAGAATGCGGGGCTGATTTCAAATTCAATCGCCCCTTCATGCAATGGATCAAAGATGGGGACAATTTGACGTTGGGGGATGTCGCGGACGAATGGACGCGGCGACATACTGCAAAAACAGCCCCGTAGCGGGTTAGCTCAAAGCCTTTCCCAGCCGCGGCAAACGCGCCTTTTTCATCAGTTTGCGCATGTCCCATGGCTGTCCCGACAGACGCTCGGCCGTCAGGCGAACATCTTCGCAAGCAGCCCCCACAAGATCGGGGTGATGCGAGGCGAGTTCCCAGAGGAATCCATCGGGATCACGGCGCTCGACGCCTTCTTCGCGCAGAGTGTTTTGCGGGAAATCGGAAGCGTTCATGGTGACAAGCTCGTCGGCATGGCCCGCTATAGCTGCAGCCAGAACATGGATATCGTTTTCATCGGGCAGATACAAACGTGCTTGCAATCCTGCGTGAGGTTTGATGCTGGCTTTCGGCCATGCGGCTTTGATCAAAGCCACCTCGGATCGCGCTTGCGCCTCGCCCGTGGGACCAATTTTGCGCGCAGCTCTGGCCCATTCTTCTAAAATGCGATCAGACCATAGGGGGGTAAAGAGCCCCTTGGCGGCCACGTTCAACAGCACCTCACGCATAACCGTGGGGTACAAAACGCAGGCATCAAGGAGCACTTTTTTCATACTTTTGAAACCCTTACGGCATCATGCGGTAGAACAGACCTTTAAGGTATCCGCTTTCCGCGAGCTGCGGCATGAGCGGATGATCGGCACCGGCAAAGCCCGTGTGGATGAGCTGCGCAGAGCGTGTCGCGCGGCCAATACCACGGTTGCACGAGTTGCGGAATTTTTCCAAATCGGCCGCGTGCGAACACGAACACAGACCCAAATATCCACCATCCTCAACCAAGGCTGCGGCCATTTTCGCCACACGTTCATAAGCCCGCAGACCTTTTTCAAGTGCGGGTTTTGAGGGGGCGAATGCAGGCGGATCACAGATCACCACGTCGAATTTTTCGCCCTCAGCCAGCAATGCGGCCATGGTATCGAACGCATCACCTTTGCGGGTGTTGAATTTGTCCGAGACGCCCATAGCAGCAGCGCCCTGTTCGGCCAAATCAAGCGCGGGCGCAGAGCTGTCCACACAGGTGACAGAGCTTGCCCCAGCCGCCAAAGCGGCCAGTCCGAAACCGCCAACATGCGAAAACACATCCAAAACGCGTTTGCCTTTGACAAGGCTTTGCGCGAAGGCGTGATTGGCGCGTTGATCAAAGAAAAGACCGGTTTTTTGCCCGCCCATCAGGTCCGCCATATAGGTGGCCCCGTTCATGGACACAGGGATCAGCCCTTCAACAGTGCCCGAAATCACGTCAAGTGTCTCGTCCAAACCTTCCAAACCGCGCGCGCGGCCTGTGCCATTCATCACCACATTTGTGGCGCCTGTGACAGATGTCAGGGCCTCCACGAGTGGTGTCAGCAAGGTATCTGCCCAAGCGGCGTTGGGTTGGATCACCAATGTGTCGCCGAAACGATCAACGATCACGCCAGGCAAGCCATCGGCTTCGGCGTGGATCAGGCGGTAAAATGGCTCGGGGTACAACATGTCGCGGTGCTGCAAGGCATGTTTGACACGCGCGGCAAACCACGCTGCGTCAAAGACCATGTCAGGATCGCGATCCAACACCCGCGCAAAAATGCGGCTGTTCGGATTGACGCCAACAAGGGCCAAAAAGTTACGCTCCGCATCCTCAAGCCGCGCAATTGCGCCGGGTGTGAGGGTTTTCGTGCGGCGGTCGACAACCAGCTCATTGTCAAACACCCAAGGACTGCCGTGGCGAATAGCGCGGGCATTGGCTTTGGGTTTGAGACGAATGGTGGGCAATGATTCAGAAGGGTGCGTCATGCACCCCTCTTACTTAGGTTTTGCGTCCCTTGGAAGGGGGATCAGAATGTATAAGGCTGTTGCAGCTCAGTTGTGATCACTTCGGCCAAACGTTCAACGATGCGTACCTTTTGCGTGAGGCCCGCCTTGTCTGCATTGACTGCGGCAATGCCTCCCATGGCATCAAATGTCGCATCAACGATACGCGGTGGCACGATTGTAGCACCGGTTTCAGCATCACGCACGGTCATGGCGAACACAATTTCATGTTTTCCGCCAAAGGTGTAACGCACTTTTTCGGTCTGAGCGTGAAATTGTATCAACTGAACATCAACGATGACGTTTTGTCCGCCATTGAACTGGTCTGCGCCAGTTTTCAAGCCTGTTTCCATCACAGCTTTCACTTGTTCATAGCGATTGCCATAGGCGTCACCGCGCCAAACGATGTCAGAATTTGGTTTGTATGTATTGGCCTCGGACACTGTCAACGTTTGTGGCACCAAGACGTTAATATTTCTGACTTTAAAGTCTGGCTGAATGTAAATTGGCTCAGACGAAATTTGTGTACCTGCAAGCGGCGCATCTACGGGCGTGGCGCGCGATGCTGTCTCAACAGTTGTACATGCTGCCGCGCTGGCGATGAGACCGACAGCTGCGATCATTTTGACGAGTTTTACTACGTTTTTCATTGCTCTGCCTCCGGGGGAATCCCGATTAATTCTGTATTAACCATGAAGGCGAATTGGGGCAAAAATGAGAAAATCCCGCAGCAATTTGCGGGATTTTTCTTGATCGTATATAATTTTAATCAGTAAACGCAGTCATAATTCACATTGTTTCAACCATCCCAGAGATGGTCAAATAGTGATCTATACTGCGTTTTGTGCAGTGTTGGATGTACCGAACGTGAATTGGCGGCGAACCCATTTGGACATTGCAGAAACCATATCACGAGCAGCTTCAGCACGAAGAGCGTGAGCGCGGGCTTCAATTGCAGCGATGTCGACGTGTGTCATGTTTTCGTTTTTCATCGTATATACCTCTTTGATCATAATTTTGTGGTGCGACTTGTACCTTTTCTCAAGGCCACCAGCGTTTGTTGTTGATCTGAATTTACGCCACCATACCTCAGACCACCACTACCCATTGCGAAACCCCGCCATGCGCCTGCTGCATTGCGGCATAACGAAAGATTAACACGGCCACGCCACGAGCTCTGCCCAATCAAAAATCCCCAAAGATACTCAATGGTCGGAAACAAACAATCGAACCAATAGGTCTGGACATTTCTGCATTGCAGTAATAAGTTAGCGCTAACAATGCATAGTTTAGCGCTAACAAATCATATAAGCATCTGATAAATGCTACACTCATACCGATAGAACCCCTCTTCACTCACAATTTGACGCAAAGGCCCGCTCAAATGTCACTCAACGCACAGATCAAAGCTGTCACAGACCGCATCACAGAACGCTCGCGCCCAACTCGCGATGCCTACTTGGAACGCATGGCAGCCGCCGCAGATGCGGGCCCCGTGCGTGCACATTTGACCTGCGGCAACCAAGCCCACGCCTATGCCGCCATGGGCCAAGACAAAGACGCATTGGTGGCGGAACGCTCGGCCAACCTTGGGATCATCACCGCCTACAACGACATGCTGTCGGCCCACAAACCTTATGAACATTACCCAGACATTATTCGCGATGCGGCACGATCTGTCGGCGCGACCGCGCAGGTGGCCGGCGGTGTGCCCGCCATGTGTGATGGCGTGACCCAAGGCCAACCGGGCATGGAATTGTCACTGTTTTCACGTGATGTCATTGCCCTATCTGCCAGCGTCGGCCTGTCGCACAACTGTTTTGATGCAGCGGTGTATTTCGGAATCTGCGATAAAATTGTCCCGGGCCTTGTGATGGCAGCGGCCACCTACGGCCACATTCCATCAGTGTTTATCCCTGCGGGCCCAATGACCTCGGGCATTCCCAATGACGAAAAAGCGCGCGTTCGCCAACAGTTTGCCACGGGTGAAATTGGCCGCGAAGAGTTGATGAAGGCTGAAATGGCCTCCTACCACGGCTCAGGCACCTGTACGTTCTACGGCACCGCCAACACCAACCAAATGCTGATGGAGGTCATGGGACTGCACCTGCCCGGCGCGTCTTTTGTCAATCCGGGCACCGAGCTGCGCGATGCGTTGACCACTGCGGCGGCCAAACGGGCGTTAGAGATCACCAATCTGGGCAATGATTTCCGACCAACGTCGCAGATTTTGGATGAGAAAGCCTTTGTGAATGGTCTTGTTGGGCTCATGGCTACGGGCGGATCAACCAATCTCGTGTTGCACTTGCCTGCGATGGCGCGCGCAGCGGGGATCATTTTGGATCTGCAAGATTTCTCGGACCTGTCCGAGGCCGTGCCTTTGATGGCGAAAGTCTATCCAAATGGGTTGGCGGATGTGAACCACTTCCATGCCGCGGGCGGGCTTGGCTATATGATTGGTCAGTTACTGGAAAATGGCTTGCTGCATGAGGACGTGAAAACCATCGCTGGGGATGGGCTGTCCCTGTACACCAAAGACCCAAAAATTAAAAATGGTGAGCTGGTGTTTGAAGACGGCTCGAAAGAGACGCTCAACGATCGCATCTTGCGCCCTGTGTCGGATGCCTTCCAAAAAACCGGTGGGCTGAAAGAGCTCAAAGGCAATCTTGGGCGCGGCGTGATGAAGGTCTCAGCCGTGGCCCCCGAACGCCGTATCGTAGAAGCACGCGTGCGCATTTTCCACGATCAACGCGATGTGAAACCGGCATTTAACAACGGCGAATTCACTGAGGACACTGTCGTCGTGGTCCGGTTCCAAGGCCCACGCGCCAATGGCATGCCGGAATTGCATTCGCTGACCCCGACACTATCGATTTTGCAAGATCGCGGGCTAAAAGTCGCATTGGTCACCGATGGTCGCATGTCCGGCGCCTCTGGCAAAGTGCCGGCCTGTATTCACGTCTCGCCCGAGGCCGCAAATGGCGGCCCAATCGCGAAACTGCGGGATGGTGATTTGGTGCGGGTGGATGCAGAAGCAGGCACTTTGGAGGTGCTTGAAGCGGATTTCGATACGCGTGATGCCGTCGTTGCAGATCTTTCGGCAAACTCCGTCGGCCTTGGACGCGAACTGTTCGAAGTGTTTCGTCAAAATGCAGGCAATGCGACCGAAGGGGCCGCAACAATTCTATAACCCCATACCTTGGCGGCTTTTTCGTTGCCAATGGGGTCTAAATAAACGTCGTCCATGCCAGCATGGGCGGCTTTTTTTATTTGTTATGCCGCACAGTGATGCTCAAACCCGCGGCACAGGCGTCTGTCTCTTGACCTGAGCCGCACAATAGGCTTGTTAGGGCTAACATTACCTATTTTATGGCAAAAGGAGCCCTATCATGACACCACAAGAGGCCAGCATTCGCTGCGCAGAAGTTTGCGCACTTGCCCCCGTCGTTCCCGTTCTCGTTGTCAATGATGTGGCCCACGCGCGCCCACTGGCCGAAGCGCTTGTTGCAGGCGGCTTGCCCGCACTTGAGGTGACCCTACGTACAGCTTGCGCTCTTGATGTGATCGCAGAAATGGCCAAAGTTGAGGGCGGCACAGTTGGTGCAGGCACGCTTTTGACGCCGGCAGATGTGAAAGCTGCCAAAGCAGCAGGCGCAAAATTCGGCGTCTCTCCCGGTGCGACAGATATTCTTTTGGATGCCTGCGAAGCCGAAGATATGCCACTGTTGGCAGGCACATCCACGGCGTCTGACGTCATGCGTTTGCTGGAACGCGGTTATACAGTTGCAAAGTTTTTCCCCGCAGAAGCCAACGGTGGCGCCCCTGCACTCAAAGCCATCGGCGCGCCTCTACCGCAGATGAAGTTCTGCCCAACTGGCGGGATTTCACTGAAAAATGCCGATCAGTATTTGTCTTTGTCCAACACGCTTTGTGTTGGCGGGTCATGGGTTGCGCCGAATGATTTGGTGATCAAGGGCGATTGGAAGGCCATCGAAGAATTGGCGCGCGAAGCAGCCGCCCTGCCCCGCTAACGCCAGTTTAACCAAACACAACCAAAACGCCGCGGGTCAAGCAGACCTGCGGCCAACCCCAGTTTGACCAATCTGCGTCACAGTGCTTACACTTGGTGTATTGAATCGTGCTGCGAATGCCATGCTTGCCGCGTGTTGGACGCTCATTGCCCCAACCTGCAGCGCATCCACGCGGCGCTCAGGGCCGTCTGCGCGACCACCATTTTGTACGCGGTCAAATTCAGACCATAAAGCCGCTGGTCGTGTCCCTGTCCGGCAATAGGCCACGATCGGTTTGGGCGTCTCAAATATAAACGCGTCAAACGCCTGTTGGTCGGATGGCGTCGTGCCACTTTCACTGATCGGTAAATAGACAGCCGTCATCCCAAGTCTCTGAGCCTCGGCCGCAACATCGGCAAAGCACGCTTGATCATCACCTTCTTTGTCAGGTCGATTGCAGATTAGTGTTTTATAACCCGCCTCTGCCAGTTTTTCGACTTTATTCACATCGACTTGATTGGCAATTGTGAACATTCCATTAATTCGCCTAATGCGCATAAAAACTCCAGATTAAAATTGGCAAATCACCTTAGAAACAGTGTTCCTGTCAAAATCGGAGCAACCAGAAACGGCCCCCACACACGACGATCTAAAGCTTTGTACAATATCTAGATTTTTGACGAAATTGCTTACGAAACAGTTACTGACTTATGACCAAAAATTTCAAAATTTAGTCAAAAAGGTACAGCAGAAAACCGTTCTCTTACTCTAGTGACCTCGACGCGCCCGTGACCCGCCTCGCCTGCCACTTGGGCCAATCAAACTGCCCAATCCCTCACGCAATACCAATGTCATCGGGTGTTGATCTTGTGCGCCTTGTTCATACAGCCCGATCAACCGTCGAATTGCGATATCTGGGCGTAAATCCGGTCCCAATTTGATCGCCCAGTCCAAAAAAATTGACCGTGCCTCTTGGATGGTGATGTTATCGATACGATAAGACTCACGGATCAGACCGCCCGGATCAAGCGTTTCATCGTAGTCTAGTGTTTCGCGACGAGACATGGTTCGACCTCATATTTACACACCGTGAGAGCTAGTCCGCGCAGGCGCCCTGCGCAAGGTGGGATTTGATTTAAGGACGTACAACGGGACGGTTTAGGACGCGTTCAAGCACATCGGCTGCCTCGGCACAGGCCTTTGATATTTGATCCGACAAGGCCTCAACACTGTTCGTTTCAGTTGAGCGCATCAAAAAATGTCGCCCATCCGTGCCAATAGCCGTCGGATCAAGCCGATCCCCAGTCAACAAACGCGCCGCCGACTGCAAACGCCATGTCAGCCGATATGTTGTGCGCAAAATATCATGCTCTTGCGCGGTCAGCCACCCCAGCGTCAGCCCCGATTGCAACTGATCATAAACATCTTGCGCTGGACATCCGGCGATCAAGGCCGCCGCCTCGGCCAGCAATTCAATATCCATCATACGCCCAGCACCACTTTTGGGATCCCACGTGGACCCTGGTTTGGCCTCTTTCAGGCGCCTGCGCATATCGCTGGTCTCGTTGCGGATCGTGGCCTCATCGCGATTGTTACACAACACATCCAAACGAAACGCCTCGACTGCGGCAGACAAATCAGCATCGCCAACAACGACACAGGCCCGTGTCAAAGCCAAATGTTCCCACACCCAAGCCTCGTCTTTTTGGTAGGATTTAAAGCTGTCCAAAGAGGTCGCCACCGGACCTTGTTTTCCCGAGGGGCGCAATCGCATATCGACCTCATACAAACGCCCTTGGGCCGTTTGTGCTGTCACAGCCGTGATCAACGCCTGCGTCAATCGCGCATAGTAAGCCCTTGCAGCCAAAGGACGTTTTCCGTCTGAAGTCTCAACACCTGCTGCGTCATAAATCACAATCATATCCAAATCAGAGGCCGCCGTCAGTCGCCCTGCGCCAAGTGATCCCATGCCCAAAACCAAAGCCCCACGCCCAGGGGGACGACCATGTTTTTCCGCGAAGGCATCAACCACAACATCATAGAGTGCCGCAATCGAAGCCTTGGCCAAATCGCAGTACTGCTGCCCCGCCTCATCGGCTGAAATCAACCCGCGCAGTTGATGAACGCCAATGCGAAAGTGCCATTCTTTGGCCCACCGCCGCGATGTGTCCAGTGCGCTCTCATAATCATCAGCCTTAGCCAACTGGCCCGCCAGTTCGGACTGTAAATCGGAGCGTTCGGGCCACGGTGCAAAAAAGCTACCGCCAATGACAGCGTCCAAAACGCCCGAATTGCGTGACAGATACTGACCCAAATGCGGGGCCGTGGCCACGATATCAAGGATCAAATCAATCAACTGAGGGTTGGCTTCAAACAGCGCAAACAATTGCACCCCGGAAGGCAATCCCCGCAAGAACCCGTCCAAATGCGCGGCCACTTCCAAGGGGCGGTCTTGGGCTTGGATACGGGTTAAAATCTCGCGTTCCAACCGCTCAAAAATTTCCTGTGCCCGCTCGGACCGCAGCGCAGGATAGCTTTGCCACTTGGATGTGATCGCGCGCAACTCGGCCGATTGTTCAACTTCGGGGGCATGCACCTCTGGCGGGGCAAAAAAGCCTTCGGTGACCTCATGAACACGGGCGCAGCGCTGTAAAATATCGGCCCGCATTGTGTCCGTATCTGTGTCC
Organism: Celeribacter sp.; assembly: GCA_047630475.1. Lineage (GTDB taxonomy): Bacteria > Pseudomonadota > Alphaproteobacteria > Rhodobacterales > Rhodobacteraceae > Celeribacter. The sequence goes on along the minus strand of JBLHXX010000029.1, from coordinate 15,464 downwards.
ATCAAATGGGCCAGACGGTCAAATTCTTCTGGGGCCGAAGGCAAGCTATGCGTTTGTTGATCACGTAGCATTTGCAGGCGATGCTCGACCTCTCTATGAGCAGTATAATCTGCAATCAAAATATCGCGAATATCGTTTTCGATCCATGACTTATCTGCCAAAGCGCGCAAAGCATCACAGGTGCCCCGCATCCGCAGATCTTTGTCGCGCCCCCCCGCAATCAACTGACGTGTTTGGGCAAAAAATTCGATTTCACGAATGCCGCCAAGACCCAGTTTGATGTTATGGTCTTCGAGTTTCAATGCGCCGCCAAGCCCTTTGTGTTTGCGGATTTTCAACCGCATATCGTGGGTTTCTTGAATGGCTGCGAAATCCAGATGTTTGCGCCACACGAACGGGGTGAGCGTCTCTAGAAATTGTGCGCCAGCGACCGTATCGCCCGCCGCGGCACGCGCTTTGATATAAGCCGCGCGTTCCCATGTGCGCCCGACACTTTCATAGTAGCGCTCGGCGGCATCCATGGCGAAACACACAGGCGTCACAGACGGATCGGGACGCAGACGCAAATCGGTGCGAAACACATATCCGTCTGCCGTGAGTTCGGACAAAGACGCCATGGCTTTGCGGGTCGATCGGATAAATCCTGCGCGGGCCTCCATGCGGTCAGCGGGATCAAAACGGGTTTCATCAAACAGGCAAATCAGGTCAATATCAGACGAATAGTTGAGTTCCCCTGCCCCGTGTTTGCCCATGGCCAATGCCACCATCCCACCACAGGTATCGATGTCGTCTTGGGTCTGGCCCGGCAATTTACCGCGGGCAATTTCGCGCGCCACATGGCTGCGCAAGGCGGCATGGGTGGCGTGATCGGCCAAATCCGACAACGCGCCTGTGACGCGGTGCAACGGCCAAACGCCAGCCACATCACACAGCCCCGCCAGCAACGCGATCCGACGTTTGGCGCGGCGCAATTCGGCATCCAATGTATCAGGGGCCAGCGCATCGATCCGCGCAAGTTCAGACACAAGCGCGGTTTCGGGATCAAACAAAGCCTGCGAAATCCAATCCGCTTCACGTGCGATCAGCCCATGTAAATACGGTGCACTGCCCGCAGCGCCGATGATTAAATCACGCATCGCCCCCCCCAGATCAGGCACAAAAGTCGCGGCCTCGGCCCCGCGATCGGGCTCAAATGCCCGCGGCATCCGTGTCATTCTGCTGGTAAAGGGCGTATTGGACATAAGAGCTGGCACCTGTGGGGTTTAGATGGGTCGGGATCAAGGTCACAATTTATATGACCCCAGTCTCTGGGCCTTGTGCAAGATCAAAACGACAGTCATTTTACAGTGGGTAACCAAAGGAATTGTGATGTCTAAAAGTTTAAAACGGGTCGAGATGGCATTGGAATCTTTGGGAACCAACGTGCAAATTTTGGAAATGGACGGCGAGACACGCACAGCGGCCCAAGCCGCAGATCAAGCGGGATGTGTCTTGGACCAAATCGCCAAATCTATTGTCTTTCAAGGCGCTGAAACAAATACGATTTACCTATTTATCACGGCCGGCGGATCAATGGTTGACGCAACGAAGGCAGCACAGGTCGCAGGCGAGGCCTTGCAACGGGCAGACGGAAAATTGGTGCGAAAGGTGACAGGGTTTGCCATTGGTGGCGTGTCGCCGGTGGGGCATTTAACCGCGCCACGCATGTTCTTTGATCCAAAGCTTGATGAATTTGATGTGGTCTGGGCCGCCGCAGGCACGCCGAGGCACATATTTGCGATTGATCCAGATGTTTTGCAAACCATCACGGGCGCAATGCGCGCCGATTTTACATCTGTGCCCATAGAATAATATGATGATCCGGCGCGACACTCACCGCGCCGGATCACATCATTTAGTGATCAAACTTCTTGATCTCACCGCTTTGCAAACGCGATGCATAGGACGCAAGTTCGGTGCGCACCAGTTTCATCAAGAAGTAGAGCGCAAAGATGTTCACAACTGCCATGGCAAAGATCGCAGCATCGGAGAAATCGATCACAGGACCAAGGCTTGCCGCCGCGCCGATCACGATAAAGATGCAAAAGATGACTTTGAACACCAGCTCGGATGTTTTGCCTTCGCCGAACAGAAACGTCCACGCTTTCAACCCGTAGTACGACCAAGAGATCATGGTTGAGAACGCGAACAGCACCACTGCGATCGCCAAAACAATCGGGAACCAGCTGATCCCAGCGGCAAAGGCTGCGGATGTCAACGCCACGCCAGAGTTACCATCGACCGTCGCAATGGCGTTGCCTGCCTCGTTGAGCATGTAGACGCCTGTGGCCGGATCGATGATCAATTGTTGCGAGATGACGATGACCAAAGCGGTCATGGTACAGATCACAACGGTATCGATCAAAGGCTCGAGCAAGGACACAAAACCTTCGGTAATAGGCTCCTTGGTTTTCACCGCCGAGTGGGCAATCGCCGCAGAGCCAACGCCCGCCTCGTTTGAAAACGCAGCCCGCTTGAACCCTTGGATCAACGCGCCAACCATGCCGCCTGCAACCCCAAGACCCGTAAAGGCACCGGCGAAAATTTGACCAAAGGCCCAGCCGATCATGTCGTAGTTCACAACCAAAATGATCGCCGCCGCACCGACATACATAATGCCCATAATAGGCACGATTTTTTCAGTCACATTGGCGATGGATTTGATACCGCCAACAATAACGGCAAACACGATCGCGGCAAAGATAATGCCCGTGATCAGACCTGAGAATTCAAAGCCAAGAACACCTTGGATTTGTGCATGCGCTTGGTTGGCTTGGAACATATTGCCACCACCAAGAGCGCCCAAGATACAGAACACAGAGAACAACACCGCAAGAAATTTACCGCCCGGAAGACCCAGTTCGCTAAAGCCTTTGGAAATGTAATACATCGGACCACCAGAGACGGTGCCATCGGCGTATTCATTGCGGTATTTCACACCGAGCGTACATTCGGTGAATTTTGCGGCCATGCCCAAAAGCCCCGCAAGGATCATCCAAAACGTGGCCCCCGGTCCACCGATGCCAACCGCCACCGCAACGCCCGCGATATTGCCCAACCCGACAGTGCCCGACAACGCCGTGGCCAGCGCTTGGAAATGGCTGACCTCGCCTGCATCATCGGGATCAGAGTAATCGCCTTTGACCAGTTGAATCGCATGTTTGAAAAACCGAAACTGAACAAAGCCAAAGTAGAACGTGAAAATCGTCGCGGCCACAACCAGCCACATCACGATCCATGGAAAATTTGTGCCCGGCAGTGACATAAAGATAAAGTTCACGAACCAACCCGTTGAGGCGGCAAAAATATCGTTTACTTTCTGATCAAGCGACTGAGCCTCTTGCGCCCAAACAGGCGATGCAAGGGCGGTCATAAGGCCCGTGAGCCCCATAAATTTGAGTTTACTGTTCATGCTAATCCCCTATCCAACAACTGTGACAGGCACATCAGCGTGCATGACGAGGTTTTGGGTTGAGCTGCCAAAGATGCGTTTGCTAAATCCACCTGACGATGCCCGCCCGACGATGATTTGCGTTCCGCCGTTTTGCACCGTGAGCTTGTTCAACGTCTCGGCAACATCACCGTGACGCACCATGCCTGAGGCGTTAAACCCTGCGGCTTTCAACGCCTCAACGGCTGGCGCGACAATACGTTTGGTGGCCAGCTCTATCTCTTCTTCGCGCCGTTTGTGGCGTTGTGCGTTTTCTTCTGCTGTTTGAAATGTGAACGGGGACCATTCGATAATATAGATGGCCAGCAATTCACACGCGTCCATTCTAGAGGCCAGATCTTTGGCAAACGCAAGCGCGCGTTCCCCTGTTTCTGTGCCGTCCAATCCGATGACAATCTTGGCTGTCATGCTGTTCTCCCTATTGCTGTTGGTTTCAATGGGTGGGCATTCGCCCTTATTATAAGGAGCAGCCTGCGCCTGCCTTGCTGTGCAAGCAACATATTTGACTCCGCGTTCAGTATTGGACATTTCCACTAGGCGAAGGGCATTATATTGGTCATTTCATGGTTAAAATTAATGAAATATAGACCAAAAGCAGGACATAAACCTACAAGGCAGGCAGATTGACATAGGTAGCCTATGCGACTTTGATCCTAAGCGGGCGCAAAATAGGCCCTTTTAGGACCATATCTGACATACAAGCGACTGTAAAAAACGCGTCATGGTTCAATTTGGGGCTCGTCTTGAACCCCCATTTGTCCGAACAAAGAGTGAAAATCATCCGCGGTCTTGAATGTAAATGAGAGGATCAACTGACCTGAAAACGCAAACGGGTGCGTGTAAAACTATCATTGATCACCGCCATCATGGCTGACCGTGCCGCAGTCGTTTCTCCACAAGAAATCGCCGTCGCAATCAAACGATGCCCGCGCGCCACATCGACCTTGCTTTCGGGAAATGCGTCATTGGCCTCTGCCATAAACATCGAATACAGCGCCGTTTGCACCATATCGCCCAAAGACTGCAAAAACCGATTGCCTGACAATTTCAAAATATATTTGTGAAACTCATAATCGGCCACGGCAAACGATGCACGGTCTGTTGCGTTTTCCATGTCATCGCACAGCTGCGTCAAACGGGCACGATCCACGACATTGGCCATTTTCGCCGCTTTCTCAGCCGCAGCAGGTTCGAAAATCATACGAATTTCAAACAGCTCCTCATAGAATTTTGACGGGTTTTTTTGTGCGGCATGCCACATCAACACGTCTTGGTCGAACATGTTCCAATCATCAGATCGGCGTACATGAGTGCCCACTTTGGCCTTGGATTGGATCAGGCCTTTGGCGATCAGTGTCTTTTTGGCCTCGCGCACAACCGTCCGCGACACCCCAAACATTTCACACAAATCAGGGTCCAACGGGATCATCGTCCCCTCAGCATATTCGCCAGCCGCAATGGCCCGCCCCAATTGGTCGACAACAAATGTGGTGTGATTTGACGCCCGTTCAACCCGTCCGCCAGACTGAACAAAACTCATGATGGCGTGATGAAGCCGGTTGTTGCTTTTTTGCGTGCTGTCGATGCCCAAGTCAGTCCCTTTTGTAATAGGATGAATGCGAACAGCAAACCCCCGATAACGATTTTTGTCCACCAGCTCGATAGCGAGCCGTCGAATACGATGTAGGTCTGGATCAACCCCATAATCAAGATACCAAAGAACGTGCCGCCGACAAATCCGTAGCCGCCAGTCAAAAGCGTGCCGCCGATCACCACCGCTGCGATGGCGTCAAGTTCCACGCCGACAGTCGCCAACGAATACCCCGCAGACGTATAAAGGGAAAAGACGATGCCGGACAGCCCCGCCAATCCACCGGAAATCGCGTAAACACCGATGGTGGTCGAGGCAACAGGCACCCCCATAAGTTTAGATGTCGCGCTGCCTCCCCCCAAGGCATAGACATTTTGGCCAAAGCGTGTGCGATGCGCGATCACGACCCCCACGATGAAGGTCAAAACCATCACGCCGCCAATCAACCGAAACCGTGCTCCGCCACCCGTTTTCCAATACACCGATTGCAAGGTGTCATAAAATGCGTGCGTGATCGGCACGGAATCCGTCGATAACAAATACGCGGCCCCCCGCGCCAAAAACATCCCCGCCAACGTGACAATAAACGGCGGCATTTCCAGATAGTGAATGAGCGCGCCCATTGCGGCACCAAAAGCCGTGGCGATCAACATCACCAGTAAAAATGCCATCAACGGATGTATAGATGTGTCGCGCAAAATCACCGCCAAAAAGACGCCGCTGAACGCAATCACAGAGCCCACGGACAAATCGATCCCACCTGATAAAATGACAAAGGTCATGCCCACGGCAACAATGCCTAAAAACGCATTGTCCGTTAGCAAATTGGCAATCACGCGCCATGACAACATGCTCGGATACTGCGATGCACATAAGGCATAGGCCACAACGAATGTCACCAATGTGACAAGCAACGGTAGATGATTGGCGCGGATCATGATTGGTCCTCCTGTGGGGATGACGTCGGTTTTGTGATAGATTGCGATTTTGGCGGGGTGCTCGGTGCGGAGGCGCGCAAGATGTACAACACATGCCCCACCTTCGGAGATTGAATGACAAGAATGGCGAGGATCAACAAAGCTTTGATAACCAAGTTAAACTCTGGCGGCATTCCAGATAGTAAAATCAATGAGTTAACGGATTGAATGATCATAGCGCCCAACAAAGACGCAACAATTGAAAACCGCCCGCCCAGCAAACTGTTGCCGCCGATGACAACCGCAAGGATCGCATCAAGCTCAAGCCAAAGCCCCGCATTATTGGCATCAGCGCCTTGAATATCGGCGGCAACAATGACGCCCGCAATGGCCGCCCCAATGCCCGAGACAACGTAAACACACAGCAGTAAAACACGACTGTTGATCCCCGCAAGACGCGAAGATGCCTCATTGATGCCAATGGCTTCGATCAACATCCCAAGCGCTGTGCGGCGCACGAAAACGGCCACAAACGCGCCAAGGATCAGCCAAATCAACACCGGCGTTGGCACTCCGAAAATGGTGCCCGCCCCCAAATGGATCAGGCCGGGGTCGAGAAAGGTCAAAATAGTGCCTTCGGTGATCAGTTGTGCAATCCCGCGCCCTGCGACCATTAAAACAAGCGTGGCAACAATCGGCTGAATGCGCAAAATCGCGACCAAAACACCGTTCCAAAGCCCACATAAGGCCCCAACGGCCAAAGCGCCCGCCACGGCCGCCGTCCAATGATTGCCATCGACAACAAGGGACGCCGCCGTGGCCCCCGCAATGGCCATAACGGCCCCAACGGACAGGTCGATCCCTTTGGTGGCGATCACCAATGTCATGCCAAGGCACAACAACGCCGTCGGCGCACCTCGATTGAGCACATCAATCAGGTAGCCAAACAAACGGCCGTTTTTCAGCTCAATTTTGAAAAAATCGGGAAAAACCATAAGGTTCAGCGCCAAAACAACGGCCAAAATAATCAATTGCGGCGTGATGCGCCGCACAAAGGCATGACGGGTCATTGGGCAACCTCCCCTATTGGGTCTGCCGCGATGGCGCGGATGATATTGTCGGATGTAATCTCGTCACCTGTCAGCTCTCCCACCTGTTTGCGGTCGCGCAAAACGATGACACGGTTGGCATAGGCGACCAATTCTTCCATTTCTGATGAGGCCACCAAAAGCGCCATGCCGTCTTGTTGAAGACGTCCGATGAGGGCGATAATTTCGGCATGGGCGCCGATGTCGATGCCGCGGGTCGGCTCGTCCAAAATGAGAAAATCGGGGTCCGTCGCCAACCAACGTGCCAGAATGGCTTTTTGCTGATTGCCGCCCGACAAAAGACGGATCGGCATGTCCAAATTGGCCAGACGAATGTCGAGGGTGCGGACATAATGCTGGGCGATTTCTTCGACTTTACGGCGCGGGATAGGCCGCATCCAACCTTGGCGAGCTTGCAACGCCAAAGCGATATTATCGCGCACACTCAAGTCGCCAACGATGCCTTCGGTTTTACGATCCTCGGGGCATAGGGCAAATCCATGCGCCACAGCGCCGCGCGGATTGCGGACCTGAATATCACGCCCGCGCAACCGCAGCTGGCCTTGATCGGCTTTTACGGCGCCAAAAATCAAATTCGCAGTTTCAGTGCGCCCTGACCCTAAAAGTCCAGCCAAACCAATGACTTCACCTTCGTGCAACTCAAGGTCAAAAGCCTCCAACATACCCGTTTTTTGCAATCCGTCGATCTGTAGCAATGTCGTCCCGCCAGCTTTGGCTTTGGGCGCTTTGACCTGGGCGGCCAGTTGCCGTCCCAACATCATGGCAATAACATCGTTGCGGCTGGCCGTTTTCAAATCCAAATGGCCCACCATTTGCCCGTTGCGCAACACAGTGGCGCAATCACATATGTCGAAAACCTGATCGAGAAAATGCGTGATGAACACGACAGACAACCCGCGTTCTTTCAATTGCCGGATCACCGAGAACAACAACTGAACTTCCTCGTGATCAAGGCTTGCTGTTGGCTCGTCAAGAATCAGCACTTTTCCAGACATCTCGACAGCGCGGGCGATGGCTACAACCTGTTGAATGGCAACAGAAAATGTGGACAACGGCTGGGATGGATCGACATCAATACCAAAATCGCGCAACACGTCACGCGCTTCTGCGTTCATCCGACGTCGATCCACAAAAGGGCCTTTCATCGGCTGACGCCCCAAAAACAGGTTCTCGGCCACTGTCAGATTGGGTAAAAGATTGACCTCTTGATAGACGGTGCCAATGCCCAAGGTTTGACTGTGATGCGTTGATGTCGGATCGACTGGCGTACCATCCAACGTAATCTCGCCACCATCGCGACGATAAACTCCCGTCAAACACTTGATAAGCGTGGATTTTCCCGCGCCATTTTCCCCCAAAAGGGCGTGAATTTCACCACGATGTAGGGTCAAATTCACATTGTCCAACGCAACAGTGCCTGGGAAAAATTTAGAAACACCCTGTGCGTGCAGCATGGGCGTACGGTCGTCGGTCATCGGAAAATCCTCAGGCTGAAAACAGGTCTGGCAAACAGATGATGGCAACGCAAAGGGCGCGCTGCCATCTGATGTGATGTGATCAATGCGGACCTGTAAAGGCCCTATCTGGTTAGTAGCCCAGACCTTTTTTGATCTCATACACGGCCTGATTGTCGTCAGATGCTGTGTACAAACGCGATTCTGTCTGGATCCATTTGGGCGGCACGGTGCCGTAGGCCATGTAGGACGCCAGCGCATCCAAAGCAGGGCCAGCCATGTTGGGCGTCAACTCGATCGTGGCATTCATATCCCCCGCAGCCAAGGCAAGATGCGCATCAGGCACCGCGTCAATCGCAACGATTTTGATGTCTACACCAGGTTTCAAACCTGCTTCACGCACCGCCTGAATGGCACCGACAGCCATGTCATCGTTGTGGGCGTAAAGGGCGCAAATATTTTCGCCACCTTCCGCTTTGAGGAAGCTTTCCATCACCACTTTGCCTTGTGAGCGGGTGAAATCACCGGTTTGCGAGCGCACGATTTCAAGGTTGGCGTGATCTGCGATGGCTTTCTCGAAACCGTTCTTGCGATCAATCGCAGGGGACGATCCTGTTGTGCCTTGCAACTCAACAATACGGCAGTCTGCGCCAGCTTGATCATCGACCAACCACTGTCCCGCCACTTCGCCCTCATGTACCAAATCAGACGTCACAGCCGTGAGATAGAGATCATCAGGGGCATCCACTGTCCGGTCCAAAAGGATGACTGGAATGTCTGCGTCTTTTGCTTCTTCAAGGATTTCATCCCACCCTGTGGCCACAACAGGCGCGATCAAAATGGCATCGACACCTTGGGCAACAAAGGAGCGCAGCGCAGAGATTTGATTCTCTTGTTTTTGCTGTGCGTCGGCAAATTTCAGATTGATACCACGTGCTTCGGCTTGTTGTTTTGTGACTGTGGTTTCCGCAGCACGCCAACCGGATTCAGACCCGATTTGCGAAAAACCGATGGTGATATCAGCGGCAGCCGCCAAAGGTGACAGCGCGACGGCAGTGGCCAGTAATGTTGATTTGATAGACATTGTGTTCCTCCCAAAACTTTATGTAAATCTATTAAGTATTACTTTATTATTTTTGTAAAGCCTGTCGACGCAAAGAGGTTAAGATCATAAAAACGTTGAGTAAAAATAATACACTTTAAAATGACACTCTAACACAAGTCGCATCACAGCCGAATCTCTTGCCCATTTTTATAGGCCCACGCGGCGTCACAATGAACGTGACCTGTCGCGATTTAAGTCCGGTGCAAACAGGCTGAAGCTTTGGTTACGGCCAAATGCAAAAGCAGCGTCATAATGGCGAGTGTGAACAGGCTGGCAAACATCAGATCCGTTTTCGCACGTCCATTCGCCAACAACATCAAATAGCCAAGCCCCTTGGACGCCCCCACCCATTCGCCAATGACAGCCCCAATCGGCGCATAAACAGCCGCCAGTTTTAGACCTGTGCCCAACGATGGCAAAGCATGCGGTATTTTGATCCCTCGCATGATGTGGCGTTTGGTGCCCCCCATGGTTTTGGCCATGTCCAAAATATCGGCGGGCACCCGCGTCAAGCCGTCATAAAAGGCGGACGTTACCGGAAAATAAATAATCAACACAGCCATGACCACCTTGGACGCAATGCCATAGCCAAACCAAAGCGTCAGGATCGGAGCCAAAGCAAAAACCGGCACCGCTTGGGTGAAAACAAGCAACGGCATCACCAAACGGTGCAGTCGCGCAGATTGCGCCAATTGGATCGCAGTGACTGCCCCCAAAACCGTGCCGATACAGAGCCCCAACACAACTTCGCTCGCGGTCACCAACGCGTGGTGACCAAGCAACGCGCGATTGACCACCCCAGCCTGCGCCACCCGCCAAGGAGACGGCAAGATGAACGAGGGCACCCCAGTGATCCAGACCACCATTTGCCACAGCAAAAGACCAAAGAGGCTCGCACCCAAAACATACCGTATGCGTGTCATGTGCCACTCCTAAGATGTGCCAACAATTCGATTTGGCATTGGATTGTATCCTCGGCATATTGATCGCGCACGGGACATGATTTTGGTACAGGCCAAGACCGCCCCCCATCGCGCGTCAAAACAATAATCTGATGCGCCAACCGCACCGCCTCGGCGGGATCATGGGTCACAAGAACAACCGTTTTCCCCACCAAACACTCTGCGGCAAGCTCTTGCATATCGGCACGCGTGCTGGCGTCCAGTGCTGAAAAAGGTTCATCCAACAAGGCGATGGGGCGGTCTTCCATCAGCGTTCTGGCCAAAGCTGCACGTTGCCGCATACCGCCAGACAGGGCACTTGGCCGCTGGTGCATATGATCGCCCAACCCCACACGCGCGAGCAGGTTTTGCGCCTTTTGCATATCGGGGCGCTCACCGCGTAAACGCGCCCCGATCACCGTGTTGTCTAACACACTCAGCCATGGCAACAGCAAATCAGATTGCGCCATAAAACTGACGCGCCCCGACACGCTTTCCCCGTCACAGGCCGTGACTTGCCCGTCGAAATCCCCCGCACAAGGCAGGTCCGCGATCACCCGCAGCAGGGTTGATTTCCCGACACCAGAGCGCCCCAAAAGACAGCTCCATTGCCCCGCTGGCACGGTGATATCAACAGGCCCAAACAAGCGTTGTTCATTGAGATCATATGCGCCATGCAGCTGAATTGCGGGGGCCAGGCTCATGATCCACGCAGGCCCATATCCCAAAATGCGGCTTCCAATCGCGTGGCTGTGGTAAAGCGCGCTTGCAATTGTCCCCAGCGTGCAGCCTGTTCAGGGGCCGCCCCCAAGCGCCGCTGAACAGCATCATCGATCATCTGCCCGATGGTGGTCATGACACTTTGATACTGTCCATCAGCATAGGTATCGATCCAATCGCGGTAGGGCGTATCGGCTGTGGCCGACTGCGCCAATCGCAGCCCGATTTCGCCATAACCAAAACAACAAGGTGCAAGCGCTGCCATCAGATCCAGAAAGTCACCCTGCAGACCTGCGTCCATCACGTAGCGCGTGTAGGCAAGGGTTTCAAACGCTTCAGCGGCGGCAAATAACGTGGTTTCATCAATGCCCTCAGCTGCACAGGTTTTGACGTGCAACGCCATCTCGTGAGAGACCAAAGCCTCGACAGTGCCCGCACAGATTCTCATCTCGTGCAATGTTTCCGCTTTGACCACAGCCAAAGACCACGCGCGCGCAAAATGAACCAAAAACACGTAATCTTGGATCAAGTAGTGCACAAATTTGCTATGGGGCAACGTGCCATCCCGCAGACCTTCGACAAAGGGATGATGGGTATAATCATGCCATGCCTCATCGCACCCTGCCCGCCACAGTGAAAAGGATTGACCATAGGATGCACCGATCATTGGGCGGTCACATCTATGGCAATCTCATTGACTGAATTGAGCGTGGGGATCAGACCTGCCTCATACAAAAACGTCTCAAAATGCGCATAACGCCCGACATCCATCGCCGTTGGGCGCAGCGCAAAACGGGGCACAGTATCGGCCCAAGCGCGTTTGTTTAGCTCATCTTGCAGCTCGGGTGCTGTCCCCGCAAAGGCCTGCCAACTCTCATCGGGATGGTTGACGATGTACTGAGTGGCCTTTTCTGTGGCAGCCAAGAAACGATGGATCAAATCTGCGTCCATCGTGTTTTTATTGGCCACATAAATCAGCTCATCATAGGATGGCAGGCCTTCTTCTTCGACGTAAAAGCAGCGTCCTTGCACACCTTCGATGTCCATTTGGTTCAATTCAAAATTGCGAAACGCGCCGATCACCGCATCGACCTGCCCCGACATCAAAGCAGGCGACATCGACCAATTCACATTGATCAATTCAACCTCGTCCAGCGACACACCATGGGTGCCAAGCACTTGGCCAAGCACGGCCTCTTCAACACCACCGACAGAAAAGCCAATTTTGCGCCCTTTCAGGTCTGCGGGTGATTTCACCGGCCCATCGGCCAACACCAAAAGGCAATTCAACGGCGTGGCAACAAGCGTGCCAACGCGCACCAAAGGCAGGCCCTCGTGAATTTGCAAATGCAATTGTGGTTGATAGGAAATCGCCAAATCTGCCTGCCCAGCAGCCACCATTTTGGGCGGCGCTGACGGATCTGCTGGCGCGATAATATCGACGCTCAGATCTTGTTCAGCGAAATACCCTTTCTCTTGGGCGACAATCACCGGCCCATGGTCTGGGTTGACGAACCAATCCAACAAAAGGGTCATATGATCTTGTGCCCAAACGGGAAAAGCACAAAACGTAAGTGTGGTTGCAGCGAGAATGGATTTCATTTGATTGACTTTCAATTAAAAAAAGGTCGTTGAATGGAACGAAACAGTCGCTCACGCGGCCCGCGCGCATCAAAAGTTTCGACACAGTGCCGCGCTATCGTTGGCCCAAGGACACTGATCTAAACGCACCGAATTTTGCGGAGGCATTGACCATCGCACGCGATGTTTGAACAGCAAAAGCAACATTGGCTGCAATATTCATCACAGCAAAATTGGCCATACATTGGACAAGCGAGGGGTGATTTCTTTGGGGATTTAGCGCGTCTCGAGAGGCCATCATGTCTCCTTTTTGGACGAAAAAAGAGACAATGCACGCGTCACAGCGAAACATACGACCTCCCTCCGCCAGCATTATCTGGTTCAGGTTCAAAGGGTACATCTCAGCTTTACAGCGCCCCTGGTAATGGTGAGGGGTAAACGATTTCACGGGGCGCGTCAAACAAACAACCAAGCCATACGCGGCATGCGGTTCTTTAGGACAGCAACAGGGTCAGTCATCGACGCACCCCACGACGAAAACTTGCGCACGTCGCACCAAATGCAGACGTCTGCGGCATCAGGCGGCGCGAACGACATCGACTCAATTAACGACGGAAAATTCAAAGGACAAATCCTGATTTTGCGTGCCGTCGGAGGCAATAACAACACCCGAACAAGCCAAACAAATTTAGAAGACGGCGTCACTTTGACAGACTGAAAATGTAATTGCCCCTACCCAACTCAAAAACACTGACCTGAGCCCCCAAAACTCCTCCAGATTTGTGTAGAGTCCGCCCAACAAAAGGACGGACAAATGAAGGCACGATTCACAGATGAGCAGATCATTGCGATGATCAAGGAACAGGAAGCTGGCGAGAAGACCGCCGATGTATGTCGGCGGCATGGGATCAGCTCAGCGACGTTCTACAAATACAAATCGAAGTATGGCGGGATGGAGCCTTCTGACGCAAAGCGATTGCGGGCTTTGGAGGGCGAGAACGGCAAGCTGAAGAAGTTGTTGGCCGAACAGATGCTCGACAACGCCATGCTCCGAGACATCAATTCAAAAAAATGGTGACGCCCGTTGGGAAGCGGAAAGCGGTGGCGCATTTGATGGAGGTCCATCAGGTCAGCCAGCGACGGGCGTGCGATGTGCTGCAAGTTGATCGGTCATCGGTGCGATACCTGACGCGCCGTGGCGATGACACTGAGCTACGCGATGCGATCAAACGGGTATCCAGAGAACGGCGACGGTTTGGTTGTCGTCGTGTCCATGTGATGATTGCGCGGGAAGGTTTTGCGGCGAACCACAAAAAGGTGAGGCGCATCTACACCGAAGAGAAGCTTCAGGTGCGGCGCAGAGGTGGCAGGAAGCGTGCGTTGGGCACGAGAAAGCCGATGGTCCTACCCGATGGCCAAACCAACGTTGGAGCTTAGATTTCGTGTCTGACGCGCTGACAGACGGTCGCCGTTTTCGCATTCTGGCCGTCGTCGATGACTTCAGTCGCGAGAACTTGGTGCTGGTCGCGGACACATCATTGTCGGGCCAAAGGGTTGCCAGAGAACTGGACCGTGTGATCGCTGAGCGGGGCATGCCAGAGACGATTGTATCGGAGCGAGACTTGTGCGCCATTGGTTCAAGCGCAATGGCGAGCGGCACTGAGTTCACCAGCACGGCGATCCTCAAATGGGTTCAGGAAACCGGCATCGATTGGCATTACATCGCGCCTGGAAAGCCTCAGCAGAACGGCTTCATGATGCGCTTCAACGGCAAACTGCGAGACGAATGCCTCAACGAAACGCTGTTTGGAACATTGCGCGACGCCCGCAACACGCTTGAAGAATGGCACGAAGATTACAACTGGCGCAGACCACATTCAGCATTGGGCAACCTGACACCAATGGAATTTTTGCAGAGAAAGGCAATGGACAAGATGGCGGCCTAACGCCAAAGATTTAACCCTAAGGACTCCACGCAAAGCTGGAGGAGACTTGGGGCTCAGGTCAGATACAGAGGCCAGTTCCGGCGTTTGTACCCACGTGACCTATGCTGTGGGCGGGGAAAGTGAGGCTGACATCGCGAACGCCGTTTTGGCAAAAGATGACGCTGCCGAGATCAACTTTTTCGCTGAGATCAGGCGTCTCCAAATTCTGCGAGGTCAAACGCCAAACGTGGTTGTCTGGATGAACGAGGGCCACAATCAACGCAACGAGACAATCGCATCCGTCGGGCGGCGCGCGATCACTGATCCTGATAGCCCTTTGGCGCTACTCGACAACTTCGAAGCAATCCAGCGCCATTATGACGCTCTTTGGCAGGCGCAGGGTTGGGATGTTCAAGAGCTAACTTACATCATCGTTGTGGATCACCCAGTGAGTGATCCTGATGATGATAAATTGATAGCCTACCGAGCCATCCTGCAAAGCTATGGACCTGTCGCGGATTTGTTCCGCTCCTTTGACTTGGTATTTTGCCTCAAAGGAGAAACGAAATGGCATCACCACAACGAACCCCAGAATTCCGCGCAGAAGCGGTTCGCATAGCTTTAACTAGCG
>JBLHXX010000028.1:0-34085 GCA_047630475.1 Celeribacter sp. | reverse complement strand
TCACCGCACCTGAGCCGAAATCTTTGTCTGGGTATTCATCGGTGACAATCGGGATCAAACGATCACAGAGCGGCAGATGCACCATTTTGCCAACGATAGGCGCGTAACGCTCGTCCGAGGGGTGCACGGCCACAGCGCCGTCCCCCAACATGGTTTCAGGACGGGTGGTGGCGATGGAAATATAGTCGCGGGTCTCGCGCAGAGTCACAGTGCCATCTTCGTCTTTTTCCACGTACTCATAGGTGTCGCCACCCGCGAGCTTGTATTTGAAGTGCCACATGTGGCCGGCAACTTCGATGTTTTCCACTTCGAGGTCCGAGATAGCGGTCTCAAAATGCGGGTCCCAATTGGTCAGGCGTTTACCACGATAGATTAGGCCTTTGGCGTGCATCTCAACAAAGACTTTGATCACGGCGTCGTGGAAATTGCCCTCTTCGCCCGCGGGCGCATTGGGCGCGCCAGACATGGTAAACGCGTTGCGCGACCAGTCGCACGAATTGCCCAAGCGTTTCATCTGCTCAATAATGGTGGTGCCGTATTGAGCTTTCCAATCCCACACGCGGGACAGAAATGCATCACGGCCCAGATCAGAGCGTTTTTTGCCCTCATCCGCCATGAGTTTTTTCTCAACTTGCAACTGTGTCGCGATGCCCGCGTGGTCTTGGCCCGGTTGCCAGAGCGTGTCAAAGCCGCGCATCCGGTGCCAACGCACCATGATATCTTGCAAGGTATGGTTAAAAGCGTGGCCGACGTGCAAAGCGCCCGTCACATTGGGCGGGGGCAACATGATGGTAAAGGTCTCATCGCGCGAGGCATTGGCACCGGCTTTGAAAGCCCCTGCCTTTTCCCAGTCGCTGTAAATCCGCTTTTCTGCCGCTTTTGCGTCAAAGATTTTGTCCATGGTCATGCTAAACCCGCCCAATACGTCATTCCTGTTGTCGCGATATGTACCGTGCGGCACGCACAAGGGAAAGGGTGAAACCCGCAGATGTAGATCTCCTGAATGGACAATTTCACCGCAGACCACGGCAATTATCGCCTAGGGATGCTTTGTCGACCGGAGAGATGCACCATGGTCCATTCTAAAAACGTGATTCAGCGCAAAATGGATCGTCTTGTCCTCACAGGGCAAAGTGCGGGGGTTGCCGTCTCTGCGTACCGTCAACGTGATGGGGCGTGGTTTGGTTATTCCAATGGCAACCTGGCCGATCGCAGGCCTTATTTTGGCATGGGGATCACCTATCCTTTTGTTGTCGCGATTTTGATGCAGATGGCGGATGAGGGAAAACTGGCGCTTGATACACCGTTTGTGACCTATCTCGCGGGGCAAAAGGCCTGTGATCAGCTGCATGTGATGGATGGGGTGGATTACACAGACCAGATCACCATTCGCCATCTGCTCAGTCACCGAACCGGATTTACCGATAAATTCATGAGCAAGAAAGGCGGTCGCGTGATCGTCCATGAATTTATGAAAGGGATCGACAGCAAGTGGAACTTTGATGATGTCATGGTTCGTGCGCGCAGTCACGGGGCGATCTATGCGCCCAGTTTGGACCAAAAGCCGTCGTTCTCAGATGTACATTTTCACATTTTGGGCAAAATCATCGAAGATCTTGACGGCAAGCCCTTTGCCCAATCTGTGCAAGACCGTTTGGCAAAACCTTTAGGGCTGTCGTCCACCTATGTGTACTGCGATCCATCCGACAAGCACCCCGCGCCGTTGTTGACCAAAAAGGGCGTGATTTCAGTGCCTTTGATTATGAGCTCGTTCCAAGCAGAAAGCGGTATCGTCACCACATCACGGGAAGGGTTGATTTTCATGCGCGCCTTTTTCGAAGGCTATCTGTTCAACCGAAAGTGGCTGAAAGAGATCTGCGATTGGCATAAGGTTTTGCCCGTTATGGACTACGGGTTGGGCATGATGAACATTCATTTGCCGCGCCATTTAACGTTTGCTGGGCGCACAGATGAGCCATGGAATGTTTTTCGCCGCAATGCGCTTTTGACGGGGCATTTGGGAAAAAACGGCACATTCATGTTCTGGGCTCCGACCCAAAAAATTTATGTGTCCGGCTCGGTCAATAAATTGGGGCATTTGCCTTTGGCGATGAATTTGGCGACGCGGCTGGTTGAGGCGGTGGATCGCGACGAAATTTCGCGAACAGATAGCCATGGTGCAAAAATACGCGATGAAAATATGTCTCCTGCGGTATTTACGATGTCCTCAGCCTTCCCCGAATACACAAAAAAGGCACCTCTTGGTGTCTTTGAGGCAGATTGACGGGGTCTTAAGTTTTTGGACCTAAAATGTGAGCGCGATGGGGGAACACGACATGCGCGATAGGCCAACCTATTTAGATCGAAAAATTGCTCGTATGGTGCAAAGTCCGCTGTACAGTGGCATAACGATTTCCGCCTATCGCCAATCTGACGCGTCGCACTATCAGTTTAATGCGGGCAATTTGGATGCGCGTACGCCATATTTCGCGACATCAATTGCGAAATTCTATGCCGCGGCAATATTGATGCAGCTGCGCGATGAGGGCAAAATCGCCTTTGATACGCCGTTCAAGTCTTACTTGCCTGGCTGCAAGCTGTGCATCGAAATTCACGTCAAAGATGCTGTCGATTATACGGATCAAATCACCATCAGGCACCTTATGTCCCACACGTCTGGACTTGGTGATTTCTTTATTTTTCGCAATCGTGCGCGGGCGCTACAGCATGCCATTGCTGATGGCTACGACACTGCGTGGTCCTTTGATGATGTTATCTCGCGCACGCGTTCTCACGGCGCGATCGAGGCACCAGGCGTGTCGCCTAAAGCACTTTATACCGATAGCAATTTTCACATTTTGGGCAAAGTGATCGAAGCGATTGAGCAAAAGACATTTTCGCAAGTTGTCAAAGACCGCATCACAGGCCCGCTTGGATTGACTGCGTCCTATATTTTCAACGACCCCTCCGATACGCGGCCGGTCAATTTGATGTCTGGGGCACGTGACGTTGTCGTTCCGCGCTCCATGAGTTCCTTTCAAGCGGATGGCGGACTGGTGACGACGTCCCGCGAGGGTTTGATTTTCTTGCGCAGTTTTTTCGAAGGCTATTTGTTCGATCGGCGTCGCATTCGCGATTTGTATGATTGGAAACCGATGTTTCCGCCCGTGAGTTATGGTCTTGGCGTGATGCGGGTTGAGCCCACGCGTTTGTTGGGGGTGCGGTTTCGGTTGCGCGAACCTTGGAATTTTACCCGTGTGTTGCCCAAAGTGTATGGGCACTACGGGTTTGGGGGCAGCTTTGTGTTTTATGCGCCAGAGATCAAAGTATATGTATCTGGCACGACCAATCAGCTTACAGACCCTGCGCGGTCTATCGCTCTGTCGCTTAAAGTCATGGAAGCAATCGCTTATGATGAAGTGCGGCCCAAAGAAACGTCACATGTGCCGCCCCGTGGCGTTTTGCGACCACATGCGGCTGAGTGAATATGTTGTATCAATTGTCTAGATGGATCTGTCGAATTTCACACTGAGATGGATCAAGCTTTCGATGTCTTGCACGCCTGTTGTGGCGGTGATCTGATCAAGGGTTTGGTCAATGTCTTCGGTGGTGCCACAGGCAATTTGAGCAATCAAATCAACACGCCCCGTTGAGGTTGCCACCATTTCGATATCTGGAATGGCTTTAAGCTTTCCAACCACCCCAGCCGAGGCCCGTGGTTCGCAGTAGATCAAAACGGTCGCTTTGATGCGCCGCGCCAACGCCACGTCTCCCAATTTGATCGTATAGCCTGCGATCGTGCCGTTGGTTTCCAGCTTTTCCAATCGTGCCTGAACCGTTGAACGTGCCACTTTGAAACGCCGCGCCAAACGCGACACCGAGGTCGATGAATCAGTGGCCATCGCCGCCAATATCTTTTGATCTAAATCGTCCATAGTCACCCCTTTGAGGCCGTCACTTTCCAATCTTACCCTGAGGTTAAGATTGAAAATCTATCATTTTAACCGCATGTGCATGCAATTTAACGATACATATGCACATTTCAACTCTTTTTTTCGGTGAATTGACCCGTCATATATCCTCTACTTGTTTTCAGGATCAAAGGGCAGCCAGCGGGCTGTACCTGGCCTGGTTTGGATTAACGCGTAAGCGCATTCCCAACCGGACTCCCCGGGTAAGATAGTGGCTGCAACTGTTGGTGAGGACACGCTGATGGGGCTTTCTAATACACTTTGGGCATCGCCCGCAGACTACCTTCGTACACATTCGCCAGAACATCCCGTCATGTTCTTTTCACCTGAAACACTTCAGGCCTGTGCACATGAATTTTTGCAAGGATTCCCAGGGCTTGTGACCTATGCAGTCAAAGCGAATCCTGACGAAGAAGTCTTGATCAACCTCATCGCAGCAGGCATCAGCGGCTTTGATGTGGCCTCACCTGTTGAGATGGACACTATCGCACGCCTCGCGCCGCATGCTGCGCTTCATTACAACAATCCTGTGCGCTCGCGTACCGAGATCAAACACGCTGTGGCGCTGGGCGTGAAATCCTATTCTATCGACAGCCATTCCGAGTTGGTGAAACTGGGCGAATTGGTGCCCGCCGATGGTGTTGAAATCGCTGTGCGGTTCAAATTGCCCGTTGAGGGCGCGGCCTATAATTTTGGCGCCAAATTTGGCGCGACGGTTGAAAAGACGATTGAATTGGTGACGCTCGCCGATCAGCTTGGGTTTAACGTATCGCTTAATTTTCACCCCGGCACACAGTGTACGGATCCAAAGGCATGGGAAACTTACATCTATACAGCGGCCGATATTGCCCGCGTCACGGGGGTGCACATTCACCGCCTTAACGTTGGCGGCGGTTTTCCGTCACACCGCTTGAACGATGTGTTGCCACAGCTGTCCGCCACTTTTGCGCTGATTGACCGTGTGACAGGTGAAGCTTTTGGCGATGCGCGTCCTGCGTTGATTTGTGAACCGGGTCGTGCGCTTGTGGCCGAAAGCTTTGCTTTGGTCACACGTGTCAAAGCCATCCGTGATGATGCGCATGTGTTCTTGAACGACGGTATTTATGGTGGTTTGTCCGAGCTGCATTTGGTGGGCGTGATCGACCGGATTGAAGCTTATGGCCCGTTTGGCAACCGCCGTATGGGCGACCCTGTGTTGCGCACCGTGTTTGGGCCAACCTGTGATAGCACCGATAAATTGCCATCCGAATTGGGCTTTCCATGTGACATGGAAGAAGAAGATCACGTTGTTTTTGCAGGTGTTGGTGCCTACTCGATTGCGACAGCCACGCGGTTTAACGGGTTTGGCAACATCACAATCGAAACGGTTCAAAGCCTGAAGAAACCCAGCTACGCCCAAGACGCGCTCTACGCATAAGCGCGCCTACGGAACGTCACGATCTATTGCCTTTACATGGCCCCTTTGCCCGTTAGTGTGCGGCAAAGGGGCCGTTTTGGTTTTTGGCGTGCAGTGTCCATAAAACATCGCAGGCTGCTCAATTTAAAACGGAAAGATGATGCGTATTGAGGGATGTTGAGTTTGCTGCCGAATAAAAGTGTTTTTAGCCGTTTGCGGCACTTGCTAACCTTTAAAAAGAAAATCACCACCTCTGAGACCGTACAAGGGCGTGGCCCTATCACCCATGTCATCATTATGGACGGTACTTTGTCGTCTTTGGACGAGGGCTATGAAACCAATGCGGGGCTGACATTTAAGCTGTGTTGTGATGTGGCCGATATCGGGCATGGCGGCACAAATATGCTTGTGCGCTATGAGGCGGGCATTCAGTGGGACGATTTTGGCGACACCATGGATGTTGTCGAAGGCCGCGGGATCAACGAGCAAATCAAGCGGGTCTATGGCGGGCTGGCGTCGCGCTATCGCCCGGGCGACAAGATTTTTCTGTTCGGCTATTCGCGGGGCGCCTATGCGGTGCGGTCTTTGGCAGGGTTTATCGATAAAATAGGCCTATTGGAAAGTCATGAGGCCACGGTGCGTAATATCAAGACGGCATACCGACACTACCAATCTGACCCTGATTCCGATGCCTCGCGTTATTTTGCGGCCAAGCATTGCCACAAAAATGTGCTCATCGACATGCTTGGGGTGTGGGACACTGTGGCCGCTGTGGGGCTACATTTTCCCTTGATATGGCGCTTATCAAGGGTATTTCATGAATTTCACGATCTGAAACCGCCGCTGTGTGCGCGCAAATCTTATCATGCTTTGGCCTATGACGAGCGCCGTCGCGCCTATGCGCCGGTGATGTTTCAAACCAATCCAAATTCGGATCAGGTGCTGCAACAAATGTGGTTTCCGGGGTCGCATGGTGATGTGGGCGGGCAGTTGTCGGGACACAATCCGGAACGTAAATTGTCCAATGCGACGCTTGTGTGGATGTTGGATAAGGCCGAGCAGGCGGGGCTTGCGCTGCCCAAAGGTTGGCGGCGACGGTTTTTGGCCGATCCGCATGGGCACTCGATTGGGATGAGCAAAGGTTGGGGCAAATTCTTTTGGCTGCGCAGCAAACGCATTGTCGGGCGTGATCCGTCCGAGATAATACATCCGGCCGTCAAACGCTAAACGCGCGCCGTATTCGGGCGCGCGTTGATGTGGGTGTGTCTCGTGGTTTTGGAGTTTAGGCGCTTGTCACGCCGAGATTTGCACAGACCGCTTTGGATAGGTTTGGTTTGTTGAGCGTGTAGAAATGCAAATCCTCTACACCGCCCGCAACCAATTTTTCGCACATGTCGGTGGCCAAATCGATGGACAGCTGTTCGGCATTTGCGCCCGCTTTGGCGTACAAGTCGTCCAAGTGCGCAGGCACAGGGGTGCCACAGGATTGTGCAAACTTTTTCACGCCATTCCAGCTGCCAATAGGCAAGATGCCGGGCAGGATTTTACCTGTGATGCCTTGTGCAACTGCGCGATCCCGAAAGCGGAAAAACGTGTCAGGATCGAAAAAGAATTGCGTGATGGCGCTGTCTGCACCCGCATCAAATTTGCGTTTGAGAAATTTCACATCCGCATTTTCATCCGCTGCCTCAGGGTGCGGATCGGGGTAGGCCCCCACGCGCAGTTTGAATTTACCTGTTTGGGCCAAAGCTTCGATCAATTCAATCGAGTTGGCAAAGCCGTCTGGGTGAGGGGTGAAACCGCCCGCTCCTTTGGGGGGGTCGCCGCGCAAGGCCACGATTTCGGACACACCTGCGGCATGATAGGCATCCGCAATGGCCAGTGTTTCGGCCTTGGTTGCATCGACACATGTTAGGTGCGCCGCCACATTCAAATTGAACTTTTTATGCAGCAATTCCACAGCTTCATGGGTTAGCGTGCGCGTCGTGCCGCCCGCACCATAGGTCACAGAGACAAAACCAGGGTTCAGGTCATGCAGCGCGTTGACTGTTTCAAACAGACCAAAAGTGGCCGCCATGTTCTTTGGTGGAAAGAACTCAAAAGAAATATTTGGCGTATTGGTCATGGCAGTCGTCCTTATGTGATTGACCACCTTGTGCCACGTTGCGCCATGTGAGACAAATTCATAGTTCTCAACACAATTATGAATGGCGCTCACATATGCATTTGGAATTTCGCCACCTGCGCACGATCAAAGCGATTTTTGAAGAAGGGGGCTTGGCCCGCGCGGCGGAGCGTTTGAACATCACGCAGTCAGC
Source organism: Celeribacter sp. (assembly GCA_047630475.1). Classification (GTDB taxonomy): domain Bacteria; phylum Pseudomonadota; class Alphaproteobacteria; order Rhodobacterales; family Rhodobacteraceae; genus Celeribacter. The sequence goes on along the minus strand of JBLHXX010000028.1, from coordinate 26,400 downwards.
GTTGTCACATCAGGTCAAAGGGCTTGAGGATCAGGCGGGCGTTGAATTGTTTGTGCGCCGCTCGAAACCGTTGAAACTCTCGGCGGCAGGCATGAAGCTTTTGCGTTTGGCCGAAGATGTGCTGCCGCGTATCGAAGCCATAGAGGCGGAATTTCGCGGCATAGAAGAGGGCACCAAGGGGCGCCTTCACATCGCGATTGAATGTCACGCCTGTTTCGATTGGCTGTTGCCTGTGCTCAATCAGTTTCGCAAAGCCTGGCCGGATGTGGATGTGGATATTCGCCTGCGATTGGCGTTTGGGGCGATGACGGCATTGGAAAAAGAAGACGTGGATCTGGTGATTTCATCCGATCCTGACGTGCCAAGTGGTGTCACCTATGTGCCGCTGTTTGACTATTCACCAATGTTCGTGTGTTCCAGCAAAAACCATTTGGCCAAACGCGATTTCGTTGAGGCCGAAGATTTCGCGGATCAAACTTTGTTCACCTATCCTATGGATCGCGCCCGTTTGGATGTGTTCAAAGAGCTTTTAACACCTGCGGGGGTGTCGCCTGCGCAGGTGCGGCAAGTGGAACTCACAGATGTGATCATGATGTTGGTCGCGTCCAATCGCGGGGTGGCGGTGCTGCCCGATTGGGTGATGCGCGATATAAAAGACAGCGATGAATACGCTGTTTTGCCCCTCACGGCCACAGGAAAAACGCGGCGTTTGTATGCGGCTGTGCGTGATGACGACGTGTCCAAACCTTATATGGCGCATCTTATTCGCATCGCCAAAACCGAAGCTGTGAAACTTCAACGTGGTTAAAGCCCGATATTTGCCCAAATCTTCCTATAAAACTGCCCTCCAAGCCCTTGGCAGCGGGGGTCCTTGTGCGTATACGCAGCACTTGAACATCTTCGGAGCCGGATACCCATGCTAGGCAGTGCAAACCAAAACGTCATGATCAAGGCCGCCCGCGCGGCTGGTCGTTCTCTCGTCAAAGACTTTCGTGAGGTTGAAAACCTCCAAGTTTCATCGAAAGGGGCAGGGGACTTTGTGTCCAAAGCTGAAATCAGTGCCGAGGACATTATCCGCGACATGCTGATGGAAGCACGCCCAACATACGGTTGGTTGAGTGGCGGAAGTAAAGCGGCTGAGGGCGCGGACCCAACACGTCGCTGGATTGTCTCAGCGCTTGACGGTCTGACCAACTTTTTGCACGGGCTACCGCATTGGGCTGTGTCGATCGCTCTTGAACATAAAGGCGAAATCGTTTCGTGTGTTGTGTTTGATCCGGCCAAAGGCGAATTGTTTTGGGCTGAAAAAGGCTCAGGCTCTTGGATGAATGATACGCGTATTCGCGCATCTGGCCGTACCAAACTTGTTGATGGTCTTTTTGCGACCGGCCTGCCCAATGGTGGTAAATCTGATTTGCCAGACACACTGCGTGATCTCGCGCGCATTTTGCCGGCGTGTTCCGGTGTGCGTCGTTGGGGCGCGCCTTCATTGGATATGGCTTTTGTGGCCGCAGGTCGCTTTGATGGCTACTGGGAACGCCGCATGAAACCTTGGGACATCGCAGCAGGTGTGCTTTTGGTTAAAGAAGCTGGTGGTTTCGTTGAGCCTATCGTTAAGACAAACAATATTGTCGATGATGGTGAAGTGATCTGTGCGAATGAAGCTTTGTTTGATCGGTTCGCATCCGTTATTCGCACAGTTTAAGCGCGTCAACATGGTAAAAACTTAGAAATGCGCGCTGTTCTGGCGCGCTTTTTCTTTGATTTGCATGGTTCTGTTCGTTGCCCTTTGATGCGGTTTTTATGAGTATCGCCTCAATTGTGCACGTTCTCGCCTCTTAAATCTCTATTTGGCCCTATTCTTGCCGATTTTGACTGCGATGGTGTTTTGAACATTCGGAGGATACCCCGTGCTGAAAAACATTGCTGACTTGGCAAAAAAGAATAACGATAACGAAGACGGCGCAATCAGCGTTGACTGGGTGGTGATCACCGCAGCTATCGCAGGCCTGTCTGTCGCTATCATTGCGAGCATTTCCAGTGGTGCAAAAACTTATGCGACGTTTTTGAATGAAGACATCGAAGATGTGGCCTACAGAGCAGGATCTGGCGAATAGTAAGCCTAGAACTTGGCCTGCATTATAACGTCCCTCCCGTTTGGCAGGGGCGAATTTTGTATGATAAAACCATGACTTGGTTTATCTGCGACGTTTCACATTCGGCACCGATGTTTTTACAAACTGATACTGTGCTTCTGGGTGCCTTGGCTGACCAAAGGTGCGATCCCAATACTGTCGTCCGCCCAATGACAACCATCTTGGATAGACCACCACAATTCCAGCGATAAACCCACCCAAATGCGCCCAATAGGCGACGCCGCCAGCCTCTGATGTGGCAGATATTCCGCCTATAATTTGCATGATGGCCCAAAGGCCCAGCATGACCCAAGCGGGCACTTGGAAGACTTTGAAAAAGACGATCAAAATCAGCAGGATATCGATTCGCGCCTTGGGGTATAAAAGCAAATAGGCCCCCATGATGCCAGCAATCGCACCTGATGCACCAACCATCGGCACGCCTGCGTTTGGTTCAGGTAAAAACTGAGCAAGCCCTGCGATCACGCCACAAAAGATGTAGAAACCCAGATACTTACCGTGCCCCATTTCATCTTCTAGATTGTCGCCAAAGATCCACAAGAACACCATGTTGCCTGCTAAATGCACAAAGCTTGCGTGCATAAACATGGATGTAAAAAACGTATAAGCGCCGTCGCCAGAGGACACACGCGCAGGGACCAAAGCCCAGCTGGAATAGATGTCAAATAGCGCGACATCGTTGCTATAGGCGGGTAGCATCGCCAAAAATACAGCTATATTCAACGCCATGATGCCGTAGGTGACATAAGCGGGGCGGCGGGATGGATTGTGGTCACGAATTGGAAACATGGGGTACCTTTGGCACAGTGGTGTTGATCGTCAAGCCCAAAGCCAAAACCCTTGTGTAACTTAACGTCGAAAACCACTTGGCTCTGGGCGTTTAAGCGCTTAAACATCAATATGTTGCAAACAGTATTTGTGCATCTGTACATTGACTGTCTTGTTGCATGGTCGCGGGCGTGGTGGAATGGTAGACACACCAGACTTAAAATCTGTTGGGCGTATGCCCGTGGGGGTTCGAGTCCCCCCGCCCGCACCAAAAACTTAAATTAAATCAGAGCGCTAGTGTGAACTTCTGAGACGCTAGAGCTTAGAGATTATGGTCTCACAGCTACAGATGTTGCCCATCGTAGATCTCTATTACATCTGCCAAGCCATGGATGGGGCTACTCGGACGCTTGGGGTATTCTTCCAAAATATGTAAGATACTCTCGGCGATATGTCGTCGGCTAATCTGGTGTCTGTTGTCGTCCTCCTGCCATTCGTCCAGCGTTTTGTGCGTATCACGCAATGTTTCGCACAGCGTTTCATTGAAGCATTCATTCCGTAGCTTGCCGTTGAAACGCATCATGGCCCCATTCTGTTGGGGCTTGCCGAGAGCAGAGCAAGTGCAGGTCTGGTCCTGACCCGTAAACCTAATTGGGCAAATGCCGGAACCGGGAACACTTCACGAAAAACAGCGCGTGGCCCTCATTGGGCTTGCGCCAATCAATTGTGAGAGCGGAAAATGCAAAGTACATCGGCGCGTCAAAAGCTTGCTCGCGTCAAAATTTATGATGGCTCGAATATGATGGCCCGAAATCGCTACTGTTATGCTTTAAGGAAAAATAGTCATGTGTGACGTTTGCTATGACGGCGCTTTTCTCATCAATATTGCGTTATAAAAACCGCTTCTCTTCCAAAAGATCAGGCAAGTCGTTTTCATACAAGACAACGTCATCTTTGGTCAGCGTTTTGGCGATGGCGTCTCGGGCGGCATAAAATGTTGGCACTTCAATCACCTCTGCCGTTTCAAGATTGGCTGTCGTTGCAAAGCTTTCAATGCGGCTTGGGTTGACGACGTAAATTACATCGCAAAGCGCGCCGGAGTAGGTGCCCAAGCGTGCATGAACGCGGTCATGCTCTAACCCCAGTTCTGCAATGCCAGGTGTCACTAGAATGCGGCGCCCACCACGGTGTTTCGCCAGCTTGTCCAGTGCGGATACCGCAGACATGAACCCCAATTCGTTTGAATTGTAGGCATCGTCCAAAATCAACGCAGATCCGGGCACATCAATCTTTTGTAGACGGTGTGGGATTTGGGCGATCGTTTTGGTGAAAAACGGAATTTGATCTGCTGTGTCGACATCAATCAATAGCGCAAGGGTCACAGCCAGCGCCGCGTTCATCACGTTGTGATCGCCGATCAGAGGCAACTCAAAGGTCAATGTGGGCACGCGTGGATCATCTGAATTCAGTGTGATCGACCATGAGCCGCCATCAATTTCAGTGGCCTCAATCGTCACATCAGCGTCTTGTGTGCCCACGGTGACAATCTGCGCGCCGTATGTGTCTTTCAGGGCCTGAAAGGGGGCGTATTGCATAACATCGACGTTCAAAACCATCGTGCCGCCTGCGGCGCAAACCTCAGCCGCCAGTTCGGATTTTGCCTGTGCGATGGCTTGGATGCTGCCAAACCGTTCGGTGTGCGCATCGCCCACGGCGGTTACGATGCCGTATTGCGGTTGAATGAAATCACACAAACGTTTGATGGATCCGATGCCATAAGCGCCCATTTCTGCGACAAAATATTTGTGCGCATACTGCAAGCGTTGACGAATGTGACGGGTGTGCCCAAGCACGGTGTTGATCGATCCCGGGCTATAAAACACAGGGCCAGAGGTCTCTAGGATTTCGGCAAACATATGTTTGACGGTGGTTTTGCCAAAGGACCCCGTGATGCCGATGCGCACAGGATCAAGGGCGGCCAGTTTGGTGCGGGCTTGGTCGACAAAACCTTCGTTGATGCGATCTTGAAAGGGTTTTAAAATCATATTTGCGCCAATCAACGCGAAAGGCACCAGTTGCAAAATCACAATCGCAAACAGGGCATGTATAAAGACAAGCAAAGCGCCAACACACAACGGCACCAATGCCAGACGCCAAATTCGCATGGCGCGCTGGGTTTTGGCCAATGGCTTTTTATAGCGATATTGGCGCTCCATATAGCCGATACCCACGAAAACAAGAGCGAGCACGATCAAACTCAAAGCTTTGGGCAATCCTGCAAATCCGGCAATGGTGATCAGCACCACAGCCGCTGTGGCGCGGATGTCAAACAGGCGCACATCGCGACTTGAGGCGACAAAACGTGTGCCATCGTATTCTTCTTGCTGAAAATAGGTCAGCAACGTCGTGGTGCGTTGCTGCACCAAAAACACCAAGGCAGCACTTAATAAAAGCGTCGAGAAAAAGATCATGATGTGCCCCGTTTTACCGTTTCAAGAATAAGCGTGGTCAGCTGGTGCCGCCCACGTGACAAGATCGAAATATGGTCAAACTCAGGGCATTCAACATAGGTAGAATTGGCGATCAAACGGTGCAGCGTGCACCCAAGGGCCGGCGGCGTCTCGGTGTCTTTGCCACCATACAGCAACGTAGTGGGGCAGGTGATCTGCGCCAAATGTGGTGTTTGATCTTCTTCAACGGTGCGGATGAAAATATCACGCAATCCCAAATTGCGGCTGTTCACATAATCAGCACTGCCAAACTGCGCCTCAAGGGCGATCAGGTCGGCGTCGGTTTTGGCCTGCGCTTTTTGGCGTTTAAATTGCCATCCACGCCATTTGCCTTTGATCCGTTTCATCAACGGCTGGGGCAGTTTGATGCCCGCACCCCCGACAATATGCAAATGCTCAAGCGGGCTGTCTGGCATGGCTGCAAGGCGCAAACCAATGCGCCCGCCAAAGCTGTGCCCGACCCAGATAAACTTGGTGATCCCAAGCTCAGCGGCCAAAAAATCACGGACTGCAACCGCATAGTCTTGCGTGCTCCATTCGCCTTGTGGTCGCTCAGATTGGCCAAAGCCCGGCAGGTCCAACAAAATGATCGGCGCGACATCACCAAGCAGTTCAGCGGTGGGAATGAAATCTTTATGATCGCGCCCCCATCCATGGGCAAAAACAACAGGAACTCCGGTGTCTGCGCCGCTCTTTTCATAGAACATGGATGTTTGCCTACTCTGCCGTTATTCGCGTTGTTTGCCACTAGATATGGTGCTTTGTCTGTTTCTAGTGTATCGATTCAGCAAATTCCACATGGATTGTAGGCAAACACGTGAATAAGCTGAACTTAGCCGTGATTTTCGGCGGACCGAGCCAAGAACATGATGTCAGTGTCGTCAGCGCACAGCAATTGATGGACGCGGTCGATGTGCGTAAACTCAATGTTGTGCCAGTGTATATGGGCTTCGATGGCCGCTTTTTTCACGGACCATCTTTGCGCCAATTGGCGAACTTTCGCCCCGCCCCCAAAGGCCTGCGCGAGGTTGTGTTTGCTTGGGGCGATATGGGGCCTTGCCTGACGTCGCTTGATGGACGTTGGAGCACGCAAATTGATTGTGCATTGCCCGTGTTTCATGGTCCCTTTGGCGAAGATGGCCGTCTGCAAGGTCTGCTTGAAACTGTTGGTATTCCCACGACTGGATTTTCTGCGATCAATTCGGCGCTTGCGATGCGCAAAGATGCGACCAAATCGCTTGTTGCGTCTGCGGGCGTTAGCGTTGTGCCTCATGTGGTCGTCAACGGCAAAGAAATGAAACACGCCGAAACGGTCTGTGCCAAAGTCGAGGCGACGTTGTCCTATCCAATGATCGTCAAGCCGGCCAATCTTGGCTCGAGCATCGGGGTCGGGCTGGCCAAGTCGCGTGCGGATTTGTTGGTGCACCTGCAAGGCGCGCTCAAAGAAGACAGCTTTGCTTTGGTCGAGCCACAGGTGCAAAACCTCGAAGAGCTCAACATCGCTGTGATGTACCGTGATGGAGAGATCAAGTTTTCGGCCATCGAGCGCCCAAAATCGTCAGCCGAATTGCTAGATTTCAAAGAAAAATATCTGTCCTCTGCCGAGACAGGCGATGCGGGCAGTGGCAAGCTTGGCAACACCGCCGTGCCGTCCCAAGGCATGTTGTCGTTAACCCGTGATATTAACCCTGACATTTCCCCTGATCTGCAAGCGCGCTTGTACGATTTTGCCGCTAAAGCATTCACAATCCTTGGGTTGCGCGGCGCGCCGCGTATGGATTTCATGCACAACACCGAAACAGGCGAGTTGTGGTTCAACGAGATCAACCCGATCCCAGGGTCTTACGGTTTTTTCCTTTGGGAAGCTGCCAGCGAACAAGTTTTGTTCTCGCAATTGGTCGAGCATATGGTGGATGAGGCGTTGAAGGATAGCATCAAATACTTTGATGATCCGGTGCCGCAAGACGCCCATCTGTTACCGCGTTAATATTGCTTTGGCTGAGCAGTGATCCTTGCTCAAGTTATCGCGGGTAGGTCCAGTTTACACAGTGTAATCCTGCAAGCTGTGCGAAGCGGTCCAGTTCTGCCTCCAGTTTTTTCTGGCGCGCTTTGCTGGCTTTCACATCGGGTTCCAACCAAAAGTTGAGCACATTTAAAACCCCATTTGGGCGATCTGCTTTGGCTTCGATCCGCCCAATAAACTTGTCCCCCTCAAGCACGGGATAGACATAATAGCCCCATTGGCGTTTCGCGGCGGGCACAAACATTTCCACCGTGTAGTCAAATCCAAACAGCCGCGCCAACCGTGCACGATCGCGAATGGCTGGATCAAATGGATTGAGAATGCGCAAACGTGAGGTCGGCTTTGGGAGCGTGCTGATGCGGTGTTCAATGTCCGCGGGGGCCACCGCTTTGCTCCAACTGCCATCAAAGGCCTGCACCTCAACGGGGATCAAATTGGCGCTTTGACGTTTGGCCCAGGCCCCGGCGTCTTTGGCATCACAAGCGTCCCAAAATTTACGAATTTCTGTCAGGGTTCCGACACCGATACGCTCAAGTGCAGCGGCGCACAGCCAATCGACTTGTGTCGTGTCCTCAAGTGTCATCGACCACAGATCTTTGGGAAAAACGTTTTCGGCTAGATCGTAAAACTTGGTAAACCCACTGCGGTGGCTTGTGGCCAACTCGCCCGCATACCACAGATAATCCAGTGCTTTTTTATGTGGCGGCCTTGTCCACATTTTTTTAGGGCCATCGGGTTTCGTGTCAAAATCGCGGGTCGACAACGGACCTTCGTCAGCGATGCGCCGTTTCACCGCATCCAATAATTTAGCGTTCAAATCGTCCCCGTACCACGATGATCGCCCAACCTTTTCTTTCATGCGGCGAAATTGGCGGTCCCACATCGGCAGACTGTCCATGGGCAACACCGATGCGTCGTGGGTGAAATGTTCAAACACCTTGCGCTCTGTGCCAAGTAGATCGTCCATCACCGGCTCGCGGTAGCTTTGATCGCGGCTCCATAAAATATGATGATGCGCACGTGAGACAACTTGGATGGTGTCGAGCTGCACAAATCCAAGCGCGTGAATGTGCGCGATGGTGTCTTGTGGGGCTGGTGGCTGTGCCAAACCATTAACGCTCAGCCACATGTGTCGTGCTTCACGATTTGAAATTTTTAAAACGGTCACAATGGCTCCACTTTGCGCATAGCTTGTCACATCACTTAAGTTCGGTCGAGAGACTTTTCAAATAAGCGCCGATCGTGATGACGGCCTTTGTTCGGTGACGTGACGTTGCCTAATGGGTCTGTTTGCGCCATCGCACCAAAATAACGCCGCAGGCAGCAATCAAAATTGCAGACAGTATAAAGGGCGCGCCGGGCAAATAAACCGCAGCATCGCTGCGTGAAAAATACGCAAAGGTCATGGTCATCACCAGCGGGCTGATGATGGTTGCCAACGCCGCGATGGACCCCAACACACCTTGCAATTCGCCTTGTTGATCATCGCTGGCTGCACGGCTCATTATGCCTTGCAAGGCGGGCATGACGATGGATCCAAGACCAGACAATGCAACGAAAATCCAAACGATCCACGATTGGGTTAAAACGGCAAAGGTTGTGAAAATCACCAGTTCCAAAACCATGCCACACATCGCGGTTTTATAAGGGCCGAACCGGTCTACAATCGGCCCGACCAGCACCGCTTGCGACACGCCCATAGATACGCCAAACACGAACAAGGTCAGGCCGATGTCGCGGGTTGAAAAGTCAAACTGTTCCCGACCGAAAAACGCCCAAATCGCAGGGTATACGAACAGCGCCACTTGGTACAAAAAGAACACCATAAGCAAAGCGCGCACGCCACCTAAGGCGCTGATGGACTTGAGTGCGGCCAGCGGGTTTGCACGGCTTAATGAAAACGCACGACGTTTGTTTTTGGGCAAAGTTTCCGGCATCACCAGCAGTCCGAAAATGCCGTTGGCCAATGCCATCGCACCCGCAACCCAAAAGGGCGCGCGTGTATCGATGCCTGCCAAAAGCCCGCCTATGACGGGCCCCAAAGCAAACCCAACCCCCATCGCGCCGCCGACAATGCCAAGCATACGTTCGCGTTCATGGGGTTTGGAAATATCGGCCATAAACGCCGATGCCGTGGAATAGGTCGCCGCCATCAATCCCGCGATCACGCGGCCCAAAAGCAAAAGCCAAATGGATCCCGCCAAAGCCATAATGATATAGTCGATGGCCAGCACAAACAGCGCTGCGATCAAAATAGGTTTGCGCCCATAACGATCTGACAGATTGCCCACAATCGGTCCAAAGACGAATTGCATAACGGCATAGCCCGTGGCCAAAACGCCGCCCCAAACGGCCGCCTCGGACAGTGTTTTTCCGGTGACCTCTAAAATCAAATCTGGCAACACAGGAAAGATCAAGCCTGCGCCAATGCCATCAATCAAAATGGTCGCGACGATAAAGATAACAGGCAAACGAGAACGCATGATGGGGCCGCTTTCAAAGCAATAAACAGAGCTAAGTGTAGGTCAGTTGGTGGTGATTGCAATCGTGACGCGGCGGTTTATGTCGTGGCCGCTAGAATGCGGGCTAGTTTTTCTGGTTGCGCAAGAAAGGGCGAATGCCCGCATGTCATATCGGTGACCATAGCTTTAGGCCAGTCACGGGACATTTTAATCTGTTCTTCGGGGGGGATCACGCGATCAAGGGTGCAGCGCACATAGTGACGCGGGATGCCGCTTGCGCGCTCCAATTCGGTCACAGCGGCGCTTTGTGGTGCGATGGGTTGAGCAACCAACCGCGTGAGTGCATCGGCTGACACCGCATCGGAGCAGTCGTGATACAAGGCATCACGCGCTTTGTCCGCTTGAAATATGAACGCCAATCCATCTGGCGTTTTCTCAATCACGTCCATCACCGGTTGGCGCGGCGCAGTGCGTCGCAGGTCGGCCAAGCTGAGACCGGTTTGAGGGACGTAGGCGCAGACATATACCAACTGCGCGACTTTTTCGGGGGCAAGGGCTGCCGCTGCGGTGATCGCATAACCGCCTGCGGAATGTCCGACCAAAATCACGGGTGCACCACCCTGCGCATCGATGTCGTTCACAATGGATTGAGCGTAATCGTTTAAAGAGACTTGGGTGGGGCGCGAGGCATCATAGGGCGGCAAATCAATGGCGCGGCACGTGTGACCTTGGGCTTGCAGCAACGCGATCACATCGCGCCAGCACCATGCCCCGTGGCATGATCCGTGAACAAACACATAAGCAGGGCGTAGCTTAGACATGGCCAATCTCACTTAGAAAATCGTACAGATGTGCCGCAAATATATCGGGGGCCTCAAGCATCGGATAGTGCCCCGCGCGGCGGATCAATTTGAATTGCGCTCCGGGGATCAAGTCAAGCGTTTCGCGCATCAAATCAGGCGGCGTGATCCGGTCATCGATGCCGCACAGGCCAAGGCTTGGCAGGCGCAGACCAGAGGTGGGCGTATAAAAATCGGTGCCTGAAATGGCGTTGCAGTTGCCGATATAGCCCTCAGGAGCTGTGTGTTTTAACACCTCCCCCCAATGGCGCACATTTGGGGTGTCGCGCCCTGCGCGGGTAAAACTGCGCTCGGCGATCATTTGGGCGATGCCATCCATGCCGCCGGCTTTGATCTGGTCGATGCGACGGTTCCAAACCGCAGGTGGGCCAAGCTTTGCCGCCGTGCCGCACAGCACCATAGCGCGGACTTGATCAAGCCGTTTGATGGCAAGACCTTGGGCGGTCAATCCGCCTAAACCTGCGCCGACAAACACGCAATCTTTGATGTTGAGATGATTCAGAACCTGTTCGGCATCGGCCACCAGTTGGCCCATTTTGTAGGGGGAAGGCGGCACATCTGACGCGCCGTGCCCCCGCGCATCATAGCGCACAAGGCGCAGCGTTTTGGGGAGCTGCGCACAGACGTCATCCCATATGCGTAAATTGGTGCCAAGCGGATGCACAAAGATCACCGCAGGTGCGTCTTTGGGGCCGTGATCTAAAATGTTGAGAGATATGTCACTGACTTCGACGCGCATCACTGTCCTACCTAGGTGTCTGTCATAGACCCCGATTTGGGAGTGGCACGCGTCGACGCATTCAATGAGCGACGGCAATCATGCCGGAAATGATCAGGCCTCCGCCGATGATCATTCGAGGTGTAAATTTTTCGCCCATGAAAAGTGCAAAGATCAGCACAAGAGCGGTCTCTACACCCACCAAGATGAGGTACAATTGACTCATCGAGTTGTCTTTTAGCAGTGCTATTTCGCCGGTCGCGGCGAGGGCCAACCCCGCGAGGATGAGTGCGGCTCCTCCCCAAGCAAATTGAATACCTGAGACAAGCTTCATCCCCATTGTGGCAAGCGCATAGCTTGAACCGACGAGAATTAATAATACGGATTGCGGTACTGCATAGGCTAACATAAAGCCCCTTATAGTTGTTGACGATAGCCATCTCATACCATGTCTTTGTGAATGCAACATCACTATTTTGATGCCGCCTCACAAATAGTTGTGAAGGCCTGTCTGCCCGCAGGCGTGAGCGATTGGGGCGCCTGATGTGACTTTGGGTTAGGACAATCGGGCGATAAACCGCGCGATGACATCCACGCTGGCGGGTTCATCCAAAAACGGCACATGTCCGCGATCTGGAACGTCGGCTGCGATCATGTCTGGGCGTGCGTTTTGCATCTTTGCCCAACACTCTGGCGTCAATAAATTTGAGTTGGCCCCGCGCAACGCGGCCATGGGCAAATCTGCAAGGGCGTGAAACAGTGGCCATAAATCCGGTGTCTCTCCAGAGGCGCCTTGGGTCTCGATGGCCTCACGCAGTTTTGGATCGTAGCGCAGGTGCAGTCTGTCCGAGCCTTTGGTCCACAGGCGCCTCGCATAGCGTAGCCATTGGTCGTGCGATACGTTTTGAAACTGCGCCCCCATGGCTTTGGGCAGTTTTTCCGCGGCCTCTTCATAGGACATATACGCACAAGGTCGCCCAAGATACTCCATGATATGGGACAGGCCCCTTGGATCAAGTTCTGGCCCGATATCATTGAGCAACACGCCAGATAAGCGATGCTTTGCAGTGGCCGCCAAAACCATGGCAATCAACCCACCGCGTGAGGTGCCAATGACAGCAGCACGGTCCAGCCCAAGGTGATCGAGCAGAGCCAATGCATCTGCGGATTCTTGTGGAATGGTATAGTTTTGCGGATTTGGATCATACTGTGAGGCACCGCGTCCACGGCTGTCCAATCGAATGATTTGTGCGCGCCCTGCAAAAGCCGACACCACCGGATCAAAGTCATCCATGTTGCGTGTGAGCCCCGCCAAACACAGTACAGGCGTGCCCGAACCGTGGATGTCATAGGCGAGTCTAAGCCCGTCAGAGGTGGTGAATGTGCTGTGCATGGGGCCTCTTTTCTGACGATTGGGTCAGTATAGCTCAACCTTGGCACGGTTGAGGGCGCGAGGGAAGTATCATAGCAATCCGCTTAGCAGCCACCAACCAGCGGTGAAATGCACGCACATGCAAAAGGCATAGGCGGCCAAAACCACAAGCGCGTTGTTGGGCGACAGCCGAGCTTGTTTGGGGCGCTTGCGATAGATCAGACTTTGCAGGCCTGCCGCAGCCAAAATGCCCATGGCGATAGACTGATCCCTGATGGCGGCAGAGGCAAAGGCCGCGATCATGAACAGTGTGACGAATACCGACAAGTTTGGCCAAAAACTGTCCGACACCGCGCGCACAATGCGGCCGCCTGCAAACGGCAAGAATGGCAAAAGCATCACGAAATTGAAGGTGCCGATCATGATGCCAAAGGCGCGCATGACATCTGAAAATACAGGGAAATGCCCCGCGCCGGCTTGGAACAGGCCAAAGGCAATAACCATAGGCAGGATCGCTAGGGCAGGCGCATATAGGGCGGCAAAACTTTCTTGTAGCGCGTCGTCAATCGTATTGTCCGAACGCGGGGGCGCGAGATAGGGCAGGGGCACCAAACGCACGCGTGCAAGGTCATGTCCAATAAGCTGACAGGCCCGCGCCGCGCCGAATTCATGCAACAACACGGCAAAGACAAAGCCGAACCCCATAAGCGTTGATGTCGTGGCTGCAACGCATGCCGTCACAACAAAGCCAATGATCACCCCTGTTCCATCAAATCCGCTTGTCGTGATCCGCCCGTTTGCTGCCTGAGAGGACCGCACCAAAGGTGTCGCCATAACAGTCAAAGCGAGAGCAAAAATCAGAAAAAGCATAAAATGAGAATCCAGCACGTGTACTTGGGTTTTCGACTTTGATGCGTTTCAAATGTGGCGAGATTGTGACTCTGTGCCCAAATTGGGGCGGCTAAATGTCATTGGAGCATATGAGTGCCAATTTGGAGCATAAATTTGCATGTTTGCGTTGAGAGATTGCGCGTATCGTAAATGAGATGCCTTTTGGTGCGGCTAGACGACTGCGTGGCAAAAGCCTGAGACTAAGAAAACCCGCGTGCATTCCGTGTGTTTGATTTTTATTGTTCTCAAGTGGCCTACTCATTGAATGGTGTATGATAGTCCTCGCAGGCTTGCGCTCAAACTGGAGATCCTATGACACAACGTGTACTTGTAACTGGTGGCGATGCTGGCATTGGCCGCACATTGGCTTTGGCCTTTGCTGACAGTGGATATGATGTTGGCTTTAGCTACCTACGCTTGACGGATCATGTGGAAAGCCTCGTGTCAGAGGTGTCAAACCGTGGGCGAAAAGCCTTTGGATTTCAAAGTGATGTCGGCGATGCTGATGCCGTTTCACAGCTTTACGTGGATGTGGAAAATATCATGGGAGGCGCGCCTGATGTGTTGGTGAACAACGCAGGCATTCAAACATGGTCGCCGCTTTTGGATCTGGATGTGGCTGATTTTGATCGGGTCATTCGGACGAATCTGCGTGGCTGCTTTCTAAACACACAAACCGCTGCCAAACATATGATCGCGGCAGGAAAACACGGTGCGATCATCAATCTGGGTTCTGGCTGCAACAAACTCGGATTTCCAAATCTATCAGATTACACGGCGTCCAAAGGCGGGATCGAACAATTCACCAAAGCCTCAGCTCTGGAACTGGGCCCTCATGGCATTCGCGTCAATTGCGTGGCCCCAGGGGCGATTGCGACAGAGCGCACGGCGGATGAAACCGCAGGATATGCAGAAAAATGGTCAGCCCTCACACCGTTGCGCCGCGTTGGCACTGCGGATGACATCGCTGGTCCAGTGTTGTTTTTGGCCTCAAAAGCGGCCGATTTTGTCACAGGCCAAACCCTTTATGTCGATGGAGGTGTGTTTTCATCTGCACCTTGGCCACAGGACTATTGAGCTGTGGTTTTGGCGTCGATGGGACGCGTTTAAATGAAAAAGACTCCCGCCTTGGCGAGAGTCTGATGTTGTCGTTATCGCGTATTTAGGGGGTGTCAGTCTTCGCGTTTGCCTGCGAACTTTTGCTCCCACTCACCGCGCTGATCATCGTCTATTTTGACAAACAAATTATCAGGTACGGTAAAGGCATGGCCTTCTTTGAATTCATTTAATGTGGTGGCGATATCTGTGGGCCAATCGAGGTTTTCCATGTTCAAAGCGGCTTTGATTTTGTCGGCTGTCTCAGGAATGAACGGCGCAGAGAGGCGCGCGTAAAGCCCGATGAGATTGAGGCCCAAACGGACCTGAGCGGCAGCTTGATCAGGGTCGGTTTTAAACGTTGCCCAAGGGGCGGTGTTTTGCAGGTATTCATTGCCCGCAACCCAAATGCTGCGCAACGCATTGGCAGACTTACGCACATCTATGTCGGACAAATGTGTCTCATAAGCTTTTAATTTTTCGGACAAATCCGCGATCAAAGCCTCTTCAATCGGTCCATATGCACCACCTGCGGGAACCGCTTCGGAGAATTTAGAACGACAGAATTTGGTGATGCGTGACACGAAGTTGCCCAGTACATCTGACAAATCTTTGTTCACCGACTGTTGAAAATTTTCCCATGTAAATTCGGAATCCGAGCTTTCAGGGGCATGAGACAACAGCCACCAGCGCCAGTAGTCAGCGGGCAAGAGGGACAGAGCTTGATCCATGAACACACCGCGTCCGCGTGAGGTCGAGAATTGCCCGCCATCGTAGTTCAAATAGTTGAAGGATTTGATGTAATCGACCATCTTCCAAGGCTCGTTTGAGCCCAACATGGTGACAGGGAAAGACAGCGTGTGGAACGGCACATTGTCTTTGCCCATGAATTGCACATATCGAACATCATCAGCGCCTTTGTCGGTGCGCCACCAGCGTTCCCAATCGGCATCAGTCAATCCATTGGCATCGGTCCATTCATTGGCACAAGCAATGTATTCAATCGGCGCGTCAAACCAGACATAGAACACTTTGCCTTCCATGCCTTCCCAAGGTGCGTCGCCTTTTTGCACAGGCACGCCCCATTTCAGGTCACGGGTGATGCCGCGGTCTTGTAAGCCATCGCCATCATTGAGCCATTTTTTGGCAATGGAGGTGGTCAGTATTGGCCAGTCTTTTTTCTCGTCAATCCACGTGTTAAGCGCATCACGCATTTTGGATTGGCGCAAATATAGGTGTTTGGTTTCGCGCTCGACCAAATCCGTCGCACCCGAAATCGTCGAATGCGGATTGATTAAATCGGTTGGGTCAAGCTGTTTGGTGCAGTCATCACATTGATCGCCACGCGCAGAATCGTAACCACAGTTGGGGCAGGTGCCCTCGATGTAGCGGTCTGGCAAAAAACGCCCGTCTGTTTCTGAATACACTTGGGTTTCTGACACTTCCTCGATGAGGCCTTCGTCAAACAGGCGTTTGGCAAAGTGTTGCGTCAATTTGCGGTTTTGATCCGACGAGGAGCGCCCAAAGTGATCAAAGGACAGTTTGAAACCTGCGGCGATTTTGGCCTGAACATCGTGCAATTCGGCACAGTATTCATCAACGGGCTTGCCTGCCTTTTGGGCGGCAATTTCAGCGGGCGTGCCATGTTCATCGGTGGCGCATAAAAACAACACTTCATCCCCACGCGCACGGCAATAGCGGGCGTATAAATCGGCGGGCAATTGCGAGCCAACAAGATTTCCAAGGTGCTTGATGCCATTGATATACGGCAGGGCGGATGTGATGAGCGTACGTGCCATGAAGGATCCCTTGCGGTGCGTCATGTGAAATTGGTTTCCTTGTCCTAACCCTCCTTGAACAAAAGGGCCAGAGGCTTGTCTTTGGTTGCTACATCTGTTGGCGTAACGCGATTTTTTGCGCGCGCTTTTTTACGCACAAGGGGTCATGCGTAACGCCCCCCTTGAGTTCCCGAAACTTCCCAATAGGATGGCGCTAACATTTTCATAAAAGATCAATGAGGAGGCGTTTCATGCGCTATCGCACACTCGGCCAAACGGACATCAACGTTTCTGAAATTTGCCTCGGCACGATGACATGGGGCACACAAAACACACTGGAGGAAGGCCATGCCCAAATCGATCGCGCCCTTGCGGATGGCGTGAACTTTATGGACACCGCCGAAATGTATCCGGTGAACCCTGTGCGCAAAGAAACATCAGGCGATACCGAGACCATCATCGGCGAATATTTTGCCCGCACAGGTAAGCGCAACGATTGGGTGCTCGCGACCAAGATCGCAGGTCCCGGTTTGCTGGGGACCGAGGGCATCACGCCCGCGACTTTGGAAAGCCACCTCGAGGCCTCGCTCAAGCGTTTGCAGTCTGATTATGTCGATCTGTACCAACTGCACTGGCCAAATCGCGGATCCTATCATTTCCGCCAGCACTGGACATACGATCCCGCACAACAGCCGCCCAAAGAAGACGTGTTGGACAACATGCGCGCTGTAAACGAGAAAATGGCTGAGCTGCAAAAGGCCGGCAAGGTGCGTGCTTTCGGGACATCCAACGAGACCGCTTGGGGCATGGCACAGTGGTTGCGCATCGCCGATGAAACTGGCGGGCCGCGCATGGAGACGATCCAAAATGAATATTCGTTGTTGTGCCGGATGTATGACACGGATTTGGGTGAACTGGCAGTGCATGAAAAAATCACCCTGTTGGCCTACTCATGTTTGGGCTGCGGCCTTTTGACGGGCAAATACAATGGCGGCACCACGATCGAAGAGGGCACGCGGATGGCGCTCAACGGCGACCTTGGTGGACGGGTCACGCCACAAGCGTGGACCGCGACGCAGGCCTATTTGGACATCGCCGCCAAGCATGATCTGGACCCAACCGCGATGGCAATTGCATGGACCATGACGCGGCCTTTCGATGTGATGCCCATCATTGGGGCGACCTCTGTGGCGCAATTGGAAAAATCGCTTGATGGTGAAACGCTTGAGCTGTCCAAAGAGGTGCTCAAAGACATCGGGGCAGCGTACCGCGCCCACGCGATGCCATTTTGATTGGTCTCATGTCTCGTCTTGCTGTGGCAGTCTTGGCGGTAATGTCGCTGGCGTCCTGTGTCGTGCAAGACGACGCCCCGCAAACGCAAAGCTATGGGCTTGAAGGCTTCAATCCTGCGGGGGCGGCCCAAGCCGAGCAAAGCTGTTTGTCTAAGGGAGGACAATATGTTGTCGGCGGGCGTGCGGGCCTCAAGGTGTGTTTCGAGACACCGAAAGATGCGGGAAAATCCTGTCGGAAATCGACCGATTGTGAAAGCCAATGTCTGGCGCGTAGCAAATCCTGTGCGCCTTTGACGCCTTTGTTTGGCTGTAACGCTATTTTGGACAGCGCAGGTCGCGAGGTGACAATATGCGTCGACTGATGACACGTGGCCTAAGCTGCATCGCGCTGGCGCTTGCGTTGTCGGGGTGTTTGAAAAACGCGCCGGCTCAAATCACAGGGCCTCGCGATCAATCGGTTCCCATGTCGTCCATGGCCAGTTTCGATGCCGCCAAGTTTTCGGGTCGCTGGTATGAGGTCGAGGCCTATGTGCCCCAAGGTGCGTCTTGTGTGCTTGGGGCCGTCACGTTCAGCCGTCAGAAAAATGGCGATATGATCTTGACTGAGGGCCCGTGCGCGGATGGGGATTTGCGCCGCGGGGTCGCCACGCGTGTGGGGCCTGGGCGGTTTGATTTTGCGGGGGATGAGCTGTGGGTTTTATGGGTAGATCAAACCTATGAGGTCGCAGTCATTGCAACGCCAACAGGCAAGGCGCATGTGCTCAGTCGCAGGCTTGAGATTGCTGCGGACAAACGCAAAGCTGCACGTGATATTTTGACATGGAACGGCTTTGATGTGACAGAGTTACGCCCCGCGCGGCGGCGATGAGGTCACGGGCGTTTTGATCTAAAACACTTGGGAGAATGAAATGCGGATACTTTTTACAGGCGGGTCAGGCAAAGCGGGCAAACATGTTGTGCCCTATCTTTTGGAGCGCGGCCACCGCGTGGTGAATGCCGATTTGGTGCCGCTCGATCATCCGGGCGTGGACAATTTGACCGTGGACATCACCGATAGCGGGCAAGTGTTCAACGCGTTGACATCATACGCAAACTTTGACGAATTGGACCCCGGGACCGGTGTGCCTAAATTTGATGCCATCGTGCATTTTGCCGCCATTCCGCGTATCTTGCTCAAGCCTGACAACGAAACCTTTCGCGTTAACACCATGAGCACCTACAACGTGCTTGAGGCGGCTGTGAAGCTGGGCATCAAAAAGGTGATTTTTGCCTCTTCCGAGACCACCTATGGCGTGTGTTTTGCCGATGGCGAACGCAAACCTGAGTATATTCCGCTGGATGAGGCGCACCCCGTTGTGCCCGAGGACAGCTACGCGATGTCCAAGGTTGTGAATGAAATCACAGCCAAATCGTTTCATCAACGATCCGGTTTCGACATCTACGGTATTCGCATCAACAACGTGATCGAGCCGCATGAATACGCGCAAAATTTCCCTGAATACGTTGCCAATCCAGACATGCGCCGCCGCAATTTCTTTGCCTATATCGATGCCCGTGATTTGGGACAGATGGTTGATTTGATGTTGCACAAAGATGGTTTGGGCTTTGAAATATTCAATGCCGCCAATGAGGGCCACTCGGTTGGCTTGACCACGTCCGAGATCATTGAGCGCTATTATGCGGGCGTGCCACAAACCAGTGAAATGGGCGAGGACGAGACATTTTTCTCGATCAAAAAAGCCAAAGATCTGTTGGGGTTTGCGCCGGTTTATAAGTGGCGTGACGAAATCTGATATCCACCACAGGCCGCGATACACAACGTGGCCTGTGGACATTTCAAAATCTGTGATACGTGACATATCAAATTGTCTGGTATACATCGCATTTTTTGACTCGGCGGTCTAAGAATTTCACCGTATAGGCTGAACATGACACAGATAGACACACACAACGCATCTTTTCCCGAACGCAGCTATGGCACCCATTTTCGTGCCGTTTTGACCCTTGGCTTGCCGCTTGCTGGCAGCCAATTGGCGCAATTCGCCGTGCATATGACGGATGTGATTATGATGGGCTGGTACGGTCTTGATGAACTGGCGGCGCTTGTGTTGGCGGCTGGCTATTGGTTCGTGACCTTTATCTTACTTGGCGGTTTTGCGTTCGCGGTGATGCCGATTGTGGCCAAAGCGTTGGGCGAGCAAAACACCACGCTTGTGCGCCGTGCCACTCGGATGGCGATGTGGATTTCGGTCATCGTTGCTGTTTTGGTCTATCCGATTTTCTTGTTTTCTGAGGCCGCGTTGATCGCATTGGGCCAAGAGCCGCATATCGCAGCGCTGGCACAGCCCTATTTGATGATCACAGGGTTCGAAATGATACCTGCGTTGATCGTACAAGTGTTCCGGTCTTATTTTTCCGCCCTTGAGCGCACGCGCGTTGTCTTGCTGGCCGTGATCGCCGCTGTTGTGGTCAATGCTGGACTTAACTATCTGCTTATTTTTGGTAATCTTGGCCTGCCTGAAATGGGCATGGCAGGGGCGGCTTTGGCGTCGTTCATTGTCAGCACGTTGATGATGATCGGTTTGATCATCTACGCGCAGATCGCCACGCCGGAAAACGAGTTGTTTCGCAACATGTTCAAACCCGATTGGGATGTCTTTGGCATGGTGTTCAAAATGGGCTTTCCCATTGGCTTGACGTCTTTGGCCGAAGTGAGCCTGTTCAATGTGGCCGCGATTATGATGGGCTGGATCAGCACCACGACCTTGGCTGCTCACGGCATCGCGCTGCAATTGTCGGCCATCGCGTTTATGATGCAGCTTGGGTTGGCACAGGTCGCGACAATCCGTGCGGGCAACGCGCTGGGGCGTGGGGATGAAGCCGATTTGCGCCGTGGGGCACTGGTCGTGACGATCATGTCTTTGATTATGGCCGCCATAACATGTGTGGTTTATTTGACCTTTGCCGAACCGCTCATTGGTGTGTTCATCGCGCCAGACGAGCCTGCGCGCGCCGAAGTGTTGCGCATTGGCGCGATGCTTTTGGTGTTCTCTGCACTGTTCCAATTCTCGGACGGCGGCCAAGTGATCGCACTGTCATTGCTGCGCGGATTGCAAGACACCGCCGTGCCGATGTGGCAAGCAACGTTTTCCTATTGGGCCGTGGGTCTGCCCGTGGCCTACCTGTTCGGATTTGTCATCAACTGGGGGGCGAGCGGCGTTTGGGTTGGGCTTTTGGTTGGATTAAGCGTGGCTTGGGTGCTGATGGGAATACGGTTTTGGCGTTTCAAATCGCGGATCAACACAGCCGCTTAAATGTCTCTTAGTCGTCTTTTTTAAGAATACGATCCGCTTTTTTGCGCACCAAAACCGTGCGCAAATCATGCATGGACAGCAAAAGCGCGTCCGTGACGTTTTCAAGCTGATCTGGTGTGGCACGCGATTGCGCCCAATGCGTTGTTAAATTGAGGTAATCCACGGCGCGGTGAATGTCGTCAACATCGCGCTGCGCCAACAGGGCCACGCGATCTGCCATCCAGTTGTCGATCGCCATCATATCTTGAGCAGACAATTCACGCCCGCCATGGGGTTTCACATCGCCGTTTTTGACATTCACAACCGCAATCTGATCCATCTCAATGCGCCGTTGACGGTTCTCTGTGTCCACACGGTAGACAAAAGCGCCGTTCTCACGCACGCGAAAGTAATAGTCGGGCAGTTCTGCGCTCATGCCAAGTCTCTATCGTTTCTCGGATTTTTCCGATTTTGGGTCTCGCGGGACGTGCCGCCTTGAGGCTATGCTAACAGCCTCAAAGCGCAGATACCAGAACGGCTTAACTCAAAGCCGCACAGAACGTTTGAATACGAGTGCAGGCGTCTAACAAAGCCTCATCCGAGGTCGCATAGGACACGCGGAAATTCGGGCTTAGACCAAAGGCCGCGCCAAACACCACCGCCACGCCGGTCTCTTCCAAAAGTGCGGTTGCGAAGGCCTCGTCATTGGTGATCACGGTGCCTGATTTCGATGTCTTGCCAATGCAGCCCGCGATGTCTGGATACACATAAAACGCGCCCTCAGGTGTGGGGCAGGTCACGCCCTCGATGGCGTTGAGCATCGACACCACCAAATTGCGGCGGCGCACGAATATCTCGTTGTTCGCTGCCAAATACTCTTGCGGGCCGTTCAAAGCCTCAATCGCCGCATATTGCGAGATGGTGCAAGGATTTGACGTGGATTGTGATTGCACTTTGCGCATGGCCCCAATCAATTCAACAGGCCCTGCGGCATAGCCGATCCGCCAGCCTGTCATCGCATAGGCTTTGGACACGCCATTCACCGTCAGCGTGCGGTCATACAATTTGGGTTCCACTTGGGCAGGGGTGCAAAATTCGAACCCGTCAAAGGCCAAATGTTCATACATATCATCTGTCATCACCCAAACATGGGGATGGCGCAGCAACACATCTGTCAGCGCTTTCAGTTCATCACGGCTATAGCCTGCACCGGTTGGATTGGAGGGCGAGTTGAAAATCAACCACTTGGCTTTCGGCGTGATCGCGGCCTCTAATTGCGTGGCTGTGATTTTGAAATTGTTGGCCAGCGTGCCCTCAACAGCCACAGGTGTGCCGCCTGCGAGCAGCACCATATCAGGGTAAGACACCCAGTAGGGGGCGGGAATAATCACCTCATCACCGGGGTTGCAGGTGGCGATCAATGCATTGAACAACACTTGTTTGCCGCCTGATGACACAGAAATTTGTTTGGGGTCATACTCCAGCCCATTGTCACGTTTCAGTTTCGCACAGATCGCTTGTTTCAGCTCTGGAATGCCATCGACAGCGGTGTATTTGGTTTTGCCCTCATCAATCGCGCGTTTGCCGGCAGCTTTGATGTTCTCGGGTGTGTCAAAGTCTGGCTCGCCAGCGCCCAGTCCAATGACGTCCTGACCCGCGGCTTTCAACTCCTGCGCTTTCGTCGTGACCGCAATGGTCGGGGACGGTTTTACACGAGCAAGCGTTTCAGAGAGGAATGGCATAACGGCACCTTTTGGGATTGAATTTCATCCCCTTGATAGACGTGCAATCGGGTTGCGCCAAGACGTCGCTTGCACATCCGCGGGCCAAAGTGCAAAAACTGTGCAGAATGGAGATCATTATGTCAGAACACGCCCCCAACGAGACCCACGAACATCGCCTCAAACGCCTTAAAATTCGCGCTTGGCGCCGTGGGATCAAAGAAATGGATTTGTTGATTGGTGGCTATGCTGATGCGCATCTGGCTGTGATGTCTCCTCAAGAACTTGATGATTTTGAAATGTTGATGAG
The DNA here is from genome assembly GCA_047630475.1 of Celeribacter sp. Classification (GTDB taxonomy): domain Bacteria; phylum Pseudomonadota; class Alphaproteobacteria; order Rhodobacterales; family Rhodobacteraceae; genus Celeribacter. The sequence continues at coordinate 3,151 of JBLHXX010000028.1, read as the reverse complement.
TGAGCATGACCAAGATCTTTTGGCATGGGCCACTGGCCAACATGAGGTCCCAGTTGAGCTCAAACCAACACTTGATTTGTTGCTTGCTTTTGCTGATGCGCAGGGTGTCGCGCATGGTGGGTAATGCGTGATCATGGTTAATAAGTCATTGATGTTGCTCATAAGTATGAATTTTCGGTAACCTGCGTACGATAGAGTCATATTCTCTAAAAAAAGCGATGACATTTAACCGAATTTTGGGAAATTGCAGCCAAAGTGAACGCCTACAAGCCTATGGCGGAGTACCCAATGAGTATGCATTCTACGATTACGAAATCGAACGACACAACATATATGGGGCAATATCTTGAAGCCCTGTCTTTGGTGGAACGACTACACCGACTTCTTCTTGATGTGATCAAGGATGAATTCGAACGTGTGGGCGTTCTTGAAATAAATGCCGTACAGGCGCTTCTTTTGTTCAATGTGGGCGAAAATGAAGTGACGGCAGGCGAACTGAAATCCCGTGGATATTATCAGGGATCGAATGTGAGCTATAACCTGAAAAAACTGGTTGATATGGGCTATATGCACCATCAGCGCTGCGAAATTGATCGCCGGTCTGTGCGTGTTAAGTTGACTGAAAAGGGCCGTCATGTGTCCGATACAGTCTCTGAACTTTTCGAACGTCACGCTGAGGGTCTTGAAACAAAAGCCGTTTTAACACCTGCGGATATTGATGACATCAACATGTCCCTGCGCCGTGTTGAACGATACTGGACGGATCAAATCCGCTACATTTACTAAACGACGCGATTTTGGACAGAATGTCCATTCCGTCGCTTTTCTCAACAACGCCTTTCCCGATCTACATTCGAAATATGATGCAAAAGCGCCCCCGCCGATAAATGCGAGAGCGCCATTTTTTTGTTTATTTTAGCGCGTTTTCATCACGCGATGACCTACCAGTGACCGGTGTTTTGCATAGAGGCCCAAGGTTCTGCAGGCGCAAGGTTTTCACCCTCTTGCAAAAGCTCAATAGAAATATTGTCAGGTGAGCGCACGAACGCCATGTGCCCATCGCGTGGCGGGCGATTGATCGTGATGCCATTGTCCATCAACGTCTGGCATAGATCGTAAATATTCGCGACGCGGTACGCCAAGTGACCAAAATGCCGCCCATCCGATGGCAACCCTTCGTCGCCATCCCAATTATATGTCAACTCAACAGGGCAATCCTCATCGCCCTCAGCGGCCATAAAAATCAAAGAAAACCGCCCACCTTCATTGTCGATGCGCCGCGTTTCTTTCAGGCCTAAAAGCTCGAAAAACGCCATGGATTTTTCTAAATCCTTTACCCGAACCATCGTGTGTAGATATTTCATCATGAACTCCCTTTTGACTTTGTTCGAACTTAACGCAGGACGTTGGTTTTTCTAACCGTAAAGATCTCGCAGCCCCTTTGCACTTTCCGCAATTGCCCTTACAAATACTGCCAAAGTGAAGCAGGGAGCGACAGGTGCAGCAGTATCACGATCAACTGAAGACCATCTTGGAAAAGGGCGAGCACACGACCGATCGCACGGGAACGGGCACGATTTCTTATTTCGGTATGCAGGCGCGTTATTCCTTGGCTGACGGGTTTCCCTTGGTGACCACCAAAAAGGTACACCTGCGCTCTATTATTCATGAACTTTTGTGGTTTTTGGCAGGTGATACCAATATCAAATACCTCAAAGACAATGGTGTTTCGATCTGGAATGAATGGGCTGATGAGCACGGTGACCTTGGCCCTGTTTACGGCCATCAATGGCGCCGGTTTCCCGCGCTTGAAAAAACCAATGAGACTCGCAACGGCGAGCCTCTTTTTATAGCCAATTCCGTTGATCAAATTCAAAATCTTCTGGATATGATCAAAACGTCACCAGACAGTCGTCGTTTGATGGTCTCCGCGTGGAATCCTGCCGATGTGCCAAACATGGCTTTGCCGCCGTGCCATACATTATGGCAGGTCAAAATTCTGGGCGGAAAATTGCATTTGCAACTGTATCAACGCTCTGCTGATATGTTCCTTGGTGTGCCGTTTAATATTGCGTCTTATTCGATGTTGTTACTGATGTTGGCACAGGTCACGGGCTATGAACCGGGCGATTTTGTGCATTCCATTGGCGATGCGCATATCTATTCGAACCATCTTGAACAGGTGAATTTACAGCTGTCTCGCACACCCAAAGCCTTGCCGCAGATGCGATTGAATTCTGATGTGACATCGCTGTTTGATTTCAAATATGAAGACTTCGAAGTGCTCAATTATGACCCCGATCCAATGATCAAAGCGCCTGTCGCAGTCTAACCTGTTTTCGCCGTGAGGACCCATTTATGATTACGTTGATCGCCGCCCGAGACCGCAATGGGGCCATCGGTAAAGACAATGAAATTCCTTGGTATGCGCCGGAAGATCTTGCGTTTTTCAAGCGTGAAACCATGGGCGGGGCGTGCATCATGGGACGCAACACTTGGGACAGTTTGCCATTTAAGCCACTCAAAAATAGATTGAATCTTGTTGTATCCAGCCAAGGGGTGGATCATGAACATGTGTTTGCGACGCTTGACTGTGCCCTGTCTTTCGCAGAGCAAAACACCTACGCCCGCATCTATGGAATGGGCGGTTTTGGAATTTATGACGCGTTGATGCCTATGGCTGATCGACTTTTGATCACCGAGGTTGATGTGGAGGTTGAAGGGGCTGAAACCTTTTTTCCAGAGTTTGATCCTGCTGAGTGGGTGGAACTTGGGCGCTGCGTGCATCGCGCCGCAGACCCCAAATGCGAATTGGTTGAATGGGTGCGTAAGCGTTAGAACATAGCATGATTGCAAGCACTCACGGCGCTTTATACGCGACCCAATGGATCCGCCATCATGGCGTGGCCTGTTGGGGCGTTTCCGTGACAACAACAGGTTATTGTGCTCCTCAGTCCGCGGCACTGCGCGTTAGATATACACCAGCATAAGTTTCAATGAGCAGACATCTAAATTCATTTGACTGAACATGATCCAAACGCTGATGTCGCGCGTATACCTTTTAAAAGGAGGCGTTATGCAGCTTATCATTCTCTATTTGTCGACCGTTATTGTGTTTTTGGGCGCTGATGTGGTGTTCTTAAAATCAGTC
>JBLHXX010000027.1:0-34644 GCA_047630475.1 Celeribacter sp. | reverse complement strand
CTGCATAAACCTCTGATTTTCCTAAACTTTCCAGCCTCGCAGCCGTTCCGTCCGTCCCATCAGCAACCTCGTCGCTTCCGGTAAGGGGGGTTCTAAGGCGAGTGCCATATATCCGCAAGACCTTTTTGCGAAGTTTGTGAAAGTTTATTGATAAATGGCACAACCACCTGAATTAAAACGATAAATAATAGATCGCAACGCAGGGTGTTTTTGGTGTTGAGCTTTGGCACACAAACCATCGCAACCCAAGATTGTGACCGCAAACATCTTTACCACTAAATGTAGTGACGCACCCCGAACATTGTGACTCGGGACGCTGTAATTTGACTCACGTAGGGCGAGTCGCATCAGCCGATGGCTTGCTCACGCGTTTCTTGGGCTTCACGCGGAACACAAGTAAGCCCAAGATAACCGCAAGGTAGAGCATGGGTTCAAGCTGCCAACCTTTGACAAGCCACACGAAATGAACCCCGCCGAGGATTAATGCGGGATAGGTCAGTTTGTGTAGGCTGCGCCATTTGGGACCAAGTTTGCGCACAGATCTGTTGTTTGACGTAATCGCCAATGGGATCATCAATACAAAGGCCACCATGCCGATTGTTATGTAGGGACGCTTGAGAATGTCTTTAATGATTTGGCTCACGATCTGCACATCCAGAACCAGCCACACAATAAGATGCAAAACGATGTAGAAAAACCCGATCAATCCAAGTGCGCGGCGAAACTTGATCAGGCTAATGCCTGTGAACCTGCGCAGTGGGGAAATCGCAAGCACTGCGATCAACACCTGAAGACCTAACAAACCCATCGCATGTTCAAGTTCTTTCACAGGATCAACTTTACCCAGAGCGGCAAAGAATATGTAAACAGGCGGCAATACGGCTATTATGTAGAGAATCCACGCGGGAATCCGACGCAGCACGCTGTTTACGGATTGCGCGATGGCATGTTTTGTTTGCGTCAGGGCGGTTTGGGAAATCATCTCGTGTCCTTGTGAAGCACAATAAAAAGGGAGGCCAAATCCAGCCCCCCTTATATAATAGGTGTCGTTCAGTAGTTTTTGGTGAGATCGAGCCCCTTATAAAGGTCGCCCACTTGCTCTTCATAGCCGTTGAATTTGACCGTCTCGAGCCGTTTGGCAAATAGCCCCCCCCCGATGCGGCGCTCAGAGGACTGGGTCCAACGTGGATGACTGACCTCTGGGTTGACGTTGGAATAGAAACCGTACTCACGCGCGTTGATCGATTTCCACGTGTTGAGTGGCTGAGTGTCTGTGAGGGTGATTTTCACAATCGATTTGATCGACTTAAAGCCGTATTTCCATGGCACGACCAAACGCAAAGGTGCGCCGTTTTGATTGGGAAGCTCTTTGCCATACAGACCTGTGGCCATGAGCGTCAAAGGGTGCATCGCCTCATCTAGGCGCAGACCTTCGACATAAGGCCAATCCAACGTGGCGCGTTTTTGACCTGGCATTTCATCGGGGCGGAACAAAGTTTCGAACCGTACATATTTGGCGGAGGACTGAATACCGGCCAGATCCAGCAACTGGTTCAACTCAAAGCCATTCCACGGGATCACCATTGACCATGCTTCAACACAGCGAAAACGATAGATACGCTCGTCAATATCGACCTTGGCCAGAATATCCGCAAGATCGTAAGACCCCGGACGATCAACCAAGCCGTCGATTTCAACGGCCCATGGATCAGTGGTCAAAGTGTGAGCATTGCGTGCAGGGTCTTCTTTGCCTGTGCCAAATTCGTAGTAGTTATTGTAGGATGTGATCTCTTCATATGTATTGGGTGTCTCGGTCGTATCAAAACCTTGGATTTCAAAAACCGGCACCTCTTGGGCGCGCGCAGGCGCAGCTCCCAACAGTCCCGCACCCAAAACGGCCCCGCCCCCAATAAGCCCGCCCATCAAGCTACGGCGATTGAGATATGTTTGTTCTGGCGTGACCGCCGAGTACTTGAGATCGCTTTTGTAAGTCATGACGGGCCCTCCGAGGTGATTTCCTTAGAGTTAGCCCGCTGCAGGGGGTTTTCAAAGAAAACTCATGTCACGTCTTCGTTGACTCATTGTAACTTGGCACGATGCGTTCCAGTTCGCGCGACGTCCCATCCGCTTGAACGATCCGAACATGATGCCGCCGCATCTGCCGTGGCTCAAGCACACCAACCGAATGGGCGATGGTTTCAAGCTCTTTGATAGATGCCGCAGCATAAGCAGCCACCTTTTTGTATTTGTCTTCGACAACCAGTCCACGTTGAAGATGGGGATCATGTGTTGTGATCCCTGTTGGACATGTATTTTTGTTGCACTTGAGCGCCTGAATACAACCAAGACTGAACATGAACCCGCGTGCGGAACATACAAAATCAGCACCCGCGCAAATGGCCCACGCCAAATCGGCAGGGTTCACAAGCTTGCCGCCCGCGACAATACGAATGCGATCATGTAGCCCGTATTTGTCACGCAGATCGCAAATTCGGATCAAGGATTCCTTAATCGGCATACCCACCAAATCCATCAATGGCATTGGTGCGGCCCCTGTGCCGCCCTCGCCGCCATCGATGGTGATGAAGTCGGGGGCGGATTCCGCGCCACGTTCTTTAATCAATGCAAAAAACTCGGCCCATGGTCGCGACGACCCGACAACGAATTTAAAGCCAACAGGCTTGCCTGTGACCTCGCGAATGTGACCGATAAAGTCCAACAAATCACCAAAATCATCCACTTCACGGTGGCGATTTGGGGACACACCGTCTTCACCAGACTTCAATCCACGGATTTGCGCGATTTCAGGCGTAATTTTCGCCGCGGGCAAAATACCACCTTTGCCCGGTTTCGCACCTTGGCTCAGTTTAACTTCAAACATTCGAACAGATTCATGCGCAGCCATAGCGCGCAGTTTATCATCGTCCAAATTGCCGGCCTCATCGCGGATACCGTATTTTGCAGTACCGATTTGATAAACAAGATCGGCCCCCCCTTCGAGGTGAAAAGGGGACAGGCCGCCCTCGCCAGTGTTCAGCCAAATACCCGCCTCTTTTGCCCCCTTGGACAAGGCCAGAACCGCAGGTTTCGAGATAGCACCAAAAGACATGCCAGAGATGTTAAAAATCGATTTGGCCGTAAAAGGCGTCCGACAATGTTGACCAATGATCATGGGATCGGTGGTGGCGAACTGATCATCCAGCGGTGGAAATGTGGCGTTGGCAAAGATCGTCGTGCCCGGCACGGACAGGTTACGTGTGGACCCGAACGCGATCGTGTTGCCTTTTTTGTTGGCAGCTCGATAAATCCAATCGCGCTGCGCACGGTTGAACGGCAACTCTTCACGATCCATTGCAAAGAAGTACTGGCGAAAGAATTCACCCAGCTCAGTGAACAAATGTCGAAAGTGCCCAATGACCGGATAGTTGCGCAGCACCGCATCGCGCGTTTGCCGTTTGTCGAAAAAATACAGCACCAGTGCACCCAAGGCCAATGCCCCCAGTACAAAGACAAAAAACAGCGCCATCACTTGCAGCGCGCCCATGGCCCAAACCAACATAATTCGTTCCTAACCCGATTTAACGTTGCGCGACACTGTCATACAAACACCAACAAACAACACTGTTATCGTTATCATTATTCAAAAATCGCCAAATACTTTAGCATACGATTGCATGCTGTATCACAGTGGACACCCTAGGTTTCATCACAAAAAAAGGCGACCCAAACAAGGGCCGCCTTTAACCTAGCACTGTGAAATCAACGATTAATGAACAACCGCATCCTCAGGCTTGGGTTTGTTAGAGGCGCCTTTACGGTCGCCAATAATCAAACCCTCAACGCCAGCGGTCACATCAATGATGGCCCCGTCCATAATATCACCCGCAAGCAACCGTTCGGCGAGCGGGTCTTGCAAAGCACGCTGGATTACACGTTTGAGCGGACGCGCACCAAACACAGGATCATAGCCTTCGTCCGCAAGCCAAGCCTTGGCCCCCTCATCCAGCACAACAGACATATTGCGACGCGCGAGACGTTTGTCCAACAATCCAAGCTGGATGTCGACGATGCCCCCCATATCGCTCCGCGCCAAACGATCAAAGATGATCGTCTCATCCAAGCGGTTCAAAAACTCCGGACGGAAATGTGCACGCACAGCATCCATCACATCGCGTTTGGCCTGTGCTGGATCAGCGCCATCCGGCATTTGGCTAAGTGCCTGCGCCCCAAGGTTCGACGTCAAAATGATCAACGTCTGCTTGAAATCCACAGTGCGGCCTTGGCCATCCGTCAGCACACCATCATCCAACACCTGCAAGAGCACGTTGAACACATCGGGATGCGCTTTTTCGACCTCATCGAACAACACAACCTGATAGGGTCTGCGCCGCACAGCCTCGGTCAAAACACCACCCTCATCATAACCAACATAGCCGGGAGGTGCCCCGATCAGGCGCGACACAGCGTGTTTTTCCATGAACTCTGACATGTCGATCCGAACCATTGCAGAATCGTCGTCAAACAAGAATTCAGCCACAGCTTTAGTCAGCTCGGTTTTACCCACGCCGGTTGGCCCAAGGAACAAGAATGATCCAAGAGGACGATTTTCGTCGTTCAAACCAGCCCGCGCACGGCGCACCGCATTGGCCACAGCGCGCACAGCACTGTGTTGACCGATGACGCGGTTGTGCAACGCATCTTCCATGCGCAAAAGCTTATCGCGATCCCCTTCCAGCATTTTCGATGTTGGAATGCCGGTCCAGCGCTCGACCACTTCCGCGATCTGCTCAGGCCCCACGGCTTCCTCGACCAAAAGGTCTTGGGCCTCATAAGATTCTGCATCTACGAGTTGCTTTTCAAGCTGTGGAATCACGCCATAAGACAACTCGCCCGCTTTGGCCAAATCACCCTCACGTTTCGCGATATCCAATTCAGCACGGGCACGGTCTAGTTTTTCTTTGACATCACGCGTGCCTTCTAGTTTGTCACGCTCGGCTTGCCATTTGGCAGTCATCCCAGCAGACTTTTCTTGCAAATCGGCCAACTCTTTTTCAAGCTTGAGCAGACGATCCTTAGAGGCCACATCTTCTTCTTTCGACAAAGCCATGGCTTCGATTTGAAGCTGCAAGATTTGGCGATCCAGCTGATCTAGAACCTCGGGCTTACTGTCCACCGCCATGCGCAAACGGCTGCCGGCCTCATCGATCAGATCGATGGCTTTGTCAGGCAAAAACCGATCCGTGATGTAGCGGTGCGACAGCGTTGCCGCCGCCACAAGAGCCGCATCCGAAATGCGCACGCCGTGGTGAACTTCGTATTTTTCTTTGATGCCGCGCAAGATCGAAATCGTGTCTTCCACAGTAGGTTCTTCGATCAAAATCGGTTGGAACCGACGCGCAAGAGCGGCGTCTTTTTCAACGTATTTACGGTACTCATCCAAAGTGGTCGCACCAATACAGTGCAACTCACCCCGCGCCAGCGCAGGTTTGATCAAGTTCGCCGCATCCATCGCGCCATCGGATTTGCCCGCGCCAACAAGCGTGTGCATTTCATCAATGAACAAGATGATTTCGCCAGAGGCCGCTTCGATCTCTTTCAAGATGGATTTGAGACGTTCCTCAAATTCACCACGGTATTTTGCACCCGCAATCAACGCGCCCATATCAAGCGCCATAAGTTTTTTGTTGCGCAGAGATTCAGGCACGTCACCATCAATAATGCGCAGCGCGAGACCTTCGGCAATCGCAGTTTTACCCACGCCCGGCTCGCCAATCAAAACAGGGTTGTTTTTGGTACGGCGTGACAAGACCTGCATCGCACGACGAATTTCTTCATCACGACCAATGATAGGATCAATTTTGCCCTCTTCCGCCGCTTCCGTCAGATCGCGTGCGTATTTTTTCAACGCCTCATAGCCATCCTCAGCGGACGCAGTGTCAGCGGTGCGGCCTTTGCGAATGTCATTGATCGCAGCGTTGAGTTTCATCGCCGTGACCCCACTCGCCACAAGCGCCTCTTTGGCGGCAGATTTCACCACAGCAAGCGCGGTCAGAATGCGCTCAACCGGCACAAAACTATCCCCCGCCTTGGTGGCTATTTTCTCGGCTTCATCCAAAACCTTGGCAGTGGATTGATCCATATAAGTCTGCCCAGCATCGCCAGACACCCGTGGCACTTTTGTAAGTGCTGTATCAATAGCCTCAGCCACGCCTTTCGCATCACCGCCAGCATTGGCAATCAAACCCGCGGCCATGCCTTCGGGATCGTCCAACAACGCTTTAAGCAAATGTTCGGGGCTTAGTTTTTGGTGATTTTCGCGCATCGCAATGGTCTGAGCCGCTTGCAAAAAGCCGCGAGAGCGTTCCGTGAACTTTTCCATGTCCATCATCGTATCCTTTCAAATAAGCGTTCCCAATGCGTGTGACGCCCAAAATTGGCACGTGCTCGCGGTGGAACCTTGAGCTTTATGTGGTTGGCGTCTGGTCCCAGTTCAAGATCACCCGTTCGATAACTTGGAACAATGTCCCAGATCAAACACCACATCATAAAAGCAAGAATAGGTTGCAAGTCTTGCCTCACCTCTCGCACCGCAATATGAGAGGGACAAACCATAGGAGCCTGACCATGACCGCACCCGCAGATGACCGCCTGATTGTAGCCCTCGATGTGCCGAACATTGTGCAGGGCCTAGATGTCGCGCAGAAACTTGGTGATGCCGTGTCTTTTTACAAGATCGGCTTGGGCATGCTCACAGGGGGCGGATTGGCTTTGGCCAATGAGCTGAAACAAGAGCTCGGCAAAAAGATCTTTCTCGATATGAAGTTCTTTGACATTGGCGCCACAGTGGAAAACGCGGTGCGTGGCACAGCGCAATTCGACATCGATTTTCTAACCGTGCACGGCGACCCTTATGTGGTTGAGGCCGCCAAACAAGGCGCGTCAGGGTCCAATATGAAAATCCTTGCCGTGACCATTTTGACATCTCTGGACCGTGCGGATTTGGACAGCGCTTTGATCAAGCCGGGCGAGATCAAAGATCTGGTCCAAGAGCGTGCAGGCAATGCCCTGCGTGCCGGTGCGGATGGTGTGATCTGTTCGCCGCAAGAAGCCGCCCTTGTGCGCGCGCTCCCCGAAGCAAACGGCAAACTGATCGTCACCCCCGGCGTGCGCCCAACAGGTGCCGCCCTTGGTGATCAAAAACGTGTCGCGACCCCAACCCAAGCCATCAAAGACGGCGTCGATCACATGGTTGTTGGCCGTCCAATTTGGCAATCCGACGATCCGCGCAAAGCCGCACTTGCGATTTTGGATGAGATTAAAAACGCCTAATCTTTAGCGAGCGCCGTGAGTGCCCGCGACAAACGCCCCTGCAAGGGCTCTACAGCGTCCTTGCAGGACAGAAATTCTGGAACAGGCATCCAGCACCAGCGCTGCCCCTCATCCCCCAATTCAATATCATCATCGGACAAGTCATCCCAACGGGCGACAAAAAAATGCACCACCACACCTGTATGTGCCGATGCATTTTCTATTGCATGATGAATGATTTTGGCGGGATCAAGCGTCACGGACAACTCTTCAAACAATTCGCGCGTGGCGGTCTGAACCGGCGTTTCACCACCATCTCGCCCACCCCCCGGCAAATCCCATTCGTTTGGAAACGGAATATCAGGGCGATCATCGCGCAGCAGCGTTAGAACATCACCACCGCGCAAAATCGCAATTTTCGCGCCATCAAAGTCAGCCGCAGGGCCTTTAGGCATAATGCACCTTAGACATCATCATTGATGTCTTTGTCCCAGACTTTGACTTGGCCTTTGCGCACACCAAAGAGGACGCGCATAGCGTACCATGCCGCCATGGACACCACCGCAAAAATGAACGCCAACAACGCTGGATTTTCAGGTGCCACGCCCAATCCCAAAAGTGCAGCCACAACGGTAGCCCCTGCCCCAAATCCCAAAAAGAGGAACCCAGGGGCAAACACTTCCAAAACCAAAAGAACGACAGCGCCGAGCCCCCAAACCCACCAAAGGGTCCAAATCTCAGCAGATGTTGCGGCGTCCATTATTTCTTACCTCCAGAAAAAAGCTTGAACGCATCGCCAAAGGCATCAATCGCAGCAGCAGGCACAATCACGGTTTGATTGCCTTGTCCTGTGCCAACAGCTGTCAACGCCTCGACTTGTTTCAGCGCCACTTGGTATTGCGCCGCCTCGATACCATTTTCGGTGATAGCCTCGGCCACGACAGCCGTTGCATAGGCTTCGGCGTCGGCTTGAATACGGCGGGCTTTGGCGATTTGTTCAGCGGCGTAAAGCTGCGCGTCGGCGTTCAATTCCACAGACCGTTTGGACCCTTCGGCCTCAGTCACAGCGGCACGTCGCGCACGTTCTGCATTCAACTGCTGCAACATCGCGGCGCGCGTGGCCTCATCAAGGTTCACGTCCAGAATTTCGGCACGGGTCACTTCGATACCCCAATCATCCACAGCGCTTTCAACCTGCGCCTTGATGGTTTCAATCAAGCTTGAGCGGTTGGATTGCACCTGATCAAGCTCCATTTTACCAATCTCAGAGCGCACAACACCCGCCACAGTCGTGGCAATCGCACCGTCTACATCGCGAATACGGTACACCGTGCGCTCAGGCTCGGTGATGCGGTAGAACACAGATGTTTCCACTTTCACCAACGCGTTGTCAGACGTGATCGCATCTTGCATCGCATTGGGAAGCTGACGTTCCAAAATGGAAATTTTATGTGCGACCCGATCAATCAAAGGAATCACAAAATTGATCCCCGGCCCAAGCACGGTGCGCAAACGACCAAAGCGTTCGACGACAAATTTCTCTGATTGCGGTACAATACGGACACCCTTACTGATCAACAAAATGATCAGCGCAGCAATCGCCAAAAGCACAATATTACCGCCGGTCAAAAAGGTCGGAATTCCAAATTCGTTCATGACTATACCACTCGTTTGTTTATACTTGTTTGCGCAGATGTTAACCAAATTCATTCTGCTCGTATAGAGGCAGACATCTCCCAATGAGACCCTGATGCCAAAACTATGTCGCGATTGTTTGACCACCTTCGATGCGGGCACACGCTGCCCGTCCTGTGGTCGTCCGCGCGTGTTATCACATCCCGAACTCTATGATCTATCTATCGCCCATATGGACTGTGACGCTTTTTTTGCCTCAGTCGAAAAACGCGACAATCCTGATTTGCGAGACAAACCCGTAATCATCGGCGGAGGACATCGCGGCGTTGTATCCACGGCGTGTTACATTGCACGGGTCAAAGGCGTGCGATCAGCCATGCCCATGTTCAAAGCGCTGCAACTGTGTCCTGAAGCGGTCGTCGTCGCGCCACGCATGAGCGCCTATTCCGAGGCCTCAAAGGCGATCCGCGAAATGATGGATGAGTTGACGCCCAAGGTGGAACCCTTGTCTTTGGACGAGGCATTTATGGATCTGCGCGGCACCGCGACCCTACACGGCGCGCCGCCAGCGGTGATGCTGGCGCGGCTGGTCAAACGCATGCAGCATGAGCTTGGATTGACGGGATCCATCGGCCTGAGTCACAATAAATTCTTGGCCAAAATTGCCTCGGATCTGGATAAACCGCGTGGGTTTTCTGTGATCGGCTTGGCTGAAACCGAAAGCTTTCTCGCGGCTAAACCCGTCAAATTGATTTGGGGCGTTGGCAAAGTGGGGCAAGCCTCGCTTGAAAAAGCAGGCATTCGCACGTTCGCCGATCTACGCCGCTGGGAACACGATGATCTGCAAGTGCGCTTTGGATCACTCGGGGATCGCCTATGGTATCTGGCGCGCGGTCAAGATGCGCGATCCATTTCCCAACGCCAAACCGTGAAATCCATTTCTAAAGAAACCACGTTTTCCGTCGACACCATGGCAATGGATGTGCTCGACAAACACATCTGGCGCCTGTCCGAACAAGTGTCAGATCGCGCCAAAGCCAAAGCTCAAGCGGGCCGCGTGGTGACGCTAAAACTCAAACGTTCCAATCACACATCGCTCACCCGCAGGCTCACGCTGCCGGGCCCGACAAACATGGCCGATCAAATTTACCGCACCGCACGCGGACTTCTGGATCACGCGATCCATGAGGGACCATTTCGTTTGATTGGGGTAGGGATCAGCACTTTGGTATCCGAGGAAAGAGCCGATGCATCCTCAGATCTGCTCGATCCAGATGCAGGTAAACGCGCCGATGCCGAACGTGCTCGCGATGAAATTCGTCGTAAGTTCGGCAAGGATGCGATCATCAAAGGCAGATCACTGTAGTTTTTGAAAACCTACTCAGCCGCCAAAGGCAAACGCCCTGCATCCAGATGCGCAATACGCCGCGCCGCACGATCAAGCGCGCGCTTTACGTCATCATAGGCGTCTGACGGGATCAGGGTTTTCTCATCCATATAAAGCGAACGGTCAATTTCGATCTGGATACAGTGTTGATTTTGCGCAGGCCGACCATAGTGCTGCGAAATGTATGCCCCTGCGAATGGAACATTGCGCCAAACAGCGAACCCCTCATCGCGAAACGCGGCCTCTACCTCATTCACCAATGCGCCACGCGCAGACGCCCCATAGCGATCCCCGATCACGATTTCAGGGCGCACACTGTTTGACATTTTGACATGCTTCAAGGCTTCACGTGGCATCGAATGGCAATCAATCAACAACGCCTGCCCGAACAAAGTTTTGGTTTCCCGCAAAAGTGTCTCAAGCATTAAGTGATATGGCTGCCACACTTGCGCGATTCGCATGTCGGCCTCGGCGCGGGTCAGTTTGCCACTGTAGATCGTCCGCCCGCCTGCAACCACCCGAGGAATCACCCCAAGACCCGACAGCACACGCGCATTCAGCCCGCGTCCCAAAACAGATTCGATCAAAGCAGGGTCCAACTCATCACTGCGCCTATTCAAATCGACCCAAGCCCTTGGATATATAGCATTTAAAAAGGTCGCGCCGTAATTTGGCGTGTTTTCAAAAAGCTGGTCAACATAGGCATCCTCAGACGATCTAAGCGTCAAAGGGTCTAAAATAGAGCGTTCCAGCATATCAGATGGATAGTCACACCCGCTATGAGGGGACGAAAACACAACGCATGACGTGCGTTTTTCAGGCCTGCGCAGACGATAGGGAACCTTGCTCATGTCGTTGTCCTTTCACAGAAAACTATAGCTTTCGATTTTCCTTTCCAAAAGCCCTTGATCAATGCTCCGACTCCTTTTATACGCCCACGGACTGACGTGGGAACTGCCCATATCTTGTTTGTTGCGACCAACTGGTCAACACAGGTAAGACATGAGATTCCCAAGGACGACTAGGGTGTATAGCTCAGTGGTAGAGCACTTCGTTGACATCGAAGGGGTCACAAGTTCGAACCTTGTTATACCCACCATCGTTCTGTTAGCTAGGTTTTAACAGGCGCACGCAGGCGCCGCGATAAGGAGACTGGACATGAAAGTTCGCAACTCACTCCGCTCGCTGAAAAGCCGGCACCGCGATTGTCGCATTGTGCGCCGTAAAGGCCGCGTTTATGTGATCAACAAAACGCAGCCGCGCTTCAAAGCCCGTCAGGGCTAAGCTTCAGCAGCTTACTAAAACAAAAGAGCCGTTCAGGAAACTGAGCGGCTCTTTTGTTTTGTCTAACAAAGACTGAGCCCCCTCAGCGCTTGCGCAAAGCCGCCAACCACACATGTATAACCGCCCCACATCCAAACATAGTGGCCGCAAAAGCGATCATGCCGGGCAGCCCATACATGTTGGTCAGTAGAATCAACAAAGGCGTGCCAACCATATTGCCAGCATTGCCCAGTTGCGCCAGCGCTCCATTGGCCAAGGCCTGATCCTGCGGTGTCGCATTCAAAACCGGAATGGCTGAAAAACTGCCCGCTTGTACCAATCCCGTAGCCGCCAAAACGGCAACACCGGCAACTTCAGCAGGCAGACCAAACGCCATGGACACTGCCAACAGTGACGCGACACCAAACCCCGCGATAATCACGGGGACTGATGTAAACCGCCGAACCAATACAATGCCCAAGGTCATCGATACCACCAACGCCGACAGAGGTAAAACCCCGGTCAAAGCCTGCCGCCACTCAGGCGCAAAGAAATCTGGCATCACAGTTACCAATGCGACAAAGCCCGCTGCGTAAAAAAACCAACCCGCCGCAGGGGCAGCAATCCATGGTGACGTATACGCGGTGGCATGCCGCACGACGATGGCGCGTAACGTTAGCGGATCAGGCGAGCGCGGAATAATATTGCTGGGCAGGATTATCCAGACCGCAATCGCCACCGCGCCCATAGCTGCGCCGTGAGACCAAAACAAAAACGATACGCCAAAGCGGTCGACCAACGGGACACCGCCCCATGAAAACAACGCAAAGGACACCGCAAATACAGTGCTCCATGAGGCCATTGTTGTTGCACGGTGGCGCTGCTCAGTGATTTGTCCCAAAACCGTTGGCGCTGCAACAACGATCACCAAATGCGAGATGCCTTCAATAGCGCGGCTGGTCAAAAATAAAGTAAAATTTGGCATGGTGCTTTGGTAAACGGACAAAATCCCACCCAAGCACAGCGCTGCAATCAATGGCTTGCGTGCGCCAACTCTGGCAACAAATGCACCTGCGAACAACCCACAGACCAAACCAACGGCTGAGATCAATGAGACCAAGAACCCAAGAGCCGAGCCATAGGAAAAGAACGCCTCACGAAAGATGGGAAAGGTCACAGAAATTTTGGCAAATTGCCCCGCAGCAAGCACGCCACTGAGCCACAAAACAATGACCAAAGCAAAAGGGGTTCGCGTCACAACTGTCATTGGAGAACGATGACCCTAGCGGGGCGTTTTGGCAACGCCTGTGTATGCAAGAGACTTGATAAGTTATGCTCGTTCATTTGCCCGCTCAAGGCTTGGGCGTCAGTGGTAAAACGTCAGAGGAGTGGGCTGTGGGCGTGTCCGCCGCCAATTCTTCAAAGTCGAAATGATCCAACCGATGGGCACGCTTTCCCGCCTTGTCAGCGGAAATTTTGATGTCTTCGATGTCTTTCGCCGCCTGCCCAAAGTGACGGTCCAAACTGCCCACACGCACCCCCAGACGATCCACATCCCCCGCCAAAAGCGCAAGTTCTTTACGAATAGACCCAGCTTGCTCACGCATCCGCGCGTCTTTCAAAATCGCGCGCATCGTGTGCAGCGTCGCCATACAGGTCGTGGGCGACACGATCCAAACGCGTTTATCGAATCCTTCACGCACCAGTTCGGGGAAATTGGCATGCAGTTCGGCATAGACGGCTTCGGACGGCAAAAACATCAATGCGCCATCGGCGGTTTCACCATCAATGATGTATTTCACGGAAATATCGTTGAGGTGCTTTTTAACGGCTGTGCGCATCATCTTAGCGGCCTCATTCACCTCCCACTGCGTGTTTGCCCGCCGCAACGCTTCATAAGCTTCCAGCGGGAATTTACTGTCCACCACAATGGACCCCGGCGGGTTGGGCAAGTGAATCAAACAATCCGCACGCTTGCCGTTCGACAGCGTCGCTTGCAATGTATAGCTGTCTTTTGGCAGGGCCTTTCCGACGATATCGTTGAGTTGGATTTCGCCAAACGCACCGCGGGTTTGTTTGTTCGACAAGATATCTTGCAGCGACAACACATTGCCCGACAGCTTTTCAATATTGGCCTGCGCCTTGTCGATGGTTTGCAACCGCTCTTGTAATTCGCCCAACGAATGTGCCGTGCGCCGCGCTGATCCCTGCAGGTTATCAGTCATCGACACAGTGACATCCGCCAAGCGACGCTCCATCAATTGCAACATATGCGCCTGCGCTGCGGCTTGGGCCTCGGACACATGTGATAGCCCGCCAGCGAGCTGATTTTGTCCATCAGATAACGACTGAACGCGATGCCCCAATTGGTTCATCTGATGCGCCAAAGGCAACGCCAATCTGGCCGCTTCGCCTGACCGGCGCAACACTGCAAACAGCAAAACCACAACCAGAAGCAACACAGCCAAACCTGCCAGCGCCGCGACCACCAACGGATCGGACAGGTTCAGCGTCAAAGACCCGATTTGAATCATGTGCGACCAAACAGGCGTTCGATGTCTGCCAATTTGAGTTCCACATAGGTGGGACGACCATGATTGCACTGGCCAGAATGAGGCGTGCTTTCCATTTCGCGCAACAGCGCATTCATTTCTTCGCCACGCATCCAGCGACCAGATCGAATGGACCCATGACAGGCCACGCGCGACAGCACCGCTTCGATCCGCGCTTGCACCGTTTGGCTATCACCGAGGTCAGCAAGCTCGTCCAAAATGTCCGAAATCATCGCCGTCGCATCAACACGCCCCAAAATGGCTGGCGTTTCGCGCACCGCAATGGCACCGCCACCAAAAGCCTCAATCACCAGACCCAGCCCAGCTAAATCATCGGCCAAATCCAGCAAGGTCTGTGCATCATTCGCCCCAAGCTCAATCACTTCAGGGATCAACAATGCCTGTGATGCGACACCATTTTCGGCCATCAGTTTTTTAAGTTTCTCATACACCAATCGCTCATGTGCTGCATGCTGATCAACGATCACAATTCCCGTTTCGGTCTGCGCGATGATGTAATTTTCATGCACCTGCGCCCGAGCAGCCCCCAGCGGCAAAGCTTCGGCCAAGGGGTGCGGGGCCACATCTTCGACACGCGCAGACGGGATCGCCATTTCGGCGAATCCTGGCACATCTGCGCGGTCTGGTGCGTGCCAATCATAACTGCTTTGCGTCATCTCACCGGAAGGACGCGGCGGCATGGTGTAACCGCTGTGACCACGCCGGTCCATTTGATACACATGCGGGGCGCCGCCCGCCTGCGCCTCGCTTGCCTGTACATTGTGTCCCGCATTTTCGGGACGCATCGCCCCAAGTGTGGCTTGTGCCACCGTTGTTGAGGCGCGGTGCCCCGCCGCCGACAATGCATTGCGCAAACCTGAGACAATTAAACTGCGCGCCTCGGCAGGTTCGCGGAAACGTACTTCGGATTTTGCGGGATGCACGTTGACATCAACACGGTGCGGATCAACATCAATGAACAGGCACGCCGCAGGATGACGATCACGGCTAAGGTAGTCAAAATAGGCAGCCCGCAAAGCGCCAAGCAAAAGCTTATCGCGCACAGGGCGTCCGTTTACAAAAAGGAATTGCTGAACGGATGAGCCACGCGAATAGGTCGGCAAAGCCGCATACCCTGTTAGGTGCAACCCTTCACGTTCGCTATCAATGGCCAATGCATTTTCCGCAAACTCTTTGCCCAATACCGTGGCCAATCGTCCGTGCAACGCATCAAACATATCGCCCGTTTGGGGATCAGCCCGAAATGTCACACGCCCTTCGCCGCCCCCCGACACATCACGCAGCGTAAAACCAACGAACGGTTCTGCCATTGCCAAGCGTTTGATCACATCGGAAATAGCCTGCGCTTCGGCGCGATCCGTGCGCAAAAATTTCAAGCGCGCTGGCGTGGCAAAAAACAAATCGCGCAACTCAACCACGGTGCCTTTGGTCAGGGCGGCAGGTTTAATCGGGTCTATGTGACCGCCAGAAACAGACAGTGTTACACCGTCGTGATCTTCGGCGCGGGACGTGATTTTCAAACGCCCAACAGCGCCAAGCGACGGCAACGCCTCGCCGCGAAAACCAAAGGTGTGAATGTCCAAAAGATCAGAGCCATCGATCTTGGACGTCGCATGCCGCGAGAGCGCAAGAGGCAGGTCATCCGCAGTCATCCCACACCCATCATCGGTCACGCGGATCAGGGTTTTGCCCCCATCGGCATAATCGACCGTGATCCGATGCGCACCGGCATCAATGGCATTTTCGACCAATTCTTTGACCGCAGAAGCAGGGCGTTCAACCACCTCGCCTGCGGCAATCCGATTGATTGCGCCCTCATCAAGTTGGCGGATCACAGGACGCGGCGGCATGGCCCCAGACGGGCCTATATTGAGGTCAGGAGAGTTCATACCACTAGAAATAGCACGACCTCTCCCGATTCGACCATGTTCAAATCAATCAGATTTTAGGTCTTCTGGCTGACCCACAACAACAAAGGTCAGGGCCTCAGGCGTGTACAGTTCTCGCACGACGCGATTGATGTCATCCACCGTGACCGCATCCACCAAATCATTGCGTTTGACGATGTAATCGCGCTCTAAACCAGCCGTTTGCATGCCCACCAGAATGCTGGCAATCGGCGCGTTGCCGTCAAACCGAAGCGCATAGGCCCCCGTGAGATAGGTTTTGGCCTCGTCAAGTTCTTGAGCGCTGATGCCGTCCTGAACAAGCTTACGCCATTCATCTTTAACGACATCAATGGCTTGAGCAGTAACCGCATTGCTGGACGAGAACTGGCCAAGAACAACCTCGGACTGGGCATAGGGCACAAGATAGGACCCGATTCCATAGGTCAGGCCACGTTTCTCACGCACCTCTTGCATCAGCCGCGATTCGCGTGTGCCGCCCACAATTTCATTGGCGATATAAGCGGGAATAAAATCAGGGTCGTCGCGTTTGATGCCAGAGTGTCCAAACATCACAACGGATTGCGGCGTCTCGAACGGCACCACAGTGACCCCACCTTCAAGTGCAGCTTCAACCCGTGGCGCAAAGTCTGGTCCTGATTGTGGCAAATCTTCGAACAAATTATCTAAAATCTGTGACAACTCAGCCCCTGTGATATCGCCGACAGCCGACACAAAAAGGCGATCTTTCACAAGCGCGCGTTTGAGCGCCATCGACATGTCATCCCGCGTCAATCCGGCAACAGAACCCTCTGTGCCGCTGGAAGAACTGCCATAAGGGTGATCCCCAAACGCCAGCATATTTAGCGTTGACGAGGCAATGTCATTTGGCGAACTGGCCTCAGATTCGATGTTCGACAGCACTTGCCCACGCACACGATCAACAGCATCTTGATCAAACCGTGGATCAGTAATAGCCGCGCGCAACAGTGCAATCGCTGCATCGCGGTTTTCCGTCAAGAACCGCGCCGAAATAGAAACGGAGTCTGTGTGGGCCTCGAAATCAAAACTTGCCGCAAGACTGTCACGCGCTTTGGCAAATTCTTGCGCGTCCATGCCAGCGGCCCCTTCTTCCAAAGTGGCCATCATCAAATTGATCTCGCCACGCTTGCCCAATCGGTCCAAAGATGTGCCGCCTTTAAAGCGCACCTCAAGAGCTGTGAACGGGATGGAATGTTCTTCAACCAACCATGCCGTTATGCCGCCATCGGTGATGATTTCTTGCACATCAATTTGCGCAAAGGCGGGGGAAATTGCGCCTGCAATGGCGAATGCGGCGCTTGCAATAAAGGTAACGACGGGCTTCATTGTGCTGGCTCCTTTTGTGTACCGGTTTGCGCGAGCGCCGCGGTGTCTTCAGGCATCAAATGACCGGTGACCGCATTGGATGTCTTGAAAACCCGTTTGGCGGCGGCAATGACATCGTCGGGGGTGACAGCATCAAGCACATCGGGCCATGCTTTGATATCGTCAATAGATAACCCGATGGTAAGGTCCTGCCCATAGTCACGTGCAAGGCTTTCGATATTGTCTTGGGCGTAAATACGTGAGGCGTGCAGTTGGGTTTTCAGGCGCTCGAACTGTTCCAAATCGACGCCTTCCGAGATGAATTTTGCGATTGTCGCGTCCAGCGCGTCCTCGGCATCGTCCAATGACACACCTGACACAGGCACGATCACCAAGCCAAAAGACCCCAGATCAAGCGTTGACCCGTTGTAAAAGGCCGAGACATAAATGGCCTTTGGATCCTCAAACATCAAAGCCTGCCCGAGGTAAGATGTCGCCCCATCCCCGCCCAATAAACTGGCCAGAAATTCAAGCGCTGCGGCCTCGGATTGATCGCCCGAATTGCGCTCAGGTGCGATATAGCTGCGGGTGACATAGGGCTGTGCGACACGCGCATCCGTCATAGTCATGCGCCGTTCGGACAATTGCGGCGGCTCGGTGGGGCGTTGTCGATCTTGCAAATCAACTGTTGGCTCAATCGGGCCATAATATGTCTCAGCCAATGTTTTCACCTCATCGGGATCAACATCGCCAGCCACAACCAAAATAGCATTATTGGGGGCGTAATATTGCCGGTAGAATTCAAAAGCATCGTCGCGATTGAGCTGTTCTATTTCATGACGCCACCCGATAACAGGAATGCCATATCCGTGATTTAGAAACTGCGCCGCGCGCATTTGTTCACGGAACAGCGCGCTTGGATCACTGTCTGTGCGCTGGTTGCGCTCTGCCAGAACCACGTTACGCTCTGTCACAACATCGTCTTCGGTCATTTGCAAACCGCGCATCCGGTCCGCTTCCATTTCCATCATCAATGGCAATCTATCGGCAGCAACCCGTTGATAATAAGCAGTATAGTCCCAACTGGTGAAAGCATTGTCAGAGCCACCGTTTCGCGTCACGGTCGCAGACAATTCGCCCGAGGCCATGTTGTCCGTGCCCTTAAACATCAAATGTTCTAGAAAATGCGCGATTCCACTTTTGCCTGGCGCCTCGTCTGCGGCCCCCACTTTGTACCAAACAGTGTGTACCACCACGGGCGCACGGTGATCTTCGACAACGACAACGTCCAGACCGTTATCAAGAGAAAAACTGGAAATATCTGCGGCAGTGGCAGGCACAGCCAAACCTATAAAAAAAGCACTCAGAAGCGTTTTCATGCGTTCACCTTACATCATCGTTCACGCCTATAGTTGCTGCCCCCAGAGCTGAGGGCAAGCACCGTTGACGGTTAAGTGAACATTGTTCAGCGGTTGGGTGGAGCTGATGGAACCAAAATGCCAAGGGCACGCAAACGTTCAAGTTCGGCCCATGGGTCAAGTGCGAAGCGGTGGTAAGCGCGTTCGTATTTGTTTTTGGTCCAAGGCCATGCAGGGGCTGCAGTTTTCACCTTGCGGAATCGCGTATCAGATTTGGCCAAATCGTTGCGAATATTTTGATCAACACCGTACCGCGATGCATAGGTCACAATGCCACCATCAAGGCCAGTGGCCGTAGGAACGCGCCCCCCCAAAGCAACGATTGCATCCGCTTTAGGTGTCGCATCGGTCAGATTCGCGGCCCCCAAAGTCGGCACCGGAAGCGCAGAAAAATCTTTAGGTTCTTCCAAAGGTTTGGGGGGCGTGATTGCAAATTCATCTGGGCCGTTAACAACCGCCATCGGCGACATTGCGGATTTGGGCGCACAGGCCGAGACAGTGAGTAAAACCACTGAGCACATCACCAATTTCATACCAGTTGCATGTAACATATGCGTCCTTCCGCCTAAACGTCTGGGCATTTCTAACGCAAGCGCGCAGTAAGGTCACGCGCGCTTTTGTGTTTCGCCCGTGAAAAGAATAAGTCCGAATGCGCCTGCGAAAATCGCGATGTCGGCCACATTGAACGAATAAGGGTTTGCGAAGCCACAACACGACATGTTTAGAAAATCGGCAACGGCGCCATACAGGACACGATCAATCGCATTGCCCAAAGCCCCCCCGACAAGCAGGCCAGCACTGAGTTTCCCTACGAAGCCAAAGTTTTCGCGCCGCACCCATGTCAAAACCCAAACCGACATGACCACGGCCAAAGCCACCCAGCCCCACCGCAGCATCGCGGCATATTCGGAAAATAGACCAAAATTAATACCCGTGTTCCATGCCATACGGAACACAAGAAACGGAGGAAACACATCGATTTCCCCCACAGACCGCAGATTAAACGCGTGCACCACGACCCATTTGGAAAGCTGGTCGATCACAAAAATAATGAAAGCCGTTTGAGCCGTGATGCGCATGTGTAAATCCTTGGTTCAGTTAGTGGCGGAAATGACGCATGCCAGTAAAGACCATCGCAAGCCCCGCCTCGTCCGCCGCGTCGATCACTTCTTGATCGCGCATCGAGCCACCCGGTTGGATCACGCAAGACGCGCCCGCCGCTGCGGCTTCGAGCAGACCATCCGCAAAGGGGAAGAACGCGTCAGAGGCCACGGCAGACCCGATGGACAAAGGTTGTTCAAGGCCCATCGCATCCGCCATGCGTTTAGATTTGGCGGCCGCAATCAAAGCGGAATCGAGACGCGACATTTGGCCAGCACCGACACCAACGGTGGCTTGATCTTTGACGTATACGATGGCGTTGGATTTAACGTGTTTCGCCACTTTCCAAGCAAACAACATGTCTTTGAGTTGCTCTTGGGTCGGGGCCACTTTCGTCACAATCTTGAGATCATCCAAGGAAATGAAACCAGCGTCTTTGTTTTGAACCAGCAACCCACCAGCAACTTGGCGCACGGTGTGAGAAGCTTCCAAAACGTTTGGCAGACCGTTTGTGGTCAAAAGACGCAGGTTCTTTTTCTTGGCAAAAATCGCTTTGGCTTCATCACTTGCACCGGGGGCAATCACAACTTCGGTGAAAATCTCAACGATGGCTTCGGCTGTTTCGGCATCAAGTGGCTGATTCAGCGCAACAATGCCACCAAACGCAGATGTGCGGTCACAGTCAAACGCGTTTTTGTAGGCCTCAAGCAGAGTCGCACCTTTGGCCACGCCGCATGGGTTCGCGTGCTTGATGATCGCAACAGCAGGTGTCTCAGCCGGATCAAATTCCGCCACCAATTCAAACGCAGCATCTGTGTCGTTGATATTGTTGTAGGACAATTCTTTGCCCTGATGCTGAGTTGCAGTGGCCACACCGGGACGGTTTGATCCATCGGTGTAGAAGGCTGCGGATTGGTGTGGGTTTTCGCCGTAACGCAAAGTTTGCTTGATGGTGCCAGCAAAAGCACGACGGCGTGGGGCCGCCTCGCCAATCGCATCTGCCATCCAGTTGGACACAGCCGCGTCATAAGCGCCGGTGCGCGCATAAGCAATTTGCGCCAGTTTTTGACGGAAAGCGTAGGATGTCTGACCATCGTTGGCTTCGAGTTCAGTCAACAACGCATCGTAGTCTTCAACATCCACAACAGTCGTCACAAACCCGTGGTTTTTCGCAGAGGCGCGGATCATCGCAGGGCCGCCGATGTCGATGTTTTCGATCATCTCGTCGTATTGCGCGCCACGCGCCAAAGCCGCCTCAAATGGGTACAAATTGACGATCAACAAATCGATCCCAAGGATCTCATGTTCTGACATAGCCTTGATGTGGTCATCATTGTCACGCAGCGCCAAAAGACCGCCGTGCACTTTCGGGTGCAGCGTTTTCACACGGCCGTCCATCATCTCAGGGAAACCTGTGACATCGGCCACATCTTTGACCTCAAGGCCTGCATCGCGCAACGTCTTGGCAGAGCCGCCTGTCGACAACAGCTCAACACCACGCGCAGCAAGCGCTTTGCCAAGGTCAACAAGACCCGTTTTGTCAGAAACAGAAAGAAGCGCGCGGCGCACCGGATAAAGATCAGTCATCAGAGGTCCCCAGATAGGCAGTCATTTGGGTGATCCGGCACGCCAGATCACATTTCAGATCAGGTCAAAATTTCGTCGTCACGTTCAAGATCGCGCAAGGTTGTCGGCGTGTCTTGTGCCTTTGCGAGAGTCCAACGGACGCGCGTCGCATAATCCATTGCGGCGGCAGATAGAACCACTTGTTTGCTCGCACGGGGCTTTAATCGGCCTTTTTCTAAATAAACCGACCTCTCGACACTTAATTTGGCCCGTCCATCATGGCGAAAGACCCAAATCTCGCCAGACTTCAATGCCATCGACACCGCCGCCCCTCCCATATCCAATTCAACATCCACATCAGGGTGCAAATGAAACCGCACATGAAACGGGATGCCTTGCAGTTTGAGTTTATCCATCATGCGATCAAATTGCATCTCGTCTGTGCGGGTGATCGTGGCCAAAGTGTCCTCGCCTGCAATCCCACGCCCGTCAGAAGACAAATCAATCTGGCGGATATGCGTCAAGCCATGGGTCGCCACATACCCATTGTGCCCTGCGACAAACCCGAGATCGGTATCGGTAGAGCGAATTTCCAAACGCACATCATCCGGCGCATCCACCAACAGTTCGCGCATATGCCCGCCAATCAATCGCCTTGATCCCAAACGCGATGATGAAAACCCGTCGATGCCAAGCGTCGAATGGGACGGAGTCGCCCGCCCAGCGCGCCGCCACTCATCGCCAAAGCTGGCCCCAGCGCCGCAGCTCACAATCAAAGGACGTCGTCCTGATGTCAGCTCAAACGCAAGCGTAGAGGCGTGGGCATTAAATGAATTTTCGCGCGCAGGCGGTGGCGATGCATCTGTTACGATCGATGTGCGTCCAGCGGACTGGCGTAAGTACCCCATGTGCAAGCCTTCTGATGGAGGCGATGTATTGCCGGAACTGACCAGCGCGTGATCAAGTCGTCCCTCAATCCCGCGCCCGCCGCCATGAAACCGTGCCAGCCCGCCATCAGAATGACGCAGCGCACGCAAGGTCGGTGCGATCCGCTCAATCGCTGCAACGTGATGATCGTCGGCAATCCGCCCTGCTTCGGACAGCGCAGCAGCAGCCCACGTCAACAGTGTAAAAACTTCCAAAAGCTCTTCAGGATTTCGCGTCGGCAATCCGCCATCTGCGTTGATATTTTCTTCGCATTCAACCGCCAACGCTTTGGTGGCAAGGGTCACGTGTTCTTCCATGCCTTGCAATGACAAACCAGCGTAAATCAAGCCTGTCAAAGCCTCAAAGCGGGGAAGGCCTTGTGAAGCCGTATGCCATCTGCGTGACAAAAATATCGTTTGCTGCGCCAGCGTTTTGTAAAATGCATTTGAAACGGGGGTATCTTGGCCAGACAAAAAAAACAAAGCGTGATTGATCCAACGGATCAAACGACGCCCCGTCAAATCAGGCGTCCAGCCTGGACCAGAGCCGCGTGCGTAACGGTCCATCCAAAGGATGATCCAATCTTGCACCCGTTTGCGCGCGTTAAAATCGCCGACGGCGGCCAAATCATCGAGCCAAGCAAACCCATGCAGTTCTTCGATAAAGGTGTCACTCGCCTCGTTGAGGTCCCAAATGTCACGATCTGGGGCCTCTATCAATTGGCCCGAAAATAGATAATTACCAGCGATCAACTGACGCCCTTTGGCAAAGGATCCGATGGATTTTGGTTCAGGTTGCGATACAAACCCAGTGGCCGCCGCCGCACGCGCCGCACGCCACGCATGAAGCCTATTCATGCGGCGGGTCATCTTTGCGCGCCAGTCTTCGGTTTGCGACATGCTCTGCCTGCCTCACCTTGCATTGCCCAAGGCGTTTATTGGTTTGCGCCTGTGATACCGTTTCCTGTACCACCTGTCACCGACGATCTCATGCAGATCACTATGAGCGGCGGAAAACCGTCACAAAAAAACCATCCATGCCGCCGCGATCTGCCCAAAAATCAGGCCGCGTGCGCAGGCCTTCGGGACCGATCCAATCCGCATCCACGCCCTCAACCTTCAACGCCTCCAAATCAACGCGCAAATCGGGGTGACGCGCCAAGGCATCTCTGACTTGCTCTTCGCCTTCATCAATCAACAGCGAACAGGTACAATACACCAAGCGTCCGTTTGGTTTCAAAAGCTGCAAAGCGCGGTCAATCATGTGCTCTTGCAACTCGAACAATCCGGGAAATTCGGACCCATCTTTGGAATATGGTAAATCAGGGTGACGTCGAATCGTCCCCGTCGCGGTGCAAGGCGCATCAAGCAAAATCGCATCAAACGGTTCGGCGTCATACTCAAGCGCATCTTGCACGACAGGAATCGCAGGCAAATAGCACCGTTGCAGGTTTTCAACGAGGCGCTTCATACGGCTTTCAGACACATCCAACGACGTCACGTCCGCACCAGCCGCTGACATTTGCAGCGTTTTGCCACCGGGAGCGGCACACATATCTAAAATACGTTCATCTTTTTGTGGCGCCAAAATACGCGCAGGCAAGGCAGCGGCCGCGTCTTGCACCCACCAATCGCCGTCCTCAAACCCGTTCAACTTGGTCACCTGCGCCCCGTCGGGCACACGCACGCTGCCCGTTGGCAACAGCTCAGCGTTCAAAGATTTCGCGACACTTGCGGCATCCGTCTTGGCACTCACATCCAAAGGCGCGCCCTGCGCATGTGCGGCTTCAATCGCGGCAACAACCTCTTTGCCATAATCCGCCAACAACGGTTTGCGCAGCCATTTGGGCATCATCGGTATAGGCAGTGTGTCCCATTTCGCAGCGTCATCAGTGACTTTACGCAGCACAGCGTTCACCAACCCCTTGAAGTGGCTTGATTTCACGCGTTCTTGCATTAAAGACACATAGGAATTCACCACACCATGCGACGCCTCGCCAGCGCCACAAATCTCATAAACGCCCAACCGTAGCGCGTTCATTACATGGGGTGCAGGGCGTTTGCTCAGGTGCGGTCCAAGCATACGATCACTGCGATCCATCGCCCGCAGCGCTTCAGTCACCAAACGCTGTGCGCGGGCACGCTCGCTTGGATCCAGGCGTTCTGTTTTCGATGGCAAAACTTCGGACAGCAACCGTTTTTCAATGGTCACCGCGTCCAGAAGCGCAAGGGCTGCGCGGCGGGCATCAAGGCTCGCGTCTTTTGATGATCTTGTTTTCATGGCTTTGCCTCGTATATCAGTCTTGTGAACCGAACAAGGATTTCCCGATGACCGACGAGACGTCAAACCCACAAGCGCGTGATATTAGCCACCTTCCCGAGGCGGCCCAACGTGCATTGAATGAAGCCGACGCGCGTCGCGCCAAACGTGACGCCGAGCTTGCCGCCATGCCATTAGAGCTTGGTGGACGCGATGGGCCTGAGCCGGTGCGCTACGGCGATTACGAAAAAAAGGGCATCGCGGTCGATTTTTGATTTTTCGCGCGCAGAAGAACTCCGCGCGCGACAATCTCTAGTCTGAAACTCAAAGCCCCAAGACATCCATCATATCGTATTCGCCTGGCTTTTGCGTTTGACCCCACAAAGCCGCTTTCAAAGCGCCCTTGGCAAACAAGGATCGATCGGACGCAACATGGCGCAGGATAATCCGTTCGCCATCGCCAAGGAACATCACATCATGTTCGCCAACGATATCGCCGCCACGAATCGCGGAAAATCCGATGTCGCCTCGCTTGCGCGCGCCTGTAATGCCATCCCGACCTGAATCTGACACATCGGCCAAATTGACACCACGCCCTTCGGCAGCGGCCTCGCCCAGCATCAAAGCCGTGCCGGAGGGCGCGTCTACTTTGCGGTTGTGATGCGATTCGACAATTTCGATATCAAAGTCAGCATCCAAAGCCTCGGACACCATTTTGGTGAGCTTGGTCAAAAGGTTGACGCCCAACGACATATTGCCAGCCCGCACGATTGTACAATGATGAGCAGCAGCGCCGAGTTTGGCGATATCGTCGTCTGTCATACCAGTGGTGCCGATCACATGTACGCAATGCGCCTGTGCCGCCAGAACCGAAAAGGCGACAGTCGCCGCAGGGGCCGTGAAATCAATCACAGCTTGGGCGTGGGAAAACGCTTCAAGCGCATCATCGGTGACAATCACACCATTCGCCAAACCACCCATCGCCTCGCCCACATCACGACCAACCCAATCATGACCCATACGCTCAACAGCACCGACCAATTTACATTTGTCAGATCCCATCACTGTATTGATCAACATCTGACCCATGCGGCCGGATGCACCTGTGATTACGATACCGGGAAGATCGGTCATTTGGGGGGCTCCTATCCTTGAATTTGCGCTGAGGTTTAACCCTATGAACCAAGTTTGGCAAAGCCTTGCTTGCATGAACGTGCAATCGCGACTATTTCGCGTCTATGGCTAGACGTACAAATTCAGGCGGACAATCAGGTTCGCACCGCACCCTTCGCGTTGGCGAAGCAATCCGCCGCCGCTTGTCGGAGATGTTCGCACGTGGAGAAATTCACGATCCTGCGATCACTGCGCTGTCGATCACTGTCGGCGAGGTCCGCGTGACCAACGACATGCGCATCGCGACAGTCTACATCATGCCCCTTGGTGGTGATGGTGCTGTCGAGGCCTTGGAAGCGCTGCGTCGCAGGCAGGGACTTATCCGCCACCATGTTGGCAAGGCCTTGTCTATAAAGCATATTCCAGAGCTGCGCTTTGAATTAGACGACACGTTTGACCGTATGGATGCCACGCGTGAGTTGTTCAAAGATGAGCGCATTCAGCGTGATCTAGCCAAAGACGACACTCCAGATTCGGATGAAGAAGAATAATGGCGCGGGTTAAAAAAGGCCGTGCGATTCACGGCTGGCTCATCGTTGACAAACCTGCGGGCATGACCTCGACCGCGGTTGTCAACAAAGTCAAATGGGCGATGAATGCGCAAAAGGCGGGTCACGCTGGGACGCTTGATCCCGAAGCGACGGGGCTTTTGGCCATCGCATTGGGCGAGGCCACCAAGACAGTCCCCTATATTACTGATGCTTTGAAATGCTATCGATTCTCAGTGCGCCTTGGCCAAGCAACCAATACAGACGACACCGAAGGCGAAGTGATCACAACCAGTGATCTGCGCCCGACAGATGCCGAAATCGAAGCCGCGCTGCCGCAATTCGTTGGCGACATTATGCAGGTGCCGCCTAAGTTTTCAGCCGTCAAAATCGACGGACAGCGCGCCTATAAGTTAGCACGTGATGAGGAAGATTTCGAAATCGCCGCCCGCGAATTGTATGTCGACGAAATGTTGATGATCGAGCGCACAGATACCGATCACGTTCTGTTGGAAATGACTTGTGGCAAAGGCGGGTATGTCCGCTCTATCGCGCGTGATTTGGGTGAGTTTTTGGGATGTTACGGCCATGTCGAATGGCTGCGTCGTGAATGGTCTGGCCCGTGGGAAACCGATGATGGCGTGACCATCGACGTGATCAACGAATTGGCCAAAACCGAAGCATTGGATGAATACTTGCTGCCTGTATCTGAGGGGCTTGGCGGTCTGGAAGAACTGCGCGCAACAGCCGAAGGCGCGGCGAAGCTCAAGAACGGTAATCCCGGCATGGTATTGAACGGAGCCGCCGAATATGGCGATGAAGTTTGGGTGTCCTATGACGGGCAACCGGTCGCTGTTGGCATCTACAAAGCAGGCGAAGTTCATCCAAGCCGCGTTTTCAATCTGTAACGGCCGCACACCGATGCATTTGGGGCCTTGATATGATCACACGCACCCACACAAAAGGCGACGCGCCCTCCACCGCGATCTATTCAGATTGCGAAAACTACCGTTATGCACTGACCCGCACTTGGGACCCGCAAGGCAGCAAAGTGCTGTTTGTGATGTTGAACCCATCCACAGCCACCGAAGTGCAAAATGATCCAACAGTAGAGCGATGCGAGCGGCGCGCCCGCGCCTTAGGGTTTGGTGCATTTTGTGTCACCAATATCTTTGCATGGCGCGACACCGACCCACGTAAGATGCGAGCGGCGACAGCCCCTGTTGGGCCAGAAAACGACAAAACGATTTTGGAATTCGCAAATTGGGCCGACACAATTGTTTGCGCATGGGGCACCCATGGCGAGCACCTTAAGCGGGGAGAGCAAGTTGCGCAGCTTCTACGCGCAATAGACCAACCATTATATCATTTGGGATTGTCAAAAGCGGGCCATCCAAAGCACCCGCTTTATATCGCGTACAGTGAACAACCGCAGCTGTGGACCATCGAAACTTAAGCGCTGTAATCCACCACGACGTCACCAACTGTGACATTAGGTGCGCCATACAAAACAGCCACCACATCCCCATTGACCGAAACCTGCGATCCAGTGCCATCTTCAGTCTGAGAGACCTCAATTTCGAAATCGTCCGATTGCTCTGCCTCGGGAGGCAGGCTAATTCGGATAATATCTTCGTCTTGTGAAAAATCGGTAATCTGAGCAAAGTCCACATCAACTTCCCCATCAGAATACAACCAAAATGTGTCATGTCCCGCGCCACCGGCCACTACGTCCTGCGCATCAATAACCAGTGTGTCGTCACCGCCGCCACCCGAGATTGTATCGGCCCCAAGACCTCCAATAAGGACCTCAGCAGCCTCTCCACCCACCAAATCATCATCACCTGCGCCACCGTCCAACAGATAATCCGACCCCGTATCATCGCCACCAAAGATCAAATCATTGCCAGCACCACCAGATACAATCGCAGAGCCTTCACCTGCGTAAATAGAATCATCACCGATACCACCATCGACAATCGCAGCATCGTCACCAAGGACAATCGTATCGTCGCCATCACTGCCAGTGATCTGATGCAAAGCGTGTTCGGTTTCGATGGATGCCGTGGCGCCAGATATCACAATATCGGCATCAAATCCGCCCTGAAATGGGTCATCATTTAAGACAAGCGTGTCGCCACCCTCCGCCAACACATGATCAAAGACTTGCCCTTCGTCATCGTCAACGGTGGGCAGTACCACGGTCTCGTTCACGTCGCTTAATCCAGATGGGGTTGCAGGTTCATCTGGGTTAAGCGGTGCTAATATAGGGTCATCCCCATCAACGCCAGTGGGTGTTGCGGGTTCATCTGGGTCATTTGGATCAAGCACAACAAAATCACCGATATCTTCAAGGTTGTAGAGAGTTTCTTCACCAGTTTCCTGCGATGTCACACCAATGGAAATATCTTCTACTGGGACCTCATCAAGACCAGGAAAATTCAACGTTGTTTCTGTCTCGCCATCGAAATAATTCAAGCTCACGCCAACAGGATTGCCATCTATGTCTTGCAATGTGTCCACAACAAAATCGCCACTGCCATCGCCAGTGAGATGAAGAGTGATCTCATCTTCCCCAACAGCAAAATCATCATAAGTGCTTTCGGACCCATTTGACACCGCATCATGATGTACAGGTTGCTGACTTGTGTCGTCTTGAGATTCTGCGTTAGCGTCACTATCATCGAGAATGTCAGTGGTAGATTCATTTAGTACCGAGGTCGCATCTTCGTCTGCGTCCAAGCTATCATCAGATTCAGATTCCAAGCTATCGCCAAAGACGAAAGCCGCTGGTAGAATACCCAAAAGTGCCAATGCCCAAAGCATGCCTCACCAAATGTTCACGCAATTCATATAGCACATATATATGAATATCCTGAAGAACATTTTGAAAACATTTTGACCTAAACGTTTATTAACAAAGGTTAATTAACGAACACCCCCAAACCCCCTGCTCTGCCAACGGAAATAATCATGAGTGACCCTCTAAAATCCCTGTCGAAAGACATCGAAACACTGAGCCAAGAGGTCGCACGCCTCAATGCCCATCGCTTTGTGCGCTTGCACGATTCAACCATGCGATTGATGTGGTTTAACTTCTTACGTGGACTGGCTTTTGGCTTTGGCTCCGTTGCTGGCGCGACAATCGTTGTGTCCATTGTCGGGTTCTTTTTGAACCAAATCGAAGTGGTTCCCATCATCGGCGATTGGGCCAAACAGATCGCATCCGAAATCATGACCGAAATCCCAAACAAATAAGCTCATGGCCCGCCACTCAAAAAACTTTCCTTTTGCATGAAAACCGCCTATATGCCCCCATCCGCATAGCAATATACGGGTGATTCATGGGCCTTGCTGGACGACATCCCGGCTCGTGCCGTCTTCGTACCCTAACCTTATAAAGGAGACCCCGATGTCGATTACTGCAGAAGACAAAGCACGTATCATGAAAGAATTCGCAACCAAAGAAGGTGACACTGGCTCACCCGAAGTTCAGGTTGCTATCCTTTCTTCACGTATCGCGACTCTTACAGAGCACTTCAAAACTCACAAAAAAGACAACCACGGTCGCCGTGGCCTTTTGATGATGGTTGCGCAGCGCCGTAAGCTTCTTGATTACGTAAAAGGCAAAGACGTTTCACGCTACCAGTCGCTCATCGAGCGCCTCGGCTTGCGTCGCTAAACGATCTGCTTTCAGCATTTATGTTTGAGAAAAACGCGTCCCTCGGGGCGCGTTTTTTGCATGCGCAGTTCATGTATTACGTTACCCCAGCGCACGTTGCCCCCGCCCGTCTTTGAAAAACTTGCACAACTTTATGGCGCGTGTTTGCAAGGGTTTAAACCTTTCGCTCCCACGCACTTTACATGTTTTAAAGGCAGACTTTTCTAGCACCCCAGCCTGACTTATGGAGTCACTGTATACATTTCACTTGAACCTCTAGCAACTAGAGGAATTAGACAGGACATATAGCACACCCAAGGAACGCCCAGATGCCCAATTTATTGACCACACCAACCCAAATTCTAGATTTCAATACCCCCGAGATTCAAAACCTGATCCAAACCCGGGGCTGGCGAAATCTTGCGGCATACGATCAGATTGGTGCCATCTATGAATTCGTGCGCAATGACATTGTGTTTGGCTACAACACACTTGACGCCCTGCCCGCGTCGCGTGTGCTGCGCGATGGGTATGGTCAGTGTAACACCAAGGCCAACGTGTTGATGGCGCTGTTGCGCGCCGTAGACATCCCTTGCCGCCTGCGCGGATCAACCATCCGCAAGGCGCTTCAACGGGGGTTTGTTCCCGCTTGGGCCTACCCTCTCGCACCCCAAAGCATTTTACACACATGGGTAGAGGTTTCGTTTGAGGACCGCTGGATCGGATTGGAAGGCGTCATTTTGGACGACCCCTTGATCCAAAGCATCCAAACACAGTTCAAAGACACCACACAACTGTGCGGCTATGGCGTGGGGACGGATCAACTACATGACCCAAAGGTGGTCTGGCGTGGGGAAGACACTCAAATCCAAAGTACGGGCATCAACGCAGACTTCGGCGTGTTTGAAACCCCCGATGCATTCTATGAGCGCTTCACCCAGTTCCCCCCACTAAAGCAGGCTCTCTATAGCTTTGGGGTGCGCCATTGGATGAACCGAAATGTTAGAAAATGGCGTAATGCCAAGCCCCCCGTGCGGATGATTGGCGCCCCCAACCGTTGACTGCGCCCTGACGCCCCCACATTGAAAGGAACGTTGACGCATGCCTTTGAAAGGTCCTCCATGATCAACAACGCGGGCTTTGGCGGGCATGATATTAAAAATGATTCAAAAGACCCAAGCGAAATAAATACGTTTTCCAGCGATGCTTTAAGTTGATCAGCTCGTCTTTGCACACGCGAAGGCAGGTGAATTATATGGAATCATCGCGTTTTATCAGCCTTTCGAATGACATCGGCGACACGCTTGCCAATCATTTTGGACGCCTTACGCGAGGGATGGACCATATCGACGCCGTGCATCGATCGGTCGCCTGATTTGGTCCAACCGTCCAACGACACAAAAAACACGCCATCGTCCTGCGCGGCCATCTGGCTCAGGCGTGCTTCCAATGTGTTGCCCAAGGGCAAGCAGGCATCAACCACCGAATCAACGCCAGGACTGCGCAGGTAGCCAATATAAACCACCCGCGCGCCGGTTTGACGTATTTTGGAAATGAGTCTGGGGATCTCACCAACTTGTCCGCGCGGCCCGATCATACGGTGCATCCGTCGATCACATTTATTACACCCACACCCCAGAACCAAATCATTGCCACCGCCTGTCATGATCACCCAATCTTTGCGCTCTTTGGCGGAACTGGAAAATTGCGACGCAATTTTCATACCCAGTGCGCCGGTGATCGGCAAAGCGTGAATTATTTTTGCGCCTCCCATGGCACGGTTGAGCACGGGTTCATTCAATTCTTTGCCAACCACATGGGCAATCGATGCGGCGGACACGGTGTGCCATGCCATCAATGAATCGCCGATGGCCAAAATTTTGGCATCCTCTCGCTGAACAGTCTGCCCCCGAACGGGGTCTGGCGTCACATAAAACGCCGCAATCAGGCAACAACAGAACAGAGAAAAACGCATAAAGCAGGGCTTTCAAAATGGATGCAAAGTCAAAAGAAACGAACCTAGGCGATCATGGGTATCTGACGAGGGCTCTTAGCAAATTTAGACACAGAGCAAAACATTTGGTTAACACATCACAACATTTTGGCGCTTTGATGGCAGTAAAGAGAGGGTCCGCAGCGCCAACACAGTGATCGCTTCCCAAACACACGTATTTCGTGTATGGCCCGTCTATCTGAGACGTAGTGCTATGATCCCCGCGCTGTGAAGAATGATAGAGGGATCGGCGGCAATGGGGCCGCTATATATAACGGGGAACCCGACAGGGGTCGGATGTTTCCCAATTAGGATGCTAATTCATGTTCAATGAAGTGAAAAAATCTATCCAGTGGGGCGAAGAAACGCTGTCGCTGGAAACTGGTAAAGTTGCACGTCAGGCTGACGGTTCAGTGATCGCCACTTTGGGCGAAACATCTGTCATGGCCAACGTGACCTTTGCGCGCAAACAAAAGCCTGGTCAGGATTTCTTTCCCCTGACAGTGCACTACCAAGAAAAATACTACGCTGCTGGTAAAGTACCGGGCGGCTTTTTCAAACGCGAAGCGCGTCCAACGGAAAAAGAGACGCTGACTGCGCGTCTTATCGACCGTCCGATTCGTCCGTTGTTTGTCCCTGGCTTCAAAAACGAAGTGCTCGTGATGTGTACCGTTTTGTCACACGATCTTGTCAACGACCCTGACGTTGTTGCGATGATCGCGGCCTCTGCGGCTTTGACAATTTCCGGCGCGCCTTTCCGTGGCCCAATCGCTTGTGCGCGTGTTGGTTTTGAGGATGGCGAATACATCTTGAACCCAACAGTTGACGACATGCAGGACCTGCGCAACAACCCTGATCAGCGTCTTGATCTGGTTGTCGCTGGTACCAAAGATGCCGTGATGATGGTTGAATCTGAGGCCTACGAGCTGAACGAAGAAGAGATGCTCGGTGCTGTGAACTTTGCCCACGAGCAAATCCAGCCTGTGATCGACTTGATCGTTGACTTGGCTGAGGCCTGCGCGAAAGAGCCATTTGATTTCGCGGCTCCTGATTACTCAGATCTGTCTGCGGCTGTGGCTGCTGCGGGTACGGATGCGATGAAAGCGGCTTACGCGATCACCGACAAACAAGAACGTGTTGCGGCTGTGACTGCTGCAAAAGACGCGATTTTGGCGACATTGTCCGAAGAGCAACTTGCCGATGCAAACCTTGGCTCCGCACTCAAAGGCCTCGAGTCTGCGATCTTGCGCGGTGTTGTTGTGAAAGAAAGCAAACGCATCGACGGTCGTGCATTGGACGAAATTCGCCCAATCGTATCCGAGACAGGTATCTTGCCACGTACGCACGGCTCTGCTTTGTTCACACGCGGTGAAACACAAGGCCTCGTTGTCACGACACTCGGCACTGGCGATGATGAGCAATTCATCGACGCGTTGCACGGCAACTTCAAATCCAACTTCTTGCTGCACTACAACTTCCCTCCCTACTCAGTAGGCGAAGTTGGTCGTGTGTCTGGCCCAGGTCGTCGTGAAATCGGCCACGGTAAATTGGCTTGGCGTGCGCTTCAGGCGGTTTTGCCTGCTGCGACGGATTTCCCATACACAGTACGTGTTGTGTCTGAGATCACTGAATCAAACGGCTCGTCCTCAATGGCGTCTGTTTGTGGTGGCTCCTTGTCCATGATGGATGCGGGCGTTCCGCTTAAATCCGCTGTGGCGGGTGTTGCTATGGGTCTGATCATGGAAGACGATGGCGAATACGCTATTTTGTCTGACATCTTGGGCGACGAAGATCACTTGGGCGACATGGACTTTAAAGTGGCAGGTACTGAAAACGGTATCACGTCATTGCAAATGGACATCAAAATTGCGGGCATTACACCAGCGATCATGCAAAAAGCCTTGGCACAAGCCAAAGCGGGCCGTTTGCACATCCTTGGCGAAATGAACAAAGCTTTGTCTGGCGCGTCTGCGTTCTCTGAGCATGCTCCTAAGATTGAGACCATGCAGATCCCAACGGATAAAATCCGTGAAGTGATCGGTTCCGGTGGTAAAGTGATCCGTGAAATCGTTGAATTGTCTGGCGCAAAAGTCGACATCAACGACGAAGGCATCATCAAGATCGCGTCTTCCGATGCAGAAGCGATCAAAAAAGCCTACGACATGATTCACTCTATCGTTGCAGAGCCTGAAGAAAACAAAATCTACAAAGGTAAAGTTGTCAAAGTCGTCGACTTTGGCGCCTTTGTGAACTTCTTCGGCAAACGTGACGGCCTTGTGCACGTGTCACAAATCGAAAACCGTCGCTTGAACCACCCATCCGACGTGCTCAAAGAAGGCCAAGAAGTTTTCGTTAAACTCTTGGGCTTTGATGATCGCGGCAAAGTGCGTTTGGCCATGAAAATGGTTGATCAAGCCACTGGCGAAGAAATCGTAGAAGAAAAAGCTGAATAAGCACTTCTGCCTTTAGAAACGATAAAGCCCCGTTGGAAACAGCGGGGCTTTGTTATTATGGGCTTTGTTAAATTTGGCTGGGTACATTCTAAACTGGGAAGCGACTTTTCCACTATCCTATTGGAAAGTCTGGAGAACAGTTTATGAAACGAACCGAGTTAAATTTGGCTGAACGCCGCACGATCGAAAATCTTTTGCACCTAAAG
>JBLHXX010000026.1:0-34720 GCA_047630475.1 Celeribacter sp. | reverse complement strand
AATCGGCGGACTTGGCGGCAAAGACCAAGCATGGAACGCCTAACATCAGCCAAAAGATCGTAGCGTTAGAATTTTACTCTTTTTGCTGCCTAAAGTAACGTATTATCAGCCTTTCTATCGGACTGTCATCGTGTCTCCAAATTCAACACGATGGCAGTCATGACACCAATCATTCTACGCACAATCATCTCCAGCTTAACTGGTTTGGTGTTTTTATTAGGCGCACCAGTTCAAGCTGCGGCGTCAAAAACGTCATCCAAAATCAATGTCGCAAGTGCCCAAATTGCGCTCGGCCACAAATTGATCGGTGCCATTTGTTTGGCCGAATCCGGCATCACGCCAAATATTCAAAAAACCGAAATCAAACACATCCGCGACTCAATAGATACAACCCTCAATGCTATGATCAACGGTGATGAAATCTTGGGAATCGCGGCAGAAGCAGACAGCACGACCCAGACACATCTCAGCTCAATCCAAAAAGTCTGGAAACCGCTGAGAACGAAAGTTGATTTTTATCTGTCGGGCGAACCTCATACCGTGAAGCAAGTCACAAAATTGAGCTTTAAGGCAGATTCGTTGCAAAAGCTTTGGGCCAATATCATCTCTCGATATGAGCTAAAATCATCAGTGAACGAAGGGCAACACAGCTTGAATTCGTCCCGGCAATTTAAAGTCGCAGGCA
Organism: Celeribacter sp.; assembly: GCA_047630475.1. Lineage (GTDB taxonomy): Bacteria > Pseudomonadota > Alphaproteobacteria > Rhodobacterales > Rhodobacteraceae > Celeribacter. Next base: position 34,035 of record JBLHXX010000026.1, on the reverse strand, counting down.
ATCAAGATACTTTAATCCAAAAATCAAGCAAACTTGCCTGCTTGATCCACCTTAATGGCGGGCCGGACGCGGCAAAACATCAACTGGCACAGCTTCAAGAAACCTTGCCAGCCCTAGAAACCTCGACCTTTGGACTGGCATTTAGCGACCCAAAACTACAGCTTGTAGAGCCTCCAACAGACGATATTCAATCGATCAACTTTAACAATTGGCAAGATTGGGTTGCCGCAAGTTATTTGTTTGAAGAGGTCCTTGCAGGAACCATGGATGAAGAGGAATTAAGAGACTTGGCAAACAATGCGAACTTTCTCAGCCAATCCTACCAATCAGCAATGGACCTTTACACCAAACTCTAAATCAAAACCGTTTGCGTCAACTTGGCTAAATTGGTAAGTGAACATAACCAGTTTGACCCAAAGGGATATAACATGTCGGTCATCACAAATATCAACGACCTTAAACGCCAACACAAACGGCGCACGCCAAAGATGTTTTACGACTACTGCGAAAGTGGCTCTTGGAGTGAGCAAACCTTTCGCGAAAACACATCAGACTTTGACCAAATCCGGTTCCGCCAGCGTATCGCGGTGGATATGGAAGGACGCACAACCTCGACCCAAATGATCGGGCAAGATGTTGCCATGCCTGTGGCGCTTGCCCCTGTTGGGTTGACGGGGATGCAATCGGCGGATGGCGAAATCAAAGCCGCGAAAGCAGCCGAAAAATTCGGCGTGCCCTTTACCCTGTCGACGATGTCTGTCTGCTCCATTGAAGAGGTCGCCAAGCACACGACCAAGCCATTTTGGTTCCAGCTTTACGTCATGCGCGACCAAGAGTTTTTGGAAAACATCATCCAGCGCGCCAAGGATGCCAAATGTTCGGCGCTGGTGCTGACACTTGATCTGCAAATTTTGGGCCAAAGGCACAAGGATTTGAAAAACGGTCTGTCTGTCCCAATTCGTCCAAAACTCGGCAACATGTTAGATCTCGCGACCAAATGGCGTTGGGGCATGGGCATGCTGGGGACAAAGAACAAAAGCTTTGGCAACATCGTGGGCCATGCGCGTGGCGTCAGTGATCTGGGGTCTTTGTTCACATGGACAGCCGAACAATTTGACCCTCGTCTTGACTGGGACAAGATCGCCAAAATCAAAGAAATGTGGGGTGGTCCTTTGATTTTAAAAGGTATTATGGAACCCGAGGACGCAATCAAAGCTGCCGAAGTTGGCGCGGATGCCATCATCGTGTCAAACCACGGCGGGCGTCAACTTGATGGTGCACTGTCGTCTATCAAAATGCTGCCTGCGATCATGGACGCCGTTGGCGATAAAGTCGAAGTGCATTTGGACAGCGGCATCCGGTCGGGTCAAGATGTGCTCAAAGCCATCGCGCTGGGGGCCAAGGGCACCTATATTGGTCGCGCCTATATTCACGGCCTTGGGGCGAATGGTGAAAAGGGTGTGACCCAAGCGCTTGAAGTGCTGCACAAAGAAATGGACATCACCATGGCCTTGTGCGGACGCAAACACGTCACAGATATGGATCGGGACACGGTACTGGTTCCCAAAAACTTTACCGGTGATTGGGCCTAAAACACGCCCCCCAAATGGCGCTCACATCGTGATGCCGTTTGGGGGCATTTAAACCGCATTTCAACGGACCTCTTATGCAGCCCCTGCACGCCGCGCTTTGACGGCGATCACCGCTGGGATAATTGTCGCGACAAGAGCGGCGACAACCGCAAAAGCAACCCGCAGCCCCCAATGCTCGGACACAAACCCAATAAGCGCAGGGCCAATAAAGAACCCTGTAAATCCAAACATCCAAGCGCGTGAAATCGCTATCGCGCGCTGTTCGCGGTGCACGAGTTTCCCAAGCAACGAATTGGCTGTTGGAACAATCACAGCCATACCGATAGCCGAAATACCGATCCCAATCAGGGCCACGGCTTGTGTGGGCGCGGATGCCATCACAAGCAATCCGATCACGCCAAAGATACCGGACCAAAACACCACGCGTTCTTCGCCCAGTTTCTCAGTGAACATCTGTCCCAACAAACGAATGATAAACATCACCAATCCAAGTGTCGTGGGACCAAAGCTGCCATGCCCCGCGGCGCCGCCCAATTCGCGTTCAATGAACAAAGCTGACCACGATTCCGTGGCATTTTCCCCAAGAAAAGACACGAAAAGCATCACTGCGACCATCACGATAAAGAACCACGGCAATGTCATAGGGGCCGGCGCAGACCCGTCCTCTGTGTGAACAGGTTGCCAATCTTTTTCCCATGTCAGCCCGGATGCAAGCAACAAAAGCCCCCCCATCAACGGAAAGACTTGGGCGATTTCCATCCCCGATTGACGCATCCATCCAACGGCCAATGCCGATAGCCCAAAACACAGTGAAAACATCGCATGATTGACGTTCATCAGATGCAGACTGTGGCGTTCTTCAAGTTCAGACAGGCGCATATTGGCATTGATATCAAGGCTGGAGACCCCTGCCCCAAGCGCCACCATCATCGCGAACATGAATGACAAAGAGTGCGCCAATATTGGCAATTGCATCAACACAGACAAAAGCACTGCGAGCATTGGCAAAAGGTATTTCCCTAAAACCTTGGACACTTTTGGCGCCAAAAACATCGACACCATTCCCCCGACCGCCGCCCCCATAAGGGCCCATCCAAGCTGGCCGTCAGACGCGCCCACTTGAACCTTGAGATCGGGCACCATAGCCGCGAAAGTCCCCCAATACAGGCCCACAATTCCAAGGGCAACAAACGGGGCACGCGACACACGCACGGCTTTGACAATAGACATAGGTTTCTCCCTTATCGCGATGATGATACATTGGGTTATTGCGACCAATCCACTGTGGTCACGCCAAAATCAAAGCGCTTTGGGTACGCTAGTGGAAAGTCAAAAAGCATACAATAACGCATCACAAAGCTCTGCTTCACGCTTTGTGACCTTGGATTACAAAAAGCACTTTCAATTGACGAGATTCTGACCTATACGCGCGACTTCACGCGGGTCTACAGCCTTGGAGGAGGCCCGCCCTAAAATATTGGAGATTTATTATGGCTGGTGAGATTCCTGATCTTGTTGCCACGGAACGTACGGGGACAGGCAAGGGCGCCGCTCGTCAAGCACGTCGCGACGGCTTGGTTCCAGGTATCGTTTACGGTGGTGAAGCTGATCCTTTGCCGATCAACATTCCGTTCAACGTTCTTTTGAAACGCCTCAAGCAAGGCCGTTTCTTGTCCACGCTTTTCAACCTCAAAGTTGAAGGCCAAGAGGACGTGCGCGTCATCTGTCGCGGCGTTCAGCGTCACGTTGTCAAAGATTTGCCAACACACGTTGACTTCATGCGCCTCAAGCGCAACTCGCTCATCAACCTCTTCATCCCTGTTGAGATCATTGGCGAAGAAGAAGCTCCTGGCATGAAAAAAGGCGGCGTTGTAACGCACGTCCGTACAGAAGTTGAACTCATCGTGACAGCTGGTGACATTCCTGAGAAAATCACTTTGGACGTGTCCAAAGGCGAGCTCGGCGATGTGTACCACATTTCTGATGTGACACTTCCCGAAGGTGCGAAATCTGTGATCGACCGTGATTTCGTTATCGCGAACATCACTGCGCCTGCAGGTTTGGGTTCATCTGATGATGAAGACGCAGCAGATGCACCAGCAGAAGACGCAGCAGAAGCGTAAGCTCTGCACCACGTCGAAAATTTTAAACGCGGGCCCTTGGGTTCGCGTTTTTTTGTGACCACCGCCAATCCCCCATGGCGCGGCGCGGCCTGTTGCCCTAACTTCAACCAAACAGGAGACCCCACATGAAGCTTTTCGTCGGCCTCGGTAACCCAGGTGCAAAATACGCGGGCAACCGCCACAACATTGGCTTTATGGTCGTAGACCGCATCGCCGAAGACGCAGGCTTTGCCCCGTGGCGTGCTAAGTTTCAGGGCAAGGTGTCTGAGGGCAAGCTGGGCAATGAAAAGGTCATTTTGCTCAAACCAGAGACCTTTATGAATCTGTCGGGGCAGTCCGTGGGCGAAGCCATCCGGTTTTACAAACTTGAACCTGCCGATGTGATTGTGTTCCATGATGAGTTGGATTTGGCGCCTGGAAAAGCCCGCGTCAAAACTGGCGGCGGCCACGCGGGGCACAACGGGTTGCGGTCGATTCACCAACACATCGGCGCCGACTATGATCGCGTACGCTTGGGCATCGGCCACCCCGGCCACAAGGATCGTGTGGCGGGCTATGTGCTATCAGATTTCGCCAAGGCAGACCAAGATTGGCTAGATGATTTGATCCGTGGATGTTGCGATGGGGCGGCCGCTTTGGCCCGTGGAGACGCGGCCAAATTCGGCAATGCTGTGGGCCTGCGTGTGAACCCGCCACGATCATCAAACACAAGACCACAAATGGCGCCCAAAGCCCCCAAACAGGCCCCGACCCCAAAGCCGGTCAAACCCGAACCGAGCACCGAAGACAACCGCAGCCCGTTTGAAAAGCTGAAGGACAAATTCAAATGATCAAATCATATGCCAGCGTCAACGTTTTGGGCGGCGCTTTAGAGATGGCCTCGACAGAGCCTTTGACCGGATACTTTCGAGACGGAGCTTGTAACACCTGCGCCGAAGATGCCGGGTCGCACACAGTCTGCGCCGTGATGACCGCCGAATTTCTGGCGTACTCGAAATACGTTGGCAATGATCTATCGACACCACACCCCGAGTTTGGCTTTGCTGGGCTTAAGGCAGGGGATGCGTGGTGCCTCTGTGCAGGGCGTTTTTTACAAGCCCATGATGAGGGCTGCGCGCCAAACGTTAAACTGGCCAGCACGCATATACGTGCGCTTGATATCGTGCCCTTGGCGGTGTTGAAACTGTATGCCACGGACGCTGAATAACCTCGGGTCACAGCCCCCCAAAACAAAACGCGAGGCACATGAGGCCCCGCGTTTAAAAGTCATAAAATACAGAAATAGACTTATTCCACATCGCGCCCTTCAGCGCCCATTTCCATGCCCAAATGACGTGCGACGGTAAAGATATCTTTGTCTCCACGTCCGCACATATTCATGACAATAACGTGGTCTTTGGGCAATGTCGGCGCGATTTTCATCACATGGGCCAGTGCGTGGGAGGGCTCAAGCGCAGGAATGATGCCCTCGGTGCGGCATGAGAATTGGAACGCCTCAAGCGCTTCTTTGTCGGTGATCGCGACGTATTCTGCCCGTTTGGTGTCATTGAGCCAAGCATGTTCAGGGCCGATACCGGGATAATCGAGCCCCGCAGAGATTGAGAAACCTTCCAAAATCTGGCCATCATCATCTTGCAACAGATATGTGCGATTGCCATGCAAAACACCGGGGCGCCCGCCCGTTAGGGACGCGCAATGTTCCATCTTGTCGTTCACACCCTTGCCACCGGCCTCAACACCAATGATGCGCACGCTGTCGTCGTCAAGGAAGGGATAGAACAACCCCATCGCATTCGACCCGCCACCGATCGCCGCGATCACGGTGTCCGGCAGGCGCCCCTCGCCTTCGTGCTCGGGCAACTGCCAGCGGACTTCCTTGCCGATGATCGCTTGAAAATCGCGTACCATTTCGGGGTACGGATGCGGGCCTGCCACAGTGCCGATGCAGTAAAACGTGTTGTGCACATTGGTCACCCAATCGCGCAGACCATCATTCATTGCGTCTTTCAACGTGCCGCGACCGGACGTTACAGGCACCACTTCAGCGCCGAGCAATTTCATGCGGAACACGTTGGGCGCTTGGCGTTCAACGTCATGCGCGCCCATGTAGATCACGCATTCTAGGCCAAACTTGGCACAGACCGTCGCGGTGGCAACGCCGTGTTGACCCGCGCCTGTTTCGGCGATGATGCGGGTCTTGCCCATGCGCCGGGCCAGAATGATCTGGCCCAACACATTGTTGATTTTATGCGCACCCGTGTGGTTCAACTCATCGCGTTTGAGGTAAATTTTCGCCCCACCAAGCTCGTTGGTCATGTTTTCGGCGAAATACAGCGGGCTTGGGCGACCAACGTAATGCTTCCACAGATAATCCATTTCGGCCCAAAACGTCGGATCCGTTTTGGCGCGCTCGAACTCTTCCTCAAGGCTGAGGATCAATGGCATCAAGGTTTCGGACACAAAGCGCCCGCCATAGTTGCCAAAGCGGCCCTTTTCGTCAGGACCATTCATAAAGCTATTGAAAAGATCGTTCATCTGGAAGCTCCCAAAGTATGAAACCCGTGTGACCCTGCGATCACGGCATGCGTCATACAAAAATTCTTATCTGTCTCAAACGATGTAGCGCACAGGTGCGAAGTGGTAAAGTGATGCGGCAATTTCTTGGAAAAATACTACCACGCACACGGGCTTACCCTGCACGGATCGCCTCGATGAACGCGCGGATTCTGGCGGGATCTTTCACACCAGGGGTACTTTCAACGCCAGAAGAGACATCCACCTGCTTCGCGCCGGTCAATTGAATGGCCTGCACGACATTTTCCGGCGTCAGCCCCCCTGCCAACATCCAAGGCGCATTCCAGCCGCGCTTGGAAATCAGCCGCCAGTCAAAGGCCAATCCATTGCCGCCGGGCAAAACAGAACCTTTTGGCGCTTTGGCGTCGACCAAAACCTGATCACTGACCAAGCCATAAGCATCGAGCGCTTGGATATCTTGCGGGCCAGACACACCCACAGCTTTCATCACAGGCAATCCGTAGCGGGCGCGGATCGCCTTGACCCGTTCGAGGTCTTCTGCGCCATGTAGCTGTAAAATATCGATTGGCACTTCGCCCAGCAACCGATCCAAATCGGCATCAGAGGCATTCACCACCAAAGCAACCTTGGCCACGCCCACAGGCACGTCCAATGCCAAATCACGCGCAACATCGATCGACACGTTGCGCGGAGATTTTGGAAAGAACACAAACCCCAAATACTGGGCGCCCGCGTTGACAGCCGCCTCGGCGGCCTGCGGAGTGTTTATCCCGCAAATTTTGACGCGTGTGTCCATGAGCCTGTCTTATGTGTCGAGAAGTGCCAGCACTTCGTCGCCCTCTGATTTGGCTTTATCAACCTTAAGTTTCGACACTTCACGCGCGAGAACATCTTTTTCACGGCGATGTTTGCTGGCCGCGGCACGGTGTTTGTATTCGCGCATGTATTCCCACACGAAGCCGATCAAGAGCCCCGCGATGATCGCGCCAAAAATGACGATAAACATAGGCAACGAAATAGAATACCCAACGCCCAAATACTCTGCCAATTCCGCAGGCAAAAGATTGAGCGTTACAATGGCACGATTGGCCAAAGCAATGGTAACAAGCGCGACAGCCAGTGCCGCGAGAAAAACATAACGGATGGTGCGCATCGGGCGCTCCTTACTCTTCGTTCAAACGGTCGCGGAGCAATTTGCCGGTCTTGAAAAACGGTACATGTTTTTCGTCAACAGGAACGCTTTCGCCGGTTCGCGGATTACGTCCCATTCTGGCATCACGTTTCTTAACTGAAAACGCGCCAAAACCGCGCAGCTCTACACGGTCGCCTTTGGCCATCGCTTCGATAATTTCTTCAAAGATCGTGTTCACGATCCGCTCGACGTCCCGTTGGTAAAGATGTGGGTTGTCGTCTGCGATCTTCTGAATGAGTTCAGATCGGATCATGAAGTTCTCCCCCTAAAGATTGGTGCGCTCTGCAAAAATTCTCACAAGCTGCCAAGACTATAGGACGCGAATTTCCATCGTGAAATAGTTTCCTTGGCTCAAGCAGCGGTTTTTTTACTTCTAATGTGCTGATCTTGGGCCAAAAAAACATTAATCGCTGCTTTTCGCTACGTCATGCAGACACAAGCGTCCCGCGGCAAGGCGGAGAAAGGGAATGCACCGAATCGCCACTGGCCCTAACACCTTGCAGCAGACGCACCAATGCTGCGGCACAGCGAAAAAAAAGGCCCCGCACATGGCAGGGCCTTTTCTAAAGCTACATCAAAAAATCGCGGTGCGATTAGTCTTCTGTTTTCAACGCTGCGCCAAGAATATCGCCGAGGGACGCGCCGGATGCAGATGATCCGTACTGTTCCACTGCTTCTTTTTCTTCAGCGATTTCACGTGCTTTGATGGACAGGCCAAGACGACGTGTCTTTTGGTCCACATTGGTCACGCGTACGTCAAGTTTGTCGCCAACGTTGAAACGCTCAGGACGCTGGTCAGCGCGATCACGTGCAAGGTCAGAACGACGGATGAAGGATTTCGCGCCTTCATACTCAACTTCAACGCCGCCTTCTTCGATCGCTGTCACAGTGACAGTCACGATAGAGCCGCGTTTCACGCCTTCAACTGCGCCAGAGAAGCTATCGTCGAGGGCTTTGATTGAAAGAGAAATACGCTCTTTTTCAACGTCAACTTCGGTGACAACCGCTTTAACAACGTCCGCTTTGCGGAAGTTTTGGATCGCATCTTCGCCGCGCTCTTCCCATGACAGGTCAGAGAGGTGAACCATGCCGTCGATGTCGCCTGGCAGGCCAACAAACAGACCGAATTCGGTGATGTTTTTGACTTCGCCTTCAACTTGTGTGCCCTCTGGGTGAGTTTCTGCAAACACTTCCCATGGGTTACGTTGAGTCTGTTTGAGACCCAAAGACACGCGACGTTTAGAAGAATCGATTTCCAGAACCATCACTTCGACTTCTTGTGAAGTGGAAACGATTTTACCTGGGTGTACGTTTTTCTTAGTCCAAGACATCTCGGACACGTGTACGAGACCTTCAACACCTGGCTCAAGCTCAACGAATGCGCCGTAGTCCGTGATGTTTGTCACGCGGCCCATGTGTACGGACTCAAGTGGGAATTTGCCTTCAACAGCATCCCAAGGATCGTCTTGCAACTGCTTCATGCCGAGAGAGATACGGTGTGTCTCTTTGTTGATTTTGATCACTTGCACGTTGATGCTCTCACCGATTGTGAGGATCTCGGATGGGTGATTCACACGGCGCCATGCCATGTCAGTGACGTGGAGCAAACCGTCTACGCCGCCGAGGTCAACAAACGCACCGTATTCGGTGATGTTTTTGACAACGCCTTCAACAGCTTGACCTTCAGTGAGGTTGCCGATGACTTCAGCGCGCTGTTCTGCGCGTGATTCTTCAAGGATAGCGCGACGGGAAACAACGATGTTGCCACGGCGACGGTCCATTTTAAGAATTTGGAACGGCTGCTTGAGACCCATAAGTGGGCCAGCGTCACGCACTGGGCGTACGTCAACTTGGGAACCTGGCAAGAACGCAACTGCGCCGCCGAGGTCAACTGTGAAGCCACCTTTGACGCGGCCAAAGATAGCACCGTCAACGCGCTCTTCAGCAGCGTAAGCTTTTTCAAGACGATCCCATGCTTCTTCACGACGGGCTTTATCACGGGAAATAACCGCTTCGCCACGTGCGTTTTCAACGCGGTCGAGGAACACTTCGACTTCATCGCCAACTGCGATTGAAGGAGCTTCGCCCGGGTTGGAAAATTCTTTAAGATCAACGCGGCCTTCCATTTTGTAGCCTACATCGATGATGGCCTGGCCAGCTTCGATTGCGATGATTTTACCTTTTACGACAGACCCTTCTTGGGGGGTGTCAATTTCAAAGCTTTCTGCGAGAAGAGCTTCGAAGTCTTCCATAGTGATATTCTGAGCCATGTGGTCTCAATTTCCTTTTCAAAACGTATATTCGGGCCGTGCGGTTGTCTCCGCAGGTCTTTGGGTTGCATTGGTCATTGAAAACAAATCGCTTTTGCAAAACAATAAAGGCCAAAGGTTTCCCTTTGGGCCCTGCTTATCTGCATCTGCGACTCTTAATGGTCTTCTAGACAGGGCGCGTATAGGCCATTTCAACAACATGAGCAACCCTATAGAGCATCGCAAACCCCAATGTTTGTTGAGGTTGACGTCTATGGCACCACCAAAGATGACAAAGCTTTCGATGCCAAAGTCAGTGAATGCAATTGTGCTGTTTGGTCATAGATCATGCCTGTCACCATCAATTCGTCAGGGGCGTAGCGTGAGACGATGTTTGCCAGTTGCGCCTGCACCGTATCCAAACTGCCCACGGCCGAAATCGACATCGCGTTTTGAACCTGTGCCAACACTTGTGCAGGGATTTGGCTTTGCACATCATGGCTAGGCTTGCACATCAACCCCGGCTTGCCTGTGATCACCTTGGCAAATGACATCAATTGAGATGAGCGCAGATATGTGGCCTCGGCATCCGTATCAGCGACAACAACGCCCGCCGCCATGATCGCATAGGGCGCATCAAGAGCCGCAGACGGGCGGAATGTAGAGCGGTAGATATGCAGTGCTTGTTCCAAATGCGCAGGGGCAAAATGCGAAGCAAACGCGTAAGGCAGGCCCAAATGCGCAGCCAACTGCGCGCCAAACAAGCTTGATCCCAGAATATAAACAGGCACATGACTGCCCTCGCCGGGAAAGGCCCGCACAGGCGTCACATCAGGATTGTCATCCAAATAATCCATCAATTCGACCACATCATCGGGGAACCGATCCCCCGCCTGCATATTGCGACGCAGCGCTCGCGCTGTGGTCATGTCAGATCCCGGCGCGCGCCCCAACCCAAGATCAATTCGGTTCGGGTAAATTGCGTTCAGCGTGCCAAATTGTTCAGCCACCATCAGCGGCGCATGATTGGGCAGCATGATGCCCCCCGCGCCCACGCGAATGTTTTTTGTAGCCCCCGCCACATGACCGATTAAAACGGCAGTGGCCGCACTGGCGATACCCGGCATATTGTGATGCTCGGCCAACCAAAACCGGTGAAACCCCAAAGCCTCGCCATGCTGTGCCAAGGCCACGGAATTGGCGATAGCATCGGATATTTGGCGCCCCTCAGCCACGGGCGCGAGATCAAGGATGGAATATTTTTGCATGGGGACCTCTAAAGGATGGCGGGAATTTTTGCTCTCGGGACATCATACATAAGACCGCCCGCGTCACTTTGTTAGACCGCTAGCGGTGAATTCATGTACAAAAGCCGGACAAAATTGCCCGGCTTTCATTTCATGCGTGATCGACTGCGATCAATCGATATTGGTCACAAAATCGCTCAACGGACGGCGCACTTTTTTCATTGGAGCCAGCCAGTCACCAGCCTCATCCCGTGTGCCCAGCGGCAAGATGACCACGGATTTCAGACCTTTGTCTTTCAGCCCCAAAATCTCGTCGAATTGTGCCGGATCGAAGCCTTCCATCGGCGTGCTGTCCACGCCCAACTCTGCTGCGGCCGCCAAAGCAAACCCAAGAGCGATATAGGCTTGGCGCGCCGCGTGTTCAAAGTTCACTTGATCTTCACGCGGCAAATACATGGATTTTAGGTTACCATAGTAGCCTTCCAACATTTCGCGCGTGCCCGGGCGCTCGTCTGCGTGATGATCAACCACGGCATCGATGCGCGCGTCATCATATCCGTCATAGGCTGCAAAGACCAAAAGATGCGACCCGTCTGTGAGCTGCTCTTGACCAAAGGCCGCAGGTTTCAGTTTTTCGCGTACATCCGCATTGCGGATCACAAACAGGTGGAAGGGCTGCAAGCCAGAAGAGGTCGGAGCCATGCGGATCGCGTCAACGATTTTGGCAACATTTTCTTCGGATACGGGTTTGGACGGGTCCATTTTTTTTGTAGCGTAGCGCCAGTTCAATTTGTCGAGAAACATAATTTTGATCCATGTATGAAGGAGTGTCTGTGCTCATTACATGGGTAAAAACAATCAAACGACAAGAGCATGACATCACTCAGCACAACAGCTACCAAAAACCTAAGTCACTGAAATAATATATTAAAATAACAAACACCCCATAAGCGCGCCAAAGGTGAGCACAGGCGCACATAAGTTTTGACGATTATTTGGCCTTGCGGGTAATTTTCTTACGAGAACTTTTGCTTAATCAAAGCAACAACCTGCGCCACGGCATCATCAATGCTCATATCAGTGGTGTCGATAACGATGGCATCTTCGGCAGGTTTCAATGGGGCCGCAGCCCGCGCAGAATCTCGCTCGTCGCGTTCGCGAAGATCACTCAGAACGCCCTCAAGCGTGACCTCTTCACCTGCGGCAACCAATTCGGCAAAACGCCGCTGCGCACGCACCTCGTCAGAGGCCGTGACATAAAGCTTCACTTCGGCATCAGGGCAAATCACCGTGCCGATATCACGACCGTCCAGCACAGCCCCGCCATTGCGACGCGCAAACGCCCGCTGAAAATCGACCAAAGCGTCGCGCACTTCGGGAAGTGCGGCCACGCGACTGGCCGCTTGGCCAGCATCGCCAGAGCGCAAATCATCGCGCTGCAAATCCTCAGCTGTCAGATTTTGGGCCGCCTCAAGCGGGGATAGACCTTCAAACGTCTTGGCCCCCGTCGCACGGTACAAAAGCCCCGTATCCAAATGCGCAAAGCCAAATACATCGGCCACTGCGCGAGACACCGTGCCCTTGCCCGCCGCAGCGGGTCCATCGATTGCCACGCAAAAACTCATGTGCTTTCCCTCATTTGAGCGTCAAAGATGGCAAGCGCAGCCATGATGCGCAAGCCAAACTTGGTCTTAACCCGCCGTGCGTTCAACCTGTGCGCCAAGATTCGCCATCAAGCTTTCGAATACTGGAAAAGACGTCGCAATGGGTGAGCCGTCGTCAACAGACACGGGGGCCTGAGATGCCATCCCCATCACGAGAAAAGACATAGCAATGCGGTGATCGATAAAGGTGGCACAAGTGGCACCGCCCTTGACGCCCTTTGGGCCGCGTCCATGCACGATCAACGTGTCCTGATCTTCTTCGATCTCAACGCCGCATTTTTCCAAACCGCGCGCCATCGCGTCGATGCGATCGCTTTCTTTCACGCGCAGCTCTTTGACGCCCTTCATGACCGTTGTGCCCTCAGCGAAGGACGCCACAACGGACAAAATCGGATACTCATCGATCATTGACGCCGCGCGTTCTGGCGGCACAGCGATGCCTTTGAGTTGTGAGTATTTCACCCGCAAATCAGCAACAGGCTCACCGCCCTCGGTGCGCTCATTTTCAAATGTAATGTCCGCGCCCATTTCAACCAAAGTGGTGTAAAGCCCATTGCGGGTGGTGTTTTGGCTCACGCCAGGCACCAAAATATCAGATCCCTCAACGATCAAAGCCGCACACACAGGAAAGGCAGCAGAGCTTGGATCGCGCGGCACCGCCACCACTTGGGGTTTCAATTCAGGACGCCCCGTCAAAGTGATTTTATAGCCTGCATCGACCTTTTCGGTCACAACCTCAGCGCCAAAACCGCGCAGCATGCGTTCTGTATGATCGCGTGTGGCTTCTTTTTCGATCACCACAGTTTTGCCCGGCGCATTCAGCCCTGCCAAAAGCACAGCCGACTTCACCTGCGCCGATGGCATCGGTGTCGAATATTCAACAGGCGTTGGATCGCCCGTGCCCACCAATGTGAGCGGCAAACGCCCACCAGAGCGGCCCACAGATTTGGTACCAAACAACGCCAATGGATCAGTCACCCGTCCCATGGGGCGTTTGTTCAAAGAGGCATCTCCGGTAAATGTCACGGCAAACGGCGATGTGGCCACGCAGCCCATAATCAGGCGCACCCCCGTGCCTGAGTTGCCGCAATCAATCACATTATCAGGTTCGGAAAAACCGCCAACACCGACACCATGCACAGACCAGTTGCCCGCGCCGTGATCCACAACCTCGGCCCCAAGCGCGGCCATGGCTTTGGCTGTGTCCAACACATCTTGGCCCTCAAGCAGGCCTGAGATTTTCGTCTCGCCGACCGCCATCGCACCAAAAATCAACGCGCGGTGGGAAATGGATTTATCACCAGGGACGCCAGCTGTGCCGCTGAGCGGGCCAGATTTGCGGGATGTCATCGGAATTGGGGTGCCGTGGCCGGACATGGGTCTCTCCTCATGCGGCGCGGGGCGCCGATACAACTTTGCCCAACTGATAGCGCAAACAGAAATCGTGGTCCATCTACGACACCCTATTGGGTGGAATACTTAGCCCTTAAGGGCGGCGGAATGTCATATAGTGGGGCGTGCGCCCTTCGCGGAGTGCTTTTTGCTCGTAGCGCGTTGAAATCCAATCGGGCCAAGACGTGCTCAAGTCATCGGGATTTCCCTCAAACACAAACCCTGCCTTTGGCACCTCTTCCATCGTTTGACGCACGTAATCAGGAATATCTGTGGCCACACGAAACTCGGTGCCCGGTTTCATGGCTTTGAACAAAGGCACCAAGTGTTCTTGGGTGACAAACCGTCTGCGATGGTGACGCGATTTTGGCCATGGATCGGGATAGTTGAGAAACGCTTTCTCAAGGCTCTCATCGGGCACAATGTCGAACAGATCGCGCACATCACCCGGATGCACCCAAATATTTTGCGTGCCCAATTTACGGATTTTGCCAAGCAACATGGCGACACCGTTCATAAACGGCTCACACCCGATAATTTCGACCTGCGGATATGTCTCGCCCATGTGCACCAAATGCTCACCACCGCCAAAGCCGATCTCAAGCCAAACAGGTTTGCCTTTGAACTTCGCGGCCATATCAATCGGTGTGCGCTCTGGGTTCACATCCCACCCAACGCCGCCGGGGGACAAAGCTTCGAGATCCTCGGCAATGTAATCTTTTTGCGCTTGATTCATCGTCTTGCCTTGCAGGCGACCATAGAAATTGCGCCAAGGCGCACCAGATTGGTGCGCGCCGGGGGGCGTCTTTTTGGGGGTGTTATTATCAGTCATGGGCAGCGATTTATCAGGGGACGGGCGTGGCGGCAACAGTGGGCTTTATCCTACGCCAGAATTCTTGCACTTTGCCCGCTCGGTTCAATACATGGGCAGGATCCAATATCATAACCCATGCGAGATCACGGATCACGTCATTGCCATTTCACGCCACGAATATAGCATGATCGGCCTTGATCACACGGCGCACAGCGTTGCGAAAGGCGGCGGGCTTGGCCCCGGGCCAGACATCTTTGTGACCAACCAGCCAGATATCGGCATAGGGCTGTGGCGTCAGCTGCGGCACCTCAATCAATTGTTCAGTGCGCCGCCCCAAAAACATCGGCATGCGCACCAGCCCAAGCCCCGCCGCAGCCGCCCCTGCCATGGCGATCATATCGTCGAACCGATAGCGAATGCGCGACGATGGATAGGCGGACATCACGATATCCGGCAACGCTTTATGGGCCTCATAAACGATCCAATCGATCGGTCGGTCGGGGGCGTTTTGGATTTTGTCGATCCAGCTTTGTGTGGCAAAAAATCCAGTGTCTTGCGGGGTTAATCGCACTCCTGTGAGCGCATCTCCGGGACTATTGCTCACACGCACAGCCAAGTCAGCTTCGCGACGCGAGAGGTCTAACAAATCGTTGGTGGCCCGCACGTGCAGGTCTACATCGGGATGTGCACGGGTGAAATTCTCGATAGCACTCGGCAAAACATACGCCACCAAAAGCTGCGGAGCAGTCACCACAAGCGGCCCCCTCAATCGCGTATCTTGACCTTTCAGGCGGCGCAGCAAAACATCTTCGCATTGGCGCATCTCGCCCGCGTGCTCGGCCACCAACAGCCCCGCCTCGGTTGGTCGATAGCCATCGCTAAGACGCTCAAACAACATTTGCCCAAGCACGGATTCAACGCGGCCGATCCGCCGTGCCACCGTGGTATAATTGACCCCAAGTACCTGTGCCGCTGCAGCAAGAGACCCGCATTGCACCAAAGTCAAAACGGTTTCCAGATCGTCCCAGTGTGGTTTGTTCAACACATCCATGCATGCGTTTTCGCATGAATTACATGCAAAGACACGCGTTTTTACATGCACATCCACAAGCTACACCAAGGCATCGCACATATAAGAAGGACAGATCATGATTTATGCTGTTGTACAGCTCACCGTCACCAACCCCGACACATTGAAAGCCTATGCCGAAAAAGCAGGGGCAGCCCTTGCCAAATATGGTGCAAAGCCTGAGGCCATGACCACAGAGCCAACACGGTTAGAAGGCGAAATGCCTTTACCAGATCGCGTTGTCTTACTGTCGTTTCCTGACAAGAGTGCCGCCCTTGGCTGGATCAACGATCCTGAATTGAACGACGTACATGCCCTGCGCCGCGCGTCTGGAGCATGCGACATCACCTTGATTGGGTAACATTGAACACAAAAAAGGGCGGGTTATACCCGCCCTTTCAAATTCAGATATACTCTATACCTAAATCGCGTTGATCAGAGCCTGCGCCAAATCGGTGCGTTCCCATGAGAACCCGCCATCGGCCTCTGGCGCGCGACCAAAGTGGCCGTAGGCTGCCGTGCGGGCATAGATCGGTTTGTTCAAATCCAAATGCGTGCGAATACCACGTGGTGTGAGATCCATCACCTTCGGAATAGCCGCTTCGATCAGTGCAGGATCCGTTTCGCCTGTCCCGTGCAAATCGGCATAGATCGACAAAGGCGCCGAGACACCAATCGCGTACGACAATTGAATGGTGCAGCGTTCGGCCAAACCAGCGGCAACAACGTTTTTCGCCAAATACCGCGCCGCATAGGCCGCAGAGCGATCCACTTTGGTCGGGTCTTTGCCTGAGAATGCACCACCGCCATGAGGGGCCGCACCGCCATAAGTATCAACGATAATTTTGCGCCCTGTCAGGCCCGCATCCCCATCGGGGCCACCGATGACAAATTTGCCCGTTGGATTCACGTGCCATACGGTTTCAGGTGTGATCCAGCCCTCGGGCAGAACCTCCAAGATATAGGGTGTGATCAAATCGCGCACATCGCCAGAGGTCATTGTTTCGTCAAGGTGCTGTGTAGACAAAACCAATGACGAAATGCCAACAGGTTTGCCATCACGGTATTGCACAGACAACTGCGATTTTGCGTCAGGGCCAAGGCGTGGCTCTGTGCCATCTTTGCGCACTTCGGCCAAGCGGCGCAAAATGGCGTGGGCATATTGAATCGGCGCAGGCATCAAGGCTTCTGTTTCCTGGGTGGCATAGCCGAACATAATGCCCTGATCACCCGCGCCTTCGTCTTTGTCGCCTGCCGCATCGACGCCTTGGGCGATATGGGCGGATTGTTCGTGCAAGTAGTTTGACACTTTGAGCGTGTTCCAGTGGAACTTGTCTTGCTCATAACCGATGTCACGCACGCAGTCGCGCACGATGCCTTCTATATTGCCCATATATTCGGTGAGCTTATCTTGGTCGGACAGCCCAACTTCGCCGCCGATCACAACACGGTTGGTTGTAGCAAATGTTTCTGCTGCAACCCGTGCTTCGGGTTCTTCGGTTAAAAATGCATCTAGAACGGCATCAGAAATGCGATCGCACACTTTATCCGGGTGGCCTTCGGATACAGATTCCGAGGTGAAAATATAATCTTTACGAGACATGGGGTGGTGCTCCGTTATTTCATGTCGCTCGTCACGTCAGGAAGCCGTTGTGTCGAGCCGATGTGTTTCAATGCGATATAGCGCGGTCTGGGTAGGGTCAATTTGTTTTTCGAAATCGTCGTCCAAGTGGTAACAGCCATGCACATAGCGCAAGAAGGCTTAAAAAACCTAAAACACCGCGTTCGCCGATGCGTACATACAGTGTTGGCGGCAAAGCATGTGGCAATGCGGCGGTCACGCCGCCTGCTTGACCTAACGGGATCGCGACCTGAATGTCGCCGCGCGCATCGGTGATGGCCGAGATGCCTGTGTTGGCGGCGCGCACCATGGGCAAGCCTGTTTCAATCGCGCGAAACCTCGCTTGGGCCAAACTTTGTTGCGGACCTGTGAGTGTACCGAACCAAGCATCATTGGTGATTTGCAGCAACCAATCGGGGCGCATAGCGCTGCGCGTGTCACGCGGAAAAATCGCCTCGTAGCAAATCAGTGGTAGAGCCTTGCCCAAAGGCCCGAAATCAAACAACATCTCGGTGTCACCGGCTGAAAAGCCAAAGCCCTCTTGCGCGGTAAACGTGCGCAGGCCCAGCGCGCCCATAATTTTTGGCAAGGGCATATATTCGCCAAAGGGCACCAAATGGCGTTTGTCATAGATCTGTGCTACAGCCCCGTTTGCATCGATAACGGCGGCGGAATTGTACCCCCGATAGCCATTGACACGTTGCACACCAACCACGACAGGAACGGTGCCAGTGCGTGCGGCAACCTGATCCAAATAAGGCCCCGCCGCATACAAAGGGGCCGCAATCGAGGTTTCAGGCCAAATGATTAAGTCTGCGCCCTCTGGGTCAGACAACTCAAGCGCGCGGTCGAAAAACATCGGAACGAAGGCAGGATCCCATTTGAGATGTTGCGCCGCATTGGGCTGCACGATGCGCAACATGTGATCGGTGTTGTTGGGCAACGGCTGGGTGAGGCGCAGCGCCCCGAGGCCAAACATAGCCGCCAAAGCCAGAACAGGCCAAACCACCCCACGCCGTGTTTGCGACAGACAAGCCTGCACACATAAAGCAATCAGACCAAAACTCAGCGCGCTAAGACCATAAGGCCCGACATAGGCGGCAAGCTGTGCCACGGGGGTATCGAGCCAAATATAAGCGGGCAAAGCCCATGGGAAACCGGTAAACATAAAACCGCGTAGCACTTCGGCCAATGACCACAGCACGGTGAGCGCCAACAGGCCCGCACCAAACCGTTTGGCCAGATAAAAGGCCGCAGCCCAAAACAAGGCCAGCCCCCCCGCCATACCAAACAAGGCAAAAGGGATCATCCAGCCGTGACGCGCAGGGTTCACCAAAAAGGGCTCTGCGATCCAAAATGTGGAACTCAGAAAAGCACCGAACCCCAACCACCAGCCAACAGCGGCTGCGGCGCGCGGCGTGATCGTTTGCGCCCAAAGAAATGCGCCAATTGTCATGCCGATCAAGGCGATAGGCCATGCTTGCAATGGCGCTTGGCCTGCCCCGCAAGCCAAGCCTGCGATGGCAGCCAAAACACGCGGGTCACGCACAGCGCGAATTAGGCGCTGTGCCGCCTGCATGTTAGGCCTGTACCCCTTCGGGTGTGACGGGCAAGGGTGTTGCTTTGGGCGCTTTGGCCGCATTGGGCAAACGCACACGAATGCGTTTGATGCGGCGCGGATCGGCGTCGATGATTTCGAACTCGGCGCCAGAGACATGCGGGATCACTTCGCCGCGCACAGGCACGCGCCCTGTGAGCAAAAACACCAACCCCCCAAGGGTGTCGATTTCTTCGTCGGCATCCTCTGGCGTCAGACGCATGCCAATTTCGTTTTCGAACTCTTCCATGGGTGTTTTGGCTTGAGCGATGTAAATACCATCGTCTTGCTGCGTCCAGAACACATCTTCTTCGATGTCATGTTCGTCTTCAATCTCGCCGATGACTTGTTCCACCAAATCCTCAAGCGTGACCAAACCATCAACGCCACCATATTCATCAATGACCAAAGCCATATGCATCCGGTCAGATTGCATCTTGGTCAATAGAACACCGATGGGCATCGAGGGCGGCGCATAAATCAACGGGCGTAGCATTTTCGACAAATCGAACTTTTCGTCCTTGCCGTTAAAGCCATGATTGAGCGCGAAATCTTTGAGGTGGATCAGCCCGACAGGCGTGTCGAGCGTTCCGTCATACACAGGCAAACGCGTGTTGCCGCTTTCACGAAACACTTTCACCAGGTCCTCTTTGCTGATGTCAAACGGCACGACCGTCATATCGGCTTTGGGCACGGCCACATCGTCCACCCGCTTTGAACGCAGGTTCATCATACCCAATCGCTCCAGTGGAACGGGGTCGCGTTGTGGGGGCACGCCATCACTGGGTGCGTCCTGAACTGACGATGCAGAAAAAACAGACTTTACGCGTGTGATCCAGCTCGGTTTGACGGGCTGCGGCACAGGGCCATACACAACAGGAGTGTCTTGCGTCGGGGAGGGGCTCATTTCTGAGCGTCTCTTGGGGTCTTGGCGCGCGCTTTGCGCTGCCGTAGAAGACCCAGGCTCGGTGTCGCCCATGCGTCCTTTCCAAAATTTACAGCCAAAATGCGGCTAAGGCCCCTAATATGGGTCCGGTATGCCCAAAGTTTCAAGTAGTTCTGTTTCAAGATTTTCCATTAATGCGGCATCTGCATCATTTATGTGATCATATCCAAGCAAATGTAATATTCCATGAACGATCAAATGGGTCACATGGTGCTCAATCGGCTTGCCTGCCGCCGCGGCCTCAGCCGCACAGGTGTCATAAGAAATCGCGATATCGCCCAACTCGATGGTCCCAAAAACATCGGCTATAGGCAAATCAGGCACCTGCCCCGCATTCGCGCCACGTTCCTCAGCCGGCCAAGACAGCACATTGGTGGCTTTGTCTTTTTCACGAAAATCGGCATTGAGGTCTTTGATCCGCGCATCATCACACCCCAAAACAGACACTTCGCAGTCGTCAGCCGCAAGTCCGATCCGGTCACATATTGCAGCCAAAGCTTGAGCCGAAATGGATTCAAGCCCCAAGTCGTCCCAACGCGGGTCCGTGATATCAATATCTATTTGCATCGGCGCAGTGCCCCACGATCAAACCTCAAATGGCCACAGGTGGGGCAGCTGCCCTGTTCACCTAGCCTCGTCTGCCTCATAAGCTTCAATGATCGCAGCCACAAGCGGATGACGCACCACATCTTTTGACGAGAAGTAGTTGAACGCCACTTTGTTGACGCCCGCCAAAATCCGTTCTGCATCACGCAGGCCACTTGAGACGCCGCGTGGCAAATCGATTTGCGTGCGGTCGCCCGTGATCACCATACGCGAGCCTTCGCCCAAGCGGGTCAAAAACATCTTCATCTGCATCGTGGTGGCGTTTTGCGCCTCGTCCAAAACCACGAAAGCACGGCTTAATGTGCGTCCGCGCATGAACGCCAAAGGTGCGATCTCGATGGTTTTTTCTTCTTTGAGTTTAGAGATCAACTTGGCGGGCAAAAAATCATCCAAAGCATCATAAAGCGGCTGCATGTAAGGGTCGACTTTTTCCCCCATATCACCGGGTAGAAACCCCAAACGCTCGCCCGCTTCTACAGCAGGGCGCGACAGGATGATCTTATCGACATGGCCGTTGATGAACATGTTCACCCCCACGGCCACCGCCAAATAGGTCTTGCCCGTACCCGCAGGGCCGATACCGAACGCCAACTCGTTGTTGTACAGACTTTCCACATAGGCCTTTTGCGCTTCGGTGCGCGGCTCAATCGTTTTCTTTCGGGTTTTAATTTCAGATCCAGCGCCTTTAAACATCTCGATCTGATCGGCGGGAAATGCCCCATCGCCGCGCCGCGCTTCGGCGTGACCGTTTTGGGCTTTGCTGCTTTTGCCCATACGGATGGTTCCAGCGATTTCACCTTCATCGATGTCGCGGCCCGCATCCAGTTTCAGATACAATTCCGTCAGCGTCGCACAGGCCAATGCACGCGGCTCTTCGTCGCCCATGACGGCCAAAATATTGCCGCGTCGCACGATCTGAACGGAAAGATTGGTTTCGATCTGCGCCAAATTGCGGTCGTATTCACCGCACAGGTCAATAAGCGATCGGTTGTCATCAAACTCAAGCAGGGTCTCAAAACCATTGTCTTGTGTTCGCGGGGGTGTCAGCGCGCTGGTGGCCAAATGTCTCTCCGACTCTAAAGGGCTATAGCTCGATGGTGCCAAGGGATTGTGGTCAGCGCAAGCCATGATACAAAATATTCACAATGACGTGCAAAAAGTGGCGCATTCTTGATCACTGCGACACAAAGAGATCCGGCACACATCATAAAAAGAGCCGCCCCCAAAAGGAGCGGCTCATTAATCATAGCTCATACCGAAACCTTAGATTGCGTCACCGAAAACGGACCCTGACTTAAACGGGCCAATTGCTGTGTTAGGTGCAGCGGTACCGGAACAAATTGGTTTGCCGTATTTATCAACGCGTGAGGACAAATAGCCCTCGACTCCATCATCGATGATCCAGTGATCACAGCCGTTCGGGTCAATCCAAATACCAGCCTGCAATTGAGACAGGTGTTTGGAATCAAACCCACGATCGACTGTTTTATCTTGCTTGCGCCCCAAGGCTGCGCCGGCACTTTCAGTCACAATATTTTCACATGCAGACAAGGACACAGCGACACCCAGAATGGCAATAACTTTGATAGCTTTCATGTGTTCGCTCCTTACTTGATACAGATGATTTCAACGCGACGGTTTTTTTGCATGCCTGCACCCGTCCCGTTGGACGCGATTGGCATACGCTCACCATACCCGCGCACATCTGCAACCCGTGCACCTGTGCTGCCTGCGATTTTCGCAACAGCATTGGCACGATTATAACTCAGCTTCATATTGTACTCATCAGAGGCACGACTGTCGGTGTGGCCGATGATTATATAAGCTGTGGCTCCAGCCTGAGTGAAAAAATCCGTCAAACGCTTACGACCGGCCGCAGAAATAGTATAGCGATCCGTTGCGAAAAGTTGATCTGAATTCATCACAGCGCATGCCTTCACCGGATGACACGTTGGCTTGCCGTCCCGATCAACTTTAAGGTCCATATAGCCCTCAACGCCGTCATCCATCACCCAGTGTTCACATCCATCAGGGTCGATCCAAATGGTTGGCGCATACCTTTCACCATTGACTGTACCTGAAATCACTTGCGCTTGCGCAGCCACCCCGGCACAAGCCGTGGCCGCAATTAAAGAGCCTACAAATAAAGCTCGTCCTTTATGAAGAAGTTCGTTCACCACGTCTTCAGTTCCCCTTGTTAACGCTTTCAGGCTGTCACACTCAACGCATCAACAAAAATACATTTCGACGCCCTATTCGCAAGTTCATAGAAACAAGATAACAAAATTCGTGTCATTGTGAAGATAAATCACTACATATTGTGCCAAAACCAAGGACTATACCTCAACTATGGCGCAATTGTTGACGCCTGGGAAAGCGTAAAGGGTTTTTCTTGAATGCCCCGCCGTAAAAATGCCCCAGACGCCCAAACATAGTATTTTTAATCGATCAGTTGCCCTTCCAAAGAATTCGTCTTGCTTTGGGTGATTCTCACGCGGCGAATGTCGCCGATTTCAACACCTTCAACGGCCGCATGCACTGCATGAAGATACTCGGATTTACCAATCATTTGCCCCTCAAGACGACCCTTTTTCTCGAACAACACTGAGACTTCGCGCCCGACCATGCTGTCTTGGAACGCGTATTGTTGTTCAGAAATCAAGGCCTGCAAACGGTGCAAGCGGTCCATCGCAACGGCGTGATCGACCATTTTGTCGTCTTTTTCCGCCGCGGGAGTGCCGGGGCGTGGTGAGTATTTAAAGGAATAGGCAGAGGCGTATTTCACCTCACGCACCAACGCCATTGTGTCTTCGAAATCTTGCTCCGTTTCACCGGGAAAACCGACGATGAAATCGCCAGACAACGCCATATCAGGGCGCGCTTCGCGGAAGCGTTTCATCAGTGCGATGTATTCTTCAGCGGTATGCTTGCGGTTCATCGCCTTCAAAATTTTGTTGGACCCAGACTGAACAGGCAGGTGCAAATAGGGCATCAATTTTGCACAATCACCATGGGCGGCAATCAGGTCATCTTCCATATCATTTGGGTGCGATGTGGTAAAACGAATGCGTTCCAATCCATCAACTTCGGCCAGTTTACGAATAAGCGCGGCCAACCCCCAAGTCTCTTGAGAGCCACCGGACACTTGCCCGTGGTAGGCATTAACATTTTGACCCAAAAGCGTAATTTCGCGCACGCCACGTTCAACTAAATCTTGCGCCTCACGCAAAACGCGGTCCACAGGGCGCGACACTTCGGCGCCACGCGTATACGGCACAACACAGAATGCGCAGAATTTATCGCACCCCTCTTGGACCGTCAAAAACGCCGCCGGCGCGCGCCGCGCTTTGGGACGGTTTGGCATGGCGGTGAACTTATCAACTTCGGGAAAATCGGTATCAACAGCCGTGACGCCATTGCCGACTTTGGCCTCAAGTTCGGGCAAACGGTGATAGGCTTGCGAGCCAACAACAAGATCGACCATCGGTTGGCGGCGAATGATTTCTTCGCCTTCGGCCTGTGCCACACAGCCCGCCACGCCAACCTTCAAATTCGGGTTCGCCAGCTTGATGTCTTTATAGCGCCCAAGGTCTGAATACACTTTCTCAGCCGCTTTTTCACGGATGTGACAGGTGTTGAGCAAAATCATGTCTGCATCTTCAGGGCTGCTAACCTCGACATAGCCAGATCCGCCCAGCGCCTCGACCATACGCTCGGAATCGTAGACGTTCATTTGGCAGCCGTAGGTTTTTACGAACAGCTTTTTAAGGTCAGCTTTTGTATCAGCCGGTGTGTCAGACATGCCATGAATCCGTGCGTTTGAGAGGGGCTATATATTGCGCCTAGCTACACAAAACCTAACCGCCTTGCAATCCACTGCACGCACAGCCTATTCCAGCACCAGCGCACAATAACCACAACTAGGATCAAACAGGGATCAGTTTGCCAACTCTTATCCCACAGATTGTTTCCTCAGCGCTTGCAATCCCATGTTGTTCATGGCTTTTTTACCGCAAACAGCGACACTGCCGCGCAGTGTGCAGGAGACGTGATGCGCTTTGATAGCTTTGAGACCTTTCTAAAAGACGGTACGGACGCTTTGGCCAAAGGGCCAGTGGCGATCATTTTTGCCGAAGATCTCACCGAGGTCGACACCTGTGTGCGTCACCATTTGTCTTTAGGCTTCAAGTCCGTGATCTTGCTTGGCTCGGATACGATGACCTTGCCTCCGGCAGTCGAACTGAAAGTTCACCGCGTCACCTATGACACGCGCGCGCCCAATATGCTAACACAGGCGATCAATGCATTGATCAAGGCGGCTCCGAATATTTGGATGTACTACTGTTATAACGCTGAATATTTATTTTACCCGTTTTGCGAAACCCGCACCGTGGGCGACATGTTGACCTTTCACACCGAAGAGCGCCGCTTTGGCATGCTCACCTATGTGATCGATCTATATGCGGGTGATTTGGGAGAGACACCGAATGCAGTGTCTTTGGAAGACGCACATTTGGACAAATCAGGCTATTACGCTTTGGGGCGCGCGGGCGCTGATGGCCCAAAAGAACGCCAGCTTGATTTCTTTGGCGGATTGCGGTGGCGGTTCGAAGAACATATGCCAACCGCACGCCGCCGTATTGACCGCATCGCTATTTTCAAATCCCAAAAAGGACTAGAGCTGCGCGAAGATCACACGTTTAACATGGAAGAGTACAACACGTATTCTTGTCCATGGCACCACAACATCACCGCCGCCATCGGCAGCTTTCGCACTGCAAAAGCGTTGAAAGCCAATGCCGGATCGGCATTTGATATAGAAACCTTTAACTGGCACAACTCAGTCGAGTTTGAGTGGCACAGCCAGCAATTGTTGGATTTGGGCCTGATGGAGCCTGGGCAGTGGTTTTAACGCGCCCTGTCTTTTTGCACGCACTTCGACTGTTTGCAGCAGCATCCATCGCATTGGCGCTGGCCATTGCACTTGAGCTGCAAAACCCGTTTTGGGCCGCAATGCCTGTTTGGGTTGTTGTACAAGCCTACCGACAAGATTTGATTGTGCGCGCCGTATTTCGTGTGATTGGTACATTGATTGGGGCTGGTCTGGCACTGTGGGTTTTGTACACGTTGCAATCGCCCTTTGCCCAAAGCCTCGCTCTTGGGGCTATGATCGGACTTGGCACGTTTATGGCCTTTCGGATCGGCACGATTTATAGCTACGGTCCGCTGATTGCGGCCATAACCGTTGGCGTGATCATCCTGCCCGCGCTTGATCACCCGATCAACGGAGCAGACCTTGCGATCGACCGAATTTGGTGCACGCTTATCGGGGTATTTGCCGTGACGATCGCCACGTTTCCGTTCACCCCAAAGAACTCTGAAACCTTGCCGCGCCATATCGATCACGGCCTTCGCCCCGCGATTTTGCGGGCGGCATTTTCCAGTGTTGCCGCCTTTGGAGCGGGCTTGGGGCTGAGCTATTTTGGTGGGCCTGTCGCCCTATCTGCAAGCCTGTCCATTTGCGTTTTTGTGACACTGCTTGGCGCGATGCCCAACCCTGATCTTGCGCTTAAAAACATCATTCCTGGGGCCATCCTTGGGGTGAGCGCGGCGGTGATTTACCGGATGGTATCGTTGCACCTTGGCCTTGAAGGGATTGATCTGTTTTTGTTGGCGATTGTCTTTATCGCTTGCGGCGCTCTTTTGCACAGCCACCCACGCACCGCCGCATTGGGGCTTGATGCTAATATGTGTTTTTTGCTGGCGGCTGAGGCTGGCACGACCGGACACGCCCCTTTGCACCATATCACAGCGGGCGTGGCTCTTGTGGGCGGTGCGGCCTGTGTCGTACTGTGCTACCGTTTGGCGCGTTTCACCTCATCACGCCCCTCACACTAGGTTTTGTGAACTGAAACTGGCTCACAAATGTTTTTCTCGTACAAGGTTTACAAACACGCTCAATCGCGTATTTTCTTCGCCAATCCTTGAGCACCCGCGCCTTTTCGGTTCAAAGCGGCCTCGCAATTCATCCTCAAATCGAAAGAGTTTTCTGATGTCCGAAGTAAAATCCGGCGACAAAGTTCGCATTCACTACACAGGCACCCTTGCTGACGGCACTGTTTTTGACAGCTCCGAAGGCCGTGATCCATTGGAATTCACTGTTGGCACAGGCCAAGTGATTGTTGGCATGGACAAAGAAATGGTCGGCATGACTGTTGGCGAAAAGAAAACCATTACTGCGGTTGCCGAAGAAGCGTACGGCCCACGCCAAGACGATGCACAACAAGACGTGCCACGTGAGATGATCCCAGCTGAGATTCCTTTGGAAGTTGGCATGCAGTTGCAAATGCAATCCCCTGAGGGCCAAGTGATCCCTGTGTCTGTTGTCTCTGTTGGTGAAGAGGTTGTGACCTTGGACGCGAACCACATGCTGGCAGGCAAAGACCTGACATTCGACATCGAGCTTGTTGAAATCGCTTAAGCGGTCGCACGCCACAAATGACCAAAAGTTTCACGCTCTAGGTCCTTTGAATGCTGGCGAACAACACTTTCAAAGGCGGCACGCTGCGGCGGGGCGCCTTTTTTCTTGCGTGTATGCGATTGCAATGACAGGTTTTGATGATGACTAACGCTCCTGATTTCACCTCTGATTGCGCCAAGTGCGCCGCGCTGTGCTGTGTGTCTTTGGCCTTTGACCGCGGTGACAGCTTTGCCCACGACAAAGCCGCAGGCGCGCCCTGTGCAAACCTGTCTGGTTTTGGCTGCTCTATCCATAAAGATTTGACATCAATGGGGTATTCAGGCTGCGTTGCCTATCACTGTCTGGGAGCTGGACAACAGGTTACCGCGTTGTTTGACACAACATGGCGCGATGATGCGAAAATGACAGGGCCGATGATGGACGCCTTTCGTCAAATGCGCGCGGTGCAATCTGTGTTGCAACTTTTACTTGCCGCCAAAGCCCTGCCACTGCCAACACTGCAAGAACAAGAACGCCGTCACTGGCTGCACCAGCTCACACCAGAACATTGGACGCCCCGCGCCTTGGAAACCTTTGAAGTCGAGGGGGTTGAAGCCAAGATCAAATCATGGCTGCGCGGGTTGGCACAATTTGTCCCAACATCACACTCAAGATAAAAAGTACAATACCTTAGGTTTTGCGCAACCGGATCACCACATCGACAGATGCAATCTCAGTGCCTTTGGGGGCGTTTGGCAAGCCAATGATTTTTAGCTCCTCAGCAGGCGCATCAGTCAACTCACCGCTGTCTTCCCAATAAAAATGCGGGTGCTCGTTCATATTGGTGTCGAAATAGGACCGCGTGCCATCGACCGTGACCTCTTGCATCAATCCTGCGTCACAAAACGCCCGCAGTGTATTGTAAACGGTGGCCAGAGATACTTTTTCGCCAGAGTTGCACACAGATGAAAACAAGCTTTCCGCCGTGACATGGCGGTCTTGGCCATCCCCCACAAGCATCGCGGCCAACGCCACACGTTGACGTGTGGGGCGCACATCGCCGCGCGCCAGCCACGCTTCGCCACGACGTGTTTGCACAGCAATAGAAGATGTGTCGTGTTGGCTTGTTTGGCTCATTCGCTATCTCGTTTATGTCTCTGGTTGCACAAAATCCCGCCGTGCACGGAACCCCAGCTGCCTGTCTTTCGACTGTATAACGCTTTGAGTGGGTGTTTTTCAAACAAAATCCCAAAACGGGCAAGCATCACGGCATCCCCTGTACACTTGCACGATTTGCCTATCCAATGATACAGACGCATCAAATTGAAAAAGACCCTAACATTAAGGCACTCGTACCTATGGCCGACTTCCCAACAAGCTTCACCAAAGAAGACCTCTTGAAATGTTCGCGCGGCGAATTGTTTGGCGCGGGCAATGCCCAACTTCCAGCCCCGCCCATGTTGATGATGGACCGCATCACCGACATCTCAAGCGACGGCGGCGCGCATGGCAAAGGTCACGTGCTGGCCGAATTCGACATCACGCCTGACCTGTGGTTCTTTGAATGCCACTTCCCTGGCAACCCGATCATGCCGGGCTGTTTAGGCCTTGATGGTCTGTGGCAGCTCACTGGCTTTAACTTAGGCTGGCGCGGCTGGACAGGTCGCGGGTATGCTTTGGGTGTGGGCGAAATCAAACTCAAAGCCATGGTGCGCCCAGAGGCCAAGCTTTTGACCTATGAAATCAACTTTACCAAAGCCATCCAAACCCGCCGCCTGACCATGGGCGTGGCGGACGGCATCGTCAAAATCGACGGTGAATTGGCCTATGAAGTGAAAGACATGAAAGTGGCTTTGTCCGAAAGCTAAGAGGCTTAGATGACCACGGCCTTAGAAAAATCAAACATAAGCGACAGGATCAAACCTGTCGCTTATGTTCGTTTTGAAACGTCAAAATACACTGTGAGCGGCGTACTAGGCCTCGCCTGAGGTCAACCATGCTTCGGCTTGCGCGACCTCACTGGGCTCGTAACTTTTGATGTCGAGACCCGGAAAAAGAGCGCCTTCAACAACAGCCGCTTTTCTGAGCCATGCTGTGTCACAGATGACCGCACATTTATCAAATTTCCCCAGCAGACCAAAAAGTTTTGGCAGACGGCTCATTTCAACACCAAAAGCCCCTAAAGTGGGCAGGGAAAAATCCGAAATCTCATAAAACATTTGTCCGTGTTCAACGCCTTCGGACAGATCAATGAGCTTATCCAAACCGATGCGCATCGCGTCCGCATCTAAGGCTCCGGTCAATTCTATGTTTACGCGAGATGGCGATGGCTTTGTGACGGTTAACATGGCCGTGTCTCCTATGTGACGACATCTAGGTATAACCCTATCCTTTGGCGCTTTAGACCGCGTTGATCTTAATCAATATCAATCATGATCATGTCGCACGCCTAACCGCTTGCACCCCTCCCCTTGCCTGCCGTACAAAAGACCAAACGTATAAAGGGAGCACGCTATGCGCCGCGTCGTCATCACAGGTCTTGGGGTTGTCTCCTCAATCGGCAACAACGCCGAAGAAGTTCTCGCCTCGCTCAAAGCGGGCACCTCGGGCATCACTGCCAATGAGGACATGAAAGAATACGGATTTCGCAGCCAGATCGCTGGCGCGGTCAAACTGGACATCAAAGACCACGTTGAAAAACGCGCGTTGCGGTTCATGGGACCAGGGGCGGCCTATGCGTCGATTGCCATGTCCCAAGCAATTGCCGATTCCGGTTTGGAAGAAAAAGACATCGTCAACGAGCGCACAGGTTTGATTGCGGGCTCTGGCGGTCCGTCCACATCTGCGATGTTCGCGGCGCATCAAACTGTGCTCAAATCAGGTGCCACCAAACGCGTTGGTCCATTTGCAGTGCCAAAATGCATGGGCTCGACGATTTCTGCGAACCTTGCGACAGCGTTTCAAATCAAGGGCATCAACTATTCCATCACCTCAGCCTGTTCCACATCTTTGCACTGTATCGGATCCGCGTCAGAGCAGATCATAATGGGCAAACAAGACGTGATGTTTGCAGGCGGCGGCGAAGAATTGGATTGGACCCTGTCTTGCCTGTTCGACGCCATGGGCGCGATGTCATCCAAGTACAACGACACCCCCACACGCGCCTCCCGCGCGTTTGACGCAAACCGTGACGGTTTTGTCATTGGCGGCGGCGGGGCTATTTTGGTGCTCGAAGAACTTGAGCACGCAAAAGCACGTGGCGCGAAAATCTATGCCGAAGTGACAGGCTACGGCGCGACCTCAGACGGCGCCGATATGGTTGCCCCGTCCGGTGAAGGCGGCGAACGCGCGATGAAAGTGGCTTTGTCCACGCTCGGCGCAGATCGCAAAGTGGGCTACATCAACGCGCACGGCACATCCACACCTGTGGGCGATGTTGGCGAAGTCGAAGCCGTGCGCCGTGTGTTTGGAACAGGCACGACACCTTTGATTTCTTCAACAAAATCAATGACAGGTCACAGCCAAGGGGCCACAGGCGCCCAAGAAGCCGTCTATTGTTTGCTCATGCTGCAAAACGATTTCATCGCGCCGTCGATCAACGTGGAAACATTAGACCCTGCCATCAACGCAGGTGAAATTGCCACCACGCGCGTCGACAACGCAGGTCTTGATACTGTCATGACCAACTCGTTTGGCTTTGGCGGCACCAACGGCTCTATGTTGATGTCAAAATTCCGCGATTGAAGAAATTGAATTTCGACACTACAAGCGGCCGCACCCCAAAACTGTGGGCGCTTGTAGACGCCTTTGCACGGTCTGTCTTTTTAGTGGGTCTGGTTCTAACAGGAAAATGCACAATGTTTCGACGGCCCATGCGCGCATTCTTTTTGCCAGACAGCTGGCACGCCATGCACATTAGGTGCTGGGCGCAATGACCACAGCGCACCGCAATGCGGTCATTTTTGATGTTGACGGCACGCTGACACCCAGCGTTTTGTCGATCCTTCGGCCCCGCCACGGGGCGGCTGAGGCTGTGCGGGCCTTTTGTGATGCAGGCTTTGAAATCATTTACCTGTCAGCGCGCATTCGGATTTTGCAATCTGGCCTGAATGACTGGTTGGCTAAAAATGGCTTTCCGGCAGGTCATCTTCATATGACCCAAAATCGCGCAGACCGCACAGACACAGCCGCATTCAAAGCCCGCGTGCTGAAACGTTATGTCGACGATGGCTGGGCCTTTACGGCTGCCTTTGGCGACTCGTCCTCGGACTTCCAAGCCTATGTGCAAAGCGGTGTGCCGCTGGACCGTATTTTTGCGCTTCGTCGGAAAGGCCACACGGGGTGCCAACCGGGTGTCTGGCAAGGATGCTATGGTGGCTGGGACGAATTGCGCGCACAAATCGCATCCATTCTTGCGCATTAGAGGTCACGGATTTTACGCAAAAGCAACCTTTCGGCTGCGCCCAAAATCGCGAAAACTTGACGTCACGTCGTAAAACGGTCAAACACCCGCAAACCAACAAGGGTATCTTAACCATGGCAGATCTTCTCAAAGGCAAACGCGGGCTTATCATGGGCGTCGCAAATGAGCGTTCCATCGCATGGGGCATCGCACGGTCTTGTGCGGCTGAGGGCGCGGAATTGGCGTTTACGTACCAAGGTGAAGCCTTTGGCAAACGTTTGGCACCACTGGCGGCAACTGTCGGCTCTGACACGATGGTTGATGTCGATGTGACCAACCCTGAACAAATGGACGCAGCCTTTGCGGCACTCAAAGACAAATGGGGCACGCTTGATTTTGTGGTCCACGCCATTGCTTACTCAGACAAAAACGAACTGACTGGCCGCATTCGCGACACGACTGTTGAGAATTTCAAAAACTCTATGCATATCTCGTGTTTCTCGTTCATCGATGTGGCCAAACGCGCCGCTGAATTGATGCCAGACGGCGGGTCTTTGATCACTTTGACCTACGGCGGGTCCAACCGCGTCACGCCAAATTACAACGTCATGGGTGTAGCCAAAGCGGCACTGGAAAGCGCTGTGCGCTACCTTGCGAACGACCTTGGCCCGCAAGGCATCCGCGTCAATGCGGTGTCTCCCGGCCCGATGAAAACACTGGCGGGGGCGGCTATTGGTGGCGCACGTCGCACCTATAGATTTGCCGAAGAAAACGCACCGTTGCGGTCCAACGCGACACTTGACGCTGTGGGAGCGACGGCTGTGTACCTCAACTCAGATGGCGGCGCCTACACCACAGGCGAGATTATCCGCGTTGATGGCGGGTTCCACACGATTGGTATGCCGCAGGTTGAAAACCTGTAAACCGTATTTTCAATTCGCTTTAAACGCCCCGCTTGATCCCAAGTGGGGCGTTTGGTCTTGCCCCGGTTTAGTTCCGGTCTCTTTCGAGCAAGGATTGCTATGAAGGAGACGAGGACTGGCAACGAGATACACCGACGAATTTCTACGTGTGCAGTGCGGATTGCGTTGACCTGCGGGCTGACGCGACCTCAGGTTTCATCTGATTTGGACGTCGGGCTTTCATCCCGCAGCTTACCGTTCTCATCTTCCAACGCTCTCAACCGCTTTGCGACAGAAGCTTCAATGCCACCATACTTCGATTTGTATTTATAGAACGTCGGCGAACGGATTCCGTGACGCCTGCAGACATCGCCGGTTTTCTCACCAGCGTCCTGTTCCTGGATCATCCCAATGATCTGTTCGTCTGTAAATCCTACCTTCATTTGTCCGTCCTTGTCTTGGATGGACACTGCACAAATTTGGAGGCGTGTTAGGGGCAAAGGTCAGTAATGCCAGCAAAGTATTTACACCAGAAGGCTTTGGGCACGTCTTTGCGGAAGCTTGTAAAGCCGCTGGATTACCTGATTGCTGCCGCGCCCTTGGATTGCGCAAATATGGTGCGACGCGACTTGCTGAAGCGGGCGCATAGGAAGCCCAAATCATGGCATTTCTTGCGCATAGAACACCGCACAAGGCAAGAAAGTATTGAGGCGGCACAACGCAAGAGATTGGTGCCTGCCAGCTTAGCGTTTGCAAGAGCTGTCGATAATGTCCAAGCTGACCAATAAGTTGGACAAAGCTCCAATCCAACCAACTGAAAATAAAAAAAATGAAACATTGGCGATCCCTTGAGGACTCGAACCTCAAACCTGCTGCTTAGAAGGCAGCTGCTCTATCCAGTTGAGCTAAGGGACCGTTGGGTGCGTTTTTGCGCGAGTGGGCGCGGATTATCAAGCTGAAAATCACCGGTCTCTGTGTCTCATGTGATCTGCGCACCTCTCAGCGCGCGAACCCTGTACTACATTCGAAATCCAAAGATCACAGATGCAAAAAGGCCCCTTGCAAACCAAAGAGCCTTTGACCGTCATATCGCTTGTTTTAGTGGGTCCAAACAGTGCGACGTGCTGTGGCAAAATTTTCGCCGTAGCCGCCTTTGCGCACCTTGTGAGCCCGCGTATGTGGCTCGGTCACGGTAAATGCCATGCCTTTGTCTTCGGCGTAGGCGATCGCGGCCTCTTTGCTGTCGAACTTCATGCGCACCTGAGCTTGCGTGTCAGAGCTGGACGTCCAGCCCATCAGCGGATCGATATTGCGTGCGGTTTCTGGCGCAAAATCCAAGACCCAGTCTTTGGTTTTGGCTTGGCCTGACTGCATTGCATTGCGGGCTGGCTGATAAATACGGGCGCGCATGGGAGACTCCTTGTTTGTTGTCTGGGTTATCTCTGTTTACGCGGCGCAATTCAAGTCAAACCGCGCATGGCCTCACGGGATGAGTTTCAAATGCACTTCACCGCACATCAAAATACGCTGTTTCACAATATAAAATGAAGGGAAGGGTGACTGCCCAACCTTGGATGCGGAGCGAGGGGTGGGGTGGGGTGTACATCCAAGGTCAGACAGTCAT
>JBLHXX010000025.1:0-34750 GCA_047630475.1 Celeribacter sp. | reverse complement strand
TTTTTTTATGGCTGTCGTTTGGTTCAATCGAGTGACTAAGGTTTGGCAATCTCACGGGCCAAGGCACACCAG
Organism: Celeribacter sp.; assembly: GCA_047630475.1. Classification (GTDB taxonomy): domain Bacteria; phylum Pseudomonadota; class Alphaproteobacteria; order Rhodobacterales; family Rhodobacteraceae; genus Celeribacter. The sequence continues at coordinate 34,678 of JBLHXX010000025.1, read as the reverse complement.
CCCTCAAGCGGCACCTGTTCGGCGCGGTCGGTGGGTTTGATCCCCGCCGCATTGAGATAGTCTTCGATCTCAGGCTTTACGCCCTTTAACGAGGCACGCAGCATTTTTCGGCGCTGATTGAACCCTGCGGCGACAATACGTTCCAACACTTTGGCGTCGGCTTCAAATCGAGGCTTTTCCAGCGCTTCAAAATGCACAACAGCGGAATGGATTTTGGGTGGCGGAGTAAAGGCTTCGGGCGGCAATTCCATCACAAGGCGTGGATTGGTGCGCCATTGGCTAAGAATGGCAAGGCGTCCGTAGGCTTTATTACCCGGTTTTGCCACAATGCGGTTGGCCACTTCGCGTTGAAACATCAACGTCAAAGACGCCCAGTAGGGCGGCCACTCAGGTGGTGTCAGCCAGCGGATCAACAGTTCTGTGCCGACATTATAAGGCAGATTGGACACGATCCGCACGGGCGGGGTGAGCTGTTCAAGCGGATTTATATCCAAAGCATCGGCATTGATCACCTGCAAACGACCGGGGTAGGCGTCTGATATCTCAGCCAAAGGCCCCATAGCGCGACTGTCTTTTTCAACGGCCAAAACCTTGCGCGCGCCTTCGGCCAAAAGCCCACGGGTGAGGCCACCGGGGCCAGGTCCCACTTCGAGTACATCACATTTGGTCAAATCACCTGCTTGGCGTGCAATCTTTGAAGTCAGATTGAGATCAAGCAAAAAGTTTTGCCCCAACGATTTTTTAGGCACCAAATTATGCGCCTGTAACACATCGCGCAGGGGCGGCAGCCCATCGAAACTTTTCATATTTGTGATCCTTGTGCGCCTGTGTTGGGGGCACTGCGCTTGGCCATGTCCCACGCCATATCAAGGGCTGCAATAAGTGAAGAGGGGTTGGCGATGCCTGCGCCTGCGATGTCCATCGCCGTGCCATGATCGGGCGAGGTGCGAATGAACGGCAAGCCCAATGTGACGTTGACGCCGCCATCGAAATCTATGGTTTTGATCGGGATCAGTGCTTGGTCGTGATAGGCACAAATCGCCACATCATAGCTCTTGCGCGCGCGGGCGTGGAACATGGTGTCGGGGGGCATTGGCCCTTTGAGATCAAAGCCTTCGCTGCGCAAACGCGCCATCAAAGGGATCATCCAGTCCAATTCCTCATGCCCCATTGCACCGCCTTCGCCTGCATGTGGGTTCAGGCCTGCGATGGCAATACGGGGGGCATCGATCCCCCAGTGGCGTGCCAAATCACGGGCCGTGATGCGAATGGTGTCTTCTAGAACTTTTGGGGTGAACTGTGTGGGCACATCTTTCAGGGCGATGTGAATCGTCGCAGGCACCACACGCAACTCGGGGCAGGCGAGCATCATCACGACGTGATCTGTTTGACCTAAGTGGGCCAAAAATTCTGTATGGCCGGGATAGGCAAAATCAGCCCCGTCTTTGAGGTTTTTTTTGTTGATCGGGGCCGTACACATGGCACTGGCGTGTCCTGTTTGTACCAGATCAGCGGCACGCGCAATCACATCGATCACGCCTTGAGCATTGGCGAAATTGGCCTGCCCCGGCTCTGCGGGGGCCTTGAACGGGTGACACAGCACAGGCAAGACCCCTTTGGGCATGTCAAAGGTGTCTTGCGGGCGCGCAATTTCGGCAAACGGCGTGCCCACGGGCAAATGCCGCGGGTCACCGATCCAAAAGAATGGCACACGTCCTTGCATCATATGCGCCGCTTTTATTGCGATTTCGGGGCCTACACCGGCTGGTTCACCGCAGGTGAGGGCGACGGGGGGCTGTGTCATTTTCGAATGATGGTTGCGTCGGCGCGCAGCTCTGCCAAGTGGCTTTCGGCCATCGCGCCGATCCGCGCGCTTTGCAAACCTGCTTTGACGGTTTCACGATCGACGTTTTCTGATCTTTCGAAACTGCGTTCGCACAGCATCAAAAACACCAAAGTTTCACCGTTTGACCGCGTCAAAGCGACAGAGCTTTCACCGGGATCAAGTTGAGCAAGTTCTTTGGCCACATCCGCTGGGATCTCATTCATGGGCAAGCTGTCCACGTCCAAGACACTTTCGGGCATATTTTTTGCAATGCCGTAGAGATCATCGCATGTGTCGACGCGTGCGCGCAGTTTGGCGGCGGCAGAAAGACCCGCGTCAGAGCGCCCGCCTGCGATGTAGTAGGCGGCGTATTCAATGCTTGTGGCGCGTGGTGTCGGGGCAACGATTTCGGCCAAGCTGCGCAATTGAAAGATGCCAATGGCGTTGCCTGTGGACAAGGGGGCAGACACTTCACCGGGTTTCAGTGTGGTTGCGGCCGTGCGCAAAGGGGCGGGCAAATTGCCAATCGGGGTCGGCGTCATACGGCCAGATTTTTCTTTGCCGCTTGGGGCGACAGAATATTTGCGTGCGGCGGCAGCAAAGGCCGCAATGGATGGATTGGCTGTAATTTGTTTGGCCAATTGTTCTGAGGCAGCACGTTCTTTAGCATCGCGAGCGGGCAGAAAAATTTCGGACATGGACACAAGCAAACCACCTGTGGGGCCGTTGTCACGCAATGCACGGTCGATGTCTGCTTCGCTTATTTTTACACGTCCCGCGAACCGAGCGCGAGCATAGTCGCGCCACGCCAGACCTGAGGTGACAAAGTCGCGAAAGGTTTGGTTGGACACGCCATTTTTGCCCAGCAAGGACAAAAGTTGTTCTGGGGCAAGACTGCCACGAGCCGCAAAGTCGTTGATCGCTTGGGCAATCGCTTTGTCATCGGGCGTGATGTTGACGCGTTTGGCAGCATCCGTTTTCAACCGCTCATCAATCAAGGCATCAAGGGCGGCTTTGTTGGTTATGCCACCGCCAAGTACCGTCATCAATTGTACCCGTTGTTCCAATTCATATGCGGTGACGACGGAATCGTTCACTTGTGCCACAGGCGCAAATAGGTTTTGCGCATTCGCGGCGATCACAGACCCACTTATGGGCAGGGCAAAAATACATGCGGCTTGAACAACGCCTGTGATCTTGGATCGAATGCTCTTCGGTTTCATACCGGGCCTCGCGTCTTGTTTTTGGGTCATTTTCTCTTTCATAAGCGGTTTCGGCGTGCGGGCCAAGCGGCCAATTCATGGCGCATATCCATACGCTAAAACCCGCAAGTTTCTGTTGCAGAGGATCGTTGATTTCCGAAAGCACCAAAACCCACGGAAAATGAGTAATTTATAGTGGGGTCAAGAGATTGGGTGTCTGTAAAACGGCGCGAAATTCCCAATTTGACGCGGGCGCATTCATTGGCATATTCAAGTTCAAACGCGGCGGATGCGGCTTGTTCTTGTTCAAAGTCATATCTGTAATCGGCCGACGCAGTCCAATTGTTGTCGAGTTTGATTGTGCTGTCTAAGCTGAATTCTGATAAATCAGTGTCACGGTTTTCATCTGTATTGGCCTGTACATAGGAATGCACCAGACCAAGAGAATAGCGAGCCCGCACAAGGTCCAATCGCGTTTCCCATTTGTTGGGGGTTAAATCATTGTCCAAAAGAGCGCGGCTGGCCAATGCCAAATTGCCGTCCAGCTGCGCAGAAACATCGATCAAAAGATCAGACGTCAACCCAGAGAGACCTGAGACAACCGAATAGGCCGGATCATTTTCACGTGCAAGAACACGTCCGATGGTTACCCCATAAGACAACCGTGGTCCTTGATGGGCAAATTTCACGCCAACCGCACCACGCGCACCAATTCCAAGTCGATCACGGCCTGAGAATTGCGACAGTGCCAGAAAATTCCCAGAGTCAAACTCGGTCAAGCGACTGTCAGAGTTTGGAACATCACCACCATAGCTGTGCGCCCAAGACAGCTGTACGATGGGTTCAATGACTTGATGGGCTCCTGTGGATGTGATGCGTTCTAGAGGATAGGACAGGCGCAGTTGGGCTGCGGGGGTGATGCGGCCGACCTGTTGCTCATAGACGCTGTTTTGCCAGATGGCATAGGCGTCAACAGTGGTTGCAACCTGACCATCCAGTCGCAATCCTGATCCGACAATAGCACTGTTTTTCCAGCCGATTTGGGCGCTGGTTCGCAAAACATCCATGCCGTCGATATCGGTGTCTGAGGTGCGGTACGATCCTGTGGCCGAGAGTTCGATCCACGCCGTGCCCCCTAAGGTTTCAGGGGTGTAAAGGTGCTTGTATGACGCGTCGCCGAGTAAAAATGGCAGGGTGTCTTCGACTGCGACTTCTGACTCGCGTAGGGTGCGAATATGGATCAATTGGGCATCCAGCGCCTCATGGTGTCGATACCGTTCAAGCCAAATACGCGATGGCAGTCTGTCACGATCGAACACGTCATAATCTAGCAAATACGAGATGTCCGATGTGGCGCGCAGGTCCAAGCCAAATTGCAAATCATTGCCAATATCCCACACCCCTTTGGCGAACAGATACCCGCGTAAACCGTTGCCTGTGTCATCATCTGTGAAAGCCCCATTGATCTCAAGATCGCCTTGGCGGTAGGCTTGCCTATATCGCAGATCAACAGAGCGCGCGTGCGTGGATAGATAGGGCGAAACCGTCAGGTCGCGGTGATCATCCAGTGCAATAAAATATGGGATTTGAATGCCAGTCCCAAGAGTAGAGCTGTTGCGCAGCACAGGCACCAGAACACCCGTGGCCCGTTTCAGCGTTGGATCCGGCAACCGCAAACGCGGCAGGAAAAACACCGGTACATCCCAAAGGCGCACTTGCGCATCGGTAAAGTACAACTGTCGTGTTTCCGTGTCATGGATCACTTCTTTGGCGCGAATTTGCCAAAGGGGAATAGAAGAGCCTTCGCAAATTTTACACGCCGAACTGACTGTACGTGCAAGTCGGGTGTACCGGCCATCAACGCGTTCCATGCTGGCGGCGGCCAGTTGAAATTGTTGATCTATGACCAAACGCGCTGAGGTCAAAATACCATTGCGCAAATCGGAACTCAGCTCAGCTGCTGAGGCCAAAATCACTGTGTCGCCGCCATTTTGAGACAGGTAAATTGGGCCGTCGATTGTTAAGGCCCCGGTGGCGCGATCATAGATGATGCGTGTGGCTGTGAGCCGTGTGTCATCGTAATAAACTTCGACATGGCCCGTCGCGATCAACTGCGTGCCGGTGAACTTGACGGTGTCGGCCAATAGTGCTGCGTTTGGGGGGATTGTGTTTTGTGCGACAGGACGCTCGGAGGCATTGCTTTGGGCCTGCGCAGATTGAGGCATGGCAACAAGGCTTGAACAGGCCAGTGCAAGCGCCAAAAGGCTGTGTCCAAATGTGCGGCACAGTGTTGTGACAGGTGAAAGACCGTTGGGTGAGGTCATGGTCATCCATCCTCCAGATGTAGCAAAAGCGCCAAAGCCGCCAAAATCACGGCCGCAGGGGGGGCCCATGCGGCCAGTACGATGGGGATTTCGCCATTTTCGCCCAAAATAGACGCGAAGTTGCGTAAGAAAAAGAAAGCAAACGCCAAAAGCAGCGCGGTGACAACGCGGCTTGCCGTGTTTCCAAAACGGGTGTGCCGCATGGTAAAGCCAGCGCCGATCAACATCATCGCCACCAACGTCAGCGGTAAGGCCAATTCAGAGTGGAACCACATTTTATAGGCGCGTGCCGAAAATCCGGCCTTATCCAAGCGATTGATAAAGCTGGGTATTTCCCATATTGGCACGGCTGATGGTGTGCCGAATGTGTCGTGTATTTCATCAAGTGTTAGGGTCGTTGGCAATTCAAATATGTCCAACGTTTGTGACAGCGCTTCAGGATTTCCGCCTGCGTTCAAGGGCCAGCGTTTGGCATTGTTTATGATCCAAACACCGTCTTCAAGACGCGCACTGTCCGCTTCCAAGCGAAATTCAGGCGCGCCATTGGTCGCAAACCCCAAAAAGGTGACACCGAACAAGGTGGAGCCATCGAAATTTGACCTACTGGCGCGGATCACGACCTGACCAGCCTCATCCCCTTGACGCAACCATAGGCCTTCGTCGGACACAGAGAAAATTTGTGTTTGTTCATCAAGATATTCGGCCTTGAGTTGATCGAATTCTCTCGATGTCGCGGCCACAAGCGGGTTCAAAACGGCGACCACCAAAAGTCCGACAATAAACGCCACAAGCAAAGGGGCTTGTAGCGATCGCATCGCAGAACGCCCCGAAGCGCGCGTGATCACAAGTTCAGAGGACCGTGCAAGCCCTAGAAACAACACCAAAGTTGAGATGATCATAAGGATCGGAAAAATCGTGTAGAGGGTAAAAGGGATGCGCAGCAAAGACAGATAGAACAAAGTGCCCAGCGACAGGTCTGCGGGGCTAAAAATTCTGATTTGCTCGATCATTTCGATCATAAGAATGAGAGCGGCAAAAATGCCTGTCACTGTGATCAATGCGGTGAGCGTTTTGCGCGCAAAATACAGATGCAAAATCATTGCGGCGTCCCCAGATTTTTAGACAGTTTTTTGCGAAACCTATTTGGGTCAGCTGCATACCAAAGCAGAGCCACTGAAATGAGTATGCCTGCGATCAGGGCGGCGTAAAGCATGGGCCAGTCATTGGGGTCACGCCGCACCGCAGAAATGCTGGCGCTTTCGATCGATTTGACGAAAATCAACATCCCGAAGGCTAGAAAAATCTGCCGCCAAAGACCAAACCGTGAAAATCCACCTGCGATCAATGCTGCAAATCCAATGAGGGGGGTTACAATGGCCAAAAACGCCTTTGAATTGCGGTCATGGATCGTTTTGCGCAGCACAGCGTGTTCTGATCCTGTTTCAGCTATGACCGCTGCGGGCGACGTCAACAATTCAAGCGATGTCATGGCACGCAAAGACCGTTTTGAAGTTGCAGTTGGGTCTAAAAAATCGCCAAGACCATAGGCAAAACTGTCAAACGTGGTCACGGACAGCCTTTTGTTCAGTTGGTCGTAGTCATGGGATGCCCCGTCAAACATCAATAAAACAGGTCCGCTGTCTTCTTTGACGATCAATGCGCGGCGGGCCAAAAAGTTTCGGCGCACGCCCGCTGTGCGATTGTCAGACAGATACACATCAAACAGTTCCCCCGAGGGCGGAATTTCACGAACATAAAACGTGATCCCTGGCACTGGATGCACAAAAGTACCTTCGGTCAAAAGCCGTGCGGTGACATCGCGTGAAATTTCAGCGGACCTTAGCGACAGTTCGCGTTGGGCCAATGGGCTTAGAACATGGGCGATGCTGGCCACCATCAAGGTGACAATCACCCCAAACACCAAAACAGGGCGCGCCAAACGCCAAGGGCTATAGCCTGTGGCCTGTACCACAACCAATTCAGATTCCGAACTCATCCGGTTGATCGCGAACACGGCCGCGATAAAGGCGGTGATCGGCAAGACATCGGCGATGATCATGGGCAGGCCAAGGGTGGTGATTTTTAAGAATGTGGTGATCGATTGGCCATCGCCCATCAAAGTATCAAGTAATATGACAGCTTTGTTCACCCAAAACACCAAAACAAGGATCAGGGAAAACAGTCCAAACAACAGCAAAAGTTGGTGGAGTAAGTATTTGTCGAATCTACCCAAAATCATCCCCAAGGCGCGTCTCAATTCAAAAGAGTTTATCCGCTCAAAGACCTATCCGAAACCCATAATGCGTCCATATTTTGCCAGTGCAGGCGAAGCATCGCGCACAAAGCTGTACATGGACCTCTGGCAAAGCGCGTCAAGGATCGCTACCTATTGGAAAATAGAAACATTTGGCGCACAGCGTGCCCAGACGTAAGACAGTCATCCAAACAGGAGCCCTCCATGACCACACCCGCAACATTGACCGTGATAGAAGCCGATCTAGACGCCATCGCAACGTTTCAGGGCCGTGTGGCAGTGATCATTCCAAGCGACGGTAAAATGTCTGCCCCTGCACGGCGGGTGAATCGGTTGACCAAAGGTGCATTGGCACGCTTTGTTGAAAGTGATGCCTTTGAAACCCTGTCCGAGGGGGATGCGCTCGATCTGGCCTTTCCCGTTGGTCTTGCCGCCGATGCTGTACAAGTGGTGAAACTGCCGCGGTCTGCGCAGACTCAATTGGCGCGCAAAGCTGGTGCATCCATCGGTGGGGCTTTGGCTAAAAAAGATGTTTTGGTGTTAACGGGGCCAACCAAACGCGCCTCAGAAATTGCTCTAGGCACCTTGCTCAAGGCCTATGCATTTACCGATCACAAATCCGAAGGCCCCACGACCGAAGTGCCCAGCGTGACCTTTGCAGTGACCAAACCCGAAGAGATCGACGCAGCTGGTGTGACCGCATTGGCCGAAGGCGTGTTTTTCACTCGTGACCTTGTGTCTGAGCCTGCAAACATCTTGACCACAACTGAATTTGCCAATCGCCTCAAAGGCTTGGAGGATTTAGGTGTTGAGGTCGAAGTGCTGGACGAAGAGGCCTTAGACGCCCTTGGCATGCGCACGTTGTTGGCCGTTGGCCAAGGCTCGCGCAGCCCATCCAAAGTGGTCGTGATGCAGTGGAAAGGCGGCAAAGACGAGGCGCCTTTGGCCTTGGTCGGCAAGGGCGTTGTCTTTGACACAGGCGGCATTTCCATCAAACCGGCCGCTGGTATGGAAGATATGACCATGGATATGGGCGGCGCTGGGGTTGTGTCTGGCGTGATGAAAACGCTGGCCTTGCGCAAAGCGCCTGCAAATGTTGTGGGGCTTGTTGGCATCGTTGAAAACATGCCCGATGGCAATGCAATCCGCCCCGGTGATGTGATCAAAACGATGAAGGGCGAAACGGTTGAGATCATCAACACCGATGCCGAGGGCCGCATGGTTTTGTGTGATGTTATGTGGTACACCCAAGAGCGGTTTTCGCCACGCGGCATGATCGATTTGGCCACGTTAACGGGCGCGATCATCGTGGGGCTTGGCCACGAAAACGCTGGCGTTTTCTCGAACGATGATGCGTTTTGCAATGCGTTTCTTAAATCAGCGAAAAACGAATCTGAGGGTGCATGGCGTATGCCTTTGGGCCAAGCCTATGACGATCAACTCAAATCCAACATTGCCGATATGAAAAATGTCGGCACGCGGGCAGGCGGGTCGATCACCGCCGCGCAATATTTGCAACGGTTTGTCAAAGAGGGCACGCCTTGGATCCACTTGGACATCGCGGGTGTGGCCTCTGTGAAAGAGCCCACGGATTTGGCCCCCAAAGGTGCGACAGGTTGGGGCGTTTTGGCGCTCAACCGGCTTGTTGATGATCTGTCGGCAGCAGGCGAGGCGTAACAAAATGGGAGCGGCCTTTTTCTATCACCTCACACGTAACCCTTTGCCCGTGACTTTGGCCACTTTGGTGGAAAAGTCATTGGGCGCGGGCTGGCGGGTTGAGGTGCGGGGCCGCACCGAGGCGCAGTTGAAATCCCTCGATGCAGCTTTGTGGCTGCGCGAGGGGTTTTTACCTCATGGTTTGGCGGGGGGCGATCACGATGCACTGCAACCTGTTTTGCTCACAACAGGTGCTGGTGGTAATGACGCCAGTTGTATTATGTGTGTGGGCGGGGCTGAGGTGACCCCCGACCAAATCGCCGCAGCTGACCGTGTGTGTATTTTGTTTGACGGGCATGATGCGGCCGCCTTAGAGCAGGCGCGCGGGCAATGGAAAAGTCTCACAGACGCTGGGGCGCAGGCACAGTATTGGTCAGAAGAGACCGGAAAATGGCAAATGAAAGCGCAGCACCCAAAGCCTGAATCTTAATTGAAATCAGCGTGTTAAAATAAGTTTATCACGTGTGATTTCAATCTTTTCAAACCTTTGCAAATACGACATGCCCAAAAGCGATCCGAACAATTCGCCACTGGTGACATAGGCACGAATGTCGTCATCTTGAACACCCCCCACATTCAGCGTATCGATTTTCACCGCCGCAGTTTCAACCGACCCGTTTGCAGTGTTCGCGATACCTGTGAAGGCCAGGTTGTCCAAACGGATCCCCGATTTTTGCGCGTCTTCACGCGACAGCACCACAGCGGATGCCCCCGTATCGACCAGAAACTCGATAGGATTGCCGTTGACCTCGGCGATCAAAACGAAATGCCCGCCACTATCTTTTGGGATTTCAATCACGCCATTGCCGTGGGTGATTTGCACGGGCGCAAGACGCGGGGCAATGTCTTGCCATAGCCCATATCCAGCCAGGACGCCGATAAAAATCAACGCCCATAAAATGGCATGGCGCAGCATTTGTCCCAAGGCACGCCTGTAGGACACCAAAGTGTAGAACCCCACTGCACCCAGTAGAATTGCCAAATAGAAAAAACGTGCGGTGTCAAATGAATCCATGCCCTCTAAATAGGGGCTCGAACGCCAGATGTCAGTAGGGCAAAGCGCCCACATCGCGCAAACCGTCCAAAATGAACTGGATCGATAGCGCTGTCAGCAGCATGCCTAAAATGCGCGTGACCACATTGACGCCTGTTGGCCCCAAAGCGCGTTCCAACAATCCCCCCAAGACAAACAGGATCAAAGCGATCAATAGGACGACGGCAAGCACGATAAAAACCGACGCAAATTCAAGTGTTGTGTTGGTTTCACCTGTCAGCAAAATCATCGACGCAATAGCGCCAGGGCCAGCAATCAACGGGGTGGCCAGGGGAAAGACAGATGGATCGTCATCGTCAATATCAGGTTGATTGGCCTGATCTTCACGGCGTTTGGAACGGCGTTCAAACAGCATGTCGAGCGCTGTCAAAAACAGCAAAAGCCCACCCGCGATGCGAAAGGCCGCCATGGAAATACCCGCAAACCCAAGCACCGCTTCGCCAAAAAAGCCAAATAAAACAAGGATACCAAAGCCAATGCTAACAGCGCGCATGGCAATGGCGCGGCGATGATGCGGGGTTGCCCCCGTGGTCAACGCCACAAACAGTGGCATCAACCCGATGGGATCAATGATGACAAAGAGCGTAAAAAACGCCGTTATCAAAAACTGTAAATCCAAAGTTACTTTTCAGCTTTCTCTAGTTTTTCCAAGGCGGACATCCATAGCTCTTCGGCGCGATCTTTGGCAGCACACACTTCGTTGTATTTCTTTTGCCACAAAACCGCAGAGGGTTTGTCATCATACAGCGCAGGATCGGCCAATTTGACCTCAAGCTTTTCGGCCATCTCGTTGATTTTCGCCATGCGCTGTTCACACTTGCGTGCTTCGGATCGCATTGCAAGAATTTCATCACGGGTGGCTTTGCGCACTGGCTTTGGCGCAGCTTTTGCTTTGACCTTGCCTTTGCGCTCGATTTTCATCTTGTCGTCACCTTGCAGCAAAATCTTGCGGTAGGTGTCAAGATCATCCTCATAGGGCGACACGCGGCCATCTTTGACCAGCCACAAACGATCAGCCACAAGACTGAGCAAGTGCATGTCGTGCGACACCAAAATCACAGCACCCGTATAGGCCGTCAACGCCTCAACAAGCGCTTCGCGGCTTTCAATGTCCAAGTGGTTGGTCGGCTCATCGAGGATCAACAAATGCGGCGCATCCAGTGTCGCAAGCAACAAAGACAAGCGCGCTTTTTGCCCACCAGACAAGCGGCCAACTTCGGTGTCGGCCTGATCAGCGCCAAGGCCAAAACTGGCCAATTTGGCGCGTAATTTTGGACCAAAGACGCCGGGCATTGCAGAGGCCAAGTGTTGCAAAGGGGTTTCGTTGAAATTCAATTCTTCCACTTGATGTTGAGCAAAGAAACCTATGCGCAGTTTGTTGTGGCGATTGAGTTTGCCGCCCATTGGTTCCAGCGCTTTTGAGAGCAATTTCGACAGGGTCGATTTGCCTTCACCATTGCGGCCCAAAAGGGCAATGCGGTCATCTTGGTCGATACGCAGATCAAGATTGCCCAAAATCTGTTTGCCATCATACCCAACAGAGGCGCCTTCCATATTGATGATGGGGGGCGACAATTCTTCGGGCTCTGGAAAGGTGAATACCACACGCGCCGCATCTTCGGGCGCGGTGATTTTGTCCATCTTTTCAAGCATTTTCACCCGAGATTGGGCTTGTTTCGCTTTTGAGGCCTTGGCCTTAAAGCGGTCCACAAAACTTTGCAAATGCTCGCGTTGCAGGTCTTGTTTTTTGGCTGCAGCGGCTTGGACTGCGCGTTTTGCGGCGCGTGTTTTTGCAAAATCATCATAGCCGCCGGCATAGAGCGTCAAGGTTTTGCTTTCCAAATGGACAATGCCATTGACGGCGCGATTGAGCAGCGCGCGGTCGTGGGAAATCAACAAAACCGTATGGGGGTATTTGCCCAAATAGGTCTCAAGCCACAAGGCGCCCTCAAGATCAAGGTAGTTGGTCGGCTCATCAAGCAGCAAAAAATCAGGTTGAGAAAACAGAACACCCGCAAGCGCCACACGCATGCGCCAGCCACCGGAAAACTCCGAGCAGGGCATGTAGACTTCTTCTTCGGTAAATCCAAGACCTTTGAGCAAAGAGGCCGCGCGCCCTTCGGCGCTCCACGCATCGATATCGGCCAAACGGGTCTGAATTTCCGCAATCCGCATCGGGTCCGTCGCGGTTTCAGATTCTGTCATCAAAGACGCACGTTCTTTGTCTTCGGCCAAAACCGTATCGAGCAATGACACCTCATTGCCGGGAACCTCTTGGGCCACGCCGCCGATTTTAGCACGCGACGGCATCTCAATAGAGCCCCCTTCAAGCGCCATTTCGCCGCGGAGCAATTTGAACAGCGTGGATTTACCCGCGCCGTTGCGACCAACGATGCCGATTTTGTGGCCCGTCGGAATTGTGACGCTGGCGTTTTCAAAAAGGGTGCGACCCTCTACGGAGTATGTGATGTCATGGATTTTAAGCATGCGTGCCGCTTATCAGGGGAATTGAGGGGGGTCTAGTGGGATTGAAAGCGGATTGACGTTTTTCGACCCGTCACAACGATTTCTGTGTCAGCAGGATGCAACAATCGCTTTCCAAACCGCTTTGCTCATGGTAATCGGCCCGCAATCTTGGCTGTGTGGACCCTTTGCATTGCCAGTCCGAAATACACATACACTTTAGGAGCTACATCATGGCTATCCAACGTACATTCTCTATCATCAAACCAGACGCCACAAAACGTAACCTTACAGGTGCGATTGTTGCGAAATTCGAAGAAGCTGGTTTGCGCATCGTGGCAAGCAAACGCATTCAATTGACACTTGCACAAGCACAAGAATTCTACGGCGTTCACTCCGAGCGTCCTTTCTTTGGCGAATTGTGTGAATTCATGATTTCCGAGCCAATCGTTGTTCAGGTTCTCGAAGGCGAAGATGCGATCGCGAAAAACCGTCAAGTTATGGGCGCTACAAACCCTGCAGACGCAGAAGCCGGCACAATCCGCAAAGAGTTCGCTTTGTCTATCGGCGAAAACTCTGTTCACGGCTCTGACGCACCTGAGACAGCTGCAGAAGAAATCGCGTACTTCTTCTCTGGTCTTGAACTGGTTGGCTAAACCCAGTTGGGTTTACATTAGAATTTTGAAAAGGCTGTCCTTTGGGACGGCCTTTTTTTATGCGGGTTTATCAAGTGTTTGGCCTAACGTTTGGTGCCAACACCAATCTGGTCCAAAATGCGCTCAATCCCTGCGGGGGCAGCAGTGGTATCTTGAGCTGCATCGTTTTTGATCGCGTCAAAACGGACTCTAAGGGCCTTTTTCTCATCGCCCTTGCAGTCATTCCAAGGCCGGCCTTGCAGCCCCATGACCATGGCGTAATAGCCGATGAAATGCGGTTGACTGCCGGTGGCCAGCAGCTTGGCGTATGCTGCGTCTGGCCCCAAATCGCGCAACTGTGCGGCGGTTGTGATCCCTGCGCGTGCGTAAACGGCATCCGAGGCGGGGCCAAGGTTGCGGATGGTCGATACCGGGTCTGTCGATTGTGTCATAGTTGCTTTTGGGCCCGCTGTTATGGGGGCAACTTTGCCCGTGTCACAGGCCCAAAGCAATGTGTAATCCGCTTAAAGGGCGGCCCAGTCGTTGAATTGAACTGGCGGTGTCTGTGGTGCGGGCGTGGGTGTTTGCGCTGTGTGTGGCGCGTTTTGGGATGGTGCTGCGTGTGCCATTTTGAGACCTTTCTGCGATGTTTCAGTAAGATCATCATCAGGTGTAAATCTGCCGCCCCAAAGGCGCAAATGGGGCGGCGAAATGGCTTATTATCCCAATTTTTATAGGGTTTGTTTAGGATGCATTAGGATGGTTTGACCACATTGTCCAATGCGCGCAGGGTTCCCAAAAGGCCCTCAAGCTCTTCAATGCGTACCATATTTGGCCCATCAGAGGGCGCGTTGTCTGGGTCCTCATGCGCTTCAATAAACAGGCAAGACACGCCCACAGCCACGGCCGCACGCGCAAGGGGCGGCACCATCGTGCGGTCGCCGCCCGATGAATTGCCGTTGCCACCGGGCTGTTGCACTGAATGGGTGGCATCAAACACAACGGGATATCCGGTTTCGGCCATTTTCGGCAGGCCACGGAAATCAGACACCAGCGTGTTGTAACCAAACGACGTGCCGCGATCACACAGCATGATGTTTTTATTGCCTGTCGAGGCCACTTTTTCCGCGACGTTGGCCATGTCCCAAGGGGCCAAAAATTGGCCTTTTTTGATGTTGATGGTTTTGCCTGTTTCGCCCGCAGCCAACAAAAGATCTGTTTGGCGGCACAAAAACGCAGGAATTTGCAAAATATCGACAAATTCTGCCGCCATCTCGCAGTGATGGGTTTCGTGTACGTCTGTCAGGACAGGACAACCAAACTCGTCGCGAATTTTTGACAAGATCGTCAGGCCAAGCTCAGACCCAAGTCCGCGTGTCCCTGACAAGGATGATCGATTGGCCTTGTCATAAGAGCCTTTGAAAATAAACGGCGTGCCTGTGGCGTCACAGGCTTTGGCGATCTTTTCGGCCAACATGCGCGCATGGTCCAAGCTTTCCAGCTGGCAAGGCCCGCAAATCAACCCAAAAGGCAGATCATTGGCAAGGGTGACAGCGCCTTTGAGGTTCTGGTCCCCGATGGTGACGGCATGGATCGTGGTCATATGAGTGCTCCGACTTTGTTTGTGTCCATAGATCATGAAGCGCGGGCAGGGTGCAAGTCATCGTGGTTTCGCTGGCTTGAAGGAATCGCCCATTGAGCGAGCTGAATGGGGGTGAAATTCGATTTTGGATTTATGGGTGGGATTTTTGCGCAGTATTTGCTTGATATTGGGGTAAAAGCCTCAAGTCGCAGCATTTCGCGTATAGATAACGAAGAACTTCCCAAAGGCGCAGTGCTAGTCTTATGTCCAAGCTGTCATGGAGGATATGAACATGCGTATTGGTTGCCCAAAAGAAATTAAAAACCACGAATATCGCGTTGGTTTAACACCAGAAAGTGCGGCAGAACTCGTTGCTCATGGTCATGAGGTCGTGATCGAACACGGTGCGGGTCTTGGGATCGGTGCCGAGGATGCCGATTATATCACTGCGGGGGCCAGCATAGCCTCTGTCGAGGATGTGTTCGCCACCGCTGATATCATCGTCAAAGTCAAAGAACCCCAAGCAATTGAACGCGCGCGTTTGCGCAAAGGTCAGACGCTATACACCTATTTGCATCTCGCGCCAGATGCGCCACAAACCGCCGATTTGATGGCGTCCGGTGCCACATGCATCGCCTATGAAACTGTGACATCGCCCTTTGGCGGTCTGCCGTTGTTGAAGCCCATGAGCCAAGTTGCGGGTCGGATGGCCGCACAAGCGGGCGCGCATACGTTAGAGAAAGCCCAAGGCGGGCGTGGTGTTTTGCTGGGCGGTGTGCCCGGTGTGGCCCCCGCGAAAGTGGTTGTGATCGGCGGCGGCGTTGTCGGACGCAATGCGGCGGCGATGGCCGTGGGCATGGGGGCAGATGTCACCATTTTGGATCGCTCGAATGAAGCGCTGGAAAGCATTGATGCGCAGTTTGGTGGCCGTGTGAAAACGCTTTATTCTAGCAAAACAACACTGGCGGCAGCGCTCACCACAGCCGATCTGGTGATCGGTGCCGTGTTGATCCCAGGGGCCGCAGCCCCCAAGCTTGTCACCCGCGAGATGTTGAAAACCATGCAAATGGGGGCGGTTTTGGTCGATGTGGCGATTGACCAAGGCGGGTGTTTCGAGACCTCGCATGCCACCACCCACGCCGATCCGATTTATATCGAAGAGGGCATCGTGCATTACTGTGTCGCCAATATGCCGGGCGCCGTGGCGCGCACCTCGACTTATGCGCTCAACAACGCGACCTTGCCGCATTTGCTTGAGCTTGCGGATAAGGGCGTGAAACAAGCGCTTTTGGATGATCCGCATTTGCTGGCTGGGTTGAATGTGGCCCATAGCCAAGTCACCTGCAAACCTGTGGCAGATGTACAGGGGCTTGCCTATTTGCCAGCTCTTGAGGCAGCGCAAGCCCTGTAATTTAGGGCCGTAAATCGGCCGGCATGCCGGAAGAATATGAAAGGCCCTGCGGTTGTGGGGCCTTTTTGTTTGTCGCTTAGATGGATGTTTGTGAGCATTATTCAATGCGCGCGCTGCATTGCAGAAATACGTGATCAGATATGCATTTTGCGCATACCTTAAGAATTTATGTATGCATTTTGCGCATATCGGGGTTCTCGCATTGTGGATTGTTGCAGTGCAGCATTTGCCCCATATTCACCTCAAGCAAACGGGCCAACGCCCAACGAGATACAAAATAGAATTAGGCCAGATCAACACAGACAGCGCCTTTACACAGACGATATTCGCACCGAAAGATAGGAACATTAAAATGGCATACGCATCAACACAATCACACATCGGTCAATCTTCTTTGACAGAGCGTTTCGCAAAAGTCATTTCCAACATCATTACGAACGTTTCGCAACGCATCGTAGAAGCACGTTACATGCAGGAATTGAATAGCTTGAGCGACCGCGACCTTGCGGACATCGGCATCAATCGCGCTGACATCCCAGCCATCGCGAAAGACGCAGCTCAAGGGTAAGTCTTTGCACACCACCGAGCGCAAGCTGGTTATGATTATTCCCCCCGTGGCCCTCGTGCTGCGGGGGGTTCTTTTTGTACTGTATCGCGTTGCGTGTGCGAAAATGAAAGCTTGAAGTGAAAAACCTTTGCAATTTCGATCAACATGAAATGCGCCAGCGATCAGCAAAAACGCGTCTTTTTACCGCTGCGGGTCTTTGCGGGGCGCGTTTGCGCGTCTAAGCTTGCCCCAAAGCGCAAGTCTGCGCCAAGTTGTCTAGGGAGAGTAACATGAAAACACGCGCAGCTGTCGCATTCGAAGCCGGCCAACCTCTTGTGGTTGTTGAGGTCGATCTGGAAGGCCCGAAATGGGGTGAGGTTCTGATCGAAATCAAAGCCACTGGGATTTGTCATACGGACGAATTCACCCGCTCTGGTGCGGATCCCGAGGGTATTTTTCCCGCCATTTTGGGGCATGAGGGCGCGGGCGTTGTGCTTGAATGTGGTCCCGGCGTGACCTCGTTAAAGCCTGGCGATCACGTGATCCCACTTTACACACCTGAATGTCGCGAATGTGCGTCGTGTAAATCGCAAAAAACCAACCTGTGTACATCGATCCGCGCCACCCAAGGCAAAGGCGTGATGCCAGACGGCACATCGCGTTTCTCTTACAAAGGCGAAACCATCTACCACTACATGGGCTGTTCCACCTTCGCGAACCACACTGTGATGCCTGAAATCGCTGTGGCGAAAATTTCCGAAAAGGCCGCTTTCGACAAAGCCTGCTACATCGGTTGCGGTGTGACCACAGGCGTTGGCGCTGTTATGAACACGGCGAAAGTTGAATTCGGCGCAACGGCGGCTGTGTTTGGCCTCGGCGGCATTGGGCTGAACGTGATCCAAGGTCTGCGTTTGGCTGGCGCTGATATGATCATCGGTGTGGATCTCAACGACGACAAAGAAGAGTGGGGCCGCAAATTCGGCATGACCCATTTCATCAACCCGTCCAAAGGCGGCGATGTGGTTGAGCAGATCGTCAATATGACCAAACGTGGTGATGATTTGATCGGCGGCGCAGATTACACATTCGATTGCACTGGCAACGTCAATGTCATGCGCCAAGCGTTGGAGGCCTCGCACCGTGGGTGGGGCGAAAGCGTAATCATCGGTGTGGCGGGGGCTGGCCAGGAGATTGCCACGCGTCCCTTCCAATTGGTCACAGGGCGCACGTGGAAAGGCACCGCCTTTGGTGGCGCGCGCGGGCGTACTGATGTGCCAAAAATCGTCGATTGGTACTTGGACGGCAAAATCGAGATCGATTCCATGATCACCCACACCATGGGTTTGGATGACATCAACAAAGGCTTTGATTTGATGCACAAAGGCGAATCCATTCGCTCTGTCGTCATTTTCTAAACATTCATTATCCCGTGCAATCATCTGTTTGTGCGGGATTTTTATCATTTTAAGGGGCCTGATATGGAAACCGTTTCAACCAACCTGTCTTTTGGCGGCACGCAAGGCGTCTACACTCACAAATCCATCTCGACGGGGACTGAGATGACCTTTTCGGTCTTTGTGCCCCCTCAAGCGGCGACGACAAACTGCCCCGTTGTTTGGTATTTATCTGGCCTGACCTGTTCGCATGCCAACGTGATGGACAAAGGTGAATACCGCCGAAAAGCCGCCGAGCTTGGCCTGATCATTGTGTGTCCAGACACCTCGCCGCGGGGCGAGGATGTGCCGAATGATGAGAGCTGGCAAATGGGCCAAGGCGCTGGGTTTTATGTCGATGCAACCGAAAGCCCGTGGTCGACACATTTCCAAATGTATTCCTACATCACCAAAGAACTGCCGGCGCTAATCGCAGAACATTTCCCTGCGGATATGGCGCGTCAAGGCATCACGGGGCATTCCATGGGCGGGCATGGCGCGTTGACGATTGCGTTAAAAAATCCAGACACATTCAAATCCTGTTCGGCCTTTGCCCCCATCACCAATCCGTCCACGGCCGAGTGGTCAAAGGGCGCTATGGCTGCTTATTTAGGGACGGATGATGCGAAATGGGCAGAGTATGACGCGGTGCGTTTGATTGAGGCCGGCGCACGTTTTCCTGCGCTGTTTGTCGATCAAGGTGCTGCGGATAATTTCTTTGAAGGCTGTAATCCATACGCGTTACAAAACGTTTGCGCCGAGACCGACATCGCGCTGACATTGCGGTTCCAAGACGGGTATGACCACTCATACTTCTTTATTTCGACCTTTATGGACGACCATTTGTCCTGGCACGCAGATCGTTTGTTTGCTTGATATGTCCTGAAATGATCCGAATAAATTGCCCCAAAGGCGTTGTTTTACGTCCTTGGGGCCGCTGGTCTGGCCTATGGGCCATTTTCCCCTTATGTAGAGGCCAAATCTAGGGGCCAAACAGTTTTGGCTGGGGGACTTTGTGCAAAAAATTACACTTCCAGAACGCCCAAATTGGCGCGATCAAGCGGCGGAACTTGGCTTTAGTTTTGCAGATATGCATGGCGAGCCTTATTGGGACGAAACCTCGGCCTATCAGTTCTCGCTGCGCCAAGTTGAGGACGACATCGAGGACCCCTCGACCGAATTACACGCCATGTGCCGTGATGCTGTGGCTGAGATCGTGCAAAGCGAAGAACTGCTTGAAAAGCTTGGCGTGCCTGCGGCCTCTTTTGATCTTGTCAAAGACAGTTGGGGGCGCGGTGACCCTGAGCTTTATGGTCGGTTCGATTTGGCCTATGATGGCACAGGGCCGGCTAAGTTATTGGAATACAACGCCGACACGCCCACGTCTTTGTATGAATCCGCGTCCTATCAATGGACGTGGCTGGAAAATCAGTTGGACTTGGGTGTGCTCAACAAGGGCGATGATCAGTTTAACGGCATCTTTGAAGCCTTGGTTGAGCGGTTCAAAGCGCTGTTTGAAAACGCGATGGATCTGCATTTCACGGCTATGAGCGGCAACCCTGAGGATTACGCCACGGTTGAAATGCTCGGTTGGGCCGCGCGTGAGGCGGGTCTCGGGGCGCATTATTTTGATTTGGAAAAACTGGGACTGAGCAAAGAAGGCCAGTTTTTGGACGACGAAAGTCGTGTGATCGGCGCGCTGTTTAAGCTGTATCCATGGGAAGACATGCTGCGCGATGATTATGCCCAACATATTGCCGGTGCCAATTGCGTGATGATCGAACCTGCATGGAAATCGGTTGTGTCCAACAAAGGGCTGTTGCCTGTGTTGTGGAGCATGTTTGAAGGCCACAAAAACCTGTTGCCTGCGTTTTTTGAATCAGATGTTGTGCATGGGCTCAACGGCACGGGATCGGCCAACGCGACTGTCAAAGAGGCTTTTGAGCGTTCCGCGGACATCTTGCGTACGGGGCACGTGCGCAAACCCATTTTCTCACGTGAAGGCGCATCTGTGTCCATCATTGAGCAAGGTAAAGTCACCGATATGGCGCCCAATGACGACTACAGCGCTCATCCGCATATTGTGCAGGCCTATCACGCTTTGCCCGATTTCGACGGGTTTCGCCCTGTCATCGGCTCTTGGATGGTCGGCACGCAATGTGTCGGTATGAGTGTGCGCGAAGATCGATCGCGCATCACCCAAGACCTGTCTCGTTTCAAACCCCATTTCATTCGCGATTGATTTCAAAGGAAAACTCTCATGTCTAAACGTTCCAAAACCGTCGCTTTGAGCATCCTTGGTGCCGCCTCGTTTGCTCTTGCGGGCTGCCAAGAAGAAAAAATCGATGCGCAGGCCTATCCAGATGTGGAAACCTGCAAAGCCGAGGTCGGGCAGGGCGGATTGGCCTCAACCGATGCTTGTGATGTCGCTTTTGCACAAGCTCAAGCACTGCATGTCGAATCCGCACCACGTTACGACAGCATCGAAGTGTGCGAAAGCCAACATGGCGAAGGGGCTTGCGGCACAGAATCGGCTCAGGTCGGCACCGGCGGATCGAGTGGTATCTTTATGCCGCTTCTGACAGGCTATTTGATCGGCAATATGCTGAGCAATCGCGGTGGCATGGCTGGCTCGCAACCCTTGTACCGCAAAGCGGGCGGCGGGTTCACCAACGCGGCAGGGAACGCAAGCTATTCGGGCAATAAAGGCAAAGGCAGCTTGAGCAGTAACCAATTTGCCAAACCCGCGGCCACAGCAGGCAAAGCGCCGATGACCAAAGCATCTGTGGCCTCACGCGGTGGATTTGGCAAAACATCAGGAACGCGCGCCTACGGCGGATAGACATCCCATTTTTGTTTTGACCTCGTGATTGTACCGCTCCCAAATTGGGGGCGGTTTTTTATGGCATAAGCGCTCAATAATTTCACTTTAAAAGCCAAAAGGGCATTTCCTTTGAAAAGGAAATGCCCTTGCTAAACCGAGGTCTAGGAAACTTTGGCTCCGGCGGTAGGGATCGAACCTACGGCCAATTGATTAACAGTCAACTGCTCTACCGCTGAGCTACGCCGGAATGTGTGGGCTGTATAGCTATGAGAAATGGGGGCCGCAAGAGGGATTTATAACAAAAAACCAATTTTTTTAAACTTTGTTATCTGACAGGGAAAAAACAGCTGATTCAGTGAGGTTTGGCGCGGCCACGATCTTTGATTGCTGTTTGAGATCAATGAGATGTGCCAACGTATTTCGCGCCGCGGCTCTCAGTGTCCGCGGGTCCAGATCGCCATAAACGGCGCGGGTGAGCGTCTGTAGGCCCATAGGTTGATGCGATAGAGCCTTTAAAACTTGATGCTCGCGCAATCGGCGATGGTCCAACAAAGTCGTGATGCGCGCATGAGCGGTTTCAAGTGGCGCACCGTGGCCCGGATACAATTCAGAATCGTCGCGTGCCAATAAATTTTGACAACTGGTCCGAAAGGCCGCTGCATCGCCGTCGGGTGGCGAAATCAGCGAGCTGGACCAGCCCATGATCAAATCACCGCTGAACAAACAGTCCTGCCACGCAAAACACAAGTGATTGCCCATGTGCCCCGGCGTGTGCAGCGCTGTGATTTGCCCCGCAGGCGTGTCGATGATTTGCCCGTCACTCAACAGTTCGTCTGGTGTGAAGGCCAAATCCACGCCTTCGCCGCCGCCAATTTCTGTCGATGTCGCCAGTTGTGTCATCACCTCGGATCGGCCTGTCAGAGCATCGCCAAAGGCCAAAACTGGCGCGCCCGTTGTCTGGGCCATAGCTCGCGCGCCTGCGCTGTGGTCTTTGTGCGCGTGGGTGACCAGAATATGCGAAATGGATGTGCCCTGTGGCAACGCATCAAGCAGGGCATCTGCGTGTTGCGCATCCAAGGGGCCGGGATCGATCAAAACACGCAGATCGCCCGTGCCCAAAATATAGCTGTTGGTGCCCCAATAGGTCATGGGGGATGGATTGGGGGCGATGATGCGGATCAAGCCCTTCTTCAGTGTGCTCATAGTCTCGGGGCGTTTCATCCTGCGTTTCCTCTTTGCAAGCGGCATCTGCGCGGCTACCAATAGCCTATGATATTTACGTGGCTTAAAAAATACATGCCGCGCGGTCTTTATGGGCGTGCTGTGCTCATCTTGATGGTGCCAATCGTTGTGTTGCAACTTGTGGTTTTAATCGCCTTTTCGCAACGCTATTTTAGCGATGTGACCGATCAATTGATGCGGGGCGTGCAGGCGGAAATCTCGCTTTATACGGATGCGGTGCAGGTCTTTGCATTACGCGATGTACCGGTGGCCCTGAGTGATCTGGATCGGCGTCTTGGGTTTGTCTCACACTTTGGCGATGAGGCCACTCAGGTCACAGATCAGCGTGCATGGTATGATTTTTCGGGAATTTTAATTTCTAAAATTCTATACCGAGACGTGCAAGGGATTGAAGGTGTTGATTTAAAATCCAACCCGCGTCGATTGATTGTAAGTGTGCTTGTCGTTGATCAACGTCTCGAGATCCAAGTGCCACGCGCGCGCGCCTCAGCCAGCAATCCGCATCAATTGATTTTGATGACTTTGGTGACCAGCGTGATCATGGCGATTATTGCCGCGACTTTTTTGCGCAACCAATTGCGACCTATTCGCCGTTTGGCGCGTGCTGCCGAAGCTTTTGGTCGGGGGCGCAACGAGCCGTATAGATTGGCTGGGGCGCTGGAAGTGCGTGCTGCAGGGGCTGCGTTTGTCGATATGCGTGCACGGATTGAACGGCATATTGAGCAGCGCACGTTGATATTGTCCGGTGTGTCCCATGACCTGCGCACGCCGCTCACGCGTATGCGTTTGAGCCTGTCTTTAATGGAAACGGATCCAAGCTTGGCTGCTGATATTGCCGATCTGCAAGATGATTTGACTGAAATGGAACGGCTTGTGGATGAATTTTTGGCCTTTACCCGTGCAGATGCATTGGACGAGCCACAGATCATAGATCCTGCCGAAATTTTATCATCGGCATGCGGGCGGGCAAAACGGGCAGGCGGAGCGGTCACATGTGGCGAGATTGCCATCGGTCGAGACACGATTTCGGCGCGCCCTGATGCGCTGGCCCGCGCTTTGGATAATTTGATCTCAAATGCCCTGAGATATGGGAAGCATGCGCGTTTGTCGTTGACTGTACACGAACGATCGGTGGTGTTTTGTGTCGAGGATGATGGCCCTGGAATTGAGGTCGAGGACCGTGAAAAGGCGTTGCAGCCTTTTGTCCGTTTGGATGCGGCACGCAATCAAAACAGCGGATCTGGGGTTGGGCTGGGGCTGGCCATTGCCACAGATATTGCGCGCAAACATGGGGGCAGTCTCAGGCTTGGCATCAGTGCGGACATGGGCGGGCTTAAGGTCGAGATGGTGATCGCACGTTAGGATTTGAGTTTACCTCAAAGCAGTCCTAAGTCTGTTCGACATGTCGCATCCACGTTGCAGCATAGGTCGCAAGCTCGGCGGTATTGGCGGTATGTGCAAGCGGCTTGGGCATGGCAATATCCGCTTGGCTGCCCAACAACAACGCCGCGCCCACGCTGGTGCCTGTCGCGGATTGACTGCGTAAAACTAGTCGATTGGTTGCCGCCTGTAACATGGCCAAATACTGTGTGTTTTGAGCAAAGGGACCTTCGACAATAATCGGCCCCTCACTGGCCGTAAGGGTCAGGCATGTTTGCGTCATCAGTGCCAAGTAATAAGACAAAGCCACAGATCGCGCGCCTGATCCTTTGGCGGGTTCCACACCCAGCCATGTCATATCCCGTCCTTGAAACGGCCCCGTGTCAGACGTCACAGAGGGCAGCAACATCACACCAGATGACAAGACCTCATCCACATCTGCGTCGGTGATTTTAAAGGGGTGCCCCTCTTGGATTATCTCGAATTCACGCCCGCCCATAAATCGCGCCGAAGGCACTGGGTCACCAAACGCGTTGACATTGATCAATGTATCACGCGCGGGATCAAGCGGCACAACTGTGCCGCCGATGGACATCGCAATCACCCAAGTGCCCGTTGAAACCACGGAAAACGGGCCGGTTTGGGTCAAAAGATGTGGGTACAGCGAAGCATTTGAATCGTGGATGCCGCAGACCACGGGCGTGTCAGGCGAAAGACCGGTTTTTTGCGCAATTTTCGGCAAAAGGGTGCCCAAAACATCGCTGGATTTGTGAACAGGCGCCATTTTAGAAGCAATGTCCAATCGCTTTGCGAGATCAGACAGCTGGCCAGCATAGGGGGTCCAAAGATCGGTGTGGCAGCCAATAGATGTCACATCATTGGCCAGATTTCCGGTCAAACGGTGGCCCCAGTATTGCGGGTATCCGACGATATGTGTCACACGTGCGTGAAGCTCTGGTGTTTGTGAAAACTGATAGTAAAACTGTGCACCAACGTTCAAACCCGCGGTCAGTCGCGGTGATCCCGTTTGTGAAAACGGCGATCTCAGGGCGTCATACTCGGCAGAAATCGCGTCGGGAATAGGGTGTTCATAGTCCAAAATTGGTGCTGCCAAAGCCCCCGTTTGATCCAACAGAGCCATGCACGCACCATGGGTGGTGATCGAAATGGCATCAACGCGGTGGGTGTGGTGAAATTCAGCCAAAGCACTGAGCAAAAAGTCCCAATGACCCTCAACGTCAAAATGCGGCCAAGGCGGGCCGGACAGCACCACATTGGGGCGCGTGATCACCGCGATTTCTGTTAGGGTTTCCAAATCGACCAACGCGAGTTTTGCATTGGTTTTTCCAATATCAATCACTGCGATGTGGCGCAAATTTGTTGTGTTTTGCATCGTCATAATGTGTGAAACACGCATGGCAACGCTACAGAAACAGGCGCGTTGTCAGGTCCCGTTTCCATAATATCCGCCATATGCGCCCACCATTTTTGCATCACGGGATGATCGGAAAGATCATCCATTTTATGCCCGTCTTCGCGGATCAAGACACCGATCAACAGGTGCGTTTGTGCGTCAAAATGAATGCTGTAATCACTGACACCTGCCGCGTTCAAAAGCGTGACAAGTTCGGGCCAGATTGCATCATGACGACGTCTATATTCGTCAATCATGCCATCGTTCAATCGCATCCGAAACACATATCGTTCCGTCATGACTTGGCCTTTTGTGACATCATTTTCCACAGCCTCGGTAGGGCAATCACCCCGATCAGCAAAAGCCCGATAAAGATCGACATGACAATTCCCGGCACATTCAAAAGCCCCAAGCCGAACGTCACCAATCCCATCACGAACGCCGCAATCACCACGCCTGGAATGGACCCCGAGCCACCCAAAATATTGACGCCTGCAAGCACAACCATGGTGACCACTTCAAGTTCCATACCGGTGGCGATGCTGGGGCGTGTGGACCCAAGGCGCGAGGTCAAACAGATCGCCGCGACACCGGACATCAACCCTGTGAGCAAGAACAAAATGAACTTAACGCGTTGCACTCGAATGCCGCTGAACAAAGCGCCTGTTGGGTTGTTACCGATGGCATAAACAGCACGGCCAAAGTTGGTTTTGTGCAGTAACACACCATAAATCACAGCGATGATCACGAACAAAAGCATCTCAACGGTAAAGACCCAATAGATATAGCCTTGGCCGAACCACGCAAAGCTGCTGGGGTAACCGCGAAAGGCGTTGTCGCCCAAAATGATATAGCTGATGCCACGAAACAGGCTCATGGTGCCGATGGTCACAACGATAGAGGGTAGGCCCAAAACGGTGACAAATACGGCATTAAACGCCCCGCAAAGCAGGCCCACTGTCAGGCCGATCACAACCAATTCAGGCGTGCCCGCACCATATTGCACGGCCAATCCCATGGCCGTGCTGGCCAGTGCGATGATTGAGGCCACTGACAAATCGATCTCGCCGGCGATGATCAACAACGCCATGGCAAAGGCGATCATAGCCTTTTCGGTAAAGTTAAATGTCGCGTCACTCAGGTTCCAAACATCCAAAAAATAGGGTGATGCGAAACTGTTGACGATGAAAATCGCGATGGCCACAGTCAGCAATAAAGCTTCCCAGCTGCGAAACAGGCGCGCAGCCTGACTGTCCAATCTGTCTGGAATGTGACGCGCGGAAACGGTTGAGTGGGTGGTGGTGTCGGTCATGACTGTGTCTCCGCGGATTTGAGAATGATGCGGCCTTTGGTGCGGCCTGCTTGGGCATTGAACGCAACTGCGATCAAAATCGCACTGCCGGAAATAGCCAACTGCCAAAAGGGCGAAATATTGACCACGGGCAGGGCGTTTTTCACAACCCCAAGAAAGATCGCGCCCAAAACCGCGCCGCCAACCGAGCCAATGCCCCCGGCGATGGAAATGCCGCCAATCACACAGGCCGCCACAACTTCCAATTCAAAGCCGCCCGCAATATCGACATAGGCCACCGCATAGCGTGCCACCCACAGATAGCCTGTCAAACCTGCCAATGCGCCTGAAATAACAAAAGCCAAGAACTGCGTTTTGCCGACGTTGATGCCTGTATAAACCGCTGCGTGCGGGTTGCCGCCAACCGCGAAAATGGACCGTCCCAAAGGCGTGCGAGCCATCATCACGGCAAAGATCACCACGGTCGTGATGGCCGTCCATGACATCACGGGCAATCCTAAAATTTCTGCGCGTGGAAAGCCTGTGAACGCAGGGCTCATTTCGTGACTGTTGACCCATTTTCCGTTTGAGATCACGAAAATGATGCCGCGAAAAATCGTCATTGTGCCTAAGGTGACAACGATAGGTGGAATGTCCAATTTCCAAACCAACAGACCATTTACAGCACCCATAATCGCGCCCAATCCTATGGCTATGGCCAGAATAACGGGGATCGGCAGGTCGGGCATCGCCACATTTATCATAGCTGTCACCATGCCCGTTAACGCCAGATTTGCGGCGACAGACAGGTCAATGCAGCGGGTTAAAATCACCACCATTTGACCCAAGGCCAAAATGATCAATGGCGCTGTGTCATTGAACACATTGGCCAAATTTGTTGGGGCCACAAAGCCTGCGAACCGTGAGGCGATCAGGGCTAAAAGCCCTAAAATGGCACCTGCAAGAATGGTTTCACGGACGGGGATCAATCGAAGCATATCTATGCGTCCTTTGACTGGGGGGCGGCGCTGATACCTGCGGCATGGCGCACCAATGTTTCGGGTGTCACTTCATCCCCAGAAAGTTCGGCGGCAATCCGTCCGTCACGCATGACGATGACACGATCTGACATGCCAATCACTTCGGGTATTTCAGAACTGACCATAATGACGGACAACCCTTGGGCGGCCAGTTCGGCCATAAAATCATGCACGGCGGCCTTTGATCCGATGTCGATGCCTTTGGTCGGCTCGTCCAAAATGATCACTTGGGGGTGGGTGGCCAGCCATTTTGCGATCACTACTTTTTGTTGATTGCCACCTGACAGATTGCCGACATCTTGGTCCAAAGACGCCGCGCGCAAATCCAAACGTTCGGCATATTCGCGGGCCAATTTGAACTCTTCGGCCAGTTGCAGAAACCCTGATTTTGATGTGCGCCCCAATGAGGGCAGGGTGATGTTTTGAAAAATAGGCAGGCCGATAATCGCGCCTTGTTTGCCGCGATCTTCGGGCACGTAAACGATGCCATTGGCCACTGCATCGGCGGGCGAACGTATGATTTTAATCTTACCGTTGATTTTGCACACGCCCTTGCTTGGCTTGGTGATCCCAAACAAAGACTGCATAAATTCAGATCGACCAGCCCCCACAAGGCCATAAAACCCAAGGATTTCACCGCGTTTTAATGTAAAGCCAATATCGGCAAATTCGGTGGGGTGGGCATAACCTACAACCTGCAACACATCTGTGCCAGATTGGGATGTGCGGGTTGGAAAAATCTGATCGACAGAGCGCCCGACCATCATCGTGACCAGTTCGCTTTCGGTGATATCTGCAATTTTGCCATCGTTGACAAAGGTGCCATCTCGAAAGACCGTAAAGCGGTCTGCGATGCGGAAAATCTCGTCGAACTTATGACTGATGAACAAGATCGCTTTGCCTTGAGATTTCAGAGTTTCAACCAATTCGTACAGCTCTTCGATTTCCTTGTGAGACAGCGCAGCAGTTGGCTCATCCATGATCACAACACGCGCGTCCACTGACAGCGCACGTGCGATTGCAACCAGATGTTTGTTGGCAATTCCAAGGTCACGCAGAGGCGTATGGCTGTCAAAAGGCGCGCCAATTTCATGTAGCAAATCTGTTGCCAACCGGTGCATTTCGCCCGTGTCAATCAGGCCTAATTTGGTGCGCGGCGCGTGACCGATAAAGATGTTTTCGGCCACGGACAGCTCATCAAACAATACAGTTTCTTGGTGAATTGCGGTAATTCCGGCCTGTGAGGCGTCATTTGGACCTGTAAAATGAACGGGGTCGCCATCAATACGGATGGTTCCGCCATTGGGCTTGTAAATGCCAGTGAGAATTTTCACAGTCGTGGACTTGCCCGCACCATTCTCACCCACCAACGCGGTGACTTGGCCAGGGTAGAGATCAAGTTTCACCTGATCCAAAGCTGTCACGCCGGGAAAGGTCTTGGTGATCGCATCCATAGAGACGATTGGAGACTTGGCTCGCGCAGCACGCTCAGACATTTCGAGACTCATTTATAAAAGGATAGGGATTTGAGATGTTTGGCCCGATGCGCGGGGGCACCGGACCAATAAGCGTCTCTTAGAAGATAGATTTGAACGCTTCGATGTTGCTGGCGTCATAAACAAACGGATCGGCCATTGCCCCCTCGCTTTTGTCATCCAAAGTCAACGTGCCCATACGGCCCATTGGAATGTCTGCGCCTGGTGCGGCTTCGACGCCATTTTGGCTCAACTCATAGGCAAGCATTGTCGCGGAATAGCCCAAATCGATCGGGTTCCAGATCGCGAAAGATTGCGATGCGCCGCTTTCAATGGCACCGGCCATTTCAGAGGGCAAACCAAGACCCGTGACATTCACTTGACCGACCTTGCCTGCATCAACCACGGCTTGAGCTGCGGCCACAATACCAACAGATGTAGGTGCGATGATTGCATCAAGATCTGGGTAGGATTGCATCAGGCCCGTTGCTTCGCGGTAGGATTTATCGGCCAAATCATCACCGTAAACCGTCGCCACAACTTCAACGCCAGGGTAGTTGCCCATGACCTTGTTCATCTCGTCCATCCAGATATTTTGATTGGTGGATGTTGTTGTTGCTGACAGCAATGCCACTTCGCCGCCGTCTGGTAGGTGATCGGCTGCCAATTTGATGATCATGTTACCGATCAATGGGTTAGACGATGGGTTGAGGTGCAGTTGGCGTCCCTCAGGCGCGACGCCAGAATCCCAGCTGATCACGGTGATGCCGCGTTGCATTGCACGTTTGAGCGCAGGCACCAACGCATCTGTGTCATTGGCCGAAATCGCAATCGCGTCCACGTTTTGCGCGATCAATGCGTTGATCACTTCGATTTGTCCCTCAGCCGTTGTATCGGTCGGACCAGTGTAGATAATGTCAACGTTCCCAAGCTCTGCTGCGGCTTCTTTGGCGCCTTCTGCGGCGGCTTCAAAAAACCCGATGCCGAGCGCTTTGACGACCAAAGCAATACGCACATCATCTTGTGCAAAAGCGGGGCTTGCGAACAGTGCGCCAGCCATTGTGGCCGATGCGATCAGTTTCTTAAATACACTCATGGTTTCCTCCCTGGAGTGGTTGCGATTGGACTGGCTAAGAGGCCACCCCCTCTTTGTACGCAGTGCTTTTGGGCACCACGATCAAGGTCACATCCGCCGAATCCAACATGGCCGCAGCGCGGTCATCGATGCCGTCGTCGGTGATGATTGTGTCAACCTGTTCAAGCGGGCACAGCACCAGACTTGAACGGTTTGCAAATTTGGAACTGTCGGCCAAAACGATCAATTCGTCGGCTTGACCGATGAGTTTTTGTTCCGCCTGCACAAGCAATGGGTCTTGTTCCATCAACCCCAAAGGTCCGATGCCCAAGGCGCCCATAAACATGCGTTTTGCGTAAAAATTACGGGTCACATCGTTGTCGAAGGGGGACAAAATGATGTTTTGTTCGCGATAAATAATGCCACCCGATAACATCACAGTGTTTTGCGAATTTTTCAGCAAATGTTCGGCGATGGGAAACGAATTGGTAAACACCTGCATGCGCCGTGACGCAAGGGGATGTACCATTTGAAACGTTGTTGTACCGCCATTGATGATGATCGGCTCACCGTCATCACACAGCTCAACCGCCGCCGCTGCAATCGCCTGTTTTTCGGCGCTGTTCATCGTCTCGTTGACTGAAAAAGGGCGTCCTGCCAGCCCAACAAACGGTTTTGTTGTTAAGGCTTCGGCACCGCCACGCACGCGGCGTAGGCGCTTTTGATCATCAAGCGTTCCAATATCTCGGCGCACAGTGGCCTCAGAGGCACCGGTGAGCGCGCACAGATCAGCGACAGTCACCAGCGATCTGTCTTGGACAGCTGATAGAATAACGCGATGACGGTCTTTCTCGTGCATGGGTTTTCCTTTTTCGATTGAGGCAATGTGACGCGAATCCTTTGCTTGTGTCAATCACAAATAATCATAATTGATCATGCTGCATTGCAGAATGATCAATTATGATTGAAAGTGATTGACTTGAGCATTCGGTCTCGTCAGTTTGCAGAAGATCAATTTATATCTGTCGTCGTCTATGGAGACAACAATGACCACATCACCTGTATCTGAACGCCTTGAAAATAAATGGAAATCCTCTGATGCTCAAAAGATGAGCGCGCCAGAGAAACTTTTGTATCGATCAAATCTTTTGGGGTCCGACAAAAGAATCACAAATTACGGCGGCGGCAATACATCTGCCAAAGTCATGCAAAAGGATCCGTTGACGGGGGATATGACTGAGGTTCTATGGGTCAAAGGGTCTGGTGGTGATGTTGGATCTATTAAAATGGACGGTTTTTCAACGCTTTACATGGAGAAACTGAACGCGCTCAAAGGCATTTATCGCGGTGTCGCGTTCGAAGACGAGATGGTCGGCTATTTGCCCCACTGTACCTTTAATTTGAATCCGCGCGCGGCGTCGATTGATACGCCACTGCACGCTTATGTGCCCGCAAAACATGTGGATCACATGCATCCCGACGCGATTATTGCGATTGCTGCGGCCAAAGACAGCAAAGCCCTGACGCAACAGATTTTTGGTGACACCATTGGGTGGTTGCCATGGAAAAAGCCGGGCTATGAATTGGGACTGTGGTTGTCTGATTTTTGCGCCAAAAACCCAGATGCAAAAGGTGTTGTTCTGGAAAGCCATGGGTTGTTTACGTGGGATGATGACGCCGAAGCGTGTTATGCTTTGACGCTTGAGATTATTCAAACCGCAATGGATTGGTTTGAGACTGAAACCAAAGGTAAAGAGGCTTTTGGTGGTGAAAAACATCAAAGCCTGTCCAAAGATCAACGTGTCGCGACAGTGGCGAAATTGATGCCTGCAATCCGTGGTATGGTGTCAGGTAAACAGCATATGGTGGGCCATTTCACCGATAGTGATGCGGTTTTGGAATTCGTGAACGCCCAAGATATGGACCGTTTGGCC
The DNA here is from genome assembly GCA_047630475.1 of Celeribacter sp. Lineage (GTDB taxonomy): Bacteria > Pseudomonadota > Alphaproteobacteria > Rhodobacterales > Rhodobacteraceae > Celeribacter. Next base: position 2,557 of record JBLHXX010000025.1, on the reverse strand, counting down.
GCTCTTGGCACGTCGTGTCCCGATCATTTCTTGCGCACAAAAATTTGTCCTTTGGTGGTGGATTTCGATCCTGCCAAACCGGACGTCGATGCGACATTGGCGGGTCTGGAGGCGGCGGTTGCAGCCTACCGTGTTGGATACCAAGCCTACTATGATCGCTGTAAACACGACGATAGCCCCGCGATCCGTGATACCAACGCGGTTGTATATTTGATCCCGGGTGTTGGTATGATCACATTCGCCAAAGACAAAGCCACTGCGCGAATTTCTGGCGAATTCTACGTCAATGCTATCAACGTGATGCGCGGCGCGGATGCGGTGTCCGAATACCAAGGCCTGCCGGAACAAGAAGCCTTTGACATCGAATATTGGTTGCTTGAGGAAGCCAAATTACAACGCATGCCAACGCCGAAATCATTGGCCGGTCGCGTGGCTTTGGTCACCGGCGGGGCAGGCGGCATTGGATCTGCCACAGCCGAGCGGTACCTGCGCGAAGGTGCGGTTGTGATGTTGGCCGATATTGATGACGCGGCTTTGGCGCAAACGCAGAAAAACCTTGCCGCACGCTATTCAACAGATGTTGTGCGTACAGTGAATATGAATGTCACCGATGAAGCTTCTGTCATCAATGCTTACGCTGATATCGCGGTTGAGTTTGGCGGCGTGGATATTTTGGTGTCCAACGCAGGCATCGCAAGTTCTGCCCCTGTTGAGGACACAAGCCTTGAGATGTGGAACAAAAATATGTCGATCCTATCGACCGGGTATTTCCTCGTCAGCCGTGAAGCGTTTAAACTCTTCAAAACCCAAGACCTCGGGGGCGCCGTTGTCTTTGTCGCATCGAAAAATGGTTTGGCAGCGTCGCCAAATGCCTCTGCTTATTGCACGGCCAAAGCGTCTGAAATTCATCTCGCACGCTGTCTTGCCCTTGAGGGCGCGCCCATGGGCGTGCGCGTCAATGTGGTCAATCCTGATGCCGTGCTGAAAGGGTCAAAAATTTGGCAAGGCGATTGGTTGGATCAACGCGCAGGCACCTACGGCACTGACAAAGAGGGGCTTGAGGCGATGTACCGTGATCGCTCTATGCTCAAACGCTCCGTTTTGCCCGAAGATATCGCCGAGGCCGCCTATTTCTTGGCCTCTGATTTGTCTGCCAAATCAACCGGAAACATCATCAATGTCGACGCTGGCAATGTCCAAGCGTTCACCCGCTAAGGAACCGTCTCATGATCAAATCTGATACAATTGAGCAAAGCAATGACACTCTGCGCGCCACGCTACAGGCAAATTACGACGCGCTTGGCGAACATTTAGATCGTCGTGGGATTAACATCGAAGTCATTAAAGGTAAGGTGTCAAACTACGGTGTGGCCGTCCCAAGTTGGGGCGTTGGCACAGGGGGCACGCGGTTTGCGCGCTTCCCCGGCACTGGCGAGCCGCGTGATATTTTCGATAAAATGGATGACTGTGGATTGATCCACCAATTGACACGCGCCACCCCGTCCGTGTCATTGCATATCCCGTGGGATGCACAGCCCGCCGCAGATCTGAACAGCAAAGCCGAAGAGGTCGGTTTGACCTTTGATGCGATGAATTCGAACACGTTCCAAGACCAGCCAGATCAGGCCCATAGCTACAAATACGGCTCGCTCGCGCACACAGATGCAGCCACGCGCCAGCAAGCTGTCGATCACAACATCGCCTGCATTGAGCTGGGGGCGCAGTTGGGGTCCAAAGCTCTGACCATTTGGGTGGGCGATGGGTCAAACTTTCCAGGGCAAACCAATTTCACCCGCCAATTTGAGCGGTATTTGGACGCTGCCAAACAGGTCTACAATGCCTTGCCCGACGACTGGACGCTTCTGACCGAACATAAAATGTACGAGCCCGCGTTTTATTCAACCGTTGTGCAAGATTGGGGGACGAACCTGTTGATCGCGCAACAAATGGGCGACAAAGCCAAATGTTTGGTGGATCTGGGGCATCACGCACCAAATGTGAACATCGAAATGATCGTGGCGCGCTTGACCCAATTTGGCAAACTCGGTGGATTTCATTTCAACGACAGCAAATATGGCGATGATGATCTGGACACGGGCAGCATCGATCCATACCGCTTATTTTTGGTGTTCAACGAATTGGTTGAGGCGGAAAATAACCCTGATTTCAATCCGATGCACATGTTGGATCAAAGCCACAATGTCACCGATCCGATTGAGAGCCTGATGGTGTCCGCCACCGAAGTGCAACGTGCCTATGCGCAAGCTTTGCTTGTCGATCGCCCAGCACTTGAAGGGTTTCAAAACGACAATGACGCGCTGATGGCGACCACGACGTTGAAACATGGGTTCCGCACCGATGTTGAGCCGATTTTGGCGATGGCACGTTTGGAAACCAGTGGTGCGATTGATCCCGTTGCGGCCTACCGCGCCTCAGGATACCGCGCCCGCGTGTCCGACATTCGCCCCGCTGTCAGCGGCGCAGGCGGCGGCATCGTTTGACCCTCGGCTGATCGACAAAGATTTGGGGCTTGCTCTGGGCGCAACATTTTGCGCGT
>JBLHXX010000024.1:0-35576 GCA_047630475.1 Celeribacter sp. | reverse complement strand
GCAAATTCAACAAAAAGATAAAATCACGTAAAGTACGGGTAAGTAAAAAAATCTGCTAAAAGCGCCCTAATAGAAATTATCAAAATGATGATGGCGGACAGACAGGGATTCGAACCCTGGAGACGGTCTCCCGCCTACACACTTTCCAGGCGTGCGCCTTCGACCACTCGGCCACCTGTCCGTTGGCGGGTTTCTAACGAACAGGTGCGAGGGGGGCAAGCCCTCAATCATGCCAAAGTGAAGGTTTTTGAAAAAATAACGCAAGACATTGTAAAATATATACTATTATCAACTCAATCCAGGTGAATTGTCACGCGACGGTTCATGCGACCTTTTTTCTCGACCTTACCAAAGCGAATGCGACCGATTTCTGAGGTGCGCGCGACATGCGTGCCACCACAGGGCTGCAAATCGACCTGCCTGCTGGCATTTCCGATACGAACCAAACGGACATGTCCTTGCCCTGTTGGAGGGCTCACAGACATTGTTTTAACAAGAGATGGGTCGGCCAAAAGTTCGGCGTCGGTGATCCATCTATCCGTGACTTGTAAATCTTGTTCTATCAAGGCGTTGAGAGCATTCTCGAGGGCAACTTTGTCTTGTGGTGGCTCATCCATCGCAAAATCAAGGCGACCTTTTTCGGTGCCAATAGAGCCGCCCGTAACAGGCAAAGGGATCACAACCGACAAAAGGTGCAACGCAGTGTGAACACGCATATGTCGGTGACGCCGCACCCAATCGAGACGTTGAACGACTTGAGCGCCCACGGGGGGCAAAGGAGACGGCTCAGACGGCACCAGAATAATAGCCCCTGCATCGCCTTTAATCGTCGTGGCAATATTTAGGGCACCACCATTCCAGTCGAGACGCCCACTGTCGCCGGGTTGCCCGCCGCCAGTGGGGTAGAACACCGTTGCGTCGAGAATGATGCCTCCTTCGGGCGTATGCGCGCTGACAACACCGGCGACGTCTTGCAAATAAGTATCCGAGCGAAACATGGCATCCGTCATCAAGACTCTCCTGCTGATTGTACATCGTCTGAAGCTTGATCATTCAACGTGATATCAGCGTCTGTACGCGCAGATGCTGCATCGGCCTGTGTGTCCCGATGTAAGGCTTCGGGATTGCGCAACCAAATATCGCGCTGTGCAAATGGGATTTCGATGTTCTCGGCCATAAAACGTGCCGCGATATCATGGTTCACATCACTGGTCACTTTTACGATCGTTGTTACATCCACCAAGATGGCACGCACTTCGAAATCAAGTGAATCTGCACCAAAACCGACAAACAAAACCTGGGGCAAAAGTCCCGTGACGATACCCGATTGCGCGGCGATAATTTCGTGCAAGATGGCCTCAACACGGCGGGTGTCTGTGCCGTAGGCCACGCCAACTTTGATGGTCACACGTCCCAAAGAATTGCCGCGCGTATAGTTGGTGACCGAATTGGAAATCAGATCTGCATTGGGCACAATCACATCGGTACGATCAAAGGTTTCGACGCGCGTAGAGCGCACTGAAATATTACGTACAAAGCCCATTTGGCCGCCCACTTCGATCCAGTCACCTTCCGAAATAGGACGTTCAATCAGCAAAATAATGCCTGAAACAAAGTTTTGCACAATATTTTGCAGGCCGAAACCGATGCCAACAGACAGCGCCCCCGCCACAAGAGCCAGCGCCGACAGGTCAATCCCCGCGGCCATAATCGCCACGATGGTCGCTAAGAACACGCCCACATACCCTGTGCCAGACACCAGCGCATTTTGACCGCCTTTGTCAATTTTGGTTTTTGGCAAAATGGTCGAAGACAGTGCGGCTTTGATAAGTCGCGTCAAACCAAACCCAATTGCAAAAACAATGAGAAAGGTCAGGACATTGGTGATGGACAGGTGCGCGTCGCCAAGGGGAATCCCCTGTTTCATCCGCGCCCAAATTTCCCACAATTGCTCAACACGCACGCCCCAAATAAGCGCAAAAACGGGCAGTGAGGCGGCGAACAAAGCGATAGACACAAGAACCGGCACAAGGCCATCGCCCGCATCGTCCTCATCGCGTTTGATGATCGCACCGTATAGATCAGAGGCAAACCGCGAGGTCACCAACAGCGCGCAGAGCAATCCCAGTGTCAAAACCGACGGATAGACGATCCCACTTGCAGCAGGCATATAGCCAACAGCGCCAAGTAAAATGGCCAGCAAAGCCGCAGGGCGCAAAATTTTGACTGTTGAACGTGCAACAAGGGCAACAAATCCCGCACTGGCACTGGTCTCTTCGGCGGGGCCAAAGCTGGCTTTTTGAATACGGTCCACAGCAAATAAAATTTGCGCCAATCGGAACAAAGACAGCCCAGTGATCACAATCAAAGGGAACCGCAACACATTGACAGAACCCGCCTCATAGGCATCAATTTTTGCCAAATCACTGAGCAATACATCGAGACCATACATCACAGCCATCAACGCCAAATGCCCCGAGGCTTCGCGGGCTTGAGATAGAGACAAGTCAAACGTCGGCTCTGAAGTCTCTGTTGCGAACAATACCCGAGAGGCCAACCAGCGCGCTGAAAAATAACACATGCCAATGATCGGCAGCGCCGTGAAGATCGCAACCCCGCGGTCGCCCAGAATACTTGAGATTTGGGCTGCTTCGCTCAGCGTAAATAGTCCCGCGACAGGCAAAACAACTTGCCCCAATGATCCGACAAAGCCAGAGACGCCCTGCCCTGCGTTTCCGCTGACAAATCCTTTGACCTTGCGCGAGGCCAGATCAGAAAAATGACGACCACGTAGGATCAGGAAAAAGGCAACGACAGCCAACAACAGACCAGTGGCCGCGTTGGCTTTCAACGTCTTTTGCACGCTATCGCTGTTCAAATTGGCGACGATAGTTGTCCATGTGATTAAGGCTGTACTGGATAAATCGGCCAGAGCTTTAGGCCAAATCACCGGATTAAGCGGCGTGGGACCAAGCTCCATCAAAGCATCCGCTTGGCGCGATTGCAGCACACCGTCGATTTCACCGATCAAACCATCTGCGCGGGTATAGGATTCCTCGGCACCGCGCACAGGGGCAAGCGCTGCATCCAACTGCGCGGCCAACTCGGCGCGCCTGTTGGCGACATCAGAGGCCTCCGTCGCCCCATCAGCAGGAGCCGCCCCAAGACTTGCAATCTGGGCACGCAGTGTTTCAATGCGCGCGGCATTGGTAGATTGCGCTTGCAAGAATTTTTGACGCCAATCGACCAATGCACTGCGCGTTGTTTCTAGATCTACATTCGCAGATACGCCATTTTCCAGCGCAAATTCAATATCTTGCGCAAACGTCTGCCACGTTGTGTAGTCGGGGCCTGCGGTGTCTTGTGCCCAAACGGTCATCGGCAAGCACAGAGTTAACACCAAAATGAGGCGGCAGATGAAATGGTGCATTAGCCCTCGTATACGTCTGGCAACACCCGAGGACCGCGATCAAGCCATTGCGGAACGGGCAGGCCTTTTTCTTTCAAAAATTCAGGATTGAACAGTTTCGACTGATACCGTGTCCCGTAATCACACAGAATGGTTACGATTGTATGCCCCGGCCCCATATCGCGCGCCATTTTCATCGCACCGGCAACGTTCACACCTGAGGATCCACCAAGACATAGGCCTTCGTGTTCGAGCAGATCAAAGACTACCGGCAAAGCCTCTTCGTCAGGCACTTGATATGAAAAATCAGGCGTAAACCCTTCGAGATTGGCGGTGATACGCCCCTGCCCGATGCCTTCGGTGATCGAGCCACCCGTCGATTTCAATTCACCCGTGGTGTAGTAACTATGCAAAGCCGCACCCATAGGATCGGCGAGGCCGATTTTTACGCCCTTGGGCTGGAGCGCCATACCAACACCCGCCATGGTGCCACCAGAGCCAACAGCACAGATAAAGCCGTCAACTTTACCATCCGTTTGATCCCAAATTTCAGGCCCCGTGGTTTCAATATGCGCTTGGCGGTTGGCCACATTGTCAAATTGGTTGGCCCAAATGACGCCCTCATTGGTGGTCCGCGCAAGCTGTTCGGCCAAACGACCAGAATAGCGCACATAATTATTGGGGTTTTTATAAGGAGCAGCGGCCACTTGCACCAATTCTGCGCCAGCAAGGCGCAGCATGTCTTTTTTCTCTTGGCTTTGAGTCTCTGGGATCACGATCACAGTGCGAAACCCCAAAGCAGATCCAACAAGCGCCAGACCGATGCCAGTGTTGCCAGCAGTGCCCTCAACAATGGTGCCGCCGGGCTTCAACAGACCCTTGTCCATCGCGTCCTTGATAATATAGAGCGCCGCACGATCTTTCACGGATTGGCCTGGGTTCATAAACTCGGCCTTACCCAAAATCTCGCATCCTGTGGCCTCGGATGGGCCTTTGAGACGGATCAATGGCGTGTTGCCGATTGTGTCGATGAGATCTTGGTTCACGCGCATGTCTTGGCGCTCCTTTTTAAGTCTTAGTCTTGGAATATGTAGAACGAAGGTTCCCCACACTCAAGCCTTACAGCCACATTCAAGGACACTGTTTTGCAAAAGCGGCCTGTCCAAGAACACAAGGCCAAGCCGCGCTGTGTTACGACGTGCCGCGTTTTTCAAGTTCGAGCCAAATGCCACCTGCCGAGCGCACCGTTAAATGCGCGACAGGCACAGGCGTTTTATCTGCCACGGTTTTTAACCGGTACGCGCGCACAATCATTGCCAACAACATCGGCCCCTCGACCATAGCAAAGCCCGCGCCCGTACACACGCGCGGCCCCGATGAAAACGGAATATAAGCATCGCGCAGGCACTGTTTACCGTTGTCTGTTTTGAACCGGTCTGGATCAAAGGCGTCAGGATTGTCCCAAAACCGCTCGTGACGCTGCACATGCCACGGCGACAAAACAATCTGGCTGCCAATAGGCACATCACGTTCGCGAAACCGCTCAGGACATGTCGTTTCGCGCACCATCATCGGCACAGGCGGATACAATCGCAACGCCTCGCGAAACACGTCCTTGGTGTAGCGCAATTTGGACAGGTCCGAAAACTGCGGATCATCGCCAAAGGCAGCCGCCTCAACGGCGACTTTATCTTGCACATCGGGATTGGCGGCCAACAACCATAAGGCCCATGCCAATGCAGAGGCCGATGTCTCGTGCCCTGCCAAGAAAAAGATTGCCACCTGATCGACCATTTCATCTGCGGTAAACGTCTGCCCTGTTTCAGGGTCTGCGGTGGTCATAATTTTAGTCGCCAGATCGTCAGGCGCTATGCCCGCTTTGATTTGGTCCATCCGGTCATTGGTCAATGTTTTAATCAACGTTCGAATGTTTTTTGCCGTTTGCAGCGTGCCTTTGCGATGAAACCGCGGCATCCATTTGGGCAACGGAATAAAAGCAGCGATGTTCAAAATCGGCTGTTCGCGTTGGTGGTCTTGGAACTGAGCAAACACATCACGCGCAATCTCATGTTCAATCGGGATTGAAAACAGCGTGCGGAAAATCACATCTGCGGCCGCGTGCGAGGTCTGCGGTTCAATATCAATCGGACCGCTTTGTCCGTCCAAACGCGCCACAGCAGAACGCCCAGAGGCCACCATCGCATCGAACGTATCGCGCAACCGCCCGCCCTCAAACGCAGGATCAATGATGCGACGTTGACGCCTCCACGCCGCGCCGTTGGTCAAAAACACCGATCCCTCGCCCAACAGCGGTTTCAACCCTTCGGCAATACGCGCCGATTTGGGGAAATCCATCGGTCGCTCGTTGAGCACCCGCTTGATCAAATCGGGTTGATTGACCAGATAGCTTCGGAAAAACGGCGTGCGAAATTCTGCCATCCACGCGCGATACAACTTAGCGGGCTGGGCCGACAAAATGTCTTTGCGAAACAGTTTCACATAATTGCGCAAACTGGTTTTATCGGGCCGCGCGGCGGGCTTTGGCGGGATCATTTGGCCATCTCGATGTATCTGTTGGCGGGCGTGTCAATACGGCTTGGCGTGGGCGCGTGATCTTGAAAGCGCGCGCGCAACGTCTTGGGTCCTGCGGTGATTTTGAAATAATCATAGCTCAACGGACGATCAAAAGCGCATAGATATTGAAAATGCAGTCGGAAAAACCGGCGTTTGAGCGTAGCCCAAAGCGCGGGCGACAGCGCTTGGGTGAATGCGGCCGAGATTACCAAGGGCCAAAGTTGATCTATCGGCGCGACCCCCGACACTTTGATCGGATCACACAGCGCAAAGGAACAGGGATCACCGGGGGCCGAAACATCGAGCCAAAACAGCTCCTCACGTGTAGACAGGTAGGCCAAGTCGCGGCGCAAAATTTTGGCCTCAGGCAGATAGCTGACCATGGGCACCACCTGCCCCAGCGTTAAAAACGAAAGCTTCGGCCCTTTTTCTGTCACCTGCCCCGCGCGGATCAGATTGGATAAAACCGAGACCCCCAGATGTGCCCCCGACGAATGGCCAACGATCAAAACCTCGTCCCAATCCTGAGTAAGCGCTTCTGCGATGTCCGTTTGAAATGCCTTTAAACGTGCAGATAATTCAGGCGCCTCTGCGCCACGCAAACGTGCCGAAAACCCGTAGTCATGCATTAAATAATAAGCGAAAAACTTGCCATCTTGCTTTTTGAACCAGCGCAATACGCCGTAGCTTAACAAAACAGAGGCAATGCCAGCCCCAGATTGGATCACAGTATGATGACCAAACATGGAGAGCAGCGTGAACAGGCCCCATCCCAGCCCAAGCGCAATCATCAACTGTATCAGCAAGATCGCCACAGGGTACAGAGCCGCCAAAATAGGCCCGCGGCGCAGCTTCATCAATGACCCCAAAGCCCCCGTTGAGATATAAATCCAAGCGGTGCGCAGCAAAATGCCATAGGTTTGAAAAATGCCGGCCTCCATGCTGGATTGCACGATATCGGACCACACCAGAACATCAAATTCACTGTGCGTGGTCTCGCCGTCAAACTGGCCCTCCACAGACCAGCCGAACCGCGCGCCAAGTTTGGGTGACAGAGCCAAATCATACCCTGAAACACCCGCCTGTTTGGCACCCTCTTTGCGGTAAAGTTCGCGGTAACGCCGTGGTGGAATTGGGTCATAGCCGGGAATATAGAACACCCGCCGCCGAGTCACCATGTCACTGCCTGCTTTGCTCATCTGCGCCATCCGCTGCCATAAATCATGCCTCACCAGCATGTTAGCGCAAGTTTTAAGATTGCGTAAGCGGTATCACCCCAATGCGCTCAATGCTGGGAATGTCTCTAAAAGCCAATAGCTCAGACGCGAAAACGCCCCCGTCAAAAGCATAACACCGACAAACACCAAGAGTGCGCCCATGAGTTTTTCGATCAACCCCATATGGCGTTTCAATCGGTTCATCACAGACATGGCGCGTGTGATGAAAATCGCGGACAATAAGAATGGCAATCCAAGCCCGATGGCATAAACGCCCAGCAAAGCCGTGCCCCGCGTCACGGATCCTTCGGTGGCTGCAATCGATAGGATCGCCCCCAATTGCGGACCGATACAAGGTGTCCAACCAAAGGCGAAAGCCAAACCCAGCACATAAGCACCGAATGATGATCCGCCTTGATCACCAGCATCCAGCCGAGCTTCGCGGTCCAAAATTGGAATGCGGTAAACGGATAGAAAATGCAGTCCCAAAATGATGATAACGCCACCTGAAACACGACTTAAAAGCAATTGATTTTGCAGAAAAAAGCTACCCAAAAACGAGGCAGTAAATCCCAAAAACAAAAACACTGTCGACAGGCCCAAAACAAACATCAAAGCAGGTACAATGGCCTTGCGCGACTGACGTTCATCCGTCAGCTCGCCCATAGAAATACCAGACATATACGCCAGATAAGGCGGCACAATCGGCAAGACACAGGGGCTGATAAAAGATGCAATACCTGCGGCCAAAGCCACGAATACGGCAGGCAAAAGGCCCGCATCAAAGAGGTCAATTCCAAACATAGTAGTGTCATGCCACGGCTTTGCGTCAATGCAAAGAGACGCGTGGTCGCGGTGGGTCACTTTCGTGTGCACCATGGTAACAAAGTGCCACATGGCATAGACCATAAAAAAGGCGGCCAAACTGAATTGACCGCCTTTTCAACATTATATCAAGGCGTTACCCGCCCATGCTCCACCAACCCTTGCGTTTGGGTTTGGCTGGTTCCGCCGGAGCCACCTCTTCCACAACAGGTGCAGGTGTCTCGACCACAGGTGCAACAACCGGAGCTGTTTTCTCAACAACCGCCGCAGCATCCACTGCAACAGGCGCAGGTTCCGCGACAACTGGCGCCGGAGCAACCTCTGCGACAACCGCAGGGGCTTGTGGTGCAGAGGTCTCTTGTGCCGCAGCTGCTTTCGCCGCCTTGTCCGCTTCGATTTCAGCCTTGGTGCGACGCTTGCGCTTGGGCTTCACCGCCGGAGCCACCACAGCGTCATCTACAACAACCTCTGCAACTTCTGGATCAACCTTTTTGCGACGCGAACGTGTGCGTTTTGGTTTTTCCTCAGGTGCAGGTGTCTCGTTCGCAGCCTCAGTCACGGCCTCAGATGAGGGATCCGTTGCCCCCTCATCCGCGACAGGATCAGCCTTTTTACGACGCGTCCGTGTGCGCTTTGGTTTTTCGGCAGGTGTATCATCGGATGATGCATCAACATCTGTTTCAGTCGCAACGAGATCCCCGACAGGTGCATCAGCGTCCACTACTGCAGCTGTATCTGCCTCAACAATCGCACCGGATTTAGCCCGACCACCACGTGAACGGCGCGTGCGGGTTCGCTTTGGTTTTTCTACGTCAGGTGCAGCTTCGCCTTCAACAGGTGCAGCATCTCCGGTCTCAGAGATAGAATCGCTCGGTGCCTCAGCCTCCTCACCGTTTTCACCCTCTGCTTGACCTTCAACTTGATCACCAGATTTCCGACGACGACGACGACGGCGGCGGCGTTTTTTGGGTTGCTCTTCGTCGCCATCGACAACGGGGGGCACAACCGCCTCTTCGGCCTCTGCCTCATCGTTCTCTTCGACCTCAACAACATCATCGTCAATTTCATCCATCAGCGCAGCAGACGCAGAAATCACGTTGGAGGACACTTCGGTGATAACCCGTGTTGCCGTCTTGAATTTTTCGATGCTGAAATCAGGCGAAATCAGATGCGGATCGGCCTCTAGGCGCACAGCCATGCCGTAACGCGCCTCAATCTGCGCAATGTTTTCACGCTTCATGTTCATCAAGTAATTGATGATCGCGACAGGCGCTTTGAGCAGAACTTCTTTCGAACGACGACGCGTGCCCTCTTCTTCGAGCTGACGCAAAATGGTCAAAGCCATGTTATCATCAGAGCGAATAAGGCCCGTACCATGACAAATGTGACAAGGCTGTGTTGTCGCCTCAAGCATACCGGGGCGCAAACGTTGGCGCGACATTTCCAACAACCCAAAGCCAGAAATACGGCCCACTTGAATGCGAGCACGATCGGTTTTGAGTTTGTCTTTGAGACGCTTTTCAACAGACGCGTTGTTGCGGCGTTCTTCCATGTCGATAAAGTCGATCACGATCAAGCCAGCAAGGTCACGCAAACGTGCTTGGCGCGCCAGCTCTTCAGCGGCCTCAAGGTTGGTTTTAAGCGCGGTGTCCTCAATAGAGCCTTCTTTGGTCGAGCGGCCAGAGTTCACATCGACAGAGACCAAAGCCTCAGTCACTTCGATCACGATATAGCCACCAGATTTCAACTGCACAGTCGGGTTGAACATCGAACCAAGGTAGCTCTCAACCTGATAGCGTGCGAAAAGCGGCATGTTTTCGCGGTAGTTTGTGACGTTTTTCGCATGTGTTGGCATGATCATTTTCATGAAATCTTTGGCCGTGCGGAATCCTGCATCGCCCTCAACAATCACTTCATCGATCTCTTTAGAATACAGATCGCGGATCGAGCGCTTGATCAAATCGCCTTCTTCGTAGATTTTTGCAGGTGCTACGGATTTCAACGTCAGCTCGCGGATCTGTTCCCACATGCGTTTGAGGTAATCGTAATCGCGTTTGATCTCGGTTTTGGTGCGCTGTGCCCCAGCCGTGCGCACGATGAGGCCCGCACCTTGTGGCACGTCCATCTCGTTTGCGATTTCTTTGAGTTTCTTGCGGTCCGCTGCGTTGGTGATCTTGCGAGAGATACCACCACCGCGTGCTGTATTTGGCATCAAAACGCAGTAACGCCCCGCCAAAGACAGGTATGTGGTCAAAGCCGCGCCTTTGTTGCCGCGCTCTTCTTTCACAACTTGGATCAACAGAATTTGGCGAACTTTGATGACTTCTTGAATTTTGTAACGACGCGCACGCGCTTTGCGGCGCGGGCGGATGTCTTCTGAGCTGTCATCATCAGCAACGTTTTCGATGGATTCGTCTTTTTCAGACGCGGTTTCAGCATCATCGTCATGCGATGCCTCATCGCCTGAAGTGTCATCCTCTGATGAAGCCGCGATCTCTTGTGGTGCAACAGTGTCAGACACGGCAGCATCGTCCGCGCCATTCTCGTCAGCAGCAGCGTCTACATCTGAAACAACAGGTTCATCCACAGGCTCTTCGACAGGTGTCTCGTGAACCGTAAAGGCAGGCGATGTGCCCTCTTCAACAGGTTTAAAATCTTCGATCAAGGCGTCGGCAGCACTGCTTTCAGGCTCCACAACATCCATACTCGTCACGTCACTAGAGGTCGCCTCGACATCTGCCGTGGCAACAGCATCATCAGACAAAGTTTCCTCAGCTTTGCTGCGCGAGCGCGACCGGCGACGAGAACGCTTAGGCTTTTCGTCTTCTTCGTCTTGCGCTTTGGCCTGCGCCAATTCCTCAGCCATCAGCGCTTCGCGGTCGGCCACTGGGATTTGGTAATAATCCGGGTGAATTTCTGAAAAAGCCAAGAATCCGTGGCGGTTTCCACCATAGTCAACAAAAGCGGCCTGAAGCGAAGGCTCGACCCGTGTTACTTTTGCGAGGTAAATGTTGCCAGCGATTTGGCGTTTGTTTTCTGATTCAAAGTCGAATTCCTCAACTTTGTTTCCGTCGACCACCACAACGCGGGTTTCTTCCGCGTGGGTGGCATCGATAAGCATCTTTTTAGCCATTTTAGTCTTTCAACACCCGCAGTCGGCCCGTCCCTCATAGAGGTGGGCGAGCGAAACTGGAGGTGATTTTTGGGGGCGATGTCAGACGCGGGCAAAGGAGCGGGAGCGCTAGCGCCCTCATACAGCTCAAATTTTGCCTCTGCGCGTTGCATCGCGTTTTCTCCGGCGCGTGTAAAACGAAACGTTTTATGCACCCATTCATAAATCCTGTAGCCATCGTTGGGACCATCAGGTGTTGCTGTGTCGCGCGGTTTTGTCATACCTGCGACGCTATCGGTCTGCGGTGCAAACGGGCGGCACACTGTCGTTTGGTGCCCTCTCCAACGCTTGCTTGCAGCGAATTTGTCAAAGCACTGCCCCAAAGCGAAAGGCTCTTGGCACAAGTGCATCCCTTATCAGTAGTGGTCCCTGTGGACGAATACAACATACAATTTCAACGCGAGCCCCGACAGCCTCGCGACCTGTGGATATTTACTATTGAATGCTTTCAAAAAGTTACGCCAAACATCACCCGTTCGCCGCAAGCAGCGTCCAAAATATGACACATCAAAGCGTCACTCAATAATCTTGCCCGCGTCATACAACTGTCGCGACGCTGTCATGAAACCCAACCAGTTTCGCCGCATCGTTTCACGCTTTTTGATACCAAACAGGACTATGATATGACACGCACGATCCTTGGGATATCCGCACTTGTCTGCGCCAGCGCTTTGCCCGCTATTGCCGCAGACACCGACCATGGCCGCATCGAATTGGGCCCCCGCCCCGCCTATTTGATCTCAATGATGGATGACGGCCCCCTCAAAGACGCGCTGGAAGCCTGTGCCACACTGGACCCTGTGCGCACTGATTTTTCTATCGCGCACCGCGGTGCGCCTTTGATGTTCCCCGAGCACACAGAACAAGCCAACCGCGCCGGCGCATTGATGGGTGCGGGCATCATGGAATGTGATGTTGCGTTTACAGCGGATAAAGAACTTGTCTGTCGTCACGCGCAAAACGATTTGCACACAACAACCAACATCATCGCGACAGATTTGGGTGAGAAATGCACCACACCCTTTACGCCAGCAAACGGCGATGACAAAGCCCAAGTGGAATGTCGAACATCCGACATCACATTGGCTGAGTTCAAAACGCTAAACGGCAAAATGGATGCGGGCAATTCATCTGCGACGTCCATCGACGACTACATGAACGCCACCGCAAGCTACCGCACGGATCTTTACGCCACCACAGGCACGCTTTTGTCGCACAAAGACTCGATCGCGTTGTTCAAGTCCTTGGGCGCGAAATTCACACCTGAGCTGAAAACACCTTCTGTTGAGATGCCATTTGACGGCTTCACACAAGAAGCCTATGCGCAAAAAATGATCGATGAATACAAAGATGCAGGCATCCCAGCCTCAGACGTTTTCGCGCAATCCTTTAACCTTGATGATGTGCTTTACTGGATCAAAGCCGAGCCTGAGTTTGGTGCGAATGCTGTGTTCCTGACCGAACCTGCAGAGGGTTTCGATCCACAAGACGCCAACACATGGCTCGAAGATTTCGCAGCTTTGAAAGCGGCTGGCGTTAACAATTTGGCACCCTCCATCAATATGTTGGTTGTGAACGACGGCAAAGACATCGTGGCCTCAAACTACGCAAAAGCGGCCAAAGAATCCGGCCTTGACCTGATTTCATGGTCACTTGAACGCTCAGGTCCATTGGCAACAGGTGGCGGCTGGTATTATAAATCTGTGACAGAAGCCATAAACACCGATGGCGATTACTTTGAAGTTTTGGATGCTTTGGCAACCGATGCTGGCGTCAAGGGCGTGTTCTCTGACTGGCCTGCGACAGTGACCTACTATGCATCGTGCATGGGTTTGAAATAAGCCGCACCACAGCATCATAAAAAACGACAAAACGAGACCCATTTGGGCCTCGTTTTTTTACATCATCAATATGCATTTGGCAGCACAATCAATCGAATGCGTTAAACCAAAAGGTCTTTGAACTCAGGCGCGACAAGCCCCAAGGCCGCTCTCAAATCCTGCGCAACAAAATGTCCGAGATCTGGCAATGGTTTGTTTTCAGGCCGTAAATCTGGAATTTGTACAGCACGACACCCGGCGCGCACAGCGGCTGTGATGCCTGTATCGCTGTCCTCAAACGCCGCACAATGTTTTGGATCCACCCCCAAGGCCGCAGCACCTTGCAGATAGGGTGCAGGGTCGGGTTTGTTGGCGCTGACCTCATCCCCTGCCACCACCAATGCGAAATGATCCAACAGCCCTGCCCGCGCCAACTCAGCGCGCGCTCTGTCGCCCATGGTCGATGTCACTACGGCCATCTTTGCCCCCGTTTTGGCCAAGCCCCCAATGACGTCGCGCACAAAAGGACGCAAAGGCACGCCCTCTTCCATCAATTGATCTTTATGGGCCAGCCATTGAATTTCAAATTCCTTGTGGCATACGCGCCGATTCAAAAACGTTTCCGCCTTGGCCGCATTGACCTCACGCGATCCGCCGATCAATGACAGAAAAAACGGTTCGGCATGAGCACGCTCAATGTCAAACGTCTCACAAACGGTCAAAAAAGACTGCAATCCCACCCGTTCTGTATCAAGTAAAAGGCCATCCATATCAAAAAGATAACCCTGTGGCATCTCTGTGCGTATCACATCATCCAAGGTAATCAGACCTTTGCAAACTGTATTTGGCCATTTTCTCGTTCAGCGTCCGGCGCGGCAGGCACAATTCGTCCATGACCGACACGATAGAGCCTTTGTGACGGCGCATCGTATTGTCGATCAACATGCGTTCGAAGGCTTCGACATATTCCTTCAACGGCTTGCCTTCCGTGGTCATGGTTTGCTGCTCGACATCATCGCTTTCAGACAACAGCAAAGATGCAATGGATCCAGATCCGCGACGATTTTGCAGCACGGCGCGTTCCGCCACATTGATCAGCTGACGAATATTGCCGGGCCAAGGGGCTTGCAACAATTGCGCGGCCTCTTGGGCGGAAATCTCACGCGTTTCACACCCGTATTCTTCGGAAAACTGCTGCGAGAGCTGCGTGAACAATAACAAAATATCTTCGCCCCGCGCCCGCAGCGGCGGCAAAGTGATTTTCATCGCCGCCAAGCGGAAATACAAATCAGGACGCAACGCGGATTCACAGGTTTTGCCCTGCTCTTGCAAGTTACAAATCGCGATTACGCGGGTTTCGGGCGGCGTGCCTTGATCATCCATCCATGACAAAAGCCGCGCTTGCAAATCGGCAGGCAGAGCTTCGATGTCCTCAAGCACCAGAGTGCCACCACGGGCTTCTTCAATCAGGGGCACAATCTGTCCATCAGGATCAGGTCCAAACAGGCGCTTGGCCAGTTCGTGCTCTTCACGCCCCGCGCAAGAAAATGTCACAAATTTCTTAGAGCCCCGCGCCCCAACAGCATGCAGCGCGTGCGCCACAAGCGTTTTGCCTGTACCGGTTTCGCCGTCAATCAGCACGTGACCATCGGCTTGACCCAAATCCAAAATATCTTCGCGCAGACGTTCCATCACCGGTGATGCGCCGATCAATTTCTTCATCAAGCCTGTGCCATCCGACAACTCACGGCGCAAAGCACGGTTATCCAACGTCAAACGCCGCGCATTGGTGGCCTTTTTCGCAAGCTCCGTCATGCGATCGGGGTTGAACGGTTTTTCGAGAAAATCAAACGCCCCAACCCGCATGGCCTCGACCGCCATGGGCACATCGCCGTGCCCTGTGATCATAATCACGGGCAGACCTGAATCAACCGACATCAGTTTTTTCAAAAACTGCATCCCGTCCATGCCTGGCATTTTGATGTCAGAAATGATCGCACCCGGATAATCGGGCCCAAGCGATTTAAGCGCCTCTTCGGCACTGGCAAAGGTTTCGGTGTCAAAACCAGACAGCGCCAGCCATTGGCTGATCGATTGGCGCATATCCTGTTCATCATCAACGATAGCGATCTTCATTGCAGTTGCCATGAAACCTGTTCTCCTAGTCTTTCTCCTCTAGGATGCCCTAGAAGTATTCTTGCGCGTACTAAGCTTTGCGCCTGATCTCGTTCTGGCGGTCAATCACTGTGCCGCCCGTAGGCTCTCTTCTGAGATAGGGAGGATCATTTCAAATTCAGCCCCCCCATCGCCCCAATTGCGTGCGGTCAGCCGCCCCCCCAACTCGTTGACGATGCCAGAGGAAATGGCAAGCCCCAGCCCAACACCATCGCCGGGGGCTTTGGTGGTGTAGAACGGCTCAAACAGCGTATCCAAATCCTCGATCCCTGCCCCATTGTCACGCACCAAAACCGATGCCTGCGCGCCGCCCGCGACCAAGATACCAATCTGTGGATCGGCCACGTTTTTCGAGGCATCAAACGCATTGCGCAACAGATTCACCAACACTTGCTCTAACCGCACACGGTCCCCCTGCACAATCACAGGTTCAGGCGGCAAGGTGCGGGTGATTTCAACCGATCTTTGGCGCATCTGCGGCTCCATCATCGCCAAGGCAGACGACACACAATCCCTTATATCTATGGGTTCTAAGACATCCGAGCCTTTGCGGGCATAGGATTTCAACTGACGCGTGATCGCCCCCATGCGGTCGATCAAATCATCGATCCGACCAAAGGACGCCAGTGCCTCGTCGGGGCGTTTGCGTTGCAACAAAAGCTTGGCCCCCGCCAAATAGGTTTTCATCGCCGCAAGCGGTTGATTGAGTTCGTGCGACACAGCCGCAGACATCTCGCCCAAAACAGCTAATTTCGAGGATTGCAAAAGCGTTTGCTCGGCCACTTCCAGACTGCGTTCGGCGCGTTTACGTTCGGCAATTTCCCGCTGGAGTGCGGCATTCAGCTGGCGAAGCCCCGCCGACTCTTGTTGAAAAAGCCCCGCTCGTGACATGGCGCGCCGCGATGTCAGGTAGAAAACACCCGCAAGTAAAATGGCAAACCCCATGATTTCAAGCGCCAAAACCCCGTTCACGCGCTCACGCACAGAACTGTAGGTGGTAAACGACGCCATGCGCCAACCGCGAAACGGAATACGATTTTCAAGCCGCATCACCGCTTCGCCGCCCAAATACGCCTCAGCAGGGATCGCGTTCCAATCCGTGGTCAACCGAAACGCACGCTCAATCGCTGTGGGTGCGTCGGTGACAGACAGAGCTTGGCTTTCGGTTTTGGACCGCCAGCGCGGTTCGGTGGACAAAATGATTTGGCCTTCGGAATTCATCACGATGACTGCATCCGAAATGCCCGACCAGCTTTGTTCAAACTTGGCCAAATCGACCTGCACAACAATCACACCCACCAAGGCTCCGCTCACCTCAATCTTACGACTATACGTGAACTGATAGCCGCCACTTTCACGCTGGGTGGTGTTGAAAATCGTCTCGTTGGATCGCAAAGCATCAATAAAACTTGGGGCTTGGCGTCGGTTTGTGCCCAAAAGTGCCCGATCTGTTGCGGCCACAACTCGACCACTTTCATCCAACAGCAAAATCGCAGCCGCACCGATTTCCTCGATATAAGAAATCAAATGCTGCGAAGTTTGCGCGTAATCATCTGTGTTCAGCGCAGAGACCAAAACCGGATCGCGTGACAACAAAATGGGCACGATGGATGTGCGCTGTAGTTCAGACAAAAGGTTGCCAGAATAGAGCGCCTGACGCACCTCGGCACGGTTGCGCGTCAAAATGGTATAACGTTCCGTTAGGAATAAGTTCGTCACCCAAACCACTGAAATCGCGGCAATAACAAATGCCACAAGCGCAAGACGCCCCCCCCAAGTCAGGGTGCGAGGACGAATTCGAGATTGAGTTGTGGTGGGAAGCGAACGATCTGGCATGCGACCAGTTTACGCGCGCCAGCGCGCGCTCTCAAGCACAGATACCACACCGCAGTGTCGCTACGCGGAAATAAGCTCACAGAGCGCACTCAATAGCAAAAAACGCCCCCAAAATGGGAGCGCTTGAAAGATCTTATATGACAGATGCAAGATGACACCTTGGCACATGACTGTCTTTGCTTAAGCAGGCACAACAGCCGAGACAAGAGAGGCAAAGAACCCCTTGCCGTCTTCATTGCCATGTGCGGGCTCAGACGCGCGTTCGGGGTGTGGCATCATGCCAAGAACACGACGATTGGCAGACAAAATACCAGCAATATCGCGCGCAGATCCGTTTGGATTGTCACCGTAGCGGAACGCCACGCGATCTTCGGCTTCAAGCATATCCAGCGTGTGTGCATCAGCCGTAAAGTTGCCGTCATGGTGCGCGATTGGAATGCCGATGGTCTGGCCTTTGGTGTAGGATGATGTGTAGGCGCTGTCTGCGGTCGCGACCTGCAGTGGCGTGGTTTTGCAAATGTATTTCAAACCAGCGTTGCGCAGCAAAGCACCCGGCAAAAGCCCCGCTTCGGTCAACACCTGAAATCCGTTGCAGATGCCGAACGCATATCCGCCGCGCTCGACATGGGCTTTGAGCGCTTGCGTGATCGGGGAATTGGCCGCAATCGCGCCGCAGCGCAGATAATCGCCATAAGAAAACCCACCAGGCACCGCCACAACATCCAAACCATCAGGCAAAGACGTTTCTTTGTGCCACACCATAGTGACATCCGCGCCCACATTGCGCAGGGCCACAGCCATGTCGCGGTCACAGTTCGAGCCGGGGAATTGCAATACGGCGGCTTTCATCAGGGGCTACTCCTTGGCAGATGATGGGTTTTGAGCTTTGGGGGCCTGATACGCCGAAGGCGGCGTTGGATCAAGCCCCATTGCCGCACTCAGTGCGGTAGATGTTTGGATAGGTTGGTCATGTTGACAACCGCATCAATTCCTTCGTTGATATGACAGTGATTTACACAAAGGACTTTTACTCATGGATTTAACACCCTTCAACGAAGCCTTAGGGCTCGCTACGAGCGCGGTGGGACTAACAGGCAAAGCGACGTCAACTGTTGCTGCGATCAAGGGCCTAATCGACGGCGGAAAAACCGCCGACAGTGATGAAACCGCCAAGCTTCTTAACACACTTGCTGCCGAATTGACTTCCGCTAACATGATGAACGTCCAACTCAGTGAAGCACTCAAGAATCTAAGCCAAGAACTGCTACGGCAAGACAGCTTTGAGAAAGAAAAAGCTCGGTATGAAATGTTTGAAACCGGTCAAAGGGATATCGTTTACAAGCTTAAGGAAAGCGCAGCCGATGGCCAACCTAGTCATTTTATTTGTACGGTCTGCTTGAACAGCCACAGTCTGGTGAGTTTTATCACGGGCGAAGGTGATTTCAAAATTTGCCAAAAAGACCGCGGGCATCAGTTCAGGTTTAACAAAACACCACCACCAAGGCGCGCTGCTACTCGATCAGCTTGGTAGCATAATTTTCACTTCGCTCGCAAAAGTGTCCGGCTCACGGTAAACAAAAAAAGCCGCCCCAAACGGAGCGGCTTTTTCAAAACCAAACCTCTGAGAAATCAGAGAATTTCAATCGCGTAGCTTTCGATCACCATATTGGCCAAAAGCTTTTCGCACATGGATTTGATGGTCTCCTCAGAGGTGCCATCGGCCAGATCCAATTCGATCACTTTGCCTTGGCGCACATCGTTGACGCCTTCAAACCCCATCGCGCCAAGCGCGTGGCGCACGGCGGCGCCTTGGGGGTCCAAAACACCGTTTTTGAGCATGACATTCACGCGGGCTTTCATAGTCAGGGACCCTTTCTTTAGAGGTCTAAGTCTTTGTCAGTCGTAAAAGATGCGGGAGGTGCCGCAGCTCAGTTGATCACAGTCGAATTGGCAGCAGGGCCGTTTGTTGGCAAAACGCCCAAACGACGCGCCACTTCGGTGTAGGCGTCTGTCAGATTGCCCAAATCGCGGCGGAACACGTCTTTGTCGAGCTTTTGCCCAGACTCGATGTCCCACAAACGACAGCTGTCAGGTGAGATTTCGTCAGCGACGATCAAGCGCATGAAGTCGCCTTCCCAAACGCGGCCAATTTCGATTTTGAAATCGATCAATTTGATGCCAACGCCGTACATGACGCCAGACATGAAATCGTTGACCCGCAACGCCAGCGCCACGATGTCATCCATGTCCTGCTGAGAGGCCCAGCCAAACGCAATGATGTATTCTTCGGGCACCAAAGGATCGCCGAGATCGTCATCTTTGTAAGAAAATTCGATGATAGGACGGGGCAAACGTGTGCCCTCTTCGATGCCAAGACGTTTCGCCATAGAGCCGGCCGCATAGTTGCGCACGATCACTTCCAACGGCACGATCTCGCATTGGCGGATCAACTGCTCACGCATATTCAAGCGTTTGATAAAGTGGTTCGGCACGCCAATGCTGGTGAGACCTTCCATGAAATACTCAGACAGGCGATTGTTCAAAACACCTTTGCCATCGACAACGGCCTTTTTCTCGGCGTTGAACGCCGTTGCGTCATCTTTGAAGTACTGAATCAATGTCCCCGGCTCAGGACCCTCATAGAGTGTCTTTGCTTTGCCTTCGTAGATTTTTTTACCACGCGCCATGGGGTCTCCAAACAGATAAGCGGGCCGGGAATCATATGTCCAGCCTCTCTAAGTGGCTCTTTAGGGCAAGCAGCGCCCCCAAGCAAGATCACGGGGCGCAAAGGCCGCAAACAAGTGCGACTTTCCCACGCGCACGCCCATTCCCTCTTGAAGCTCGGCGCGCAGGGCGTCATATCTTAACCAAACACCGATTGGAGGATATACCATGACCGCTTTTGATGATCGCGAATCTGCTTTTGAAAACAAATTCGCCCACGACGAAGAAATGACGTTCAAAGCCGAAGCCCGCGCCAATAAACTTTTGGGCATTTGGGCCGCAGAGCTTTTGGGCAAAGATGATGTCGATGCCTATGTTCTTGAAGTCATCAAATCTGACTTTGAGGAAGCTGGCCACGACGACGTGATCCGCAAAGTGGCCGCCGATTTGGGCGATAAATCAGATGTGGCCACCATCAAAGCCAAACGTGCTGCTTGCTTGATCGAAGCCAAAGGCCAGCTCGCAGCAGGCTAAGACACGCCACTTTTGTAGCGCCACGCAACACAGCACACTCACAAAACGGCCCATGCAATTGGGCCGTTTTTTAGCATGAATTAGCATGAACATGCGGGCACGCGCTCCGTGGCACACATGACGATGAGCCTTGGGACCCCATACTCAAAAGCCTCAAATCCTATACAAATTTCGCTGCGCATTAATGATATCTTGGCACGACGGACCTTAAACCTATGACCTCAAAGCATCGCCCTGCACCCCTTGTGCCCGTTCAAAAGGTCCCTATCGCCCTCATGCGCCACGCCTCTTTCGATCTTGATACTGTTGATACAAAGCTATTGGTAAACGGAACGCCACAATTGGCGCCGCCGGCCAATGCACAATCAATGCCAGACACGTCATCCAACAAACAAGACGGGCTGCGCGGCCTTATTATAAAGCAGGCCATCCCTTTGCTTATGACCCTATTTATAGGGTGGCTGGTTTGGGGCAAAGTTTCACAACTGAACATGCAAGCCATCCTCATCACAGTGTCCACAGTCACCCCAATGCAGTGGGGTCTTGCGCTGATGACCTCCGCGGGCAGTTTCTGGGCTGTTGGTCAATATGACAGCGTTTTGCACGCGCAACTTGGCACAGGTATTTCCAAAAGCGCCGCCCGTCGCTCTGGCATTGCCGCCATCGGCCTGTCGCAGTTTTTGGGCTTTGGCGCGCTCACTGGTGCGCTTATTCGCTGGCGGATGCTGCCAGAAATGACACTTTGGCAAGCCGCACGCCTGTCCGCCGCCGTTGCTGTATCATTTTTGGCTGGCTGGGCGGTTGTTGCCGCGCTGGCTGTGTTGGTTTTTCAACCCGATATCCCTTGGATGAAAACGCTCGCCATCTTTGCTATCGCCCTTGCGACAGGCATGGCGACGTTATCAGTATACCCCCCCGCAGCGCTTGTTAGGTGGCCATGGCCATCTTTGCGCACGATGGGAACTGTCATCATGTTGGCCGCCATCGACACTGTTTTGGCGGGCCTCACGCTCTATATTTTATTGCCACCTGAGCTTTTGATTGGCATCGGCCAACTCATTTCCGCCTACCTGTTTGCGCTTGGTGCGGGCCTTATAGGAGCGACCCCCGGTGGGATTGGTCCGTTCGAGGCGATGTTGGCTTCTTTGCTGCCGTCTGTTCCGCTTGAACCATTGCTGGGCGCGGTTCTCGCCTACCGGATCGCCTATTATGGCATTCCCGCGACGCTCTCTGCCTTGATCGTTATTTTAGGGCCTCGCGCCTGCAACCTATGCAAAAATGCGCAACTGACCAAAACGACATCTTCACCATTTTTGACCCCTCAGATCGAAATGCAGCTTTTTTCTGCGCCGCGCGCCGAGACCAATTTGCTGCGTACACGCGACTTTTCATTATTGACGGATCCTGTCGGCCAACATGTCGCACTGGCCGCTCCGATTGGACAATCTTTGGTCATGCTGTCAGATCCATTGACTGCAAAAACCAGCGCAACCGAGGCGCGCATCGCCCTGACGCAAACAGCACGCGCCCGTTTTCGTATGCCTGCTATCTACAAATGCGGCGCACGAATGGCGGCGAATGCACGTAAAGCGGGATGGAAAGTCATACCAACAGCCGAAGAAGCATGGCTTGCCCCCTCACAATTTTCTATCGAGGGGTCATCACGCCGCCAACTGCGCCGTGTCTTACGCAAAGCTGAGGATGCAGGCATAAAGGTGCAAGAAGGCGGGCGTATTTTACCGCTCGCAGACATGGACCGTGTTGCCCATGATTGGAAGACCCATCGCGGCGGCGAGCGAGGTTTTTCTATGGGCACCTATGATCGTGCTTATATCACCTGTCAGCGGGTATTCTTGGCCTACAACGACGAAAAACTGGTCGCCTTTATTACGTTACATGAAACGCGTAATGAAATGACGCTTGATCTGATGCGCAACACGTCCGATGCCCCTGATGGTACAATACAAATGCTTGTTATTGCTGCCATAAATGCAGCAGCGGCGTACGGCTGTCCACGCGTATCTTTGGCCGCCATTCCCTGGTCAGGCACCGATGCAACACCTGTGTTGCGTTGGTTGCGCCAACGGTTTTTGCGAAAATCAGGCCATGCAGGCCTTAAACGGTTCAAAGCGGCTTTCGGGCCGAATTGGGAAACACTCTATCTTGCAGCGCCCTCACGCATTGCTTTGGCCGTAGCAAGCATGGATATCGTGCGCCGCGTGACGGCACCTCCACGACCCGCACGCGATAATCCCATGCGTGCCCACCGATTTGCCACCCATGCAACGCTGCATTTATTTGGAAAACGGCGAACGAGGTGAACCATCGACCACAGTTCTGCATGAATTTCATAATCGTTATGATTTGAATGAATTTGATTCATAGGCTCAGTTCTGGCACACCCCTCTTAAGCCAATGCGGGAGGTTCCCCGAGCCACACGCACACCCAAACACTGCCCGCTTCCGTAGCGCGGCCTCAATAGACCGGATTTTACCATGACTGACGCCCTCACCCGCCTGCTCAGCGAACGCGATTGGCTTTTGACCGACGGTGCGACAGGCACAGCTTTGTTCAATATGGGACTTCAATCCGGCGATGCGCCCGAGCTTTGGAATGTGGATAAACCTGAAAACATCACCAAGCTTTATGAAGGTGCGGTCAATGCAGGCTCTGATATCTTCTTGACCAACTCCTTTGGCGGCAATGCCTCGCGTCTTAAATTACACGATGCGCAATCGCGTGTTCATGAGTTGAACAAAGCAGCCGCTGAAATCGGCCGTGAAGTGGCTGATAAAGCGGGGCGTACCGTGATTGTCGCTGGATCTGTTGGCCCAACAGGCGACATTATGGAACCAACTGGCACATTGAGTTTTTCAGATGCCGTTGAAATGTTTCATGAGCAAGCCGAAGGCCTAAAAGACGGCGGCGCAGATGTGCTATGGGTCGAAACCATTTCTGCCCCTGAGGAATACCTCGCGGCGGCTGAAGGCGCGCGCCTTGCCGGCATGGCTTGGGCGGGCACGATGTCCTTTGACACAGCGGGCCGCACCATGATGGGTGTGACCTCCCCAGAACTTGCCAACCTTGTCGAAAAAATCAAAAACCCACCGGTGGCTTACGGCGCCAACTGTGGTGTTGGATCGTCAGATTTGCTGCGCACCGTTCTTGGGTTCTCCGCTCAAGGCACAGGCCGCCCCATTATCGCGAAAGGCAACGCAGGCATTCCAAAATATCATGACGGACACATCCATTACGATGGCACACCTGAACTAATGGCTGATTACGCCTGTATGGCACGCGATGCTGGCGCCACGATCATTGGCGGCTGTTGCGGCACGACGCCAGTTCACTTGCGCGCCATGCGTGAAGCGTTGGAAACCCGCCCCCGTGGTGAACGCCCAACTCTTGAAATGATTGCTGAAAAACTAGGTGGGTTTTCGTCGCCTTCTGACGGCACCGATGACAAAGGTCCGACACGCGATCGTTCATCGTCACGTCGTCGCCGCACTTAATCGGCATCGGATGTGACGTGAGATGACCGACCTGGCGTCAAAACAACGACAATTGATCGCCCGCTTTGGGCGGCACACGAAACATGTCGCGCCTCAGGTGCGGCAGTTTCCACTGCAACCCCGTGCGTTTGAGCGTGATCTCGAAACGCTGTGCCATCAAATCCGCCCATTCGCCCTGCCCCTTCATGCGCGCGCCAAATGTGCTGTCGTACTCTTTGCCGCCATGAAGATCTCGCACGCGGTTCATCACCCGCGCGGCACGATCCGGCACGTGTTCAGTCAACCAGTCTTGAAACAAAGGTGCGACCTCACGCGGCAAGCGCAACATAATATAGCTTGCCGCCAAAGCACCGTTTTTGGCACAGGCATTCAAGATGGCCTCAAGCTCGTGATCGGTGAGCGCGGGAATGACGGGCGCCACCATGGCACGCACGGGAATACCTGCGTCACTGAGCATACGGATGGTTTTCAACCGGCGCGCAGGCGCAGGGGCACGCGGTTCCAATTGGCGCGACAAGGTCGAGCCCAGCGTGGTGACAGAAATGCCAACATGCACCAAACCTTTGGCCGCCATAACGCGCAAAATATCAATGTCACGTTCAATCAACGTGCCTTTGGTGGTGATCAACACAGGGTGATTGTGCTCACAAAGCACAGACAAAAGATCACGCATCACGCGATCACGCGCCTCAATCGGTTGGTACGGATCGGTGTTGGTGCCAATCGCAATCGGGGCCACATCATAGGATTTGGCAGACAGCTCACGGGTCAAAACCTCGGCCGCGTCTTTTTTACGGGTCAAACGCGTCTCGAAATCAAGCCCAGCAGACAGACCCAAATACGCATGACTGGGGCGCGCATAGCAATAACTGCACCCGTGTTCGCACCCGCGATACGGGTTGACAGAGCGATCAAACGGAATGTCCGGGCTGTCATTACGCATGATGATTTTACGTGGGCGTTCATCAACAGTGGTCGTGCGCAGGGTCGTTTCCTCAAACGGGGCGTCCCAGCCGTCGATATAGGTCTCACGGGCCAGTCGTTCGAACCGTCCAACCGCGTTGGACGACGCGCCGCGGGCTTTGGCTTTGAGGCCAAGCGGCAAGGCCGGCCCAAGGGGGAGTGTGGAATCATATACCATGCCCTAGATGTAGAACAAAATGAGAACATTTGCCAAGCCCTTCCGTATAGGCTAGGCCCAATTAAAACAGCACACGCTTTGCACGGTGCATCCACAAAAGGAACTGCATATGTCTGATCAAGGTGACGATCTCGTCCTCTCCGAGCTTAATGATTCCGAGCTTGTCGAGCAGATGATGGACGATTTGTATGATGGTCTCAAAGATGAGATCGTAGAAGCCGTGACCATTCTTTTGGATCGTGGTTGGGTGCCTTATGACATTCTGACCAAATCGCTTGTCTTGGGCATGCAGATTGTCGGTGATGATTTCCGTGATGGTATTTTGTTTGTGCCAGAAGTGCTACGCTCTGCTCAGGCGATGAAGGGTGGCATGGCCATTTTGAAACCACTTTTGGTCGAAACAGGCGCGCCTAAGATGGGCAAAATGGTCATCGGCACCGTCAAAGGTGATATCCACGACATCGGTAAAAACCTTGTGGCGATGATGATGGAAGGCGCTGGTTTCGAAGTGATCGATCTGGGCATCAACAACCCTGCCGAGGATTACATCAACACCGCCATCGCCGAAGACTGCGACATCATTGGCATGTCTGCGCTTTTGACCACGACAATGCCTTACATGAAGGTCGTGATCGATCAGTTGACAGAAATGGGCAAACGCCAAGATTACATCGTTTTGGTCGGGGGGGCGCCGTTGAACGAAGAGTTCGGCAAGGCCATTGGTGCGGATGCCTATTGTGATGATGCGGCAATTGCTGTGGAAACCGCGAAATCCATGATCGCGCGTCGCCACAACCAAGCGTGATTTGGACAGGTGCCTGATCTCGCCATACAGATTGAGGACGAAGCCCTGCGTGATGTGGGGCTTTTGCCGTTTGGCACAGGCAAAACTTTGGTCATCGCCTGCGGGGCCTTGGCGCGCGAAATCTTAGCCATCATCGATGCCAATCGACTTGGTCACCTAACCCTCACCTGCCTGCCCGCCATTTTGCACAACACCCCCAAAGAAATCCCGCAAGCCGTTGAGAATGCAATCAAAAAGAACGCCGGTGACTTTGATCATTTTGTGGTGGCCTACGGCGATTGTGGCACAGGGGGACTGTTGCAATCGACCTGTGATCGATTGGGCGCCACGCTCATCGCATCGCCACATTGCTATGCGTTTTTCGATGGCACCGACCAATTTTTAGCGCGCGATGAAGTCACCCGTTTTTATCTCACCGACTTTTTGGCCAGACAGTTTGACGCCTTTGTCTGGAAACCCTTGGGCTTGGATCGGTACCCAGATTTGCGCGACATGTATTTTGGCAATTACGAGGCCTTGGTCTATTTATCTCAAACCGAAGATGCAGAACTGTTGGTCAAAGCCAAAGACTGCGCAGACAGGTTGGGGTTGGATTTTGAGCATCGCCACACAGGGTATGGAGATCTCAATACATTTTTAAACACAGCCCCTTAGGCAGCCAGATGTGCGGCAGCCGTTTCATGGATCCGTGCCACCATCGCGCGCACACCGTTTGACCGTTGCGCAGACAAATGGTCGTTCAATCCCAAGCGGCCCAATTCGGCAACGGCATCCACTTTGGCCACCTCTTCGGCGCTCAAACCAGCATACAACGCATGCAAAACGGCAATCAATCCTTGGACGATCATCGCGTCAGAACCACCCTGAAAATCGAACCGAGCCTGCGCGCCCTGCCCTTCAAAACTCGGGACAAGCCAAACTTGTGAGGCACAGCCTTCAACCTTGGTCGCGGGCACTTGAAACGCGGGATCAAGCACAGGAAACGCTTTGCCCATATCGATCACATGGCGATAGCGATCTTCCCAATCATCGAGAAATTCAAAGGTCTCTGCGAGGTCTTCAAAAGTTTCATTGGCCATTTGGGCGCTCCTGTCTGAACTTGGGTTTCACATAATGCTTTGCACGCGCAAGGTCCAGTGTGTGGCGTCCCTTGTGCAGTCAAAGCCTATATGACGCCCTTTTCAAACGCTGCGAAGTGCGGTAGCCAAAGAACATCATTGTTAAAGGATTCAGACATGCGGCGTCAGGTGATCATTTCGGTTTTGGCTTTGTCTCTTTTGGGAGGTTGCGCACGCATTGGTGCGTCAAAATTCAATCCGCTCAACTGGTTTGGCCCGTCTGAAGAGGTCGCACGGACCGAAACGGGTCAAAAGATCACCGTTTTGCCAACGCTTGCCCCCAAAAGTGGGTATGCACGTTTCCAAGACACACGTCCGTTGGTGCCAAGCTTGGCAGATGTGTCCATCGTGAAATCTGCGTCAGGTGCGATCATCACTGCCGTGGGGATTGTGCCCAGCCTTGGGTATTATGATGCCGAATTGGTACGTGTCGAGACCGGAACCCCATCCGAGTTGGTGTTGGATTTTCGGGTTCGTGCACCAGAAACGGTGACAGCTCTTGGCAGTCAAGCACAGCGTAGGATCACTGTCGCACGTTCCATTTCAACATCTGATCTGGCCAATATTCGCACCATTACTGTGCGGGCGTCATCGGGGGCTCGGGCTGTACGCCGCTAAGGCTTTACATCCAAAATACACCGCGCCACTGTGACGGCCTAACCGATGACATTGAAGGCCAACCCCATGACACAGCCGCGCAAAATTATTATCGACACAGATCCCGGACAAGACGATGCGGTCGCCATTTTACTGGCTCTGGCTTCGCCTGAGATCGACGTGTTGGGGATCACGGCCGTGGCCGGCAACGTGCCGCTCGCGCTCACATCGAAAAACGCCCGTAAAGTTTGCGAAGTCGCAGGCCGTCCAGAGACCTTGGTGTTTGCAGGCTGTGATAAACCGATGGCCCACACCTTGGTCACAGCCGAACATGTGCATGGGAAATCCGGTTTGGATGGCATTGAATTGCCAGAGCCAACGATGCCATTGCAAGACATGCATGGCGTTGATTTCATCATCGAAACCCTGCGCTCGAGCCCAAGCGGCACCGTGACGCTTTGCCCATTGGGGCCGCTGACAAATATCGCCACCGCTTTTGAACGCGCGCCCGATATCATGGCCCGGGTGCAAGAAATTGTGTTGATGGGGGGCGCCTATTTTGAGGTGGGGAACATCACGCCTGCGG
The DNA here is from genome assembly GCA_047630475.1 of Celeribacter sp. Classification (GTDB taxonomy): domain Bacteria; phylum Pseudomonadota; class Alphaproteobacteria; order Rhodobacterales; family Rhodobacteraceae; genus Celeribacter. Next base: position 7,590 of record JBLHXX010000024.1, on the reverse strand, counting down.
CAGAGTTTAACATCTACGTTGATCCAGAAGCTGCTGAAATTGTAATGAAATCCGGCATAAAGCTTACGATTATGCCCTTGGATGTGACCCATAGCGCCTTGGTGACCCAAGCGCGTCTTGAGCCCTTCAAATCTATGGGACATGTGGGTGAGGTTGTGATTGGCTGGATGGATTTCTTTGAACGGTTTGATATCGAGAAATACGGATCCGCTGGCGGGCCTTTGCATGATCCAACTGTGATCGCCTATCTCATTGCACCGGATATGTTTACGGGGCGCTTTATCAACGTCGAGATTGAAACCAAATCCGAACTGACCCGTGGCATGACTGTTGCCGATTGGTGGGGGGTGACGGGGCGCACGCCGAATGCCATGTTTATGGGGGATCTGGATGCGGATGCGTTTTTCAACCTTTTGACCGACCGCATAGGCACGCTTTAACCTCTTTTCATTCCAGCCGAGATTGGCAACTTTTAGGTAAGTTTCATGACACAGTTTGACAACAGCTACGCCCGCTTGCCTGATCGTTTCTTTTCACGCGTCGATCCAGACCCAGTTCCAAATCCTGAAATCATATTGTTTAACAATGATCTGGCGTCCACTATTGGGGTCAGTGACTGGGCTGATCGCCCCGATATTTTGGTCGGCAATACAGTGCCGACTGGCGCAGAACCATTGGCGCAAGTGTACGCAGCACATCAATTTGGCGGCTGGGTGCCACGCCTTGGGGACGGCCGTGCGATTTTACTGGGCGAGGTTGTCACCGACACAGGACGTTTTGACATCCAACTCAAAGGCGCGGGCCGCACGCCTTATTCACGATCCGGGGATGGGCGCAATTGGTTAGGCCCTGTGTTGCGCGAATATATCGTGTCCGAATTCATGAATGCTATGGGCGTGCCGACAACGCGCGCCTTGGCGGCCACCGCAACAGGGGCCCGCGTGCAACGCGAACGCGCCTATCCAGGAGGCGTGATCACGCGGGTTGCATCCAGCCATATCCGCGTCGGTACATTTCAATATTTCACAGCACGCGGCGATACCGAGGCGGTGAAATTGCTGATCGATCACGTGCGCGAACGCCATTTTCCACAGGCTGTTGGCACCATTGGCGTTTATGAAGCAATTGTGGCAGCCCAAGCCAAATTGATTGCCAAATGGATGGGGCTAGGGTTTGTGCACGGGGTGATGAACACCGACAATATGGCGGTGTCTGGCGAGACGATTGACTATGGACCCTGTGCGTTTATCGACGGCTACGCCCCCGATGCTGTGTACTCGTCAATTGATCGTAATGGTCGCTATGCCTTTGATCAACAATCAAATATTGCAGGATGGAATTTGGCACAGCTGGGATCAAGTTTCGTGCCATTGCTGTCTGACGAACTCGGAGGCCAAGAGGCTGCGGTCGAAATCCTCACGCAAGTTTTAAATGGGTTTCCTGAGTTATTTCAAACCGAATGGCGGGCTGTTTTTGCAGAAAAACTTGGGATTGCGACGCCGCAAGAGACGGATTTGGACCTTGCTCAAGACTTGCTCAATCTGATGGCCAAAGAGCGTGCGGATTTCACCAATGTGTTTGCAGGCCTCAGCACAGGCCGCGCGCGCGATGAATTCATGGACCGTGAGGCCTATGATGTGTGGCATAAAACGTGGCAGGCCCGCATTGATGGAATCCCTGATGCGATGGCCCTGATGAAAGGCGCCAACCCAAAAGTCATTCCGCGCACGCACAGGCTAGAGCAGGCCATTCAGGCCGCGATTGAGGGCGATTACGCCCCGGCGCAGCGCCTTGCAAAGGTGTTGTCAACGCCAACGGAACTGGCACCAAACGATGTAGATCTCACGCGCCCGCCTCTTGATCATGAAGTGGTGCCCAATACGTTTTGCGGCACCTAACCTGTGATCAAACCATCTGCGTTAGAGCTATATTGGCTATTTTGATCGATATTTGGCGAAAAGACGTTTGTTGCGGGTGATGACATCGCGGAAAAACAGCGCAAAAGGTGCGTCACTGTCGCGGATCAGATAGATCACCCCTGCCCCCGATCCGATAACGCCACCAACCGCATCGACGATCAAATCCCACATCGTGTCTTGCAGACCGCTTTTTTGCATCGACATGCCAAAAGTTTGGTCCATCGCGTATTCAAATATTTCCCAGACCGCGCCAATACTGATCGCAAAGCAAACCCCAAACAAACCAATGGCAATCGGAGGGGCTGCATAACGATCACCTTGAAACATCATAAAAACAGCCAAAAAGCCGATCAAGCCAAAGCCCAAAGCAGACCCGCCATGCAACAAAACATCCCACCACCAGTACCGATTGTAAAAATCGACCACCTCGCCCAAGAACAACGTGGCGAAGATGAACAAAATGATCGCCCCCATAAAGCGGCGCGGGACATAGACATCAAACCTACGCGCCACAAAAAGTGGCACGAGTGTCAGCGCAAAAGTCCCCAAAGCCAAAAACGATGAGGCGTAGCGTGCCGTCAAAACTCCCCCGACAAAGGCCAATAAAAGCAAAACCCAAATCACCTTGGTGCTCAATGTCACGGATGCCAAAGATAATTTGGTACGTTTTAAGGGCATTTAGGGCCTTTCAGGGCATAAAATAGGTCGACATGATACGAAAATCATATCCAAAACGCCTTGGGGGTGCAAATCCGCCCAGCTCCCCCCATATTGAACTTATGGACATCAAAAACAATGAGAAAGCTGCGACCACCGACTTGCGATTGGCGTCGTATAATTTGCGCAAATGCCGTGGCACAGATGGCCACCGCGCACCGGGGCGTATTTTGGATGTGATCAATGGCATCGAGGCCGATGTGGTCGCCTTGCAAGAGGTTGATATGCGCCTTGGTCCCCGCCCCGCCGCCTTGCCAAGCCGGATGATCGAAACCCATACTGATTTTATGCCCGTGCCTGCGGCCACCTCGCCTGTATCTGTGGGCTGGCATGGCAATGCTATTTTGGTGCGCAAATCTGCAAAGGTGGAACGTGTTGAACGCCTCGACTTGCCGGGACTTGAGCCACGCGGAGCAGTGCTTATGGACCTCGAAAACGTGCGCGTGATTGGCGTGCACTTGGGGCTTTTGCGCGCAAACCGTCAAAAACAATTGCACGCCATCCGCAACGCACTCAAAGACATGGACATGCGGCCAACGGTTATCTTAGGCGATTTTAACGAATGGTCCCGCACAGGCGGATTGTCCCCCCTTAAAGACGATTTTGATGTCATCGCGCCGGGCCGGTCCTTTCATGCTGCGCGCCCTATGGCCGCTTTGGATCGCATCGCTTTGGGGCCATCGATTGAACTGCGCGATGCCGGAGTTGTGGAAACAGACCTATCGCGCCGCGCCTCAGATCATTTGCCAATTTGGGCCGACCTTCGACTGCCCCGAGCCTGAAGTCACCCCAGAGTTAGGGGTTTGTCTTGGGCCATTGCATGCTACACAGGTCAAAAGTTTGACCAAAAGGCATACCCACAATGACATTATTACAGATCGCCTCGCTTTTGATCGTGCTCGCAGGGGCTTTTGGCGCGATCAATTACCTGTTTTTGAAATTGCCAAGTTCTATCGGCATTTTAATCGTGGCTCTGATCGCGTCCATCGTCGTGATCGGCCTTGATGCAATTTGGCCCGCCATGAGTGTCGAAGAAACCATTCGCGCCACCGTGTTGTCCGTCGATTTCTCTGGGGCTTTGCTCGAAGGCATGTTGGGATTGTTGCTGTTTGCAGGTGCCATGCATGTGAAAATTTCTGATTTACGGGCGCAATGGCGGGTGGTCTTTTTGATGGCAACGATGGGCGTGGGCCTGTCGACTGTCATCGTTGGATTTGGGTTCAGTTGGCTCACAGGCATGCCAATTTTGATTGCTTTGACCTTTGGCGCGCTCATTTCGCCCACAGATCCCGTTGCGGTTTTGGGTGTGCTGCGTCAAGCGTCTTTGCGCAAGAGCTTAGAAACCAAAATTGCGGGCGAAAGCTTGTTCAATGATGGTGTCGGCTATGTTGTGTTCTTGGTGCTCTCTGGTCTGGCTTTTGCGGCAACGGGACATGGGGATGCGCATGGCGCAAGCGAAAATGCCTTGGCTGGGGCAGCTCAATTGTTTACTCAAGAAGCCGTCGGAGGGGCTGCTTTAGGCATCGTTTTGGGCTGGCTGACCTTTCGGGTGATGCGCTTGATTGATGACTATTCTTTGGAGGTTTTGATCACACTTGGCTTGGCGTTTGGTGGGTATTCTTTGGCCGTGGCTTTGCATGTGTCGGCCCCGATCATGGCCGTTTGCGCCGGGCTATTGATTGGCGATGTCGGCGCGCGTCACGGCATGTCCGATGAGACACGTAAATATGTCGATGCATTTTGGAAAATGATCGATGAAATTCTCAATGCTGTGCTGTTCCTAATGATTGGGTTCGAAGTGTTTGCCATCGCCTTTGACAGCACGTCGGTCACCGCAGGTTTGGCAGCCATCGCATTGGCATTGTTCGCGCGTTTTATGGCTGTGGCCGTGCCTGTCACCGTGCTCAAACCGTTTCGCAGTTTTTCCCCCGGCGTGATCCCGATCATGACTTGGGGCGGATTGAAAGGCGGGATTTCGGTGGCTTTGGCTCTGTCCCTGCCCGACGGAGATTGGAAGCCGTTGATTTTAACGGCTACCTATATGGTCGTAATTTTTTCCATCATTGTTCAAGGTCTGACCGTCGCCCCCTTGGCCAAACGCGTCGGACGGGAACCTGAACTGGACATGGAATGATGGCATCAGTCAATTTTCAAAACCACGACCTGCTGCCTTATGCCGTCTATGATGTCTTCACGGAGGCCCCTTTTGGCGGCAACCCTTTGGCTGTTGTCTTTGAGGCGGATGGATTGAATGACAGCCAAATGCAAGTGATTGCACGCGAGTTCAATTTCTCTGAAACCGTATTTTTGCTTGGTGCAACAGACGCGTCCAACACTGCCAAGCTTCGCATTTTCACCCCAACACAAGAGCTGCCTTTTGCCGGTCACCCCATCATTGGCGCTGTGATTGCTTTGTCAGATCAGGGGGCTGGGCCAGTTTTGAACTTAGAACTTGAAGTGGGACGCGTGCCCGCGCAGGTCGAAAATGGAACGGCATCGTTTTTGGCCAGTCAGCCGGTCAAAATTTTGGCCCATCCAGAGATCGACCTGATTGCGAAAACCTTGGGGCTACAGCCCGCTGATATCGCCAGCCCCCCCATAATGGCCAGCATGGGCGTGCCTTTTACCTTTTGCGAACTCACCTCTCGCGCGGCATTGTCGAACATCGAGATTGATCTTCAATCCATGAAAGATGGTAATGCCCACCACCCGTCAAGTCGTGACTTTTCTCAGGCAGCTTATTGGCGTGATGAGCTTGCGAGCAAAGAATGCGGTCACGACGTGGTTCATCTACGGATGTTCGCCCCGCTTGACAGCATCCCCGAGGATCCTGCCACAGGATCCGCGGCGGCGGCCTTGGCAAACCTATTTTACAAACAATCAAAAATGCCCGTGTCGTTGACTGTCTACCAAGGATACGACATGGGGCGGCCCTCAAAAATCATAGCACATGCTGGGCCAGAGGGCGTCACCATTAGCGGTGGTGCTGTCCAAATCATGCAAGGACAGATGCGCAGGGGCTAAGTCCGCACCGTTCATTTCATGTTTTGATGTCAGCTTAGGTTGGTTCCGATTGACGCCCCACGCAAAATCATCGTCGCGGTGCGAGCAAAAGCTTCATCGAAATCTGAGAGTGCATAGATCGCTTTAACGTCATCAGGCATGCCGCTGAAATCTTTCGGGCATTCTGCCGCCATATGCGACGCGCCCTGAAGGGCCACAAAAAGGGCCTGTGCCAATTCGATGGCTGTGCGATTATTGAGACCACGGGTTTTGACCAAGCGAGCCGCAAATCGTTCTTCTTGTTCTGCAATGGCGCGTTTGATCGCAATGAGAGACTCGCGTGGCAATCTGTGTTCAATTTCTGTGGTTTGTCGTGCCAAAAGTTGCAAAAACAACGGTACATCTTTGGCCGCAATCAACATTTCCGCCGTCAAAGCCGTGTCCATCGCGGCATGAGGCATCACTTGGGTCAGATAAATTCTAAGTGCATCGACATAGAGCTCGGCAAACAGTTCTTGTTTGGTTTCGACATAACTGTACAGCGTGCCTTTGGAAAACCCTGTACGCGCCGACAACATGCTCATCGTCAGGCCATCAAATCCCACTTCTGCCAAAATCTTATGAGCTGTGGCGAGAATGTCTTCTCGACGGTCCAGCTTGCCAGAGTTTTCATGGTCCTTTGTCATGTTGTCTCTCATCATCATAAATCTGATTTCCCGAAAATACGTGGCGTGGTTGCGCAGACCCTGACCTAAAAAGATTAAAAAAAACTATCCGCGCCCTAAGCCAGACACGGTATGCGGGGCAAAACGGCAAACCCATTTTCAACTCGATCAGGGCTTATGTTAGAATTCATGTTTAAAATCAAACGCCCCCAGATCAGATCATTTGCCATCTGGACCTTTAGGCATAAAATTTCTAGGCTAAGTGAAAAGCCGAGGGTTTAATGCCAAACACCATTCTCAGCCGCTGCAAACAAAACGGGCTTCGAATGACGGGCCAACGCAAAGTGATTGCGCAGATTTTGGACAGCTCTAAAGACCACCCTGATGTCGAAGAACTGTTTGCCCGCGCGTGCAAACAAGACCCCAAAATGTCATTAGCCACGGTGTACCGGACGGTCAAAACACTCGAAAAGCAGGGGATTTTGGAAAAGGTTGAATTCGGTGACGGACGGGCGCGATATGAGGCCGCAGGGCGCGCCCATCATGATCATTTGATTGATGTGGACACCGGCAAAGTGATTGAATTCGTTGACCCAGATATTGAAGCCTTGCAAGAAAAAATTGCAGCCAAACTGGGGTATCGTTTGACGGGGCACCGGCTTGAACTGTTTGGCGTCAAAATCGACTGACCATGCCTCCACTGTATACCGACACTATGCGCAAACCTTTTGAAGGCGGCCCCCTCTTTCAACATCGCAGCTAGATGAAATTCAACGAAAACTGTTACCGCTAACACCCAAAGTGACTTAATGTTAGCGCTCAATTGTTGACGCCCTGTTCTGGCCTGCTATCAAGCGCATGAATGGCCCGTAACCAACCTCTTTGAAAAGGGACGCCTACATGAGCACCATTATCGATATCCTCGGTCGCGAAATTCTTGATAGCCGCGGCAATCCAACTGTCGAAGTCGACGTAATTCTAGAAGACGGCACAATCGGTCGTGCGGCTGTGCCCTCTGGTGCCTCAACAGGTGCCCATGAGGCGGTTGAAAAGCGTGATGGCGACAAAGCGCGCTACCTCGGCAAAGGCGTTTTGGAAGCTGTGGCAGCGGTCAACGGTGAGATCGCAGAAGCGCTTGTGGGCATGGACGCCACCGAACAAGAAGCCATCGACGCGGTGATGATCGAGCTTGACGGCACACCAAACAAAGCCCGCCTTGGCGCCAACGCAATTTTGGGCGTATCCCTTGCGACTGCCAAAGCCGCTGCTGATTTCTCTGCGCTGCC
>JBLHXX010000023.1:0-36178 GCA_047630475.1 Celeribacter sp. | reverse complement strand
CCAAAACGACACAAATCCCTGGATTTGTACAAAATTGCCCCGCGCCCATCGTCAAAGACCCAGCCCAACCGGCAGCAATTTCAGGACCACGGGCGGACAAGGCCGCAGGCATAAAGAACATCGGATTGACAGAGCCGAGCTCACCAAAGAACGGGATAGGTTCAGGTCTTTGTGCACATAGATCAAACAAAGCGCGCCCCCCCCCCAATGACCCCGTGAAGCCAACGGCTTTAATGAATGGATGCTGCACCAGCGCCGAACCGACTTCTCGGTTTCCACCTTGAATTAAGGAAAACACGCCCGGGTGCATATCACATGATTTAATTGCAGCATGGATAGCTTCAGCGATAATTTCGCCGGTGCCCGGATGCGCCGAGTGCCCCTTGACAACAACGGGACAGCCTGCAGCCAAAGCCGCGGCTGTATCACCACCAGCGGTGGAAAATGCGAGTGGGAAATTTGAAGCACCAAAGACCGCGACGGGCCCAACAGGGCGTTGCATCATACGGATTTCAGGGCGCGGCATCGGCGCACGATCTGGCAGAGCTTCATCCACGCGACGATCGAGGTATTCACCGGCCAATATGTGCGATGCAAACAAGCGCAGCTGTCCCGTTGTCCGACCGCGCTCACCTTGCAAACGCGCTGTCGGAAGACCAGTTTCTTCTGAGCCAATTTGAGTGATAGCATCTGCACGTACTTCAATTTCATCAGCGATAGCATTCAAGAAATCTGCACGGGCTTGGCGCGAGGAGTACCCGTAGCTCCAAAATGCCTCTTCGGCAGCTTGTGCCGCTTGATCGATCAAAGCAGGAGTTCCGACACTAAAGTTATGTGCCGACCCTGTTGCGGGTTCTGATGCAAACACAGTTTCAGTGCCGACCCATTTGCCACAAATAAGATGTTTTCCGTGAGGAGTGAACGTCATGAGACTACCTTTCCGGCACCTATGAGGTGCGCAATTTAATTCGCAAAGTACCAACGGTTTCTGAACGACACCCAACTCGATTGATGCAATCCTCGGCACGCATTATGCGGCCAAACCAATTATCATACTAATTGAACGTCCTGTTCAAAATTGCAACCTAAATGCATAAAAATCAGGTGGCAAAATTGGCTGTTGCTAAAATACCTATTTGAGTTGCCGATACAGATCCTCAGTGAATTTCCTTTTGTCCGCCATGTTTGATAAATCCTTGGCTTGACATTCCATCCAGAAAATTGAGGCTACGCCTTCACTGAATTGACCTTGAAAGCCTTCTTATGACAACTGTTTCGTCTCTTGCCGCAGTCAATGCGGCCCCCTCGAACACGGAACAGGCGCCATTCGATATGTTTGTCATCGGCGGAGGCGTCAACGGATGCGCCATTGCACGCGATGCAGCAGGACGCGGTCTAAGCGTTGCTTTAGCGGAAAAAGGCGATCTGGCGCAGGCAACGTCGTCAAAGTCGACAAAACTGTTTCACGGCGGGTTACGATATCTTGAGTATGGCGAAATAGGATTGGTACGCGCCGCCTTGCAAGAACGTGAAGTGTTGCTTGACGCGATGCCCCATATTGCGAAACCAATGCGATTTGTTTTGCCTTTGTCGCCAGACATGCGGTTCGATCTAAATACGCCTGTGTCGCGCATACTCAGCGTGTTGATGCCATGGACCAAAGGACGCCGCCCGAGTTGGATGATCCGTATGGGGCTTTGGCTATATGATCATATGGGCAAACGTCAAATGTTGGCGGCGACGCACACGCTTGACTTGACCGCATCACCAGAAGGCCCCCCGCTCAAACCCACATTCAAACGCGCCTTTGAATATTCTGATGTCTGGGTCGACGATGCCCGTCTGGTCGTTTTGAATGCATTGGATGCGTTGGAAAAGGGGGCCAAAATCATGACAAATTCCGAAGTCATATCAGCCCAACGCGACAATGGTTTATGGCGTGTTGAGGTTGCGGGGCATGACACAGTGTTCGCCCGCACTTTGATCAACGCAGGTGGCCCTTGGGTGACTGACATCATTAAAGACATCGCTCATATGTCGCCCGATGCCAATGTCAGGTTGGTCAGAGGGTCGCACATCATCACACGCAAATTGTACGACCACGACAAAGCCTATTTTTTACAAGGCACAGATGGTCGGATCATTTTTTTGATCCCCTATGAGACAGATTTCACTCTGATCGGCACCACGGAAGCTCCACAAACCGATGATCCGCTTAGGGCCAAAATCTCACCTGATGAGCGCCAATATCTTTTGGATTTTGCAAACAGCTATTTAAACACGCCCGTGACAGCAAGTGACATCATCCATGACTATGCTGGAGTGCGGGCCCTGTTTGAAGATGGCGCGAGCTCGACCACGGCCGCCACCCGCGAATACGTCTTGCGCCTCGACACGGACGGCGCACCGCTCTTGAATGTGTTTGGGGGCAAAATCACAACACACCGTAAATTGGCTGAAGATGTCTTGGGCAAACTGTCAGATCATTTGACGATGGAACCAAGCTGGACAGCGCGCGCCCCATTGCCCGGTGGCGATTTCCCCGTTGGGCGGCATCCTGAACAAGCGCAGTCATTGATACACGCCCATCCATATGTGACCAGCGATCATGCGGCACGTTTGGTCCGTCAATACGGACGACGCGCCGGAGACGTTTTTGAAGGTGTCATTGCCCCAAGCGATATGGGAATTCATTTCGGTGCAACCTTATATGAATGCGAGGTAAAATACCTTATTTCACAAGAGTTTGCCCGAACAGCCCAAGATATAATTTGGCGGCGTACGAAACTTGGGTTGCGCCTAGACGCAGACCAAGTAGCCACATTGGACCAATGGATACAAGATAATCTTGAGGGGCTTTTGCCCTATGCCAACACCGCTTAGGTGGCAAAAAGGCACAGATACAGTACGGGCACAGCACGAGGCAATTTGAAAATGCGCGACCATATTTTAAGCCTAGACCAAGGCACGACATCAACACGCGCAATCTTGTTTGACGGTAATTTGACCCCTATTGAAAGTGCGCAAGAAGAGTTCCAACAATATTTTCCGCGCTCTGGATGGGTTGAACATGATGCGATGGATCTGATCGAGACCTCGCTCAATGTGATGACATCCGTCATAAAGACCACAGGCATCACACCTGCGGCCATCGGCATCACCAACCAGCGCGAAACCACAGTTGTTTGGGATACCGAAACAGGAAAACCGCTAGACCGTGCCATTGTGTGGCAAGATCGCAGAACCGCTGAAATCTGTGATGCTTTGCGTGCAGGTGGCATGAATGACGATGTTCGAGCCCGCACAGGGCTTTTGCTTGACCCCTATTTTTCGGCGACAAAACTCAAGTTCTTGCTCGATAAACACGAGGGGGCACGAGACCGTGCACGGGCTGGCAAGTTAAAATTTGGCACCGTCGACAGTTGGCTGATTTGGGCCCTGACCGAAGGCCGCGTTCATGCCACCGACGCGACAAATGCTTGCCGCACCATGCTGTACAACATCCATGAGGGCACGTGGGACGAAACCATTTGCGACACTCTGGACATCCCGATCGAGATGTTACCAGAGGTGCGTGACAGCGCAGGCGACTTTGGCGAAACCACAATTTTGGGTGACACGATCCCCATTCGCGGCGTCGCGGGCGATCAGCAAGCAGCCACCATTGGGCAGGCCTGTTTTGAACCGGGGATGATGAAGTCAACCTATGGCACAGGGTGTTTTGCGCTTTTGAACACCGGCGATGCACCGATTATGTCGCAAAACCGTATGTTGACCACAATCGCCTATCAACTGGATGGCAAACCTACATATGCCTTAGAGGGCGCTATCTTTATTGCCGGTGCTGTGGTGCAATGGCTGCGTGATGGGCTTGGCATTATTGAACGGGCCTCGGACACTGTTGCGCTTGCCAAACAGGCAGACGAGACGCAAAATATCTATCTGGTGCCCGCCTTCACAGGACTAGGTGCGCCCCATTGGGATGCAGAGGCGCGCGGTGCGATTTTTGGTTTGACCCGCAACACAGGGCCGGCAGAGTTTGCCAAAGCAGCACTGGAAAGTGTTGGATATCAAACACGCGATTTGATTGACGCGATGAAGGCCGATTGGGCCGCATCTGGCGCGCCAGAACCTCAAACCACCCTGCGTGTTGATGGCGGCATGTCTGCAAATGAGGTCGCGATGCAGTTTTTATCCGACATCATCGGCGCCCCTGTGGATCAACCCAAAAATTTAGAAACCACTGCATTGGGGGCCGCGTATTTGGCGGGCTATGCTATAGGGTTGCACCCTGCCCCATCTGAGTTTGCAAAACTCTGGGCCGTCGAAAAATACTTTACCCCAAACATGGATGCGCCAACCCGCGCGTTGAAATACGCAGGTTGGCTTGATGCGGTCGGACGCACTCTGACACAGCGCTAACGCGTGTTTAAACGTAAGTGTTCACAAGATTTTCAAGGCGTTCTTGACGACCTGAACGTGGCTCTGGATTGATGTTTTGGGTCAACACACGACGCTCGATGCCTTCCAATGTGCCATCATTTAGCATCTCTTGATTAGCTGGGGTGTCCCAATCGGCATAGCGCGCGCTGCGTGCCGCTTCCAGTTTCCCCTCATCAAACATCTTAGCTGCCGCTTTAAAGCCGCGTGCACAAATATCCATGCCACCGACATGCGACAAGATCAGATCCTCTGGATCTAGCGATTGGCGACGAATGCGTGCATCGAAATTGGTGCCGCCTTTGGTAAATCCACCAGATTTGATCACTTCGTAATACGCCAAAGCCGTCTCTGGCACGTTGTTCGGGAATTGATCCGTGTCCCAGCCCGATTGGTAATCATTGCGGTTCATATCGATGGACCCAAGCATGTCGAGAGACCCAGCCAAAGCCAATTCATGCTCAAATGAATGGCCCGCCAAAATCGCATGCCCCTGTTCAAGGTTCATTTTGACTTCGTTCTCAAGCCCATATCGTTTCAAGAACCCATAGACAGTGGCCACATCGAAATCATACTGGTGCTTTGACGGCTCTTGTGGTTTTGGCTCGATCAAAATTTGACCGTCCCATCCCATTTTATGTTTGTAGTTCACCACCATCTCAAGCATCCGCGCGGCTTGATCTGCCTCGCGCGTTAAATTGGTGTTCAGCAAGGTCTCGTACCCCTCGCGCCCGCCCCAAAGCACATAGTTGTCGCCGCCAAGCTTAATCGTTGCATCCATGCACGATTTGATCGTGGCCGCCGAATAAGCGAACACATCAGGATCAGGGTTTGTCGCAGCCCCAGACATAAAGCGGCGGTGGGTGAACAGATTGGCCGTGCCCCACAGTAGTTTGGTGTTTGACGTCTCCATTTTTTGCGCAAAATAATCAACGACCTCTTCCAAATTACGCTGATTTTCGGCGAATGTCGCGCCTTCTGGGCGCACATCAAGATCATGAAAACAAAAATACGGCGCGCTCAAAATATCGAACATCTCGAAAGCCACATCGGCTTTCAATTTGGCGTTGTCCAATCCACCATCGAACCATGGCCGATTGAATGTGCCTCCGCCAAACGGATCGCCCCCCTCATAGGCAAAGCTGTGCCAGTAAGCGACGCCAAACCGCAGATGGTCTTCCATCCGCTTGCCAAGCACGATTTCATCAGGGTTATATTGCTTAAAGGCAAAGTCGTTTGTGCTGTCTGCACCTTCAAATTTAATCTGCGGGATGCCTTTGAAAAAATCGCTCATGTTAAATCCTTTATGGCAGTTTGTGCCGCTTTGAAGCGGTCAAAGCCGGCGTCAAATGCGGGAATAAGAGAAGCATTCGGCTCAATAGAAGCGTGAATTTTAGGAGGTGTTGCCAATTCGGCCCCGCCCCCTGTGGCGGCCATCTGTCCAAGGCGCGCAGCCCCAAAAGCCCCACCAAAATCACCAGACACTGGTAAATCAACGGGCGTTCCAAGTGCGGTCGCAATGGCTTCAATCCAGTAGCGCGACTGCGACCCGCCACCGACCGCCAACAGGCGATCAATATGCGTGCCAGTTTTGGCCAAAGCATCGCGGCAATCGCGAATGGCATAAGTGACGCCCTCCAACACCGCGCGCGTGCCCGTTGCAGTGTCTGTCGCATGCTCAAGCCCTGTAAACGCACCGCGAATGGTCGCAGAATTCAGCGGCGTGCGCTCCCCACCAAGATAAGGCAAAAATTGCGTCTTTGTGGGCGCTTGCAACGGCCCAAGATCACAGGTGAGTGCCGCAGCCCCTTGGCCCACAAAACGCCCATACCAATTCAAAGCGTCCGTGGCCGACAAGATGACACCCATCTGATGCCACGTGTTTGGCACAGCGTGACAAAAGGTGTGAACGGCCGTGTCCGCATCAGGTTGATAGCCATCGTTGGCCGCAAAAAGAACGCCAGATGTGCCCAAAGACACAAACGCTTGTCCGGCTTTGACGACTCCAACACCAATGGCCGAGGCCGCATTGTCGCCCCCGCCACCAGCAATCACACAAGATGCCGGAACACCCCATTTTTGCGCCAAGTCTGCGCGCAAATCCCCCGACACTTCGGACCCCTCAACAAGGCGTGGCATGTGATCGCGCGATAAATCCGTGGCCGCCAACAGATCATCTGACCAATCGCGTGCGCCAGTATCAAACCAACTGGTGCCAGCGGCATCGGACATCTCGGCGACATGTTCACCAGTCAAAAAGAGACGCAAGTAATCTTTTGGTAGCAATACTTTAGATGTCTTATTGAATGTGTCAGGTTCATTGGCTTTGACCCACGCCAGCTTGGGCGCTGTGAAGCCGGGAAATACAATATTGCCTGTGAGTTTGCGAAATTTAGGGTCCGCATCAAGATGGGCGGCTTGAACAGCACTGCGTGTGTCATTCCATAAAATACATGGGCGCAGCACAGCATCACTTTTGTCCAACAAAACGGCACCATGCATATGACCAGACAACCCGATGGCACGCACAGCCCCCAAATCAATCTTGGATTTCAGCTCATTCATAACCGTGTCAGTTGCCGCGATCCACGTCTCAGGATCTTGTTCGGACCACCCCTCAAACGGGCGCTCATTGGTCAATGCGGCATGCGCCTCGGCCAAGATCCTTTGATCCGCGCCCATAACAATGGCCTTTAGCCCAGATGTCCCTAAATCCAAACCTATGTACATGATACCTCCTCGGTATTGATGCCGCAGCGTGTTGAGTGCCCGCGCCCAGATGCACCCACCCAGACGTACCGACAAATCGTGCAACTTTTGGGCAGTTTTGTTTAAATTAATTTAACTGTCAAAATAAATAACTACCCAAGAGTAAAATATCGAAAAAAACCTTAACCTTACAGGGTGAATTTAGCATAGACACAGTCACAAAGTACGAAGTTACGTTAAATGACTACAATGGAAAAATAAAATGGATGCGCCCAGCCCAAATCAGGCAACGACAAGCCATATAGCAACCCACGGGTGCGGCCCGATCCCATCCTCCAGCGCAGGCCACAACACGCATTCATTAAGGCGGCGTGTGTTTGACGCCCTGCGCGCACAGGGCACCATCGCGCGGGTCGACTTGGCGCGCGCGCTTGATATTTCGCCGGCAACCGTGACGTCCATTTCGGCAAATTTAATAGAAAAGGGATTTGCAGAAGAAATACTATTGAAACGCCCAGAAACCAAAGACATCGGACGGGGCCGCCCCCCAATCGGGCTTAAAGTCAAAGGGACCGCAGGCTACGTGATTGGCATTAAAATTTCGGACAGGTTTAATTCAGCAGTGGTACTGGATTTATCTGGCGAAAGAATATGCACAGTGTCCTTGCCAACCCCCGAAACCCAACGTGACCCCAACAGTATTTTAAGTGAAACGGGCGCTTTGATTGACGCAGCGTTGAAAACATCAGGATTTTCGCGTGACGCGATCGTGGCCATCGCAGTTGGCCTGCCGGGCATGGTGGATTTCGATGCAGGGCGGGTGATTTGGTGCCCCTTTATGATCGAACGCAACATTGCATTGCGCGACATGTTGCAAGACGCATTTGGCTATCCTGTGCGCATTGACAATGATGCGAACCTGCTGACCTTGGCCGAATTGTGGTTTGGTGCAGGGCGTCATCGCGAAAATTTCGCGGTGGTGTCCATCGAGCATGGCGTTGGCATGGGCTTGGTGATTGACCACAAAGTGCGCCGTGGCGGCTTGGGCCTTGGGATGGAATTGGGGCACAGCAAAGTGCAAATGGATGGCGCTTTGTGCAGATGCGGACGGCGCGGGTGCCTTGAGGCCTATGTGGCCGATTACGCGCTGGTGCGCGAAGCATCAACAGCGCTGAATGTGGCCCAGGCCAGCTCAAATGTCAGTGACACCTTAGACATTCTATATGCACGCGCCAAAGACGGAGATGCCCCTGCGCGCGCCATCTTTTCACGTGCAGGCCGATACTTGGCCATGGGGTTGGCCAATGTGGTGACCCTGTTTGATCCGGCTTTGATCTTGTTGTCAGGCGAACGTTTGCGGTTTGATTACCTTTACGCAGATGAGGTTTTGGCCGAGGCGCAACGCCTGACAATAGAACAAGGCCGCGCGCCAACACCCGTGGAAATACACGCATGGGGGGATTTCATTTGGGCGCAGGGGGCCGCGGCTTTGGCGTTGGACCATGCCACCGAAATTTTGATCGACTAGGATTTCCGCGCGTATTCCACATAGGCAAAAGCGACCCCATCGGGGGACCAAGACGGCACATTGATCGTGCCTTGGCCGCCGTAAAGCGACACAAGTGTCTCGGGGGTTTCACCTTTGCCTTTGAACAAGCGCAGCTCGACATCTTTGCCGCTGGGATGCCCTTGGGTCCCTGTCGGGTAGGCCAGATAGACGATTTTATCGCCCTCCGGCGACGGATGCGGGAACCAGTTGACGCGATCGTCGTCAGTCATTTGCTCAAAGTCGGAACCATCCGTGCGCACGCGCCAAAGATCCGATGATCCAGTGCCAGAGCGCTCAGAATTGAACCAAATCCACTGACCATCTGGGGTATAATCCGGTCCATCGTAGTGATGTGCGCTTTGGACAACACAGGTCTCATCCCCGCCGTCGATCCCGATGGTGTAGATGCCAAAAACGCCATCGCGCACAGCCGTATAGGTTAAGGTTTTGCCATCGGGCGACACCCCGTGCCACCAAGACGGGCTGTTGGACGTCACACGTTTGGGGTCGGCATCTTCATCCCCAAGGCTTTGCGTCCAAATGACAGAGCCTTCGCCATAGGTGTGATCGGAAAAAATCAGCGTTTCGCCATCCGGCGTGATGCCGTGATCATTGTTCAGCTTAATGCACAGCCCTGTGTCGATTTCCCACAGCTCAGGGTTTTCCAGATCAACCCAAAACAAACAACCGTCACCATTGACGATCAAGGCATCGCCTTCGGGCGTCCAATTGGGCGCCTCGATGTGCATGTCAGTTTCCAAAATCGGAAAGGATTTCCCCTCTTCGAAATCATAGACCATTATGCGTGACGTCCAGCTCATGCGATTGTCCTTTTAAGCGCGCCTAGGGAATTAAGCCCCCTCAGGCCTGTATGAAAAACGGGAAAACAACGCCTCGCGCCCCTGCCCTGTGATATCCATCGCATACATGCCAATAAAGCCCCCCGTAAAGGACCCATGTTCGCCAATGCCTGCCTCGTCCGAGATCAATGTGGCATCCAACAGCCCGCCAATCGGCGTCCAATCGGCGTCATCCATCCGCCAAGAGAACCGCAAATCAGCGTGATCCACATCGGCGCGCATTTGCACTGGACCTTGTGGAATAGGCACAGGAGCACCATGCCATGTCAGCTCATTGTCTGTAAAATCGCCAAGGCATGACACAACACGCAAACAGCGTCCGATGTCCGGCTCAAAGCAGATCAAGAGTTTGTGGAATTTATGGCGATTGTAGTAATGCGCCAACCCCGCCGCGTGCTGATACGTTTCAGGATCGAAGGACACCTCTGTTTGCGCTGTAAACACAAAGTGTTCTTGACGGCGGGCCACCAAAGCATTTTCAAACCACGATCCAAAGCTTTCGCGCCCAATAACGTGCAGGCCATTATCGACCCGAAACAGGCGTTCGGGATGTGGATGGCGCAGCCATTGAAAGTCGCTTGGCAACGCGGTGCCTTTGAACTGGGTTTCGCGGACCTGTGGTGCGCGTGGTGTCACATCAGCCAACCCAGACACTTCGGCGCGCGGCACCGAACCACCGTGTTCCAAATACAACCAATCGTCTTTCCAAACGCAGCGCTCAATCCCCGTTTCACGTCCCATGGGACAGAAAAACTGACCTGTGCCGCGCTTTTGAATGGGCCGCCCCATCAAAAACGTATGATAGGTTTGCCCATCTGGGGTCTCAACATATTGCCCGTGCCCCGTGCGCTGAATGGGGCTTTCGGTCAGCGGCGTGTTTTTGGTTGTGATGACATGCAAATCGGGGTGGTCCTCGAACGGGCCCCAAATGGATTTTGACCGCGCCAAAGACACGGCATGGCTATACCCAGTGCCGCCCTCAGCCGTGGTCATGTAATAATAGCCGCCCCGTTTGAACACATGCGGGGCCTCGGTCAAGCCAAGCGATGTGCCGGGATAAACGTTTTCCACCTTGCCTGTCAGGCCCGCCTCAGGCGACCATTCTTGCATCAAAATCCCATCAAAAGATGAATTTTTAGGATTGCCCCCAGTGCCTGCACCACGGTGGTTCCACTGCATGTTCATGAAGTATTTTCTGCCATCGTCATCATGGAACAACGATGGATCAAACCCAGAGGAATTGACGTACCAAGGATCGCACCAATCGCCGTCAATCGTCTCGCAAGCGGTGATGTAATTGTGGGCATCCTTGAACTTGCCCACGTAGCGCTTCACGTCTGTGTAGACCAGATAAAATTTATCCCCATCATGGGACAAACACGGGGCCCATATGCCGCAACTGTCTGGATTTCCACGCATATCAAGTAGCGCGGCCCGATTAAGAGGCCGCGCCACCAAATCCCAATTCACCAGATCCTTTGAGTGAAAAATTTGCACTCCCGGATACCATTCAAAGGTCGAGGTGGCGATATAATAATCATCGCCCACCCGCAAAAAGGATGGATCTGGATTGAACCCTGGCAAAATGGGATTGTGGATCACTTGGCTTCTCCTTTGCCCTCTGACGACAACGCCCAGAGGTTGATTTTTTCCTCATCGGCGTGCTCATCAATGAACGCCAACTCCTCTGCGGTGAACTCAAGGTTGTTGATCGCGCCCACGCAGTCGGTGACCTGCGATGGCTTTGATGCACCGATCAAAGCCGTGGTAATGCCACCATTGCGCAGCACCCAAGCGATGGCCATTTGCGCCAACGTTTGACCGCGGCCTTTTGCCATATCATTGAGCTTATTGAGGTTCGCAATTGCATTCGTCGACACGAACTCTGGATTCAAAGATTTGCCTTGCGTCGCACGCGAGCCTTCGGGAATACCGCCCAAATATTTGTTGGTCAGCATGCCTTGCGCCAAGGGGGTAAAGGCGATGGATCCGACACCCAGCTCTTGCAGTGTGTCTTTCAACCCATCATGTTCGACCCAACGGTTGAGCATATTGTAGCTTGGCTGATGAATAACGCAGGGCGTGCCCAATTCATTCAAGATACGCACAGCTTCGCGGGTGCGATCAGAATTATATGACGAAATCCCAACATAAAGCGCCTTACCTTGACGCACGATGCTGTCCAACGCGCCCATAGTTTCCTCCAAAGGCGTGTCGGGATCAAAGCGGTGCGAGTAGAAAATATCAACGTAATCCAGCCCCATACGTTTGAGCGAAGCATCACAAGACGACATCAAATATTTGCGTGATCCCCATTCGCCGTAGGGGCCATCCCACATCCGGTACCCCGCCTTTGATGAAATGATCATCTCGTCGCGGTAGCCTGCGAAATCAGTTTTAAGGATCTCGCCAAAGGCAGATTCAGCCGCACCAGGACGTGGGCCATAGTTGTTTGCCAAATCGAAATGGGTGATGCCGGCATCAAATGCCGTGTGCAAAATATCACGTTTGGTTTGGTGCGGTGTGTCATCACCAAAGTTGTGCCAAAGCCCCAAAGACACCGCCGGCAATTTCAATCCTGAATTGCCGCAGCGGCGATATTTCATTGTCTCATAACGATCAGTCGCGGGTGTATAAGTCATGGGATCCTCCATAAAATAGCGGGAATGACAGCGCTATTTGACTGCCGTCCCTCATGTGTCTTGCAAATATGATGCACTGCAATACTAGTATACGCCACCATTTTGCGTGCACGCCCCTTGGGCACAAATGCGGGCGGCGCACTATATGCGCAGCCCCTTTGTTTTTTTTGATCAAGGACCGTGTTTACCCAAGAAGTTTCGCCGCCTCGTCGGGTGTCACAGCCGCAGGGCGTTCGCAGGTTGTTGTCATTTCGACAAACCGCCCCTCTTCGCCAGATTTTAGAACCGACGTCATGACCTCAACCGCATGCAACGCCAATTCCAACGAACAGCGATGCGGGCGCCCCTCAACAATAGCCTGCGCCATATCTGCCAAACCTGCCGTGCGGTAGTTGGCGCGATCATTGCCCTGCCCATCCACTTGGTTGTTGATGCCAAAAGGATGCTCAGGCTGTGCAAGCTCTTTGATTTCTTTGTCAGTCCCTGCAATTTCGACAAGACCACCAAAGAAATTCGGATCAGGCACAAAAATGGACCCTTTGGTGCCGTAAAGTTCCATGTTTGCATGGCGATGTGCCCAGACATCCCAAGAGGTCGACAAAGTGATCGTCGCACCAGAGACAAAATCAAGCAAAGCATGGATATTGGTTGGTGTTTCCACTGGGATTTTTTCACCAACACGCGGACCTTCGGTGGTGATCGTGCGCGTGTCAGAGGCGGATGTTGTCAGCGCGACAACACGTTTCACAGGACCAAGCAGCTGGATCAAATTGGTGACGTAATATGGCCCGAGATCAAGCATCGGCCCGCCGCCTTCAACAAAGAAAAAGTCAGGGTTAGGATGCCACATTTCCATGCCTGGTGATAAAACATGCGCTGTGCCCGAGGTGATCCGGCCCACCTGCCCCGCATCGATGGCAGCCCGTGCGGCTTGGTGTGCCCCGCCCATCCACGTGTCCGGCGCAGAGCCCACGCGCAGACCTGTTTTTTCGCAAATGCTGCGCAACGCTTCGCCCTCTTCCAAAGTGAGCACAAAAGGTTTTTCGGAATAGGCATGTTTGCCCGCTTCCAAAATACGTTTTGTCACCTCAAAATGTGCCGCAGGGATGGTCAAGTTAAGCACCAAATCAATGTCGTCTGCCGCCAAAAGGTCGTCCACAGACAGTGCGCGCACCCCCTCATATTCTGCCGCACGTGCGGTGGCGGCCTCTATGTTAAGATCCGCCACGGCACGCACTTCGAGTGCTTTAAAATTGGGGGCCAGACCCAAGTATGAGGTCGATATATTTCCGCATCCGATGATGCCTACACCGAGTTTTTTCATAGATGTATTCCTTCTTCGAATTTAAAATTTACGTGCATTTTCAATAGAAACAGACGCAAATCGTTTGTGATCTGACGGATTATCGTGCTCCATCACAAATAAATCGGCTGATGTGTATTCGCGCACAGCCGCCATAATGGCAGGCCAATCCATTGTGCCTGTGCCCGCATCGGCCCAACCATCCTCAGATGTCTTTTCACCAGCCGGCGCGATGTCTTTGACGTGCACGGCAGTGATGGATTTTCCATAACGTTTGATCACCTCAATCGGGTCTTTGCCGCCGCGCACGACCCACGCGATATCCAACTCAAATTTCAGCGACGGCCCACCTTCAAGGATCAAATCTTGTGGCAACTCGCCCGTTTTCAAAACGTTGAATTCGAAATCATGGTTGTGCCACCCAAAAATCAACCCTTTGGCCACAATCGGTGCGCCCGCTTTCTCCAAACGCGCCCCAAAGGCACGCCACCCTGCGGCGTCTGTTGGGCGTTGATCAGGCATCAAAAATGGCACGTAAACATGTTCGATATTCAGCGCGGCACAAATCGCAAGGACACGCTCTGGATCGTTTTCAACCATGTCGAGCGCAAAGTGACCGGACTTCATGTGAAGCCCCGCAGCTTTGAGATTGGCAACAAGTGTGTCCAGCTCATCAAGCTCATTGTAAAACGCACCATAACCTTCGCATTGCGCATACCCAAGATCGCCGATCATCGCGATGGTTTCGTCATTGCCCCAGTTGCGTGAACTGTAAAGCTGGTATGAAAAATTTGTCATGTCTGTCTCTCCCTTACGCTGCCAGTCTTTGGTCAGCGATCCATTGTCATCATAAGCCCGCGCGCCCATTTTCCTTGCGCGTGGGGCCAATTGAAAAATGGCTCTATGTCAGCCAAGTGTCGTAGTCGGACACCAGCAAATGCTTGGGCTGGGTGTCTTCAACGATGTTCGAAAAACGACCAATAGGGTCGCGAAAAATATTGTCTGTGCGGTCATCATTGACGTTGCTCACCTCACCGATCAAAACCTTGCCCCCCTCGCCCCAAAAGGCATGCCAATGATGGGGCTCAAGCGTGACGCTTTCACCAGGGGCCAGCGCAAGATGCTCGCCCGCTTTGAGGGTGCGCCACTGGCCATCCGTCAAAACCTTGACAGGGGCTTGATCGTCGATCCCGCCATCTGGGGCTGCCGAGAACAGTTCGAGAACCAAAGTGGCCCCACCCCGATTGATGATGTCTTCGGTTTTTTTGATATGCTTGTGCATGGGAGAAATTTGATTTTCGTTCGAAATCAACATTTTTTCCGCGTAAAGCATGCCCATACCCGCCGAAACATTGGCGTCTGATCCGTTGCGAACTGTAAACAAAAACAGGCCTAAATCTTCATAATTGCCCTGCCCATAATCGGTGATATCCCATCCCATCATATGGTCACGGATCATCGTGCCATCGGCGGCGATATGGGCCTTGAACGCCTCGGGCGACAGATAGGCAAAGGGGGGCATGATGAACCCGAAAGAGCGCATAAACGCGTCAGATTCGGTCAAAATATCATTGATAACAGAACGTTTCATTGGGTCTCTCCGTAGGTCGCGGAATGCAAATTGCGCAGGGTGAGCTTGGGCACATCCCCCGCTTTTTGTGGTGTAAAGGTGATAGTGATCGGTTTTCCGGCCAAAAGCGTAAAGGCGTTTTGACTGAACCGCCCCGCCACATCGGCCTCTAAACTGACATAAAGGCCCAAGCCTTTGGCGCTCAGAGTCACCTCAGTGAGGCCGTCTTTTTGCGTGGAGGTCATGTCGATGTGTGGGGGCAAAAGATCCATAGATTTCCACGGAAGCGGCGCATAAATATCGTTACCAGACAGCGGCAATCCCATCATGTCCTCGCCTGCGTCCCATTCAAAATAAAACACTTCACCTGTGTTCAAAACAGCTGACTGCAATCGCAAGGCTTCGACTGCGCCGGCATGGGCGGCGTTGAGTGTAAATTGATCCAGCACGCGGGTCTGCCCCGCCATATCCAGCGCAAAAATACGCAAATCGACATCGCGATCCTCAGGCAGATCAGAGGTCATAGAGAACACCACCTCGTCTTTTTCAGGGGCAACAGCAACCAAAACAGGCGCGTAAAAGTCTTTGGCCATATGGTGCAAAAGCTTCCAATGGCCCCCGTAATCAAGGCTTGACCACGACGCACAGGGCCAAGTGTCGTTGAGCTGCCAAATCAGCGTGCCCATACAATGGGGCTTGAGCGAACGCCACCACGAGACCGCCGTTTTGATCGCGAGGCCCTGTTGCACTTGGCTTAGATAGACGAAGTTGGGGAAATCCACCGGAAAACGGAAGTAACGGAACATTGTCGCCGCGATGCGTTCATTGCCGCCCTCATTTTTCTGGTGACTTTCCAAAACGGGGGCAGAAATATTACGGTCTTCTGGGGCTGTAAATGTGTCGATGATCTGGTTGGATGGGTAGCTTTGAAACCCAAACTCAGAGCAAAACCGCGGGCGAATATCGCGGTAGTGGTCGAAGTCTTTGTTTTCGTGCCAAACGGACCAGAAATGCATATCGCCAGAGCCATCATCATGCCAGGCATCGCCAAAATCGAGCGGACCGGCAGAGGGCGATGAGGGCCACCAAAGAGCGTTGGGATGGGTGTCAAACAGCGCCTTTTCAAGCGTGCGATTGAGGCGATCATACATCACCAAATAGGTGTCGCGGTTCTCAAGGCTTTCCTTGTACCACGTCAGCGCGCCGATCAATTCATTGTCGCCACACCACACGGCCAAGGACGCATGGTGATGCAAACGCTGCACATTTTCGCGCACTTCCGCGCCAACGTTTTGCAAAAACGCATCATCGCAGGGGTATAGATTGCAGGCAAACATGAAATCTTGCCAGACCATCAGCCCCATTTCATCGCACAGATCGTAAAACCACGTGGGTTCATACCGCCCCCCGCCCCAAATGCGGATCATATTCATATTGGCATCAACGGCGGATTGCAGCAGTTGTTCGACTTCATCACGGTCAATCTTGCCCGACAAAGCATCCGCGGGGATCCAGTTGGCCCCTTTGGCAAAGACATCACGCCCATTGACGCGGAACTTAAACCCGACACCTGCCTCATCTTTTTCGGTGATCAGTTCCATTTTGCGCAAACCAATGCGGCGCTCATGGATGTCTTCGTCAAGGCGCACTTCCAGATCATAAAGTGGCTGCATGCCCTGCCCCGCGGGCCACCAAAGTTCGGGATTTTTGATCAAAATTTCGCCCTGTGCAACGCCATCTATGATTTGCGGCGTGATACTGCGTCCGCCAAATCGCATCTCGACAGTGCTGCCATCAGGGGCGTCAACCACATGGGCAGCGATGCTCAACGTGGCAGAACCATCCTCATCAAAGGCCTGATCGATCATGATATGGCCAACGCGCGGCACCAGCTTTGGTTCCACACTGACATGCCCCGTCACCCCGAAAGGTGCCAAAGCGATGTTCCAATCCCAGCCAAAATCACAAGCCGGTTTGCGCAGCATATTGCCATTGGGAATGGGGCAATTGAACGAATACGGGATGGTATAACGCTGTGCCTCTTGACGTTTGGCCCCCTCATCAACGACGGATTTAAACACCAACGTCAATTGATTTTCACCCAGCGTGGCCACCTTGGAAATATCCACGCGCCATGTGCGAAAGCTGTTGTCAGCCGTCAACACAGTCGCACCATTCACCAAAACATCGACCACGCCATCCAAGCCTTCAAGCACCAGGTCTTGTGCTGTATCCTCAAGAGTAAATGTGGTTTTGGCGAACCAATCACGCGCACAAATCCAACGCAGATCATATTCATTGCGGCCCCAATATGGGTCTACAATGTCTCCTGCCGCATGCAGTGCGCTGACCCCATCGAAAGGCACGCGAACAGACAGATTATAGGTGTTGCTGTCGTCAACAAGGGTCCAAGTATCGATGGAATTCATCGTCTATATCCATAGCATTGGGTCGCAGATTTGATGCCAAACGGCACTATAACTGGAGTGTGAATGAGGAAGTGTCTGTCATGAGAACGGCGATTAGTCCGCCGCTCTCGGTTTTCTTTCGAACTAAAGACGCTCTTCGGTGGTTTTATCGAACATCGATGCATGCGCAGGATCAAAGGAAATATTCAGCGTGTCACCGGCTTGCACCGTCGATGTGCCATCCATCCGAATGCGGAACGGCTCTCCTGCGACTTTGGTCCAAACCAAGGTGTCCGATCCCATCGGTTCAACAATGTTGGCCGTCACTTGCAACTGGACAGGACCAGTGCCATCGACGACTACATTTTCAGGGCGAATACCAAACCATGCAGGGCCGCCCGTTTGCCCCGTGGGGGTAAATTCATACCCCTTGAGATCAATCGTCAAATCGCCAGCAGTAAACACACCGCTATCGACATCGCCCTCGAAAAAGTTCATCGCAGGCGAGCCGATAAAGTCGGCAACGTATTTGTTGATCGGACGGTTGTAGATTTCTTTGGGGCTGGCCAATTGCTGGATCAACCCGTCTTTCATGATCGCAATCCGGTCCGCCAAAGTGAGGGCTTCGACCTGATCGTGGGTCACGTAGATCATGGTGTTTTTCAACTGCTGGTGCAGCTGTTTCAGCTCAACACGCAGATCGGTGCGCAGTTTCGCATCCAAATTTGACAAAGGTTCGTCAAACAAGAACACATCCACATCGCGCACCAAAGCACGTCCAATAGCCACACGCTGGCGCTGTCCACCTGACAAGGCACCCGGCTTGCGATCCAGAAGTTCTTCCATTTGCAGAATTTCAGCGGCACGCGCGACACGCTTTTCGATTTCCGCTTTTGGCACACGCGCGTTTTTCAACCCGAACGTCAGGTTCCCACGCACCGTCATTTGCGGATAGAGCGCATAAGATTGGAACACCATGCCGATGCCCCGCTCTGATGGCTCGGCCCATGTCACATTCGTACCGCCGATATGGATCTGCCCACCAGACACTTCCAAAAGGCCCGCAATACAGTTGAGCAAAGTGGATTTACCACATCCCGATGCGCCCAAAAGAACGATAAATTCGCCGTGCGCGATGTCAAGATTGAGATCCTTCAAAACCTTGACTGCCCCGAAGTTTAGATCGAGATGTTTGATAGACACGGATGGATTTTCAATAACTGTCATAGTCTTAGCCTTTCACGGCGCCGGCTGCGATGCCACGAACGAACAGCTTGCCGGATACGAAATAGATAACGAGAGGCACAAGGCCCGTGAGAAGAGTGGCCGCCATATTGACGTTGTACTCTTTGATGCCTTGTACGGAATTCACGATGTTATTGAGCTGCACAGTCATCGGATAAATTGCCGGTTTGGTGTAGACCACGCCAAACAAAAAATCGTTCCAAATGCCTGTGACCTGAATGATCATCGACACAACAAAAATCGGCAAAGACATCGGCAACATAATCTTAAAGAAAATGGCCCAGAACCCTGCCCCATCCACACGCGCAGCTTTGAACAGCTCTTGTGGGACGCTTGAGAAATAGTTGCGAAATAACAGGGTGTTGATCGGCATACCGAATATCATATGCACCAAAACCAGCCCGCCAAGAGACCCCATAAGCCCAAGTTCGCGCAAGATAATCACGATGGGATACAGCATGATTTGGTAGGGAATAAAGGCGCCCAAAAGCAAGATGTTAAAGAACACCTCTGAGCCTTTGAATTTCCACATCGACAAGCCATAGCCAGACACAGACGCCACAGTGATCGAGAGCAAAACAGAAGGGATCAAAATCTGAACAGAGTTCCAAAATCCGCGTGAAAGCCCGTCACAATTGATACCAGTGCAGGCCTCTGACCATGCTTTGATCCACGGCTGGAACGTGATTTCAACGGGCGGGGAAAAGATGTTGCCCATACGCACTTCGGTCATGTCTTTGAGGGATGTCACAATCATCACCCAAAGTGGCAAAAGATAGTACACTGACATGATGATCAGCGTGCCATAGATGAACAGATTGGCGCCGGAAAAGATGCGTTTAGGTTTGGGGCCTTTTGGTCCGGCCAGTGTCGCATCTGCAAAAGAATGAGGGTTAGATTGGGTCATTGGTTCTTCTTGCCCCCGAATTGAAGATAAACATATGGAATGAGAATGATGACAACCATCACCAGCATCATTGTGGAGGCCGCAAAACCTTGGCCCAAATTTTGGCGCCCAAAGAGTGTGTCATAAACGTATTTTGCGGGCACTTCAGATGAAATACCTGGTCCGCCAGAGGTCTGCGCGACCACAAGATCATAGACCTTGACGATACCAGCCGCGATCAACACCAAAGCCGTCACAAACACAGGTTTCATCATCGGAATAATCACAACGAGATAGGTTTTCACCGTGCCAATGCCGTCGACTCTGGTGGCTTTCCAAATATCTTCATCGATACCGCGCATCCCTGCCAACATGATGCACATGATAAGGCCGGTGCCCTGCCACAAAGCGGCGATCAAAATACCGTAAATCACGATGTCTGAATTGTAGAGCGGATCAAACGTAAAGCTTTCCCACCCCAGATTGCGCACAATCGATTGAATGCCAAATTCAGGATTCAAAATCCATTGCCACACAAGGCCTGTCACCACGAATGACAATGCAAACGGATATAGAAAAATGGTACGAAAGGTATTCTCAAACCTAATTTTACGGTCCAAAAGTGCCGCTAACACAAATCCCATCACCAAGGTGAGCACGAGCGAGCAAGCGCCAAAAATGAACAGGTTTTCCACTGAAATCAGCCAGCGCCGAGATCCCCAAAGACGCTCATACTGATCAAAGCCAACAAAGTTGAGCTTTGGCAAAAGCTTTGAGCCGGTGAACGAATGAACAACAGTCCATGCCGAACACCCGATAAAGACGACCAATGCCGTCAAAATCATCGGTATCGCTGCGATTTTTGAACTTAGGTTTTTGAAAATCTTAATCGGTGGCTTGGCATACTCACGCCGCCCGCGATCAAGTCCTTGATCCGTTGATGCCATGTTAAAAACATCCCCCCTATTGCGCACCGGATGGTCTGGGCCACCTCAGCACATGAGCAAAAAGACCCGACCCGCGTGATGCGGGCCGGGTCCAAAGACGTGTCTGGGTTAATCAGCGTCAGCAATGATGCCAGCGTATTCCGCTTGCGCATCTGCCGCCGACATATCGGAGGACCAGAACTCAGTCATAAGGTCTTCGATCTGACCAGATGTGTCAGGGGAAAGCGCCATGTCGCCAGATGGCATAATGTTGCCCGACGCCAAGATCGCGAGACCTTTTTTCATACAGTCAT
The DNA here is from genome assembly GCA_047630475.1 of Celeribacter sp. Taxonomy (GTDB): domain Bacteria; phylum Pseudomonadota; class Alphaproteobacteria; order Rhodobacterales; family Rhodobacteraceae; genus Celeribacter. The sequence continues at coordinate 15,326 of JBLHXX010000023.1, read as the reverse complement.
TGGCGGCCGTCAGATCAACGTCACCGCGCACAGGCAAAGAGCCTTTTCTCAAGTTGAATTCAACCTGAACCTCTTTTGACAACATCAAAGCGGCCAATTCTTTTTGAGCGGCTTCAACCTCAGCGTCGTCTTGTTTTGGGAAATAGAACGCATCACCCGCGGTGTCGATCACAGCGTTGGCCCCCAAGCCTGGAAGACATGTGTAATCGGTGCCCGCAACCTTTTCAGCAACAGCAAATTCGCCTTGCGCCCAATCTCCCATGATTTGACCGCCAGCTTTGCCTTCGATCACCATAGCTGTCGCTTGGTTCCAGTCTTGAACATTGGTGTTTTTAGAATATTCGCGTGCGGCGGCTGCGGCTGCGAACACTTTTGCATAGGCTTCGCCGCCTGCTACATCAGCGTCTTTTGCAACGTTCACAGCTTTCCAAGCGTCTTGGCCTGCGATGGCGATGGCAAGAACGCCAAACGCGCCTGAAGACTGCCAAGCTTGTCCACCCATGGCGAGCGGCACGATGCCAGCTGCTTCAAGTGCAGGCATAGCGGCCACATATTCATCCCAGTTTGTGGGAACATCGACGCCAATGTCAGCAAAGGCAGAGTTGGACAACCACAACCACTGCCACGAATGAATATTCACCGGCGCACAGTAAATGCGACCATCTAGCGTACACGCATCAAGCAAAGAGGACGGGTGAACCACGTCTTTCCAACCTTCAGCTTCAGCCACATCAGTGAGATCAAGCATAAGACCGGCCTCAACAAGCTCTTGCGCTTGGCGACCGTGGTTGAACTGCGTGGCCCCCATTGGATCGCCGCCAAGAATGCGCGAAACCATGATCGGGCGCGCCGTACTGCCGCCACCGGCAATCGCACCGTCAACCCAATTGTGATCGGTTTTCTCATTAAATGCTTTTGCAAACTGGGTCACCGCGGCAGCTTCGCCACCAGATGTCCACCAGTGTGTAACTTCAAGATCAACAGCATGTGCAGTCGTTGCTGCAGCGCATAGAGCTGTCGCGCTCAAAAGTGATTTAGTCAGTTTCATATTGGTCGTCCTCCCTTATTTCGAAAACGTTACAGGATCACCTATAACGTTATAGATTTTACAAAAGGCCTAGATTCGGCAGTTCTGTATCTCTACAGTCGTGAGTATGTCAGCAGATTTGGCAGGGACAAAGGAAAAAATAAAAAATCATTTTCTCAGCAAGTTTTACTGCACGGGCCACAAGTTAGCGCTATCAACTCCATGCAATTCGGTGGACAAAATGAGACGCAAAAAGACAAATATACGACATTGAATGCGAATCACTCACCAAAACTTAAGTGCTCACAGCACCCCACGACATGGCAAAAGGACGGTACATGACCTCTTCACAAGAAGATAAAAACGGACTGCGTGCTGGCGAACGCCCGACCCTAAAAACCATATCTCGGATCACGGGACTTGCCGTAGCGACAGTCAGCCGTGCCCTAAATGACGCCCCTGACATTTCACAAGATACCAAAAAACGGGTCCGCGCCTGCGCCGACTCCATCGACTATTTGCCCAACAGAGCCGGCGTGCGCCTGCGTACCGGAAAAACCAATGTGATTTCCTTGGTCTTATCGACAGAACACGACATGATGAACCATACAGCACAGTTGATTTCGTCGGTCGCGGGCGCATTGCGTACGACCCCGTATCATTTGATTGTGACACCGTTCTTTCCAGATGAAGACCCCATGCGGCCAGTGCGCTATGTTGTTGAAAACAGGTCGGCAGACGCCCTGATTATCAACCAAACCGAACCAGATGACGCCCGTGTCAACTATTTAATAAAGCGTGGATTTCCATTCGGCACACATGGGCGCACCAACAGCTCAATTGCTCATCCCTATGCCGATTTCGACAATTTCAAATTTGGAACCATCGGAATGGAAGCCCTCGCACGACGTGGTCGCAAATGCATTTTGGTGTTACCGCCCCCCGCCTATCAAAACTATGGGCTTGAAATATTAACCAGCACCAAACAAGCCGCTGAACGTTTGGGAATACAACGCCTCGTATTGCAAGATGTCACATCGGATAGCCCTGCAAAAGATATTGAAATATCCGTGCGCGGCGCATTAACAGCCCATCCAGAAATTGATGGATTTTTTTGTGCATCAACGACCTCAACAATGGTTGTGGTCGATGTGGCAGAAACAATGGGGTTAAAATTAGGGGAAACCATGGATGTTTTCTCAAAAGAAGCCATCTCATTTCTACGCCGCTTCCGACGTGATATTTTGACAGTCCACGAAGATGTCGGACGCACGGGAATGCGGCTTGCGCAGGCTGTCATCCAAGCGATTGAGGCGCCCAATGCACCGCCGCTTCAAATGTTGGACACGCCCAGCTTTGAGGATCCGATGCTGGAAACTTAGCCCACGACATCACGTCGACATCACATCCATTTATATAACTTTGATTGCTCAATCACAGCAATTTCACTTTGGGAGGACACGCAACATGGCGACAACGATGAAAGGTCCAGGACTGTTTCTGGCACAATTTGCAGGGGCCGATGCGCCCTTTGACACTTTGGAAAACATCACAAAATGGGCCGCGGGGCTTGGGTATAAAGGCGTGCAAATCCCAACCTTTGTGACGCATTTGTTCGATCTAGACAAAGCCTATGAAAGCGATGCCTATATTGACGAAGTCAAAGGCATTTGCGCCAATGCAGGCGTAGAAATCACAGAACTGTCGACCCATTTGCAAGGTCAACTCGTGGCGGTGAACCCCGCCTATGACATATCCTTTGACGCCTTTGCGCCCAAACATGTGCACGGTGATCCCAAAGCACGACAAGCATGGGCTGTGGATCAGATGAAAAAGGCCGCCGTGGTGTCACGCAAACTCGGCCTCGATAATTCAGTGTCCTTCACAGGCTCGTTGGCCTTTCCCTACCTCTACCCTTGGCCACAGCGCCCAGAGGGATTAATCGAAGAAACCTTTGCCGAATTGGGACGTCGTTGGAAACCTATTTTGGACGTCTACGAAGACAACGGCGTCAATGTTGGCTATGAAATCCACCCCGGCGAAGACGTGTTTGATGGTGCCACATTCGAGATGTTTGTCGATGCTGTAGATGGGCACAGACGCGCACAAATCAACTACGATCCATCGCATTTCTTGCTGCAACAGATGGACTATCTTGCCTTTATCGACCTCTACCACGACCGCATTTGCGCCTATCATGTCAAAGATGCCGAGTTTAATCCTGATGGGCGACAAGGTGTTTACTCTGGGTATCAATCATGGGTCAACCGTGCCGCGCGGTTCCGGTCTTTGGGCGATGGACAGGTGGATTTCAAAGCTATTTTCTCAAAACTTGCGCAATACGATTATGACTCATGGGCGGTTTTGGAATGGGAATGCTGCCTAAAATCACCAGAACAAGGTGCCGCCGAAGGGGCGCCCTTTATCGCCCAACACATCATCGAAACAACAGATAAAACCTTTGATGATTTTGCCGGTGGCGCGGTCGACAAAGCCACAATCAACAAAATGCTTGGGCTGTAACGTCGATACATAAGGATTTGAAAAAATGAAACAAAAATTAAAACTCGGCATGGTTGGCGGTGGACGTGGCGCGTTTATCGGCGGCATCCACCGCATCGCCAGCCGCATGGATGGCGACTGGGATTTGGTCGCAGGTGCCTTGTCCTCCGATCCAGACCGCGCTGCAGCATCAGCCGCTGATCTGGGCATTGATCCCACGCGGTCCTACGCAAGCTACAGTGACATGGCCACAGCCGAGGCCGCCCGCGCAGACGGGATTGACGCAGTGGCGATCGTGACGCCAAACCACATGCACGCAGGCCCCGCGATTGCGTTTCTTGAGGCGGGCATCCACGTGATCTGTGACAAACCCTTGTCGGCCACCATGGAAGATGCGCTCAAAATCGAAGAGGCCGTCAAACGCACGGGCAAGCTGTTCATCTTGACCCACAATTACACGGGCTATCCATTGATGCGCCAAGCCCGCGAGATGATCGCAAAGGGTGAGCTTGGCGATTTGCGCATGGTGCATGTGGAATATGTGCAAGATTGGTTGAGCGAAGCAGCGGACGCGGACAACAAACAGGCCGATTGGCGCACGGACCCTGCCCGCTCTGGCGCGGGGGGCTGTGTTGGTGATATCGGCACGCATGCCTTTAATCTTGCCAGCTATGTCACGGGGCTGGAAACTGAAAAACTTGCCGCCGATTTGACAGCTTTCGTGCCTGAACGTCGCGTGGACGATAATGTCGAGGTGATGTTGCGCTTCAAAGGTGGGGCCAAAGGCATGCTTTGGGCATCACAAATTGCCGTTGGCAACGAAAACGCGCTGCGTTTGCGGGTTTTCGGCACAAAAGGCGGTATCGAATGGGATCAAGAGACCCCCAATCACATGACGTTTACCCGCTTTGGCCAACCCAAACAAATCTACACCCGTGGCGGCGCTGCTGCCGTTGGTGCCGGCCTGCGCAACTTGCGCACGCCTGGGGGCCATCCAGAGGGATATTTGGAAGCCTTTGCAACAATCTACGCGGAAGCTGCCCAAATCATTCAAGCCCAAAAGGACGGTGCAAAGGTCCCTGATGGCGTGCATACACCTGATATTTCGGACGGCATTCTTGGGATGAAATTCATTGCAGCCTGCATCGACAGTTCCAAAAACGACACCTCTTGGGTCACGTTGTAACGCAACTTCTAGGGTGGTAAAAATACGAAAAGCAGCCCTGCCAAATTGGTAGGGCTGCTTTTTATGACATTTGGTCGTATACTTATTCGCCTTCGGCAACATCCGGCAGTTCAAGTGCTTTGATTGCCGCGAATTGCGACAAGAACACCTGCCCTGTCAAAGCTTGAAGAAAATGCGATTTTTGCAAACGATCCATCACAGGGCCTTTGACTTCAGACAGATGTAATGAAATCCCCAAATCCTTCAAACGCAAGTTGATCGCCTCAAGACTTTCCAGCGCTGAATGATCGATCTCATTCACAGCCGGACACATCAAAATGATATGTTTGATCTCATCGCAATCGGCCACACGGTCATAGATGTAATCCTCCAAAAACCGCGCATTGGCAAAATACAGGCTTTCATCGACACGAATGGTCACCACATGTGGCGCGGTCAAAACATCGTGGCGCTTGATATTACGGAAATGCTCGGTCCCAGGAACCAAACCCACTTCGGCAATATGCGGGCGTGACGTTTTGTACAAATGCAACCCGATCGACAAAATCACCCCGGCAGAAACACCCATTTCAACACCAACCCCAAGCGTCAGCAGAATGGTCGCCAGAACGGCGACAAAATCGGCTTTGCTATAGGCCCATGTGCCGCGCAGGATCGAAAAATCGACCAATGACAGCACAGCAACAATGATCGTCGCCGCCAAAGTGGCAATCGGCAAAAAGTACAAAAGCGGTGTTAAAAACAACGCCGCCAAACCAATACCAATGGCCGTAAACGCACCTGCGGCGGGCGTCTCAGCCCCTGCGTCAAAGTTCACAACAGAACGTGCAAATCCACCGGTCACAGGATAGCCACCAGAAATAGCGGCCGCGATATTTGACGCGCCAAGCCCGATAAGCTCTTGATCAGGAACAATTCTTTGACGACGTTTGGCAGCCAAGGTTTGTGCAACTGACACAGATTCCACAAATCCAATGATGGAAATCAACACAGCCGCACCAAACAATTGCGACCAGACCTCGCCAGAGAACACCGGCAATGTCAAAGGAGGCAATCCGCGCGGCACATCGCCCACAATTTTCACGCCGTAATCCGCAAGCCCAAAGGCAAAAGACACCAATGTGGTCACAACGACAGCGGCCACAGGACCTGCTTTGGCAGCAATATCAGCCATGCGTGGCGTCAATCCTTTGCCAATCAAAAATGGCTTTAACCCTTTGCGCACCCAGAACAAAAACGCAGTCGCCGCAATCCCGATGACCAGTGTGATATAGTTCACCTGCCCCAAATGGCTGATGATCGACCCAATCGTTTCAATCAAAGTATGGCCCGACGCAGAAATGCCCAGAATGTGCTTCAGCTGTGAGGTGGCGATCAAAATACCAGAGGCGGTGATAAAGCCTGCAATCACAGGGTGGCTGAGAAAGTTTGCCAAAAAACCAAGACGAAACAGTCCCATAGCCAACAAAATCAACCCAGACAAAAATGCCAAAGTGATCGCCGCCATGGCGTATTCGGCCGTGCCCTGCAACGCCATATTGCCAACAGCGGCAGCCGTCATCAACGAGACAACCGCAACAGGCCCCACCGCCAAAGCGCGCGAGGTGCCAAAAATAGCATAGGCCACAAGCGGCAAAATAGAGGCATACAACCCCATTTCGGCAGGTAAGCCCGCAAGCAACGCATAGGCCAAAGATTGCGGGATCAACATGATCGTCACGATCAAGGCCGCCACGCCATCATTGGTAAACGTGTCGCGGTTGTAGCGTGAGCCCCAGTCAAGGATGGGGAAATATCTGCGGAGTGCGTGAAAATCAAAGGACACTGGGGTTTTCCTTGTGTGATGGACGCATGGGCCGAACTGAAATCCAATCATGCGTCCTAAAGTATTATTTAGCAGTTACTTTTTCGGGTTTCGCGAGCCACTCTTTGCCGCGCAACATGGCTTTCCAATAGACGGGCGGCAAAATTTGTTCTTTCAAAATCCACGCCGCACGGGTGGGTTTGGTCCCATCAACCAGCCACTTTGGGAAACTTGGTAAAAGCACACCACCATAGCCAAATTCGGCCAAAACGATTTTGCCTTTCTCAACAGTGAGCGGACAAGATCCGTAGCCATTATAGCTTGCGACAGGTCCCTTACCATCCATGTCAGAGGCGACATTTCCCGCAACAACAGGCGCCTGCATACGCGCCGCCGCCGCCGTTTTTGCATTGGGCGCATTCATCACATCACCAAGCGACCAGATGTTGTCATAGGTTTTGTGCCGCAATGTGGCTTGATCCACATCCACCCATCCGCCTGCATCCGCCAAGGGCGAGACTTTGATAAAGTCAGGCGCGGTTTGTGGTGGGCACACATGGATCATATCGAAATCAACGGTGACCTCTGTCGCCTCGGTCTCAGGTTTGGTCACGCTAAAGGTCGCTGTTTTGGCAGACCCATCAATGGATTTGAGATTGTGGAAAAAATTCAAGTTTAAATCATAGCGATCCACATAGGCTTCCAGCGCAGGCACATAGTCTTTGACCCCAAACAGAACCCCACCTGCGTTCATGAAATCCACATCAATGTTTTTCAAAACGCCAGAGGTTTCCCAATGGTGCGACGACAGATACATTGCCTTTTGCGGCGCACCGGCACATTTGATCGGCATCGGCGGCTGCGTAAACACGGCACGTCCGCCTTTGAGGCCCTGCACCAATTCCCACGTGTAGGGCGCTAAATCATAACGATAATTTGACGTCACACCATTGCGGCCAAGCGTATCTTCCAACCCCTCAACCGCGTCCCAATCTAATTTCAAACCGGGACAAACGATCAAGCGTTTATATTTTACAACACGGCACCCATCCAAAATGACAGCATTGTTGTCAGGCTCGAACGCCGCCACACCGGATTTCACCCAATGCACGCCACGCGGGATCAAAGACCCCATGGTTTTCGCCGTGGTTTGCGCATCAAACACACCCGCGCCGACCATGGTCCACCCCGGTTGGTAATAGTGAATATCTGCCGGATCGATAATCGCAATCTCTGCGTCTGGTTTGCGCGCCTTCAAAGAGGCCGCAACCGCCACACCCGCAGCACCGCCGCCCACAATCACCACATCATATTGCGCATCTTGTGCGGTCTCTGTTGGAGTTTTGCCGCCATTGGCAATGCGACGCACAACGCCCCCCATGTCATAACCAGCCGCTTTGGTCGCAGCTAAAATATCGACAACGGTTTTCTCAGACGCCATGGCCAAAGACCAAAGTGTGGTTGTGCGCGTACCGGTGCGGCAATAGCCGAACACGGGTCCGGGAAGCTCAGTGAGGGCCTGCTTAAACTCTTGCGCCGTTTCTTCGGTCACGATTCCTGGCGTGACAGGTAGATAAAGAAAGGCCAAGCCCGCCGCTTTTGCAGCTTTTTCAATGTCTTCATGAGGCGGCTGATCAGCGGCCTCTCCATCGGGACGATTGCAAACGATTGCGCGAAATCCACGCCGCGCCAAAGTGGCCACATCGTCGGCTTGGATTTGCCCACTGACAGACAAAGCGTCTGAGATTTTTTTCAGGTCCATTTTGCGTCTCCTCGCACAGCGTCTTAGCCGTTTTGGTTACATAAGATGTTTGCCACAGGGGCAAATTTGGCTCTGGTGGGCCAGCTTATGAACGCAAAACGATAAAAGCTGCGCGAAGAGGGCGCGCCTTATTTGCCTGCGAGATAAGCGGCCATACCGCGTAAATCATAACCGCCATGTGCGGCCTGTGAGATGATGTCATCTGCCTCTAGAACCCCCGCCTGAGACAACGCCCAAAGGGTGCAAGAGCGCGTGCCGGACCGACAATATGCATAGACAGGCCCGTCGAGTTCTTTCATCGCAGTGCTCAACTCACCAATTGTTTCTTCGGTGAATTGACCGGGGTAAATCGGCAGGTACAGAAAGTTCAGACCTGCAGATGTGGCAACAGCTTCGATCGCCGCAGATTGCAGCGCCTCTTCAACCTCTTCATCGGGGCGATTGCAGATCAAAGTTTTGAACCCGCGCTCGACCAAAGTTGACACGTCGTCAGGCAGAATTTGACCACTGACGGTGAGCTGATCGTTGATTTTATTGAAATCCATGAGGCGTGCTTTCGTTGCTGTAAGGTCAAGACCGCCCTGCCCCCGTAATCGGGACAGAACAGGGTGCGGAGCGATCTCGCCGTTTTACAGTCCGTTCACAGGCACCTTTAGGAAAGTTTTGCCATCCTTATCGGCTGGGGGCAATTCCCCACCGCGCATATTCACCTGCAAAGAGGGAATAATCAGCCGCGGCATGTCCAATTGGGCGTCACGCTCTTCGCGAAACTTGACGAATTCCTCTTTGGTTTTGCCTGCACCCACGTGGATGTTGTGTTCTTTTTCGGCACCAACGGTGGTTTCCCATTCAATATCGCGCCCATTCGGCCCGTAATCGTGGCACATGAACAACCGCATATCATCTGGCAAAGACAACACTTTTTGAATGCTGTCATACAGCGTTGCCGCATCCCCACCGGGGAAATCAGCCCGCGCAGAGCCGCCATCAGGCATAAACAACGTGTCCCCTGTAAAGGTCGCATTGCCCACGGTGTGCGTCATACATGCTGGCGTGTGCCCCGGCGTGTGCATTGTAAAACAGTCCAGCGCGCCAATTTTGTATGTATCGCCATCTTTGAACAGACGATCAAATTGCGACCCGTCACGTTGGAATTCAGTGCCCTCGTTGAACACTTTGCCAAACACGTCTTGGACGATGGTGATGTTTTCACCGATGCCGATTTTACCGCCAAGTTTGCCCTGAATATAGGGGGCACCAGACAGGTGATCAGCGTGCACATGGGTTTCCAACAGCCATTCCAGCGTCAACCCTTCGGCCTCAATATAGGCGATGATCTCATCGGCGCTTTCATAGGAAATGCGGCCAGCCGCGTAGTCAATGTCCATGACACTGTCTACAACAGCGCAAGACTTTGAATTTGGGTCCTTCACGACATAGGAAATCGTCCAAGTCGCAGGGTCAAAAAAAGCTTTTACGTCAGGAACTTGTGACATGTTGATTGGATATTGAACTGTCATGATATTATCCTTTTGTCTTGTTTCAGCGCGCAGGTCGTGCTGCGCGCTCTGCTGATCTTTTCATCAAAAACTTTGCCGCCAAGATGCCTACGACCAAGGCCGCAAAGAAAATAAAGACATCCACATCACCGGCGCCAAGCGCAGGCAGTGCGCCGCCAGGACAGAACCCAGCAATCCCCCAGCCGATACCAAACACAGCCGATCCGCCAAGCAGACGCGCATCAATCGTGCGGCTTGTGGGCACATTAAAACGGGGTTCGAACGCAGGCGAGGTCCAACGGCCAAAGACGAAACGGTAACCGATAAAAGCGGTGATCACAGCGCCGCCCATCACAAAGGCCAAAGACGGATCCCATGTGCCAGCGACGTCAAAAAAGTTCACCACTTTCGCAGGGTTGGCCATGCCACCCATGGAAATCCCAAGGCCAAACATCAGGCCAATCGCGTAGGTCAGTAAATGTTTCATCTTAGATCCCTCCAAGAATGTGGCGTACGACGTAGACCGTGATGCCAGTGGTGATCATAAATGTAACCGTCGCGGCAATAGACCGTGGACTAAGCCGCGCCATACCGCACACGCCGTGACCAGAGGTACAGCCAGAGCCGTAAGTGACCCCAAGCCCGACAATGATGCCGCCAATGATCAACGCGAGGCGTGACACAGGCACATCAATCGCAGGCATCGCACCGGTGAACAGCATATAAAGTGCAGGGCCAGTGATCATGCCGGCCAAAATGGCGGCCCGCCACGCCCAGTCGCCTGAACCCGACGGTTGTAAAAAGCCGGCTAAAATCCCTGTCGCGCCAAACACGCGGCCGTGAAATGCCATAAGCAAAACCGCAGAGCCGCCGATCAGCACGCCCCCAATCAATGACGCCCAAGGCGTGAATTCTGTAATCATTTGTGCGTTCCTTTTCAAAGGCGCGTTGTGGCACGCCGCATTTGATACTTGTCTAAGGCACTGCCAGCGCCTCGTCCGTGAGTTTGTCACATAAGATCGAAAAAATGGAATATGAATGACGTTTTCTTCATGCCCACTATGCAATCCTATGCCCCCATCGACTGACATCTAAACACATGCCAAAATCAAAACAGTTATTCTCAGACAATAGTTCTTACTGAAGAATTAAAATGATACAGATCAAAAGGCCTCAAGGTTTTTGGCAATTCATCCATTCTAGGGTTTTGAAGTCTCGCCACAGACACAAAAGATGTGCAATGTTGTGGCCCGAATCTCGGATTTCGAATGGTGTAGACGACACCTGTGGCCGCGCTCATCTTTTGGTCGACCGGTTTTTTTGGGTAACGAGAGCTTTGGGCGGCCTAAAAAAATCAAGGCAACAGTCGCGCCCCATGCCTCAAGCAATGTGTGGGGGGCGCTTTATGCCTCTACCCGCCTCGAATGATAGGAGGGGCACGGTCATTGTGATCATAGCCCTATGTTAGACAGTCTCAGCTTACTCGCCCTGCGCATCTGCGCGGGATTTTCCTGATACATTTTGCGCCAAAGTGGCCGCCATAAGCCCATCAAGATCACCATCCAGAACACCTTTTGTGTCTGAGGTCTCAAAATTGGTGCGTAGGTCTTTGACCATCTGGTAAGGCTGCAAAACGTAAGACCGAATTTGATTGCCCCACCCCGCATCGCCTGCATTTTCATGCACTTCGTTGACCATGGCAGAACGTTTGTCCAACTCGATCTGATACAAGCGCGATTTCAGCGCTTTCATAGCGATATCACGGTTTTGATGCTGTGACTTCTCAGACGAGGTCACCACGATTCCTGTGGGGGCGTGAGTGATCCGTACAGCCGAATCCGTGGTGTTGACGTGCTGCCCGCCGGCCCCCGAGGACCGGTAGGTATCGATGCGGATATCAGACGGGTTCACTTCGATCTCAATGTTATCATCGACCACAGGATAAACTTTTACAGACGTAAAAGACGTGTGGCGCTTGGCAGCGCTATCAAACGGCGAAATGCGCACCAAACGGTGAACACCGCTTTCAGATTTCAGCCAACCATAGGCATTGTGGCCAGAGATTTTATAAGCGGCAGATTTGATGCCTGCTTCTTCGCCAGCACTTTCAGATTGCAACTCGACCTTGTAGCCTTTTTTCTCAGCCCAGCGAACATACATACGCGCCAACATGGATGCCCAGTCGCACGACTCTGTGCCGCCTGCACCAGAATTGATTTCCAAGAACGTATCATTGCCGTCCGCTTCGCCATCCAGCAGCGCCTCAAGTTCTTTCTCAGCCGCTTTGATTTCAAGCGCCAAAATAGCCTGCTCGGCGTCGGTGATGACCTCTTGATCCTCTTCCATTTCGCCAAGCTCAATCATGTCAATGTTGTCTTGCATTTCTTGCGCAATGGATTTGGCCATATCGACAGCATCCATCAACGCCTGACGATCCCGCATCAGTTTTTGTGCGCGCTCAGGATCATCCCACAAGGTCGGATCCTCGATCATTGCGTTGAATTCTTCTAAACGATGCGGCGCAGTTTCCCAATCGAGACGCTGTTTAAGCAACTCAACGGATTTTTCGATCTTCGTGATTGAATTTTGAATCTCGGCGCGCACCTGCATCTACCTTGTAATTTCTGACCCAAAGGCCACGTCTGAATTGGGGAACACATTTACGAGTGGGCGCGGTCAGACACAAGGGATTTTCCCTCATTCACGCCCACATCACGATGTAAAACCGATGCCGCAGCCCGAAAGCTACGGCAAAGTTCAATACAGCCCGCCAGAAGAGAGTGAATTGATGGTCGCCTTTTGGGGGACTTTGATCACCTTACCAGAACTCGTTTTGACATCTCGCGTGCCACCAGCATTGCTGCCTTCAGTCGTGTAAAGAGGTAAGTCAGCCCCCATCGCAAAGCCGCCATCAAAGGCCAAACCAAACACTGGCTCTTCGCCATTGCGGAAATATTCTGCCACCACATTTGGCCCCGACGCATCATCGGACAAACGCGCGCCAGTAAAGCGGTCAATCTTGATAAACCGGCCACCAGGGGGGACGCGGAATTTTCCAGAGCCGTATTTAGCCACGGCTTTTTGCATGAACTCGTTGAAAACAGGTCCACAAAACCCGCCCCCAGAGGCACCCGCCATAGAACGCGGCGTGTCATAGCCAATATAACAACCTGCCACGATGTTTGATGTAAACCCAACAAACCACGCGTCTTTGCCATCGTTGGTTGTGCCAGTTTTACCTGCAACAGGTACTGGCAGGTTGACCCGACCTTTGGCCGTCCCGCGGCTCACAACGCCCTGCATCATCGATGTCAACTGATAGGCCGTGATCGCATTCATAACTCGTTCACGGTTTGACACGATTGTCGGCGCAAGCCCCGTCGTGATGCTGGGCAAATCACATTCATTACAGACCCGTTGGTCATGCCTATAAATTGTTTTGCCCCAGCGATCTTGCACACGGTCCACAAGCGTCGGTTCAACCCGCTCTCCGCCATTGGCAAACATCGCATAGGCCGCAACCATTTTGAACAACGTGGTTTCTTCTGCGCCCAAAGAGGACGCCAAAAACTGACCCATGCGATCGTAGACACCAAAGCGTTCTGCATAGCCCGCAACCACATCCATGCCCACCTCTTGGGCCAAACGGATGGTCATCAAGTTCCGCGATTGCTCAATCCCTGTGCGCAACGGCGTGGGGCCGTAAAAGCGTTTAGACGCATTCTTAGGACGCCAGACGCCCTGCGGCGTGTTGATTTCAATCGGCGCATCCACAACGATGGTCGCCGGTGTAAACCCTGAATCAAGAGCCGCAGCATAGACAAACGGTTTGAAGGATGACCCTGGTTGACGCGTCGCTTGGGTGGCACGGTTGAACACCGAATTTTGATACGAAAACCCACCCTGCATCGCGATCACACGACCTGTGTTGACGTCCATAGCCATAAACCCGCCCTGCACTTCGGGCACTTGGCGCAATGTCCAACGAATGAAATCGCCCGTGCCATTGTCACCCGAGGTCATACGCCGCACATGTACCACATCGCCACGGCTGAAATTGTCGTTGAATGCGCCTTTCATCCAACCGATATCTTTGCGTGGCACCGTGGCCTCCCCCACAGTTTCCACCATCAAGGACATAGATTGATCGCCGATTTGATCGACAACCGCCACAAACCATTTGCTATCAAGCGTCACATCGCGGGCCACTGGGACATTGCTCAAAGCCTCTTCCCAAGATCCATCGTCCAACGCGGCAACATCGATGGTTTTACCCGTCCCACGCCAGCGCCCTTGGTCACGGTCCAGCGTTTCCAAACGGTTTTGCAACGCATGTGCCGCTTGAGTTTGCAATTCGGGATCGATAGTGGCGCGAATGGACAAGCCGCCTTCAAAAAACTCGTCAGCGCCAAAGTTCTTTGACAGTTGGCGGCGAATTTCGTCGGTGAAATAATCACGTGGCGGCAAAGCTTTACGGTAGCTTTCAAAATCGCCATTTTGCACAGTTCGGATCGGCTGCGCCTTAGCTGTTTCGTATTGCTCTTGTGAAATATGGCCGTTTTCATACATTTCGCGCAGCGCAACGTTGTTGCGGCGCTCCAATGCGGCGTCATAATTTTTCACAGGATGATAGGAATAAGGGGCTTTGGGATGAATCGCCAAAAACGCAGCTTCTTCGATGTTCAATTCGCTTAATGATTTGTTGAAGTAAGTTTGCGCCGCAGCTGTCACACCATAAGAGCGCGCCCCAAGATCGATCTCATTGAGGTACAGCGCCAAAATATCATCTTTGGATAGAGTCGTTTCCAAACGCGCCGCCAAAATGATCTCTTTGATCTTACGCTCTGCGGACCGATCAGAGGACAGCAAAAAGTTTTTCATCACCTGCTGGGTGATGGTCGAGGCCCCACGACACCGCGCGCCCTGAAAACACTGCACTGCGGCTTTGATAATCCCCAATGGGTCATAGCCTTTGTGCGAATAAAAATTCTTATCCTCAACCGAAATAAACGCGTATTTTACCAAATCAGGGATTTCTGCGGCAGGGGTATACAAACGGCGTTCGCGGGCGAATTCATCGATGATCCGCCCCTCACCTGAATAAATCCGGCTGATGGTGGGCGGCGTGTATTGCGCCAAAGCTTCGTGGTCGGGCAAATCGCGACCGTACATCCAAAAGATGCCACCAATGACCGCCGCGCCCAAGAACGCTGCGGTGGTGATCCACGAAAAAATAGTCCCAAAAAAGGAAAAAATAAACCGAGCCAAATTGAGAGCCTTTCCCGCCACCGATCACACGAGTCGTTGCCCGCGCCTATATCTGCCGTCCCTACTTATACGGCGGCGCTGCGCGGGTCAAAACCAACTGGCGTGAATGTGAGCAGAATTGTGCTGTCTGGAGGGGGAATATTGCGGTAATTTTCGCAGATTTGCGATTTGGTGCGATCAAATTTGCAGCTGTGCCAAACCAAACATCTTAACGGACGCGTTTTCAACGCATGTTAAGGACGCGTTTTCAACGCATGTTAGGGGCGCGTTTTCAACGC
>JBLHXX010000022.1:0-36319 GCA_047630475.1 Celeribacter sp. | reverse complement strand
TTATGCGATTTCGGTTCCGGTACCGAGTTACCGATTTGAGGGCATTTCAGAGCAAATCGAAACGCTTTTGTTAAAAGCAAGAGATGACGTCCTCAAACTAGGCCTATAGTGTTTCGCTTTTTTTGGGTCGTTTGATCCACCAAATCTTGACACAAACGAGACCTGAAATACATCTTTTCTCGTGCGGTCTGTTTGCGTAGCAAACTTCGTAGTCATTTATATTGCCCCTGAAATGTATTGCATGGTAGTGATTTTGCATCACGATGTGAACACTTATGGAGGGCGTGACGAGACGTCCGTTGGGATTTCAGTGGCACCTTTAGAGGCTCAGACAAAGCGATCAGGCGTTCAAGTTATTGCGCGGGCTGCTTTGATTTTACGCACACTCAAGCAGTATAAAAATGGCGCAAGCCTTGGGGAAATTTCTCAAAAAATTCAACTTCCGCGTTCTACGGTTCAGCGGATCGTAAATGCGCTTGTCGAAGAAAACCTAGTGATCGGCGCATCCTCGCGCGGCGGGTATCGACTTGGGCCTGAAATCCAGATGCTTGCGCAATTTGGGCAAATTGATGTTGCAACACTTGTCCGACCACTGCTTGAGCAAGCCGCGCTTAGGACCAGTGAAACCGTAAATTTGTCCGTTTTCAGGCGCGACAAAATGGTGATTGTTGATCAAGTGATTGGATCGCAAAAGTTGCGGACCGTCTCTCATGTTGGGAACACAACAATGATGGCCACGACATCAAATGGTAAAGCCGCGCTCGCCCAACTTGACCCTGCCATCGCCCGACAAATCATCACGGCCGAAATAGGTGATGATCTTTCGAAAATAGCCCAGATCGAAGCAGAACTTAAGCGCATTCGCGCCGGAGATCTAGCAACGAATTTGGACGAAAACGCAGACCATATTTGCGCGCTGGGGTTGGGCTTCAAAGATCATTCCGGCATGATTTGTGCGATTTCACTGCCAACGCCCAAACATCGATTTGCCAAGAAAAGATCAAAAATTGCTGATGCTCTTTACCAAACGAGAGAAGAGTTGAACCTCATCATTTAAGCAATCCTTCATCCAACGTCGCCCCCTTTCAGCATACATCTTATCGCCGGTTCTGCTCTGCCCTTTGTAAAAGCTGGCGCGGGATAGGCACAAACCGGTACGCCAGTTGAGGTCTGTCGAGAAAAAGTTTGGGGGAAATGGGCCACTCACCCTGCCCCCAAAAAGATTCTTAGGTTAAATCCGTTAATTCATCACTCCAATCAGCCACAACACTGTTGATGGGAAAAAGACAAATATCCCTAACCGAACGAAATCAGCGATCAAGAACGGCAAAATACCACGGTAGATTGCCGAAATCTTGAGTTCAGGAACCATCGAGCCGATGATGAAAATATTCATCCCGATAGGCGGGGTTACGAGGCTGATCTCAACTGCGACAACAACGATAATGCCAAACCAAATCAATTGCAGGTTCGGATCAATACCGAGGTCAAGCGTTGCGACCAAAGGCACAAAGATAGGGACCGTCAAAAAGACCATAGCAGGCCCATCAATCACCATACCAAGAATAAGGTAACTGATCAAAATGATCGTCATAACGCCCCATGGCCCTGCCCCGAGACCGTGAATGAATTCAAGAATTTCCTGCGGCGCGCCAGACATATTGATGAACTGGTTCAAAGTCAGCGCCCCAAAGGCAACGGTAAAGACCTTGGCCGTTGTTGAGGAGGCCTCCAAAAGAGAGTCTAGAAAACCTGTAAATGACATTTTTTTACGAAGGATCGCAATGATCAGCGCCCCCGCAGAGCCGATGCCGCCCCCTTCAGAGGCCGTGAACACACCAAAAAAGATGCCCCCCATGATCAGCGCGAACAATGCGACAACTGACCAAATTTTATAAAGGGTACGAAACCGTTCCCCCCAAGATGTCCGCTCCCCTGCAGGGGCCCATTGTGGTTTGATTTGATACACAACACGAACCGCAACCATATACAGCACAATCGAAATAATTCCGGGGATCAGCCCGGCCATAAAGAGTTTTCCAACGTCTTGTTCTGCCAGCAGGCCGTAAACGATCAAAGCCATTGAGGGCGGGATTAAAATGCCAATTGTTCCACCAGCAGCCACTGTGCCAGCCGAAAAGCCATCATCGTAATTGTACCGCCGCATGGCAGGAATGGCGACCTTGGTCATGGTCGCGGCCGTTGCCAAAGATGACCCAGAAACCGCAGCCATACCACCACAGGCCGCGACAGTGGACATCGCCAAACCGCCTTTGAGATGGCCAAACCATTTGTTGGCCGTTTCATACATATCGTCCGAGATGCCCGATTTGGTGACAAAAACCCCCATAAGGACAAAGAGAGGCAAAACAGCAAATTGATAGTTCATCGCCAAATCAAGAACTTGTTGGCCAACCACTACATTCGCTGCAGAAAACCCAGCGGGATGAACCAGCGCAAAGCCACCGTATCCAACCAAAAGCATGGACAGCCCTAAGGGGAGCCCCATACTGGCAATGACGAGAAGAACGCCAATCCCAAAGAGTGCTTCAATCATTTTTTTCGCCTTTGGAATAATTAGAGTTTTTGATGTCTAGGATGATTTTGAGGCCAAACAGAACCACAGTCAGGCCAACCAAAAGCGAAAATGCCCCGATAAAAGGCCAAAGCAGCCATTCTGTCGTCGACGTAAAACTGCCACGGCTATACGCTTTTTCAGCACGCTCCCAAAGTCGCAAGCCAACGATCGTAATCACACCGAGCGTTGCTATATCTATCACAATAAAACGGACATAATTGAAACGGGGAACCATTTCAAAAAGGCTGGTCAGCAGGTCTATCTGAACATGCTCTCTTCGCACCGTAATACCTAAATACGCAGAGAAAATTGTGAACCCGAGAAGTACTTTTGTCAGATCCTCGGTGAACGATATTGGCGTATTTAGGAAATAGCGAAAAAACACACTTAAACAAATTAATGTCGACATCAGAAAAATTCCAATGGCCGATATTATGGTTAGACAACGTTCAACAGTTTTCATTTAGCATCCTCATATAGCAGCAATTGCGCCCGCATTTAGCAGGCACAATTGAGCCTTTATCTCAGACACAGTCTGAGGCGCTTTTGGGGTCTATTTAGAGGCTTCGATGCGGGCGTAGTAGAAATCCAGCACCTCTTGCGCGTTCAAATCACGAGCCGTTGCCGCCTCAAGCCATTGGTCGACAATGAACTGACCCTTCTGTCTAACCGCATCAACAAATTCTGGTTCAGCCGCGGTGATGTTTGCTCCATCAGCCAGGAATGTCTCGCGTCCGTCAACTTCTTCCATGTCGACAATCGCGCCAAGGCGCGCCGAAAGATCGACGCCAGAGACAGACAGCAATGCGTTTTGTGCGTCTTCAGGTAGGCTTTCAAATTTGTCACGGTTCATAACGAGTGTGAACCCCGAACGTGAAAAACCGCCTGGGAAAGTGGTGATTTCATTGGTCACACCAACCTGACCTTGCACCACGGCAGATCCGAAAGGCGCCAGCGCAGCATCAGCGATGCCACCAGTCAATAACTCAAAGCTATCAAGTCCCGTAGCCCCCAAAGCAGTCGCGCCCAAAGAGTCGAATAGATCAACAATATTGGCCCCTTCAACGCGCACTTTCATGCCGCTTAGATCTTCCAAGTTGTTGACATGCTTAGAAACAGACATCAAGTGCGGGCCATTCGTGGTAAAGCCACCGAGCGGGATCAAATCGCCAAACTCGTTTGCGGCTTCAAAATACTTGTAATGGGTTTCCCAAAGGGCACGGCTTGCCTGTTCTGCGTTGGCATCAACCAGCGGAATGTTCAAAATGGCGGGCAACGTCACTTGGTTTGACCGGAATGTATTCACGACAAGCGCGATGTCCGCGAGACCGTCTTCGACCGCATCCCAAAGCTGTGGCGTTGGCGCAATGCTTGACGTTGGAATGGTCAACTTGAGCGTTCCGTTGGACGCCGCTTCGACGTCGCGCGCCCAAGGGATAAGACCTTCGCTGACGATAAGGGCCTGTGACGGAATAAAGATATTGTAAACAAGTTCAATTGGCTCGGCCATCGCCAGCGCACCAAATGATGATACAAAGACAGAGGCCACTGCGGTTGATTTAATCATACGACGCAGCCAGATAGCTTTGGTTTTTTGTTGGTAAGTCATTTTTTCTTCTCCCTGAGTGACATCACCGATGACACCACTTTTATTTAAAACCCAATCCCACTGTCCTTTTTAAAGGACTGGCAGATTTGCGAGTTGCGCGCGTCACGTTATGTGACGCTGTTGAACCGCGTGGCCCAACTGTTTGCCGGTCGGTTGGCAAACAAAGCTTTTCGATTGAAAACAACTGAACCACCCCATCATGGATCATTGTGCTTTTAGGCTGACCTTCCTTAAACACGCCAGCACCCGCCACATACGATTCATAGATCATGGAATGCGGTTTTTTTTGACGTCCTGCCCTCCCCAGAGCCAACCTTTTCTCACAAAGATAATATTGAAAAATCAGTAGTAGCAAAAATTCATTAACTGCCTTAGTCATTCCTAAATGGAATGATGGAGAGCCGCCGATGCAACGTGACCTGAGCTATTTCATCGCGATCGCGAAAGAACGAAATGTAACGTCTGCGGCCCGCAGTTTGGGGGTCACACAATCGGCCCTCACGAAGAGTCTGCGCCGGTTAGAGGAACACTTGGGGGTCCAATTGGTAGAGCGCGGTACGCGTGGGGTCCATTTGACCGAATTAGGTGAGCGTATTTTGATACGTGCGCGCTGTGTTGAAGCTGAAATGCGCAGCCTTGAATTAGAGGCCAAAGAGCTTAAAAACAATCAAACGAAGAAATTGAAATTCGGGGTCAGCCCATCTTGGGCGGTTGCGGCGGTGCCTGAAATTATTCGTAGATTTCGCAAGCTGCATCCAGAAGTCGAATTGACCGTCGAGACAGAACTTGAAGTGCCCCTTGTTAAACGACTATCGCGCGGAAACATTGATTTTGCGCTCTGCGCTGATGTTCCAGGCGCGGCACAACACGGGATATTCTTCGATAAATTGTTTGAGCTGGATGTCTTGGTCGCGTGCCGGCTGGCCCATCCGCTTTTCCAAACTTGGGACGGTGATCCAAAAACATTGTTGGCGGCAGATTGGCTCAATTTTAGAAGTGCGTTGGAACGCCAAAGGAACGACGCTGGACCTTTGGCTTCGTCAATATCTGGGTCCATCGTTGGCGTTGAGAGTTGGTTTTCCAATCTTTTGATTGCGTCCAAAAATGACTTTCTTGTTGCCCTACCAGAACATATTGCCGACCATATCGCGGATTATGATATCGCCTATTTGTCAAATGACTACAGGGTAAAAAAAATCGAAGCAGGCGTTTGGGCGCGATTGTCCGCGTCTGAAACACAAGTTGGAAAAGTATTTCTAGCGGTTGCCCGTTCGGTGATTATGGAATGCAAACCAATATCCACGGGTCATCGAAAACTGCTCATTTGACACCCGCCTCAAAGCAAAAGCGCGCCCTTAAAAATAAGCTGACTCAAGAATTTTTGGGGTCTGTCTTGCCTCCTCAACAGATCCCGAAAACCGGACATCGCCCGCGCGCATAACGGTCACCGTATCCGCAATGTTCAATGCGACCTCGGTAAATTGTTCAACCAAAAGCACGCCTGTTCCTTGTTCAACCAAGGGTGCAATTGCCGTGACCAACCGTTTGACAATCAACGGCGCAAGACCAAGCGACATTTCATCGATCAAAAGATACTTTGGCCGCGCCATCAACGCATGACCGATAGCAAGCATTTGTTGCTGCCCGCCAGACATCGTGCCTGCGATCTGCTTTTTTGGAATGATCTGCGTAGCCCCCAACGACGATATAATCAAAATGTTCCAATGTGCTGCCCCTAGCAGTGAATGACTTGAATATCCGTGTATTCGGCCAAACCTTCTTCGCCGAATTCGACCCCAAGCCCCGACGCCTTGCGGCCACCAAATGGGGCAACGGGGTTCAGTCCGCCGTGGCTGTTGATCCATACAGACCCACACTGCAAGCGCGCAGCAATCTCTTTGGCACGGTCAATATCTTTCGACCAGACCGAGCCCCCCAACCCATTTTCGCTGTCATTGGCTTGGGCGATTGCGTCTTCGACATCGGAGTATTTAAGAATTGGCAGGGCCGGCCCAAATTGTTCGTCTTTGACCAGCAAATCATCGGCGCACAGATCTGCAATCAAGGTTGGCGGAAAGAACAAACCCTCGCCCGGTGTGCCGCCCAAAAGAACACGGCCCTTTGGCGTGGCATCGTCCACCATTGATTTGACCTTGTCGAACTGCATCTGATTGGCAATTGGGCCAAGAAGAGAGCCTTCGTCTTGCCCATCCCCAACGGGAATATTCTTGGCAAAATCCGTCAAGGCGGCGCAAACCTCTTCATAGATATCTTCATGAACATAGAGCCGTTTCATCGCCGCGCAGGTTTGGCCATTGTTGATAAATGCCCCCCAGAATAGCCCTTCGGCAATTTCCTTGGGGTCAACATCAGGCAACACAATACCGGCATCATTCCCACCCAACTCAAGCGTCAAGCGTTTCATCGTTTCTGCCGCACTGGCATAAACTCTTTGACCCGTGGCGCAGGAGCCCGTGAAGACAATCTTGCGGATACCAGGATGTGCAGACATAGCCGCGCCAAGGTTGTCTTGGCTGTCATCACAAGTCACCGCGTTCACCACCCCTTTGGGCAGGACTTCGTTCATCAACTCGACCATCCGCAACGTTGAAAGCGGGGTAAAAGGCGATGGTTTGATCACAACAGTATTGCCCGTGCGAATGGCTGGCAGCATGTGCCAAACGCCAATCATCAGCGGCCAGTTCCATGGCGTGATCGACCCAACGACACCCAACGGGCGACGGTGCAATTCCACCCGCCCTTTGTTGTCATCTTGCAAGACCTTCATTGGCAGCGACAGGCCCGCAGTGTATGCGGCCCAACCTTGTGCGCCCCCAAGTTCAAACCGTGACCCGAGACCGTTCAACGGCTTGCCCTGTTCTTGGGTCAACAGCAGCGCAAGCTCTTCGGAGTGCGCCCCAATTTTCTCAGCTACGGCAATGCAGGCGTCTGCAAGTTCGGTATCGGTTTTCAACGACCAGCTTTCAAAAGCCTTTTGCGCAGCGTCAACAGCGCGATCCAAATCGGCAAATGTTCCGTTCGGTGCCGTCCCCACCTGTTCCCCTGTCGAAGGGTTTTCTACCGCAAATGTTTGTTGTGATGCGACGCGAGCGCCATCAATAATCATGCCAAATTTGGACATCCGGTCCTCCCCCAAAGATCATATTTAATTAACACGTTAAGAGGGTGGGGTTGGGATGTCCACTTTTTTCTATCAAATCTGACTGCGCTTGATCATAGCGCTGTAGCTGTGCCTAGCTGAGGCGTCCCACCTCGATCCTTTGTTTGCCCCCATGGCCACTGCCGGCCTTGTGCTGACCAATAAAAAACCCTTATGTTTCCTAATAAAGGGGCACATTGTCCTTGAGGAGGAGACGGATGGCTGAGCGTTCACACCAAAAGCTGGCAGAAACGGCAAAGGATTCTGAAACAAAGTTCCGGGCGCGCCCGGGTCGGCCGGTCGTCTTGTCTATTGAACAACGTCGTGCGCAAATCTTGAAGTGTGCAGAAACTGAATTTTTTAAGAATGGTTACGTCAATACGCGCATGGATCAAATCGCGGTGCAAGCAGGGATGTCAAAGAAAACTCTGTATCAAGTTTTTTCCAATAAAGAAGAAGTGCTTGCAGCGTTTTTACGAGGATACGAGGAAGACCCACCGCTGTCCCCATTGCCGCCTAAAGGGACTTATGATCCGGTTGCGGAATATGAAAAGGCGCTTGTCGAAGTTGCCCAGTATATTCTAGGTCCGCGCCAGATCGCCGTCAGTCGTTTGGTGATTGCCGAGGCCAGACAATCACCTGAAGTCGCCGCGCAATTTTATGCAGCCGAAGTGACGCAGGTCCGCAAAATGCTCGCAAAGCGGATCGAACATTTGCAATCCGATGGAATTTTGGCAGGCCGCAAAGCTTCTGTCGTCGCTGATTTTTCACTGAGCGCAGTGCTTGGACATGAACACTTTGGTCGCCTCATTGGCACCGATCTGCGCCTGAGTGATAACCATGCCACACTGTCCGAAAGAGCTGCAGAAATTGCGGCGCTCTACTGCCCCACGGATGGCGCTTTAGATCAATCTTGAAAATCTAAAAGCCTGTGCGCAACGCGTTGAAACGCCTCTGAAAGGTGATTTTTATTCAACCGACAAACGGGCATCACGATGACCGATCGGCACCAAAGACCAATACCCTCAGGCCATTTTTCGTGACGGGCCAAGGCGGTGAACAAATCTGTTTTCATGTTAACATTAAGTCACCTCCAAGTCAGTTGAAGGTCAGACTGTCATATCAGCCTATCACATAAACGATTTACATGCGGCCATTGGGCCAACACGCCGTGCAGGGTCCAGTTGCCCTTTCTGTGTGCGTTTGGAAGTTTCAGCGCATTATCTTGTTCTTTTGCGAAGAGCCGCTTGACTTTAGGAAACCCGTGAGTTTCATAATGATGAAATTCTTGCACATGGATCTACAAAATGGACAAACAAACAAAAACCCTCGCGGCCTGTTTGGGTGGTGCTGCGGCCATGGGACCAATGGCTATGGACATGTATCTGCCCGCCATGCCGTCCATGGGCCAAGATCTCGGCGCTCTGGCGGGTGAGATTGAGCTGTCCATGGTTGGTTTTCTGATCGGCTTTTGTCTGGGCCAACTTCTATTTGGCCCCATTTCTGATGCGACAGGTCGCAAGCCTGTAATGCTCGTCGGAGTTGTCCTTTTCGTGATTGCATCGTTGGGATGCCTGTCAGCAACCACAATCCCCCAAGTGATATTCTGGCGCGTTGCACAAGGCATCGGCGGCTCGGTCGGCATGGTTATGGCCACGGCGAGCGTGCGTGATTTGTATACAGGCCATATGGCCACGCGCCTTGTCGGGCTGACCATGATTGTCTTTGGCGTTGCCCCAGTCATTGCTCCAGTCGCTGGCGGATTGATCCTGAACTATTTTTCTTGGCATGCTGTGTTTTGGCTATTGGCGGGATATGGGGTATTGATGCTTGGGGCGCTCATAAAATTTTTCCCCGAGACGCGAAGCGTGGAATCGCGCGCAAACAGTCGTCCGAGCAAGGCCTTGCACACCTATTGGGCGTTGACGTTGGATAAAGATTTTATTCCATACGCATTGGCCAATGCCCTCAGCCAATCAAGCCTATTTGTTTATATTGCCGGCGCATCTTTTGTCTTGATCGAAATTTACGGGCTGACGCCGCTTCAATTTTCTTTCGCCTTTGCGGGCAATGCCCTCGCTCTTGTGATTGGAGCTCAGCTGGGCGGGCCATTGGGCCAACGCCTAGGCCCGCGCAGGATCTCTAAAATTGCAACGGGCCTTCGTGCCACTGTCACCGTGCTTTTGCTCGGCGTATTTTTGGCAGGCTTTGCGACATTGCCAGCCGTGCTTGTGCTTTTGCTTGTCAGCCTTTTGATTTACGGCTTGGCGCTGCCAACAAGCGGCGTATTGGCGCTTGATAAACAAGCGCAAAACGCTGGGACAGCCTCTGCCCTTATGGGGGCGCTTGGGTTTGGACTAGGCGCGATCGCAAGCGGATTATTATCCACATTTTCCAACGGAACCGCCCTGCCCTTATTTGCCCTGATGGCCGTGACGGCCGTTGCTGCGGCTTGTGTGACTTGGGCATTCTTTGACCGCTGGGATCAAGACGCCCCTGTTGGCGCAAGCATCGCGCGCTAGAGCGCGTCTGGAAAACGCAAAACAGAGGCGACAGCACGGGCGAAGCGTGTAACATCCTGCGACATAAGACCCGCGATGTTGCACCGCCCGTTGCCCATAATATAGATCGCGTGATCGCTGCGCAGGCGGTCAACTTGTGCAGGCGTGACGTCCAACAATGAAAACAAGCCCTGCTGGTCAGCCAAAAAATCAAACCGCGCACTGTTGGTTTCAGCCCTGAGAGCTTGGGCCAGCAGATGACGCGTTTCATGAATGCGCGTTTGCATTTTCATCAATTCCGTCTGCCAAGATTGGCGCAGGTCTGGATCAGTCAAAACCTGTTGCACCACAGCTGCGCCATGATCCGGCGGCATGCCGTAATTGGCCTGTGCCAGTTGCGCCATATTGCCCGCTATGCGCGCCATATTTTGCG
Organism: Celeribacter sp.; assembly: GCA_047630475.1. GTDB lineage: Bacteria > Pseudomonadota > Alphaproteobacteria > Rhodobacterales > Rhodobacteraceae > Celeribacter. Next base: position 26,038 of record JBLHXX010000022.1, on the reverse strand, counting down.
GATCTGTGCTGTGCACCAGCGCGATGCCCGTGCGTTCGCGATACAAGGCAAAGCTTTTCGAACAGGTGCTAGCGATCATGACTTCGGGCAGTTTGTGGATCAGCAGGCGAAGCCCCGCAGCGTCCTCTTCAATCCCGTTCCCCAACCCCTGATAGGCAATATCAACCAAAGGCACCGCGCCCGTTTCGGACAAAATTTCAGCGACCACACCCCACTGAGCCAAAGACAGATCGGCACCTGTCGGATTGTGACAACACGCCTGTAGCAAGATGACATCACCCTTAGGAATTTGCCGTAGCCCGTCACACATTGCCGCAAAATTCACTGTGCCCGACGTGGCATCATAATAAGGATATGTTTTGCACGGCAAACCAACCCGTTTCACAATCGGAATGTGGTTGCCCCATGTGGGGTCTGACACCCAGACTTTAGCCTTTGGATTGGCATCTGCGGCCAGTTCCAAAAGCAATCTCAGCGCTGACACGCCGCCAGGCGTTTGAAGGGTGTGCGTGCAATTTTTTGAAAACCCTTCGCCAAGAACCATCTGCGCAAACAGGTCATTGAACGTAAGGTTGCCACGTGTTCCAACGTAGGATTTCGACGTCTGATTTTCCAAAAGCCACGCTTCCGCAGAAGTCACAGCCTCCATGATAGGGCTGAGATTCTCGGCATCTTTGTAGACCCCAACGCTGAGATCAATTTTATTGGCCCGCGGATCGGCACGAAAATTTTCTGTGACCTGCATAATAACATCAGGTAGGGGATTTTGCAGTTCTTGAAACACATCGCTCTCCAATCAAATCAATCAACCCGTCTGCTGATTGCCTCTAGCAGACGGGTCATAACCTTTGCGTGAGTATATACTTAATGTGTTAAGTTGGTGCAAGTTTTGCGGCTACTCCGGCAGGCTGAACACCACATTTGTCTGACCGGTGCCAGAGCTTGGGAAATACTCGGTGATCACCTCGCCTTTGCCTTTGTATTTATCCCACCCCAAGGCGCCAAACAACATGACCGTATCATGCATATTGCCTTCGCCTTCACAGTAATTCGCGTACTCTGGTAGCATTTTTAAAAAGGTCTCTATCTCGCCCTCTTGCCACATACGAAGCACGCGCTGGTCCATCTGCTGGTTGAACTCGCTCGAAATCGTGAATGTCCCGTTGTTCTCAGCATAAATGTCATTTGGCCAAATTTTGTGTGACAATGACCCCGAGGCAACCAAGGCAACATTGCTATCACTGGCCTCAATCGCATCTGCAATCGCAGCGCCCAATTTACGCGAAGATTCAAAACTGTGAACCGTGCACATCGCAGCGACCGATACTACTTTCAGGTCCCCCTCGGGGTTCATATAACGCATCGGGACAAGTGTGCCGTATTCCAATTCTAAAGAATTCACTTGGTGTGACAGCGTATAAATACCCATGTCACTGGCCGTCTTAGCAATCAAATCCCCAAGCGCAGCATTCCCAGTATATTCGTAATCAAGGTCTCTAATAAACTGGGGGAATTCGTTGGATGTGAACTTGCCTTTGTAATGGTGATTGGCATTGACGTGATAGGCTGCGTTTACCAACCAATGTGTATCCAGAACGACCACCGTATCTGCGCCCGCCGCACGTGCCCGGCGTCCGATTTCGATATGTCCGTCAATTGCCGCTTGCCGCTTCCCCTTAAGGGGGCCGTCATGCTCTGACATAATCATTGTTGGAACATGCGTTGTCTTGGCCGCTAATACGAGTTTACCCATTATCTTCCCCTCCATGTTACTTAACATGTTATTTAAATTTGAGGAGCATTACCTTGATCTAAATCAAGTTCTTAATCTTTGATACGCACATTCCTATTGTCTTGGCCGCGCCCAAGGTTGACTTGCAGCACGCCGGTCATGCCAACTTGTCAGACGCGTCATTGGAAACCTTCTGCACAAGGGTCTTGCATGCCACATAGGATCGAGCATGCCGTCCAAACGGCCCCCCTGCCCCACAAAAACAAACACTAAACTGGCTGACGCGACCTCAATACCCTTTAGGTTTCATCCAATGTGGCAAAAAACGCTGCCAAAGCCGCCTCCAGCTTTGCCCGATCTTCGCCGCTAAAGTCACGTTCCGCACGAAACTCGATGCGCCCGTCCTGCGCCAAACACCGCACCGTCCCCGCGGGGACAGACATCCGAAATGTGGTTTTAACCTTTGAGGCCGCCGCAGATGCATCCGATTTTGCCTTGGCAGGCTGTTCAGATAAGAACAAGCGCAATACGTCAATTTCAGCATCGGCCGTGATGGGCATCTGAGCCGCCAATCGAGATTTCAATCGCGCCGCGGCACCCTCTTCTTTTGAAATCTTTTTTTCAAGGTCCAGCCCAAGTGCGCGCGGCAAAGCGTCAGAAAATTTTAAATGTGACCCTATTGCAGCCATTAGGGTCGCAAAATGTCGGATATAGCTGCGCTTTTGACGTGATGCAGATGCGTAGAGTTTGGCCACAGCCTCTTCAACAGTATCGCAATCGGTCCCCTCGTCTGCTGCATAAGACCGTGCCAACTCGGCCATTTCAGCAAAAGAAATATCACGGCGCACAAGGTTTTCGTCCACCATCCGGCGGTATAATCCCTCTAGCCCCTCGCCTTTTGGCAACAACCCTGCTGGAATTTTGGCATAGGCTTCATCCCCAGTTTCGGCATAAAGTTCACGATATGCAGACCACCGACGAAACCCTTGAACCAACTCGAATCCTTCATCGGTTGCTTCAACACGAATAGGATTTGACAGACCGACATCACGAATTGACTGTTTTAACTCTTCAAGATCTGGATCACGTTTCGCCGATCTATCGCGGGCCAATTTAGCTGTTTTGATCTCACTCAAATAAATAAGATCAACAATCAAACCCTGTTTTTTCAACCGCACAAGCTCATGCGCCAATCGGTCATTTTCGGCACGGATTGCCGTTTCAGCGTGTTGACGCTCACGCAGCGCATTCACGTTTTCTGAAATAGCGCTGGCCATTGGACCGCGGCGCGATTCAGGTTTTTCGGGCTCAACATGGTCCGTCCCTGTGGGGACAGTCACATCAGGGGTGTCGGGAAAGTCGATATCAAATACGCGTTTTTTACTCATGCCTCATCCTCCAGTTTATCCCATGCTTCGATCATATTGTCGCGGAACTCTTCATAAGCTTGATCAAACGACGACCGCGCCCTGCGCCATGTTTCCCGCGTCATCTCGCGGTAATCCGTTTCATAGATCGATGATAAAAACCGACCGGATTGTTCTACGGCTCGGGTCATTTCAATCGGGTGTTTGGCCAATCTTTCCCCAAAGACCTTTTCAAATGCAGAACGCATCGCACGGTGTAGGTCATTACCGGCCTCATACCGCGTCAACAAAAAACGCACGTCTTGAAAGGCTTTTGGCAACCCGTTTGTCCCCGCGGGGACAACGCCATTGAAGGCAGATAAATCCTCAAGGGCCTCAGCAAGCTGACCTATAAAAGACGTGGTGGAATCGTATTCCCAATACCCAGGCCCCGATGGGATGTAGAGAACATCGGCCGCGAAAACAGCATTCATGGATTGATATCCGATCGCGGGCGGACAATCGAAAATAATCATATCGTATTCATCCGCAGGCAGGGAATCGAGGTATCGACTGACAGCCGCAAAAAATGACCATTCAGGGTTGAGGTGGCGATATTGAGCTGAGGCAAATTCAACAAAGGCCGCGTTGGCGCAACTTGGAACAACATCAATGGTCGGCCAATTTGTTGGTTTGATAAAATCAGTCACGCGCAATCCATCCAACCCCATATCGGTGATCGACGCAGGCAATTTGCGTTGGGGCAGGGCGGTACCGCTTTCGGCCCCGCGCGCGGTTTCATTCATGCGACGCGTTTCATTCATAAGGTCGCGCGCCATGATCCCCCAAACGGTGTACTCTTCGGCGACATCCGTCAGCCCCATCGAATGAGACAATGTGGCCTGTGGATCGAAATCAACACAAAGAACACGGTACCCATCAAGCGCGGCCGCGTGAGCGAAATGCAGAGCAACGGTGGATTTGCCCGCACCCCCTTTAAAGTTCGCGATGGCGGCCCGAATGGCACGTTTGCCAGCAGGGCGTTTGGGCATCAAAGAGCGACGGCTTACTTTAAGACGGCGACGAATCTCATTGATTTCTTCAAGCGTATACCACCGCTGGCGACCTTCTTCTTCGACAAAGCCTTGCGGCAAAGAGGGGTCCGTGGCCAGACGACCACGCAGCGTCGATTGGTTCACTTTAAAGATCAGCTCGGCCACTTCCCAACTGGAAAACCGCCGCAATTTTTTCTCATTGCTGGGGGAATAGGTTTGCTGCCGGATGTGGCCTTGCATCCTCAAAGACTGCGCCTGCATCTTTGCTAGATCTTCATGCGTGAACATTTTGCCTCCTGTCCCCGCGGGGACGCTAATGTTGTTCTGACCTCTATTTACGCTGAATATGCAAAACTTGCAAAAGCAAAAATCGTAAATTATCATTTTTAAGAGAATAGCGTCCGGAACGCAGATAAAGCGTGAAAATTGGGGAAAACACGCGATCTACCGATTCGCAGACTTAAAGGCACAGCCCGCGCAAATGGGCTTAGATTTATGTAACGCATCACTTTCTTTAGGGGACATTAAAGAGGGGGTCACTACATATAGGGGGACATTTTTGACGTATAAGGTGACACACTGGCTGTCCCCCTATACCAATAATACCTATCTTTAATTTTTTGATCTTGATTTGAAAACCGCTGGGTTGGGAAATGTGCTTGACAGAATCGGGTTACTCAACGCAAATTGCTGAAAGGTTCGGTAAAACGCTGAGTTAAACAATTGGCAACGAACTTAAATGAATACTGCGCTAAAATTGAAATGCGCATTTGGGCAACGACCCGAGGCAATGAGGCACCGCACATATCCCGTGTTTGAGTGAGATCGAGACATATGCTGATTAGAAAACCAGCGGGGCCTTTGGCCTCATCCATCAAATACGATCTTTTGACAGCTCTTGGAACCTTTGCTTTATCACAAACCAAAGGCCAACAAGTTTTGTGCATTCGCTTTATGACATTGCTGACGGCGCGTTATAATTGGGGCCGGGACGAATTGTCGATTGGTCAGCGCGAAATCGCCCGAATGTGGGGCGTTGATGAGCGGACGGTCAAAAGGGAAATGGCCAAATTGCGCGGGCTTGGATGGTTGGTCGTGAAACGCCAAGGCGCACGGGGGCGTGTGACCAAATACGGGATCGATTTGGACCGCTTGGCGATTGATACCCAACCGGTGTGGGAGGCTGTCGGCCCCGATTTTAAACACCGTATGGAAGGGCAGGGGGAGGCGCCTCAAACCAATGTTGTGGCGCTCAAAGCCGCCACCTCGGTGCCTGCCCCAAATGCAAAGGATGATACGGAATGGGGCATCGCGCGCACGCTTTTATATGCCCAAGACCCAACCCTTTATGGCAATTGGATTGCAGGGTTACAGCGCAAAGACCGCAGTGGTCGATGCCTTGTTTTGGTGGCGCCCAGTCGGTTTCATGCCCATTATGTTGAGACACATTTGACCCAGAAATTTTTGATGGCGCTCAAATCTGTCGATGACACTGTGGACAGTATTCTTATTGAAACCTAGGCGATTTTGTCGCTCATATAGGATGAAATCTCTCAGGTTCTGATCTAGGTTTCCGGCGCGGATTTACCTTCATCCATCGCCGGTGCAACCCAGCGCAGGCGCAAGGCGTTGCTGAGCACAAAAACAGAACTCAGCGCCATGGCCCCCGCGGCCAAAACAGGGGAAAGCAACACCCCAAACGCAGGATAAAGCGCCCCCGCCGCCACGGGAATCAGGGCCGCGTTGTAGCCAAAAGCCCAGCCGAGGTTTTGTTTGATATTGCTCATGGTACGCTGCGACACTGCGAATGCGTTGACCACACCGCGCAGATCACCGGACATCAAAACCACATCAGCGCTTTCAATCGCAACGTCGGTGCCCGTGCCGATGGCGATGCCAACATCGGCAAACGCGAGGGCAGGGGCATCATTGATGCCATCGCCGACAAACGCGACGTTGCCGTGGCTGCGCAGCTCTTTCAGCGCCGCGACTTTGCCATCGGGCAGGACGCCTGCGATGATGTGATCTATGCCGATTTCGCGCGCGATTGCTTCGGCGGTTTCGCGTTTATCGCCCGTGATCAAAGCCACTTTCAAGCCCTGTTTGTGCAGGGCCGCGATGGCTGCGCGACTGGCGGGTTTGACCGGATCTGCAACGCCGATCACGGCGGCAATTTGTCCATCAATGGCGGCGTAAAGAGCGGTGCGTCCTGCAAGGGCCAGATGGGTTTCAGTCTCGATAAGGGACGTAAAGTCAATGCCTTCGCGTGTCATAAACCGATCTGCACCGACCAAAACCTCGACGCCTTCCACGGTGGCACGCGCGCCGAATCCTGTCACAGACTGAAAAGATGTGGCAGTCAATTGAGGCACCGCGTCTGCCTGTGCGCCGCGCACGATGGCTTGGGCAATCGGATGTTCTGAACGGGCCTCAACGGCGGCCACGTAGGCCAAAACATCGGCGCGTTTGAACCCGTCAGCCAAGATCAGATCCGTCAACTCTGGGCGGCCTTGGGTGACGGTTCCGGTTTTGTCGAGTGCGACAACTTTGACCGTGCCCAAGGTTTGCAAGGCATCGCCTTTGCGGAACAAAACGCCCATTTCGGCGGCGCGGCCCGTGCCGACCATGATCGATGTCGGGGTCGCAAGGCCCATGGCGCAAGGGCAGGCGATGATCAACACCGACACGCCCGCGACCAAGGCGTAGGTCACTGTTGGCGCGGGGCCAAATATCAACCAGATCGCGCATGTCAGCGCGGCCAGTGCCATCACGGCGGGCACAAACCATAAGGTGATGCGATCGACCAAGCCTTGGATCGGCAATTTGGCGCCTTGTGCCTCTTCGACCATTCGAATGATTTGCGATAGGGTGGTGTCGGATCCCACGCGTGTGGCGCGAAATGTGATGCTGCCTTGACCGTTGACTGTGCCGCCGGTCACGGCGTCGCCCACGGATTTAGACGCAGGGATGGGTTCGCCCGTGATCATGCTTTCATCGACATGGCTGGTGCCTTCGGTGATGTCGCCGTCCACAGAAATACGTTCACCGGGGCGCACTACGATTATGTCGCCCGTCCGTAGCTCATCGATCTCGATGTCGGTGGTGTTTCCATCACGCAAAACCCGAGCAGTATGCGCCTGAAGCCCCAACAGTTTTTGAATGGCGGCCCCTGTGCGGCCTTTGGCGCGGGCCTCAAGCCAGCGCCCAATCAAGATAAGCACAACAATCACAGCCGCCGCTTCAAAGTAAACGGCGCGGACGCCTTGGGGCAGCAGATTGGGCAAAAAAGTTGCCACAAGAGAATAACTATAGGCGGCCCCCGTGCCCACGGCGACAAGGCTATTCATGTCAGGCGCGCCTTTGAGCAGTGCGGGAAACCCCTTGAGGTAAAACTGTCGCCCTGGCCCGATCAACACGGCTGTCGTCAGCACAAACTGAATGAGCCAGCTTGCCTGTTGCCCAATCGTGGCATTGATCGCCATATGGACGGCGGGTATCAGGTGGCCCCCCATTTCCATAAGAAACACAGGCAAAGCGAGCGCAGCTGCAAATAACACACGCCGCGCCAGTGCTTTGGCTTCTTCTTCTTTGCGCTCGGTGAAATCTTGGGTCGCGGCGGCCTCTGCCACTGTGGCGGGATACCCTGCATCTGTGGCGGCGCGGATGAGTGCGGGGATGTCTATTGCCCCTTGTAAAAACGTCACACGGGCGGTTTCAGAGGCAAGGTTTACAGTGACATCAAGCACCCCAGTGGCCGCAGAAAGCGCTTTATCAACACGCCCCACGCAAGAGGCACAGCTCATGGATTGCACGTTTAAAACCACCGTCGATTGACGCGCGGGATAGCCAAGCGTGTTGAGCTTTTGCACCACATCAGGCAGCGTTTTAGCATCATTCAATGTCAGGCGCGCGGTTTCAGAGGCCAGATTGATCGAAACATCAGACACACCCTCAAGCGTGGACAATCCGTGATCCACACGCCCCACGCATGACGCGCAGGACATCCCCTCGACCGAAAGTGTAACAGAATGTGGTGCAGTCATGTCGATCTCCTGAATGTCCGTTATATCCAGCATATAGGGTTTCCAGTCACTGGAAGGTCAAGGCATAGGCGCGCATTCATTTGAGTTTCATCGTGCGATGCCATGCTCTTGACCTTCCCCCAACAGGAAGCCCCATATCTATTTTTTGTTTCCCAAATGGAGTCACATCATGAAATTCAACGTTCCCGACATGAGCTGCGGCCATTGCACAGCCACCATTGAAAAAGCGATCACAGAGTCCGATAGCGCTGCTAGCGTGACATGCGATATTTCTGGCCACACGGTTTCGGTGCAAAGCGTTTTGTCTCAGTCCGCGCTGGTCGATGTTTTGCGGGCAGCAGGCTATCCCAGCACGCCGATTGCCAACTGAAGATACTAATATTTAACAGAAATGTCATAATCCCTATTTACCTGACAAAAATACTAGGTTAATAGCCTCTCAGCCAGAGAGCGCATCGGCGCACCGTCTTCAAGCCATCCCAAAATCATTAACACAATTGGAGAAGACTTTGCGTTCTCAAGATTCTTGCGGCCTGCCATTACGGCAGGCGACCCATTGGCGTGGCCTGTTCTCAGCTTTGAAAAGCACATCGGCCGCACTTGCGCTCGGTGCGGCATTGTCCACAGGTCAGGCCGCAGCCGAAGAGGCAACATTCCTTGTTCAGCTGAACGATTACGATGGCGATGAAGCCTATTTCTCGTTGTACTTGACGGATCCAAGCAACCGTTTTGTGCGCACATTGTGGGTGTCGGGCGACGAAGAGCGTTGGTACCCGGATCAGCCGCGTTGGTGGAAATACGTTGGCCGCGCCCAAGAAAACCTACTGGCTGTCACTGGCGCATCAACGGCCCCTGGTGACCGGACTGTGATCCGCATTGAGCTAGAGCCAGAGATTCTGGATGCTGGGTATTCGGTACGTGTGGATACCTCTGTCGAGGACCAACAAAACCACCCCACGGATGTTGAAGTTGAACTGACGTCTGACGTGCATGGCGACAAAATACCCGGCACAGGGTATGTGCGCTACCTGCGCTATAAGTGGGACTAAAGCCATGTGGCGTAGCATTCATTCGATCATTGGGTTGACCCTGTCATTGCTGGTGATGGTGTTGTCCATCAGTGGCACCGTCTTGGCCACACAGCCCATTTATGATCGGGTTATATCCGACAGTGGTGCGGGCGATCTTTCGGTCGCGGACATGCTGCGCAATGTGGCGGGGGCCAATCCTGCGCTTGAAGGGGAACGTATCAAACGGGACGCTTCGGGGCAGTTTAAGCTGACCTTTGCCCAAAACAACCGGCGGCAGGAACGCATTGTCGATCCCGCCACCGGTGAGTTTCTACCAGAACACAAAGAACCCGCGATTTACGCCTTTATGCGCGATCTGCACCGGTCGTTCACCTTGGGCGAAGACGGTCGCATTTTGTCGGCCATCGGCGCAATTGCGATGACGTTTTTGACCATCACCGGTTTTGCTTTGTTTCTTCGGCGCATGGGCGGTTTGCGTCAATTGTTTGTGCCGATCCAAGGGCGCGGCGCGGATGCGTTGCATTCCATTGTGGGTCGGTTGTTGTTTATCCCGCTGGTGATCACTGCGGTGACGGCGCTTTGGTTGTCTGCTGTCACGTTTGATTTGATCCCCGCTGGGGCGGGGCGCGCGCCTGCGTATCCTGAAAGCCTTGAGGAACTGGACGCCGTTGCGCCGTGGGATTTACACGGGCTACAGTCTATCGCCTTGGCGGATGTCGAAGAAATTGTCTTTCCGATCCCTGACGATTGGTTCGATGTCTGGGCGGTTAAAACCAATGTCGCTTATGTCTTTTTTGATCAATTCACCGGCGATGAAATGTCACGTGATCCAGTGCCCGTGGCGGGTCGGATTATGGAATATGTGACGTTGCTGCACACAGCCGAGGGGCTTTGGCCTTGGGCGATTGTGTTGTTTATCTCGTCATTGGGTGTGCCGTTTTTTTCCATCACAGGTGTGATGGTCTGGTGGCGCAACCGCCGCCAAGGCCGTGGGCGATTGCGCAACAACGCATCGACGGGATCGGCCAAGGTTGTGATCCTTGTGGGGTCTGAGGGCAACGCAACTTGGGGGTTTGGCAAGGCGCTTCATGCGGCATTCCATGCCCAAGGGTGGCCTGTGCGTTTGGGCGCGATGAACGAATTGCGCCGCGATTTGCCCAAAGCCGAATACCTATTGGTGCTGGCATCGACTTACGGTGACGGCGATGCGCCCAAATCCGCCAGCCGTTTTTTGACCCAGTTGGAAAGATTTCGTGCGCGCCCTCTTGGCACCACAAGGATCGCGCACAGCACGCTGGCTTTCGGTGACAAAGCCTTTCCCGATTTTTGCGGCTATGCGCACCGCGTTGATGCGGCCTTGAGCGAAAAACTGGGCGCGCCTTTGATGCCTGTGTTTGATATCGACAAACAGTCGGCGCAGTCTTTTCGCGATTGGTGTGGGCAGTTGTCCGACACCATTGGTGTGCCGCTTGATGTGCACTACGAACCCAAACGGCCCAAAACGCAGACGCTTAATCTTGTCCGCCGCGACGTGTTTGGCGCCTCCATCGGTGCGACAACGGCTGTGCTGCGCTTTGAGGCCAAAAAACTGCCGGCGCACCGTCCGGGTGATTTGGTTGAAATTTATCCGCCAAACAGCACCGTGCCCCGATTGTATTCTTTGGGCTCGAGTGCGCGCGCGGATCGGTTTCTTGAAATTGTGGTGCGCCGCGTTGAGGGCGGGCAATGTTCGAGTTGGCTGTGCGATTTAAACAATGGTGACGAAATCGAAGTGGCCGTGGTGCCCAACGAGCGTTTCCAATTGCCGCGCCGCCGACCTGTTGTGTTGATCGGGGCGGGGACGGGCATTGCGCCGTTTACCGGCATGATCCGGCACAACACGCCACGCCGCAGTCTTGATTTGTATTGGGGCGGGCGTCATCCACAAAAAGATGCGCTTTACAGCGGGGATATCAACGATTGGATTCAGACGGATCGTCTGCATCGTTTTGGTCCCGCGTGGTCGCGCGCAGACCCCAGTGTTTACGTGCAAGATCGCATTCGCGATGACCGCACCCGTCTGATTGATCGTTTGCAATCAGGTGCCACGATTATGGTTTGCGGGGGCACAGCAATGGCCACCGCCGTCCGTAGTGAAATCGACATTCTGGCCGCTGAAATTGGGCTTTCTGTTCACGAACTGAAACGCCGCAATCGCTACCTCGAAGATGTCTATTAACCGGCTTGTGCCGGACATTCTCAACCCGAAAGGAAAAGCAATGCGCTTTCAACTTAAATCTACCTTGGCCGTTTTGGCCCTTTCTGTCAGTGCGTTCGCTCTGCCTGCCTTTGCTGACAATCCGTTGTTGGAGTCCGATTTCTGGAAAGAAGCAAATCTTGCGACTGTCGAAGCGGCTGTTGCAGGTGGCGCTGACCCCGTTGAACTGGGTGAAGGCAATTATACCCCGCTCGTGCGTGCGATCCGTGGCGGCGCGTCTCTTGACGTGATCGATTACTTGGTCGCCCAAGGTGCAGATGTAAATCGTCCGAGCCACGATGGTCGTCCTGCGATTTTTTGGGCTGGTCGCTATGGTGATCTTGCTTTGGTCAAACACGTCATCGCATTGGGTGCAGATGTGGCCGCGACCGAAGAGTCTGGCCGCAACGCGCTTGGCTATGCGGCGTTTGGTCAAAAGAACAAAGACGTATTCGAATTTCTAGTGGCACAAGGGCTCGACCCAAATGCGACAGACGATTCAGGGCGCAACGCGGCGCTGTCTGCTGCGCGGTCCAACAGTGATCTTGGAACGGTTGAATACCTTGCAAGCATTTCGGATATCTCGGCGCGTACAACAGATGGCGCGGATGCGTTCATGTTGTCTGCGCAACGCAATGGCAACCTTGATGTCATCAAAGCGATGATGGCGTTGTCCTCTGATGTGCATGCGGTGACGTCTGATGATGGCTCTGATGCATTGTTGCTTGCGGCGGTGCGCAATGACAACGTGGATGTGTTCACCTATCTGCTTGAAAACGGGTTCAGCGCGGATGCGAAAACATCCACCAAGCGCTCTGCTTTGTCTGTGGCGGCATACCGCAACAGCGAAGACATCGTGCAGATGTTCTTGCAAGCTGGCAACGATGTGAACGGTGCGGATGCCGCGGGCAAAACGCCGTTGTTCTATGCCGCAGAGCGCAACTCTGCCGATGTTGTGTCTCAATTGCTTGCCGCTGGCGCTGACGTGAATGTCACCGATGCGAACGGCAACACAGCCCTTTTGGTGGCTGCGGGTCGTGACCGTTCTGGCACAGAAGACATCATTGGGCTTTTGGTGGCTGCGGGCGCTGATGCGACTGTCGTTAACAAAGATGGCGTCAACGCTGTTTTGGCGGCCGCGGATACAGGTCATTCCCTAGCTGTCGTGAAAGGCTTTGTTGAGGCGGGTGCGGACGTGAACGCCGTAGATAAAGATCTGATGTCACCTTTGATGTATGTCGCTTTGACGGGTCAAGATCCTGCGGTGGTGCAATTCTTGCTGGACGCTGGGGCCAACGCGAAACTTGGTGACGACTTTGGCGATACGGCGGCGGACATGGTTGCCGAAAATGAAGCCCTTGCTGGCACAGAAGCGGCAGCGCTTTTGACAGCTGCGGTTCAATAAAAAAAACATCCCCCGTTCGGCCCGTTCGGCCCGTTCGGACGGGGGGACCATGCCAGAAACGAATGCAGTGACCGAGCCAATGACCTATCAAACATCCGATATTCACCACGCAAGCGGCACTGTTATGGGCGGGCCGTGGCAGATCTATCATGTGCCTGTGAATGGGGTGTCATGCGAGGCCGCTGCCAATGCTGCCTTGACGGCTTTGCAGCGCGTTGATGCACAAATGTCGAACTATAGTTCCGAAAGCGATCTGATGCGGGTCAACGCGGGGCCATTGCAACATTTTTTGCCGATCCCGCAGGATATGCACACGGTTATGGCCTGCGCTGATCGATACGCGCGCGTCTCTGAGGGGGCGTTGAACATTGCGTTGGGACGTCTTGTGAACGTTTGGGGGTTTGGCCCTGATGCGACACCTGATTTACGCCCCGAGGCGGCAGACACCCGTGCACAAGCGGCGCAGGCGGCTTTGGGCAGTTTCGCGTTGCGGGCAAATCCACCTGCCGTGTTCAAACATGCCGATATCGCGCTTGATTTATGCGCTCTTGCAAAAGGGTTTGCCATTGATCAGGCCGCACGCGCAGTGCAGGCCTTGGGCGTGACCCATTTCATGATCGAAGCGGCGGGTGAAATCATCGCGGGCGGGCATCGCCCCGATGGAACCCATTGGACTGTTGGGCTTGAACTGCCTGTGCCCAGCGAGGACCGTATCGTTTTTGATGACATCGCTTTGCACGACATGGCGATTGCCACAACAGGCGGTCATAGAAACTGCCGGCATATTGAGGGGCGGGATGTGTCGCACACCATCAACCCGCAAACGGGTGCGCCGCTGGAAGGAGACCTTTTGTCGGTCACGGTCTTGCACAGCTCTTGTATGGATGCAGATGCGCTTGCCACCGTTTTGTATGTGCTGGGGGATGAAAAAGGCCCGAAATTTGCCGACGACAATGATGTCGCGGCGTTATTTCTGATCCGCGAACCACAAGGATTACGCGAAATCAGATCTGAAGCGTTTGTCGCAAAAACGCGGCAATAACGCAAACCACGTCGCCAGCAAGCCGCAAGCCAATACCCAAAAAATCAAGACTAAAAATACAACATATGCACGGCGCAACTATGCTTTGCATATGCGAGGGACACACACATAATGAACTTTATAACTGGCTTATCTAGCGCAGCACTTTCCGTTGCGCTTGTCGCATCCGCACATGCGGCAGACTTTTCTTTGGACACAGAAGGCGAGGTTACATTCGGCTTTAATGACCAAGTGACAAACAACACTTATCTCGAAGGTGAAATGACCATCGAGGCAAGTCAAACCTTTGACAACGGCTTTGGTTGGGCATTGGAATTTGAACTTGAGGGCGAAAAATTGGGATGGGGCGAAGAGGTCGATTATGACGACGCCGTATTGCTAGGATTTGTCACCCCGATTGGCACCTTGGCGTATGGTGACATGAACAAAAAAGGCGCGTCCGAGCTGTTCTACAATGATCTCGACGGGATGGATATTGACGTCGTGCGCTATAAAGACGGGTACCCAAGCCTGCGCTGGCATGGGGACATTGGCGACTCGTTTAGCTATGCGGTGTCATCGCGCAACGTGATCAATGACATTGAGGAAACATCTGTTGGTTTTGGGTACGAAACGGATCGGTTCGCATTGGGTCTTGCTTGGGACAGCGGATCGGAAAAGCAAGACGAAGCCTATGCCGCCACGCTTGAACTTTATGCCGAGCATGGCGCCGCCGAAATGACCTACACGCTGTCATATGTTGAAACCGCTGAGGCAAGTGCATTCGGCATTGGCGTCGAAGCCGAGTTTGACTCTGTCACGATCGAAGCTTCATACGCCTTTAACAATGTTGATGATGTTGAGAATGGTTACGGGTTGGGCGTCGAGTACGAAAATGGGCCATGGGCGACTGAGGCCACCTATGAGAACACCGGCGAAAAGGAAGAAACCGAAATCGAAGTTTCCTACGAGCTTGCTGATTTTGCCCCCAATGGCACGACCCTGTACGGGGGCTATTTTTACGAACAAGGATCAGAAGAGGACACAGGTTCCTACGCGGGGGTTGGATTTGGCATTGCTGACAACACGACCTTTGGCGTTGCCTATTCCGAGACTGACGAAGGCGGCGATCTTGTTGTTTTGCCTGGCTGGTCTATGATGTTGAACGTCGCATTCTAACTTTTGTCAGGGACATCTACCCTGATTTTAGGGATTTGACGTTGCTCAGGCTTCGTCAGGTCCCAACCACATTCCAAGCGTAGGTTTTGACGTGTGGGACCGATATTGAACCGGATTATTTTCAGGGACATGAGCGGTAAAACTGACGCGATATGGCATGATGCTGGGGGTCTATGATTGAACGGTTTGCACGAAACCTCTACCCAAAATAGAGTTGACACGATAGAGTTGAAGTGGGTTTGTATGTGGCACGGGCTGCATGCTATTTTAAGATTTATGTTTAATGATTTTAGAGGTTTACCAAAGGTGTCACAGAACCTGAGCTGGGAAGACATTCGCATTTTTCTAGGTTATTTGCGCAACGGATCTATCGCCAATGCCGCTGAGGATTTGAAAATCAGCGGCCCAACGATCAGTCGGCGTATCAATGCGTTGCAAGACGCGATTGGGTTTCCACTGCTCAACCGCAGCAATCAAGGGCTTGAGTTGACGCATAATGCGCAGAACCTTGTTGAGATCTGGCAAGAGGCCGAACGTTTGCTGTCAAACGCGCCAGGTTTGGCGTCGCGTATGCAAGACAATCAGCACATTGATTTGCGATTTTCTACTACACCCGCACTGGCCAACGGTTTGATTTTTCCCAATATCAGCTCGTACTTAGAACGCTGGCCATCGGTGAAATTGGATGTCGATACCTCATACCGGATTGTCGATATCGGGGCAGGGCAGGGTGACGTGGCTTTGCGGTTTGTGGAACCTGAACGCGGGGCCGTTGTGCGTCAACGTGTGGGCACCTTGGCGTTCAATGTTTATTGCGCAGAAGGCATTTTGCCAGACGGGTTTGAACCTGTGGATGCGTGGCAAGCGTTGTCTGAAACAGGGCTGCGTGGTGTCACGTGGTCGCCCGGCGCGAGTGTGAGTATGCCACAGCAAAAACTCAGCGAAGTTTTGGGGTCACGGCGCACAGGGATCGTGATTTCGGATTACACCGGATTGCTGGATGCGATCAAAAATGGCATCGGCGCGGGTATTCTACCTGATATTGTTGGGCAGCGGATGAAAGGCGTGCGGCCCGTGATGAGGCCCGGAACTGTGGGCAATATGCCGTTGTGGCTGGTGACGGCCGATCGATTGGCCAATTATCGGCATATCTCGGAATTTCGCGATTTTATTCGCAAGGCGGTTAAGACAGAAACGGCAAGGATCGCGACCAGCTAACACAGCCAGCTGGTCGCTTGGGATTAGGCTTTTTCAAGCGTTTTGCCTTCGGTATAACGCCCGCCAGCAATGGCGTGGGTCGCAAACGCGTCTGACAAAACATCAAGGGTCGCTGTATCCACTGTCAAATCTATCGCTGCGACGTTTTGTTCCAAATGAGCGATTTTACGGGCCCCTGGAATGGGCACAATGTCGTCGCCTTGTGCCAAAAGCCACACCAACATCAACTGGGGTACCGTCATGCCGGCACCATCTGCCGTGGCGTCCAACAAGTCAAAAAGCGGGGCGTTGGCATCAAAATTATCTTGAGAAAACCGTGGCAAGGTGCGGCGAAAATCATCAGCATCCAATTTTGGTGCCGCACCAGTTTGGCGCAACAGCCCGCGCCCGAGCGGTGAAAAGCACACAAGGCTGGCACCGGTGGCGCGGATCACGGGCAAAACCTCGTCTTCGATCAAGCGGGTCCAAAGTGAATATTCTGATTGCACCGCATCCACAGGGACCACTGTATTCGCACGGCGCAATTCATCAACTGAGGGTTCGGATAGCCCAATGGCGCGAATTTTACCCGCCGCTTTCAGGTCGGCCAAAGCCCCCATGCTGTCTTCAACCGGCACATTGGGATCAACACGGTGCAGGTAATACAGATCAATCACATCCACGCCCAAACGCTGCAGGCTTTTGTCGCAACTGCTGCGAATATACTCTGGTGTGCCACAGCGTTCGCGTTTGAAATTCCCGTCTGACATCATCTCAGTCGTGCGCACGATACCGCATTTGGACGCGATCAAGGGTTTGTATTTGGTCTTGGCAAGAAAGCGGCCTAGCAATTCTTCGTTGCTGCCATCGCCATAAAGATCAGCTGTATCCAACATGCTCAACCCGATCTCCATCGCGCGTTCAAGCGTGGTTAAATTTTCGACCTCATCAAAGGCCCCGTAGAATTCCGACATCGCCATACAGCCCAGTCCCAGCGCAGATGTTTCCAGTCCTGATTGACCAATTTTTCTCATTTTCATGGTATTTTCCTTTAAGTTATAAAATTTCTAACAAAACCAAACCGCAGCTGAATCCCACGCCAGCCGAAACAATCAACACCCTGTCACCAGCCTTGAGCAGCCCGCGTTGGCGCAGGTTTTCCAGTCCAACCCAGCCATCCGTTGTGCCCAGATGCCCAAGAGATTGACCGATATCCCAACCCGAATGCCGCCCAAGTGGTCCAAAAATGGCATCATAGGTTGCGACGCGGACTGTGTTGCCAACAAAGGGCGTGAACAGCCAATCGACGGATCCGTTCCACTGGGGATTGGCCAAAAGCCCATCGTGCAGCCGTTTTAGAGCGTCGTTCAAAGGGGCGGTGAAACCTGTGTGGCCATGGGTGGCTAAAAAAGCGCGCTTGCTGCGGCGGACATCGTAATCGTCACGCCAACTTTGCGCTGTTTCAATCGTCGGGACAGGGTCGCGGTGCAGTTCTTCCAAAGCGGGGGCACCGTCCAATGCGAGATGCAAAACCCGCGCAAATCCCGTTTGTTTGGATAAAACCAAAGCCGCCGCCGCATCGCCATAGATCAGCCCATAGTCTGATGACCAACGATCAAACCCAGAATTTTCAAAACGATCCGCGCCGACCAACAAGATTTGTTTGTCATCAGCTGTGCACAGAGGATGTAAAGCAATCATCGATTGCAGCAGCCCATTGCAGCCCTGCATCACGGTGAGGGCCGGGACCTGACCACTTATATCGAGATGTCTTTGAACCCAAGAGGCAGGCGTCCAAAGACGGGGGTGCCCATGTCGGTGGATCGACGCATAGGCCATGGCAGATATGGATCCGCTGTTGCATTTTGCCTCAGCCAGTGCCGCTTGTGCTGTTTCCAGCGCCATTTCAAAAGGCGCGCGGACTGGTTCGCGCGCCACGGCCAAATAGCCATCGGCCTCGGCACGCGCGCCCTCATAGTGGCCCGCCTCAACCGCATTTGTGACGGGCAAAGAGGCGGTGCCGATGGTGGCATCAAGGCCCGCGATATAAAGCGGTTCATTCATGACCCAAACCCGTTTCTGTCACTGAGCCAGCCATTGATCCCGCCAAGGTCAAAAGCACATCGGCAATGTCATGATCTTGTGATGTCTTATCAACAGCCGCGATATATCCGTCGGGCCGCACGAGAATACGAGCCGCGCCACCCAGCCGGGCATGTTGCTGTGTCGTAAGGGGCAGACTGTCCATCCTTTGGGTGGTTTCATCAGGGCGGTAATACTGATTGTCGATCAATTGCACCTGACATAAGTCCAGATCACTTGAGTGAGGGACGGGGGGCACGAGGTGTAAAAGCAGCAATTGGCCCGGTTGCATTTGGTCAAATAAGTCAGAGTCGTTGGCTGTTTTGACCCAAGGCAAACGGTGACCAGCGGTGATCGGATCGGGCCCCGTTTGATAGGAAATCGCGAGCTGTGCCATGGCGTGGATCAACTTATGGGGTTGCCAAAATTTGCTGACGATAGGGGCGATGAATTTAAGCCCCAAACGGTGCAACAATTTAGGAGAATTCATCAATTTCAACGCCGTGTCGGTACCATTGGCGATGGTCAATGCGATGCTGCGGCGTTCTGATCCGTAAGGTTTGAGCACGCTGGAGTTAGCTCCGTTATACGCAAGTGACAATCGCCAGGCCAAATTGGCGGCATCTTGAATACCCATATTCATACCCTGCCCCCCAGCGGGTGAATGGATATGCGCGGCGTCCCCTGCCAAAAACACGCGGTCCGTCATAAAGCTGTCGGCGACACGTTTTTGCATACGATAAGACACAACACGCGAAGGGTCGTACAGACGTGCATCAGGGAACAATTCGCTGCGTTTTAAAAACGCGGCGAAGGCGTCAAAACTGATGGACGCCCCCGAGGCAATGTCTTTGCTGGCCATGCTGTCGGGGCCAACCAAGCGATAGGCGCCATTGGGCAACGGAATGGCCGCAAGCACAGATTGGTCGGCCATAATCACATGGGTGGCGTCAGTGGCAAGGCGATCTTCGGCGATGCGCACTTCGGACAGCACAAAGCGCGCGTCATAGGTGAGCCCTGAAAAATTGATGCCAAGACTTTTACGTACGATGCTGGCCGCACCATCGCACCCCACAACATAGGCGTGACGCGTGGTCTTGTTTTCAAAATGCGCAACTACGTCGTCGCTGCCTTCTTCGATGCTGCGTAAATCGGTATTCCATTCGACATCCGCGCCCATGCTGCGCAGTTTGTCATAAAGCAGGCGTTCGGTGATCGATTGAGGCAGTATCAAATAGTACGGATAGGCGGTATCGCGGCGCAGCACGTCGAAATCCAACGAAAACAGCGCGCGGTTTTTGTCGTGAAAGGTCATGTAACGGGTGATGCGGCCATGACGGATAAAGTCCTGGGCCAAATCGAGTGATTGCATGACTTCCAACGTGCGGGCATGCACCCCAAGAGCGCGTGAATCCGACACAGTACCTGATTTTGAATCTATGATCCGAAACGGTGTGCCGACCCGCGCCAACAAGCAGGCCAAGGTCAGGCCAACAGGGCCAGCGCCGACAATCAAAATACGTTTATCTGTCCTGTCCATCAGCTTGCCTCTTCATATAAAAAACGACGTAATCCAGTCAGGCAGCGCCGTGCAGCACGGGCGTCATAGCGCTGGCCTGCGCCGTGGGGGTCGATCTCTTCGTTGGTGAAACCATGGCGCGCGTGGCCAATCGATAGGCTCATCCAATCGACGCTTGCGTCGGTCATTTCCGATTGAAAGGCGCTGAGATGATCCATACTGATGATCGGATCGGACGCGCCGTGAATGGCCAAAAAACGGGTGTTACTGTGTAGATTTTGGATCGGATCTTGGCTGGACGGGATGCCATGAACGCTGGCGACGGCGGCCAGACCGGTATCGGCGCGCCCTATCTCGAAACTGAGCGCGCCCCCCAAACAATAGCCCACAACATGCAGCGTTTGCGGATCAATTTGCACCGTGTCACACAGCGCTTGAATATACGTGGCCAGCTTACGCCGCAAAGCCTGCGGATCACCCAAAGCCTGTGCAATCCACACTTCGGCATCGCCGCCATATCCTTTGGGACGGTTTTCCGTGCCATACAGATCACTTACAACCACCGTGCAGTCCAAAGCCTGCGCGATTTCCACGCCGCGGCGCATCGCATATTCGGTGCGGTGCCCGCGCCAATCAGGTAGGACAAGGACCGTTTTGGCACGGCCTTGTTGGATCAAGTCGCCGGAGTACGTGCCCGATGGTGTGTCAAAACGGATGTCTACCGTCATGGCGTTCCCCTATGCTGCTTTTGCGCCAAAGGCACGGTTGTGAAACGGCATGGATTTGAGCCGATTGAAATATCCCAACAAAGTGGGACGTGCGCGCAGCAGGGCAGGATCAATTTTGTCAGCCCAATTCAACATCACCAAAAAGTAGAAGTCTGAGGTGGTTAGATTGTCCCCCACAGCGAATTCACTGTCGTTGATTTTGTCGGCCAAGGCGTCGAGCACCGCGTCTATTTCTGCCGTGGACATTTCGCGCACCGCGTCTTGTGCTGCGGGGTCACCCGCAAACCTGTCGGGGCGAAAGCGCAACAAAAATGCGTTGTACATCGTGGTGGACCCAAAACTGAGCAGGTCTTCATTTTTGGATCGGATTTCAGGGCTGCGGCCCAACAGTTCTGTTGCATAACTGCGCGCAAGGTGATTCAAAATTGCAGTTGTTTGGGTCAATGTCGGGCCATCTTTGGAGACAAAGGTTGGCACCGTTCGGCTGGGGTTTATCCGGGTCAAAGCGGCGTCATGGTCGCGGCGCTCGCAAATATCGACGGCAAGATTCAAATGCGCACAAAGTGCGACGACGGCGTCAGAACAAGAACCGTTTATGGTGTAGAGCGTCTTTTCACTGGTCATGGCCATTTCCTTGATAAAGCTATGGCTCACAGCATCTTGGATAGGTTTCGCGTCGGCAACGGGAGATAATGAAACAGCTGTTTCACATTCTTAGGGATCACCCTTGGACCAATGCCCCCAATACTCGGCCCATACTTCCAGCAATGAAGGAGGGCAAAAAATGCCTTTTGCAGTTCTCATCCTCGCCTTGGGGATTTTCGTCATCAACACAAGTGAGTTTGTGATCATGGGCCTGTTGCCCGAGGTCGCATCAGATTTTGGTATCAGCATCCCGACCGCAGGATATTTGATCAGCGGCTATGCCTTTGGGGTTGTGCTTGGCGCGCCTTTGCTCACCCCGTTTTTGGTTCAATTTCAACGCAAACGCATTCTGATCAGCTTGATGATCTTGTTCACTGTGGGCAATTTGGCCTGTGCGATTGCCCCCACATATGAATTGATGCTGACCGCACGGATCATTACGGCCCTTGCGCAGGCAACGTTCTTTGGTTTGGGTGCTGTGGTGGCGACGCAATTGGTGGAGCCAGGCAAGGCGGCTCGTGCAATCGCGGCTGTGTTCTTGGGATCGACCATCGCCAATATGTTTGGCTCGCCTGTGGGCACTGCCATCGGCCAAGCCTTGGGGTGGCGCGCGACCTTTGTCATTTTGTCAGGCGTGGCGGCGGTCACGGCCATCGCCTTGATCTTGTGGTTGCCACGCGTGGCCTCGGAAAAAGCCACGAATTTGCGCGCTGAATTTGCCGTCTTGTTGCGCCCTGAAATGATCCGCGCTTTGCTTATGACCACGCTTGGGTTTGGCGGAACATTTACAACCTTTACCTTTATCGCGCCGATGTTGACCGATGTGACAGGGGTTCCATCCTCATGGGTTCCGGGTGTTTTGTTGCTCTTTGGGTTCGGGATGTTTTTGGGCAACCCCCTTGGCGGGCGTTTGGCCGATTGGAATGTCAATCGCGCTGTTATGATCAGCCTTGGGTTCTTGATTTCTGTGTTGCTCATTATCTCGTTTGTGATGCCATATTCTGCGGCGATGCTTATCGCGACGTTCTTTTTTGGGATGGCTTTGTTTTCGACCATTCCAGCGTTGCAAGTGCAGGTGATGTCACAAGCTGGGGACGCGCCGGTTCTGGCCTCGGCGTTTAATATAGCTGCGTTCAATTTGGGCAACGGTATGGGCGCATGGTTGGGCTCGCAGGCGTTGCACTCTGGGGTGAGCTACGCGGGGTTGCCGTTGATCGGGGCTGTAATGTGTGGTTGCGGATTGGGGTTGGCGATGCTCAATCGGTCGCAGCGTACCGTAAAAGCTTAGATAATTTTTAACCTAGGATGTGACTGTGGCAGGCGTCGTATTTGCGCCTGCCATTTTCGTTTGTATCTGCCATTTATGACAGAATGCCTACGCTGCGTTGCAGAATTGCAAGGGGTGTTTCGACTCTGGTGATTGCGACATTAATGCTTTGATCATCTACTGGATGGGCAACCTGCATTTCACATAGGAGTGAAAAGATGACGAGTATTACCCAACGTTACTTTGTGGTCGGTGACACATTTTCTGGAACTGCGAAAGATATATCGGGGCTTTTAACTGAAACCGATGCCTTGGAAAAGGTGCTGACAACATCCCGTCTAGATCAAGATGTTTACCTGTACCCACAGCAAGGTGTCGATCTGCGCAGTCTCGATGCGGCCGTGCAGCATTATAATAGCACCAATGGAGAAAACGACGGTAAATACCGGTTGATCACAAGTCAACGCGCCCCCCGGGCCACGCGGCGCTATGCGCATAAAAGCCGTACAGAAAACATTGTGATCTGCGCCCCGCGCCGACTGTCTGATAATTTGTTCGAGATGGATTTGTGTTTTTCTGCCCAGAATGAATTTTTCTTGGATCATATGACGGGTATGCATATTCAGGGCATGGTGTTGATCGAAGCGGCCCGCCAAGCGTTTTTGGCCGTGAGCGAAACGTACTATCTCGCAGAAGATGAACAGGACCATTACTTTGTTATCAAGGGTATGGACACCGCCTTTCAAAACTTCGTTTTCCCCTTTGATGCTGTGTTGCGCTACGAGGTGACGCGTGCCGCGCAAAAGGAAAATCGCTACAGTTTTGATGCGAAAATCGCGATCATCCAATCGGGGGATGTGTGTACCACGATTGATGTGTCCTTTACGGCATTTGAAGCGTCTTCTATCGCGCAAAAAGAAAAGATTGTGGCGCAGGGCTGCATTTCTAAATTGATGGCAGGTTATCAAGCAGCAGATGCGGCCAAACACATTGCGCGTGTGGCCTAGCGTGACCAGTGATATCGCCACGCCAAGCCCTGTTTTGGCCGTCTTTGATGTGGATGAGACATTGATTTCGTGCAAGTCAATGTTTTCATTTCTTGAATTTGCATTCAAAGATCACTTTGGCAGCGCACAGGGGGCCATGGTTTTTTCCGCGGCTATGGAACATATTCAACACGCGCGGCTTTCTCAGCCGCGCGAGACCGTCAACCGTCTCTTTTATCGTAATTTCGCCAATTGGTCTTTGGCTGAATTGGATAATCTTGCCGTTAAATGGTTCGACCAAAACCAAGGTGCATCGTTTTATTTACCCGAAGTGTTGGCGCGCTTTCGGGACCACCAATCCGACGGTCACCAAACGGTTTTGCTATCAGGATCAGCGTCTTTCATCATCGCCCCAATAGCGCAGGATCTTGGGGCAACAAAAATCTTGGCCATTGATCTTGAGCGGCTAAGCGATGGAACAACCAGTGGTGAAATTGCAGGCATTCAAACGATTGGTCGAGGAAAGGCCGACGCCTTGCAGCACCTGATCGAAACCGATGGTCCATATGCAAAGGTCACTGGATATGGCGATCATGAAAGTGATCTGCCTTTTTTGATGATGTGCGACCCAGCACACTATGTGCACAGCGTCGACAGTGTCGTTCCAGCTTGGGCCCGCCGCTTAAAATCGATGCCACTCAGCGGCTAAAACCAACGGATTGCGCGCTTTCGGGCGCGCAGTTCGCTGATGAAAGACCCCGCGTGGGTTCGGATGGTCATTGCGCAGAGGCCCAGTCAGCAGCATTGCGCCGACGGTCTTGGAATATGCTCATATTTTAACACCCACGTCTGTTTCGCTGCCAGATTGAGGGAAAAGCAGATGTGTTAAAAGCAATAAACCGAATGACACGGGGAGTATCCTATAGCAGATCCAGATTGGTATCTCGCTTGTCTCAGGCACCGCATAGGCTGCGAAATCGACTTTCGACCAGACTTTCTGCGTGGTCAGGTCGTTATACTCGGAAATATCCGTGATATTGGCGGTCACGTCCTCCGGTGCCTGCACGAATTTGACCCCTCGTTTCCCGACCTTACCTTGATAGCCTAAGAGCATCTCAGTGAGCCCAAGGTTGAGCGCGCGGATGCGCAAAATATTTATGGACTGACTTTCGCTGGTCGGCAGCAGTTCAGTTCACCCGTTAAGAACCTTTCATTTCCTTGACGGGTCTTACGGCCATTAGATCTCACTAAAATTATGTGTCGACTGCTTTGATCCAACGATGTTGCCCTCCCTCCGCAGAAAGAGAGGGCAGGTTCAGAACTCGGAAATATCTAGATCTAGGTGGGGCCACTGTTGGAATGACGCGTACTGAAACAGAGCTTCACTTGGGGTTTTCGAGACAAGCTATAGTAACCCCGCAAGTGCCCCGCAGGTTCGTCTAGGCTACACTTCGCGCGTGAACTCATGGGTGAATCTAGTGCCTGAGATTATATCTCCTTGCGTCCAAAATTACCAAGCAAGGCGTCTAGAAATCTAACAGTTGTTTCGGATTAGATCTTGAGGTGTTTGGGCTTGTATTGAAATTTGTTTCGTTTGGTAGTAATGTTTGTTGAACCCTTTTTGAGGGGGATAAGAAAAACGAGGAACTTTAAAATGGATGCAGTTACTGGTAAACGATTGCGTAGCTTTCAGCGCGCTTTACCGATTTCGCTTCTTCGAGCGAGAGAAGCCACAATGCGCCGGTTCAAAGGGCACGTAGAAGAGCACGGCCTCACACTTCAGCAATGGCGTGTTATTCGAGCGCTGGCAGATGAATCGCCCCTAGATTCCAAAACGTTGGCAGAAAGATGTGTCATTTTGGCTCCCTCACTAACTCGCATTTTTCGGACCCTATCGTCCAAGGGCTTGATCCACACTGTTAAGACAGATGATGGACGCCGCCATTCAGTCGTATTGTCCACCCAAGGTCACGATCTTTTTAAGAAGGCATCGGTGGAATCTGAGGCGATTTACCGCGATATAGAAGCCTCTTTCGGAGTCGAAAACATGGCCGAGCTTTTGCGTTTGCTTGAAAAGCTGACCAAAGCGGCTGCAAAACCGAAAGATATTTAACACTTGAGTTATTGGCTATGCTGCGAATAGCTTTCCGAATTCAACACGCCTTTCGGCTCGAGTGCAAATGCGCGTTTGCTTTGTTCAATCTCGTGTTCTGCTGACTTGCCCGCGTAAGCCACAAGCAAATCCCGAATATTTCCGACATCTCTTGCGTGTTCGACGGACATGCAACACCAAAGCTTGCCTTGTGTGGCTTTGTGTCCAATCCGTAAAAAACGAGGCTTTGCTCTCGGGTTGGGTCATGACATTTTTAGTGGCGGCACTGTTTTGAAATGTCTCGACACATTTAGAATTCACCAAAATTGGGCTTGCCTGCTGAGAGCGCAGATGGCGGAGCATTGGGACGTCGTTCAATTGATGCCAGAGCCCGATTATGATCCGATGCGTCCGTCGACGGAAAATTTGAGCCGCTTCCGCGAGCTGTTCAAAATCCCAAACATTAACCTGCGA
>JBLHXX010000021.1:0-37171 GCA_047630475.1 Celeribacter sp. | reverse complement strand
GTTTGACCCTAAAAAGTGTAGCCAACCCGAAGTCCGCCCCAGTGTTTTCCGCCCACGAAAATAGGGGCCGAGAGGTCCTTCATCATGACGAATTGTCCGGCTCCCATATCGCGTCTGTAAACTTGCAACAAAAATGGTTCGGTATTTCGGCCAGCTTTAACGCCAACACGATCATCGAACAAACGACGATTGCGAGCGTTTGCGGCGTTCCAGACAGGATCATTGCCTTGTGGTTGCGAAAACTTTTTGTTGTGGGTTGGTAGATATCCGTGAGGATCAATAGCCGCGCAGAACACGACCTTTGCGTCGAAATCGAGCATATCCTCTTGAATGAAAGGAAGAGTTTCATCCGTAAAATTTGTGAATTTGGTTAAATACTGTTTGGGATTTGTCCCAGAGATTTCCTGATATTGGTAATCGAACAATGCATCCATCGAGATTTGATTTTGCTCGACTGCGCTGTTGAAAATATCAGACACTTGAGCAGCAGAGCCTTTGACTTTTTCAATAAAATGGATGTCTTCGGTCCCACCGCCAAGTGCCACCGTGGTTTGAAAAATTGTTTCAGATGTGTCGATCAGTTCATTGACACGGCTACGCACGGTGGCAAGCCCTGTGGCGGATGTCCGTGCTGCGGTCCCAATTTTGTCGAACGAAGGCTGGAACGCGCCAACCGCATCACGCACTTTGTCAGCCTCAACCGACATGACTTGGGTTGCATGACTGGTTTCTCGCACGCCTTCGGCAATTTGAGTAAGCGCTTTGTCTGTCTGGCCTGACCCATCCAAAACCTTATTGGCATCGTTTGAGACGCCTTTAGCCTCTTCACGTAGCTTTCCAACCCAAGTGCCTAGATGTTCAACGTTTTCCTCAATCCCTTTGGCGGCTTTCGCTGTTTTATGACTGAGCTCATTGATCGCATCAGCAACAACACCAAATCCCCGCCCACTGTCGCCGGCACGGGCGGCTTCGATCTTGGCGTTGATCGCAAGGATGTTCACTTGGCGCGCAATATCTGAAATCAAAGCATTGTTTTTCTCAACCTCGATCACAGAGCTTGCAACATCGTCCATCCGCTCTGTGAGGGCTTGAACCCATGACGCCACCGTAGTGGACCGTTTGCCGCTTTCGCGCACATATTCAACAGAGCCTTCTACGCGTTCTAAGGTATTGGTTGTGACCGCTGTAACGATGTCGAGTGCATCACGGACAGCCCCGTTGGCCGAGAGCACATTTGCCGCTGATTTTTGAACCGCTTCGAGTGTCACCAATTGATTGCGAGACTCTTCATCTGCGCTATCTAAAAAGCCAGCAATGTCGACAATTTCAAACCCAAGTTGCCCTGCAATTTGGGCAAGGAATGACAAACGGTCATCTACGGGCATTGATTCTGTGAAAACATGATCTGGCTTCATGGGGTCTCCAATCTTTTGAAAACCCTAACGTCAGCGCGTTACAAGGCAGTTAACATTTTGCCGTTGAAACAGTGTTTGTAAGTGCTTTTTGTACTGCCGTTAGGGCAAGCAATATGGAGGCATGGCGATTTTTATACTCACGCGCAGGCAAAAGGGCCTCGAACCCTTCAAATGGGGCTGAAGGGACAGGACCATCTTCTTTCAAAAAGGCCTTAAATTCGGTCACAGCTTGGGTCAATTCATCCAACGATCGCCCGATAACATTTTGTCCAACGACGGCGGCGGCAGCTTGGCCAAGCGCGCAGGCTTTAACGTCTTGGGCAAAATCTGTGACTCGGCCATCGCGTGCGGTGATATCAACCGTTACAGTTGATCCACACAGCGGCGCACGTTCGCGTACAGTTGCATCTGGGGCATCGAGGCGCCCCAAGTGTGGAATATCGGCGGCGAGCGCCAAAAGGCGGACTGAGTAGAGGGCAGCGAGATCTGTCGACATGGTTTGCCTTTCAACGACTTCGGTCTTAGATAGGGCATGCAGTCGCTCATTGAAAGGACCGGCCATGACCTTTGATCCCAGCTCTCTAAAATATGATGACAAAGGGCTGATCCCTGCGATTGCACAAGATGCGAACACGGGTGAAGTGTTAATGTTGGCTTGGATGAACGCACAAGCTGTTGCAAAGACGTTGGACACGGGCAAAGTGACCTACTGGTCGCGCTCGCGTCAGTCCTTTTGGGTTAAGGGGGAAAGCTCTGGTCACGTGCAAAAGCTGGTCGATTTTCGCTATGACTGTGATCAGGATTGTATTTTGGTCACCGTCAATCAAACAGGCCCTGCGTGCCACACAAATCGTCGGTCTTGTTTCTACACTGCTGTGCGCGATGGCGAGACCGTGGAATTGATGGCCCCAGAGGTCTAAATTGACTTAAACAAGGCCAACCAAGTACTTGATATCTTGTGGAGAAGCTCCGTCTTTACGGTATTTTGATATGGCCCGTGCATCGTCGCGTTTGGCCAAGCGTTTGCCAGCCGTGTCACGGACCAAATCATGGTGATAATACAATGGAGCTGTGTGCCCCAAAAGATGGAGCAACAGCACCTGAACTTGAGTGAATTCGAACAAATCGACGCCACGCACCACATGGGTTATGCCTTGGCGTATGTCATCGATGGCCGAGGCCATAAAATAAGCGGCGGTTTGAATGTCTTTGCGTCCAACCACAATGTCACCCACATCACGTATAAGTGTATTTTTATCAATGTGATAAGTGCCTTTATTAATCTCACCCAGCTCTTCAAAATACAAATCAAATTCCCCCAAAGCATCGCAGGCGCGGTCCATGTGAAGACGTATCGCATCGCCATTTTGCCGATCTGACATGGCGCGGTGTTTGCATGTTTGGGGATATAAATGGTGTGGCACGCCCTCTTGCGGCGCCGACAATGCGGCGGCAATGTCTTTTCGGCTGCATCGGCACGGATAGGTCAAATCACGTGAGATTAGGATATCAAGGCTTTGATTATAAACATCAAAAGACTGAGACTGAAACAAAGGATCCGCATCCCATGTCAGCCCAAGCCATGTCAAATCATCGATAATCTGCGTGATGTATTCAGGCTTTGATCGCTCTAGATCTGTGTCTTCAAAGCGCAGTAAAAATTGCCCGCCATGCGCGCGGGCCATGTCATGGGCCATCAAGGCAGAATAGGCGTGCCCGAGATGCAAAGGCCCCGTGGGGCTGGGTGCAAATCGGGTCACGAATGACATTAACTTTGACCTTCAAGCCATTGATTAAAGGTTTCTTTGGCGCGATCTGTGTAGGCCTTGTAGCGATCTTTTCGACCACGACGCCCACCTTTGAGACCCTCGACAGGCGGGAACAATCCAAAGTTCACATTCATCGGCTGAAAGGTTTTTGCCTCGGCACCGCCAGTGATGTGATGGATCAATGCGCCCATGGCCGTGTTGCCATTGGGGGGCGTGATTGGCGTGCCCAAGATTTCATGCGCAGCCAAACGCCCTGCGAGCAATCCCATGGCCGCAGATTCAACATAGCCCTCGACGCCTGTCACCTGACCTGCAAAACGTACATTTGGCTTTGATTTCAAACGCATCTGATCATCAAGTAATGTGGGGGAATTCAAAAAAGTGTTGCGATGAATGCCGCCAAGACGGGCAAATTTAGCGTCTTCCAAACCTGGGATCATCTTAAATACGTCAGCCTGTGCGCCGTATTTCATTTTGGTTTGAAAGCCGACGATATTGTACAGGGTGCCAAGTTTGTTGTCGCGGCGCAGCTGCACCACGGCATAGGGTTTGTTTTCGGGGTCATTGGCGTTGGTCAGGCCAACGGGTTTCATAGGGCCAAAGCGCAGGGTTTCACGCCCGCGTTCGGCCATAACCTCGATGGGCAAACAGCCGTCAAAATAGCCCGCCGTTTCACCCTCGTGGAATTCGGTTTTATCGGCCGCCAAAAGCGCATCGATGAACGCCTCGTATTGGTCTTTGGTCATTGGGCAGTTGAGGTAGGCTTTTTGTTCTTCCTCGGTCTCGCCTTTGTCATAACGTGACTGCATCCACGCCACATCCATGTTGATGCTATCGTGGTAAAGGATCGGTGCAATGGCATCGAAAAAGGCCAAACGATCCGCGCCAGTCTCTTTCGCAATCGCTTCGCCCAATTTGGGTGAGGTCAGGGGGCCTGTTGCAAAAATCCACATGCCGTCATCGGGAATGTCATTCACTTCGCCGTATTCAACAGTGATATTGGGGTGAGCGTTGATTTGCTCGGTCACAAACTCTGCAAAAGCATCGCGGTCCACCGCCAAAGCACCCCCCGCAGGCAGGCGGTGTTTTTCAGCCGCGGCCATAATCAACCCGTTTGCAGCGCGCATTTCCCAGTGCAAAAGCCCAACGGCGTTTTGTTCACTGTCGTCCGAGCGAAACGAATTGGAACAGACCATTTCGGCCAAGTTGCCCGTTTGGTGCGCAAAAGTTTCAACTTTTGGCCGCATCTCGTGGATCACCACTTTGACGCCCAAATTAGCAGCTTGCCAAGCCGCCTCTGATCCGGCCATTCCGCCGCCAACGATGTGTAATGTTTTATCTGTCATGGAGGGGATGTAGCCCAGTGCTAAGAGAATTTAAAGGAAAAGCGGAGACTCCATAGGAGCCCCCGCCAAGATCGAAACACACGTGCGACGCTTAGCTGTCGCTTGGTGTCTGTGGTGACGCGTCGGTGGTATCGGTTGCTTCAACTTGATCCTCATCGCTTTCGGCAATGTAGGCCACTGACACGACTTCTTCGCCTTTGCCTGTGTTGAAGACTTTGACGCCACCAGCAGAGCGCGAGCGGAAGGAGATGCCTTGGACTGGGCAGCGGATCGATTGGCCTTTTGAGGTGGCCAACATGATTTGGTCGTCCAAAGTGACAGGGAAGGAGGCCACAAGAGCCCCACCGCGCATCGCTTTGTCCATCGCAGTGACCCCCATACCGCCACGCCCGCGCACGGGGTAATCGTGGCTTGAGGATAGCTTGCCGGTGCCGCCTTTGGAAATGGTCACCAGCAGTTCTTCTGCGGCTTTCATTTCCTCGAAACGCTCTTGGGTGATTGAGCCCTCGACAGCGTCCTCATCATCATCCGCGCCCTCAATCTCATCTGCGCCCGCTTGCGCACGGCGCATTTTGAGGTAGGCCGTGCGCTCAGAGGCTTCAGCGTCAAAGTGACGGATCACTGACATCGACACGACTTCATCATCGGTCATTTTGATGCCACGCACCCCAAGCGAGGCCCGCGAGTTGAACACACGCACATCGGTCACAGGGAACCTAATCGCACGCCCTGACGAGGTGACAAGCATCACATCGTCGTTCTCGTCACAAATGCGGGCATTGATCAGGCGTGTGCCCTCATCGTCGCCCTCAAATTTCATCGCGATCTTGCCGTTCGATTTCACATTGGTGAAGTCAGACAAACGGTTACGGCGCACAGAGCCTTTGGAGGTGGCAAAGATGATTTGTAGATCATCCCACTCAACTTCATCACGATCCACTGGCATGATTGCCGCAATGCCAACGCCCGTTGGAATGGGCAAGATGTTGACGATCGGCTTGCCTTTGGCGGTGCGCCCCCCAAGCGGCAAACGCCATGTTTTCAATTTGTACGCCATGCCATCATCGGTAAAGAACAACAGCTGCGTGTGGGTGTTGGCGACGAACAGCGTGGTGATCACGTCTTCGTCTTTGGTGGACATGCCAGACAGACCTTTGCCGCCACGTTTTTGTGCACGGTAATCGGCAAGCGGCGTGCGCTTGGCCCAACCAGAGGACGTAATCGTCACAACCATGTCTTCTTTTTCGATCAGATCCTCGTCAGACGAGTCCCCTGACCAATCGACAATCTCGGTGCGACGCGGCACAGCAAACAGGGTTTTCACCTCGATCAGCTCGTTCGAGATGATAGACATAATCCGTTCGCGCGAGGCTAGGATTTCTAGGAAGTCTTTGATTTTGCCAGCAAGTTCTTGCAACTCATCTGTGACTTCTTTGACGCCGATCTGTGTGAGGCGCTGCAAACGCAGTTCCAAAATCGCACGTGTTTGCACCTCGGACAGGTTGTATGTGCCATCCTCATTGATTGTGTGTGACGGATCATCGACCAATTTGATGTAGGGTGCGATATCGTGGGCAGGCCAGCGACGCGTCATCAATTTGGCACGCGCTTCAGCCGCATCGGCAGAGGCACGAATGGTGGCAACGATTTCATCCACGTTGGTCACAGCCACAGCCAAACCACACAGAATATGGGCGCGGTCACGGGCTTTGCGCAACTCAAACGCGGTACGACGTGCCACAACTTCTTCGCGGAACGAAATAAAGTTGGTCAAGAAATCGCGCAATGTCAGTTGCTCAGGGCGACCACCGTTGAGTGCCAGCATGTTACAGCCGAAATATGTTTGCAGCGGCGTAAAGCGGAACAATTGGTTCAACACCACCTCAGGCGTGGCATCGCGTTTCAATTCGACCACAACCCGTACGCCAACACGGTCAGATTCATCTTGAACGTGAGCGATGCCTTCGACCTTTTTATCGCGCACCAATTCGGCGATTTTTTCGATCATGGTCGATTTATTCACCTGATAGGGAATTTCATCCACGACGATGGCATAACGATCTTTGCGAATTTCTTCGACATGGGTTTTCGCGCGAATGATGACAGACCCACGGCCCTCAAGATAGGCTTTGCGTGCGCCAGCACGTCCAAGGATCATCGCGCCGGTCGGGAAATCTGGGGCAGGGATGATTTCCATCAACCGCTCCATCGACAGATCAGGATTGTCGATCAATTCCAGCGTGGCATCAATGACTTCGCCCAAGTTGTGCGGCGGAATATTCGTCGCCATACCAACCGCGATACCACCAGCGCCATTGACCAACATGTTCGGAAAGCGCGCAGGCAACACAGTCGGTTCGCGTTCTTTGCCGTCATAGTTGTCCATGAAATCCACGGTGTCTTTATCAAGATCACCGGTCATGAATGACGTCACTTTTTCAAGTCGCGATTCCGTGTAACGCATCGCCGCTGCACTGTCGCCGTCCATCGAGCCAAAGTTACCTTGACCATCGACCAAAGGCAAAGACATCGAGAAATCCTGCGCCATACGGACCAAAGCATCGTAAATCGCACTGTCGCCATGCGGGTGATACGAGCCCATCACATCGCCGACAGATTTGGCCGATTTACGGTAGGATTTGTCGTGGGTGATGCCTTTTTCGTACATCGAATAGATAATACGACGGTGCACAGGTTTCAAACCATCGCGCAAATCCGGAATGGCACGCGACACAATCACGCTCATCGCGTAGTCCAAATACGAACTTTTCATCTCAGCGGTGATCGAGATATTCGGCCCATCGTGGAACATAGGTTCGCGCGGTGTTTCGTCTTCGGAGTCAGGAGTTTGTGGAGTGTCGCTCACGATGTCCGCCTGTGGTTGTTTTGAGGTCTATATATCGTTGACCTCCAGCTTACCCCAGACACTATATAGGGTGCAATGGTTCATTGCCCCCTTAGGGCCCTTCACAGGGCGCGTTGATGCGCTTTAGGCTTGTTTGCGCGCAGCGATAACCCAAACCACCACCAAAAGCGCTGAAAACACGAAATTGTAGCTGGCCATGGACAGGCCGAGAAATTCCCAAGACACTTGATCGCACATCACGATCGCATCCGTGGGCGATCCGGGCAAAAGATCGTTGCCCACAAGGCCAGACAGTGCATCACCGCCACCAGTGCAAGAGCTCGGCCCCTCCCACCATTTGCGTTCAACACCCGTGTGATAAGCGCCAAGCCCCGATGTCACAGCAGCCGCCAAGGCCCCAAGCCAAATCAACACACGGGTCTGCACTCCCATGTAGGCCGCGCCAATAAAGATTGCCGCCGCGTGCGGCCAGCGTTGCCACAGGCACATTTTACAAGGCGCATAGCCCAATGCTTGGAAAAAGAACGCGCCCAAGAGCAAAGCCAGTGATCCACCAGCCGCCAAGGCCACCAATTGCGTACGCGTGAGGTTTTTCATAGGAATTTCACCACAGCAAAGCCGCCGACAAGTAAGATAACAAACACTGTGAACATCAACCCCAAACGTTTTTCAATGAAATCACGAATGGGTTCGCCAAATTTCCACAACAGCGCCGCCACAACAAAGAACCGCAGCGCCCGCGCCACAATAGACGCGGCAATAAAGACGGGCAGGGACAAAGCCGTCGCCCCAGACAGAATGGTGATGACTTTATATGGAAAGGGCGTCACTCCGGCGATCAACACAGCCCATGCGCCATACTGATTGTAGGCGGTTTTGAAGTCTTCGAAATAGGCATCTTTGCCGTAAAATTCGAGCACAGGCCTGCCGATGGCCTCAAACGCGCCATAACCAATGTAATACCCAAGCATCCCGCCCGCGACAGAGGCCACGGTGGCGACAAACGCAATCTTAAAGGCATCCTTGGGGCGTGCAACGATCAGCGGGATCATCAAAATATCAGGTGGGATCGGAAACACAGAGCTTTCAACAAAAGCGACCAAGGCCAAAGCCCACAACGCGCGCGGATGCTGCGCCATGGACAATGTCCAATCATAAAGTCGTTTCAGCATGTACTCAAATCCTCAAAGCCTGTTTTGCCTCTTTAGGCCGCATTGCTGCCATTGGGTCAAGGTCCGATGCTGGCTTTTTCTCTTGTGAGGCGCTCTGCTGACGCTAATGTGAGTGGGTTCCAACGGTGAGGGTTATACGATGAAGTGGCAAGGACGGCGCGGGTCGCGCAATATCGAAGATCGCAGAGGCAGCCGTGGCGGCAAAGCCATTGGTGGCATTGGCGGGATCGGTTTGATTGCGGTGTTGATCATCGGGTATGCCCTTGGCATTGATGTTACCCCATTGCTCAATCAAGCTGGTGACACGGGCGGCATGTCAACACAGACCACTCAAATCACCGCAGCTGACGAAGACGCGGCCCAGTTTGTGTCTGTCACCTTGGCCGATACCGAAGACATCTGGACAGATATTTTCAAACGTCAATTGGGCGAGACTTATCAGCCGCCCATTTTGGTGCTCTATAAAGATGTCACCCAAAGTCCTTGTGGTGGCGCATCTGGTGCGACGGGGCCGTTTTATTGCCCCGGTGACAAAAAGGTCTATCTTGATACGGCGTTTTTCACCACGATGGAACGCCAGCTTGGGGCAGGGGGCGATTTTGCCTCTGCCTATGTTGTCGCCCATGAGGTCGCGCATCATGTGCAAAACGAATTGGGCATCTTGGGGCAAGCCAATCAAATTCGGGCGCAATCCTCGACACAAGACAGCAATGCCATCTCTGTGCGCATTGAGCTTCAGGCGGATTGCTTTTCAGGCATTTGGGCCCGCGAGACCGACAAACGGTTTAATACATTAGAGCGTGGCGATATTGCCGAGGCTTTGAATGCGGCCAAACAAATCGGCGATGACACGCTGGCGCGCAATGCAGGGCGCGTGCCGCAACCTCACACCTTTACGCACGGGTCCTCCAAGCAGCGCCAAACATGGTTCCAAACCGGTTATAAATCCGGCGACCTACGTTCATGCGATACCTTTGGCGCAGATCGCCTCTGAAAACGGGATAAAAAGCGCGCGTGATAAAAAAAATGACATTTTTTTGAAAGAACTGTCATATCCCTCTTGTGGACCTGCGCGCGCTTCGCTAAATCGCTCTCACGACGAAACAAACGGTTCTAAACAACTTGGTTTCGATCTGCCCGCGTGGTGGAATTGGTAGACACAGGGGATTCAAAATCCCCCGCTGTAACAGGCTTGGCGGTTCGAGTCCGCCCGCGGGTACCAATTCATTTTGAATGAAAAAACACCGCTCCCTCTGGAGCGGTGTTTTTCGTTATTGTTGCCGTTGTTGTGATTGCCCATGTCATGGTGAACTGTCCTAAACATGCAGCAAGACTGCCAAGGGGCACAAGATTGCCACCATCTGTTGTAAGGGGGCAGCAGGTGGATCGGCCCAACAACGTCTGGAGTGCGGATATAACGCCAATGCGACTGTGCTAGACGGTTACAACGCGGACAGGTTTTGTTGTGTCATGAAAACATCATACCGCGTTGATTTTCCGCAAATTTGGTGAGAGCAGGGTTTGAGCCCTGCCATTGGATCAGCCTTTGCGGGCCATTTTAGTACAACACGGTTGCTTGCGTGCAAAAGCGCCAGACGCACCAAATCAACAGCATCATCATCGGTTCCAACGATGTCGCGCACTTGACGCAATTCTTGTTTCACCAGTGCTGAATTTTTACGTGGCGGATGCATTGGGTCAATCAGAATGGCTTCGCCTGACAGCGCGGGGATCAAATCCTTGGCATCGCCCTTTAAAAGCGTCATGCGGCTGATGATATCGCGAAACGCGCCCCCCTCATTGGTGGCCCGCTTCATGCCCTCATCCAACAGCGCATGCATTTTATGCGATCGCTCAATCATGACGACATGCGCACCGAGTGAGGCCAAAAGAAAAGAGTCGCGCCCCAAACCCGCAGTTGCATCAACAATCATCGGTGTTTTACCGCCACGCAGGCCCATTGCTTTCGCCAAATCTTGCCCGCGTCCACCACCAAACCGCAGTCGGTGTGCCACGGCGCCTTTGACAAAATCAACGCGCAACTCTGTTGCAACCTTTTTCAAGTGTCGCTCACTTTCGTTGCCATACATGCTCCAATGCTCACATTTTTCAGTCAGAAACGATCAATCCATACTGACAACCAATCCATACTGACAACGGCCCAAGAGTTCAAAAGCAAAAACACCCCCTCCAGACCCGAGGACTAAAATGGCACGATGTCTAACCGTCCATTTTACGACAAATTGCACCACAGCGTTAGAGTGGGTGACGTCTGTCTGGCTTGGACCATATGTGTGAACTTTTGTTATTTTGGGCCATGTCCATTGACCGATACCCATACACAAGGCAGTCTTTATGTATTGGTTCGGAGAAATTTGATGAAGTATTTGGCCGCTGCGCTGACGCTGTCGATCCCGAGTTGCGCACACATCGATTATAACAGTGTCGAACGAGGCACATTCACGGGGGCCGCCATTGTTGTGTGGGTCGGCCCTGGGGACAAAGACGTGCTTGGTGACGGGCAATTTCTTTATGTGCCTGTCACGGGGAACGAATTGACGTTTGTACGCCCCGACAGTTCCAATCCGTCTGGTGACAGTCACATCATCCGCCCAGAGGCATTCTATACCGATGGCGGGTCAATCCCGCGTTCAGTGCAAGCGGTGCGGGGGTTCAACGCTTGGGGCTATGGGCCAGCCTATGTCATCCACGATTGGCTGTTTGTCGCCAAGAAATGTCTTAACGATGCAGGCACGTCAGGTGATCTTATCACAGATGAGATGCGTAAGATCAGCGAGATGACCTTTGCAGAAAGCGCGCGCGTCATGTCCGAAACCATCCACTCTTTGGTGAAGGAGTATGATATCGGTTGGGGGGATGAATTTTCTGGCCCGATTATCACGGGGGTGACTGCCGGACCTCTTACGCACAAGCTTTGGACCGAAACAGGTAAATGCACCCAACAGCAGGTGACGGACCCCGAGCATCTAAAAATTATCGCCGACTTGCAAACCCGCGCGCCTACGTTCAAAACGAGAACTATGCCAGACATGGAGTATAGGATCCTGCGCGAACCTGAATACCTGATTGTAGGGGCGTACCGTTTCGATTGATCAAAAGGGTTTCAGTCTAGAGGTGCTTCAAAAGCATCACGGCTGCGCAGTTTTTAACCCAAATGGCAAAAGATTTGAGAATGCTAAAACTGTTTGGGTTTAGTGTGTCGGTCGCGCTTGTCGTATTCTGGGGTTTTAAAGTCTGACCGGTGTCTTCGAAAGGCCTCTGGATGTGTTGGGGCCAAAGCACGATACCTGTCGGTGCCGCCTCAACATATTGCCATGATCGCGTGTGGTATGATTCGCATTTCCCGAGCTCATCTGGGGTCAGAGCAAACAAACCATTAACTGTATTTGTAGCAAAAATTGGCCTAAATACAAAAGTTCCGTATGGAAATGCTTGCCATATATTCCGCAAATCAATGACGTGATTCGCTTTGAAATGATTACACTGTTTCCTGATCGAACATTAGTGATCGGTCTTCCAATTCATTGTTGACGCTATTCGCCTGAAGCAGACAAAACCATGTCAAAAAAATGCATCAAATTTGGCTCAATAAAGTCGACTATCAAATTCTACCTCATTAACCCTATATTTGCATAGATTAACACCTGAGACATATCACTTAACTCATTGAAAATTATCGATTTAATAGTAAATTGACGCTAGGGAATGGATGATGTTTC
Source organism: Celeribacter sp. (assembly GCA_047630475.1). Lineage (GTDB taxonomy): Bacteria > Pseudomonadota > Alphaproteobacteria > Rhodobacterales > Rhodobacteraceae > Celeribacter. Next base: position 24,863 of record JBLHXX010000021.1, on the reverse strand, counting down.
TGCATAATTCCCCCCGAAAACTGTTTTGTAAAAGGCGGATTCTGTGCTTCCCGCCCAGTCCGTTTCTATAAAAACCGAAGGGATGGGGTGGAAAAGTCCTTTTGGAGTCTGAACTTTTCCCCATACAAAGAACTTGCCCACTGGGGGGCATTCTATATTCGGCCACGGGGGCGGCCGCGCATTTGGATGATCAATAATAGATCGTTTGGCATGCGTGTCCGTGTGGAGAGGGATGTTTGCTTGCATTCCGCTGCTGCTATGAGACATGTGTAACCCGTTTGCGGGTCAGGGTAGATATTGCCCTGTCAGACTTATGATCTTTTCTTCCAATACGTGGTTGCCACAACCAGTACAGCCTTCGGGTGTTGATGTTCGGGATTCCCCGAATGTGTCTTTGGTAGGAGAGAGTGAAATGACATTTTGGTGGAAATGTGGGTCAAGCCCCACGCATGACACAAGCCCAACAGAAGTCGAAGGCATTGGCTTTGGCGATCCCGCAGCTGAAAACCTGATCGGTCTTTGGGACTTTACGTCTGGTGCGGACAACGCAGATACAGGCCTCGCAGACGGCATCGCGCAAGACGGCAATACATTTGGCGACGCGACAACATCATCAGATGCGCTACGTCTTGATGGAAATGGACATTTTGACACCTCAGGCGCGGACGATCCATTTGATTTGAGCCAAGGCACAATCATGGTTCAGTTCAGCCAAGACCACCACGTTGGCTCCTCTCCTGACACCATCGTATCACGCGGCGAATATTGCGACCGTGATGCAGAAGGATACTTTAACATCCAAGTCACGGCACAAGGCGCTGTGACTGTGAGCCACTACTCTGGCGAAGAACTGTCTCTCTCCACCTCTGACGGGTTCTTCTCTGCGGGCGACGAAGTGCGCGTGGCATATTCATGGGATGAAAATGGCACAGGTACATTCGTTGTTGAAAACGTCACAACAGGTGAAACCCATTCCGAAGAGTTCGACAGCACAGGCCTGTCTATGGACATTGGCGACAACGATGACGAAAACTTCACATTTGGCGCACGTGAAGCTGATGACGGCACCTATGATCAACACTTTGACGGCCACATCGACTATGTCGCGATCTTCGACACAGATGTTATCAACTCAGACGGCGATGGCATTGTTGAGGGCACAGACGGCGATGATTTGATCGACATTGCCTACACAGGCGACCCTGACGGCGATATGATCGACAACAATGACGCTTTGCTCGACGGCGAAGTGGGCGATGACGATATTGTCGTGGCTGGCGCAGGCAACGACACTGTTCTTGCTGGCGCAGGCAACGACGAAGTGTTTGGCGGTACAGGCGACGACACACTTGATGGCGGCACAGGCGATGACATTATTTATGGCGATAATGGCCCATCTGGCGCATTGACGACGGGCGATCTCATCGTCAACGGGTCCTTCGAAGACACAACGGGCATGACGTCCACGTCTTACGGATACGTCAGCACAGGCACGATCACAGGCTGGACTAGCGCAGACCCCACACAAGAAATCGATGTACACAACGATGGCCGCGGTGGGGTTGCCCCCGCAGATGGCAACAATTGGGTCGATTTAGAAGCATCGCCTGGAAATATTGCGCTGGAACAAACGGTAGAGGGGGCCGTAACCGGCGAAAACTACACTTTGACCTTCTCAGCTGGTGAAGGCACGTACCACACGGGTAATACTGTTGACATCTATTGGGGGGATGAACTGGTTGCCTCGATCGATCCAACAGATGGCGGCATGCAAGAATACACCTACACCGTTGTTGGCGGTGCTGGCGACGGTTCAAACACCCTAAGCTTTGTCGGCACGGGCGGTGCAGGCGACAGTCGAGGCGCGTCGATTGATAACGTTAGCTTGGTTGGTCCTATCGCTGATGTAGAAGGCGAGGGCGGCCACGACACGATCACTGGCGGCACAGGCGACGACACAGTCTATGCTGGCGAAGGCAATGACGAAATCACCGACGAAGAGGGCTCTGACACTGTTTACGGTGAAGCGGGTGATGATTTTATCGATGTCTCAGGTCCCAACTCAGGTCCGAACACGTTCGATGACATCGTAGCTGACCCGTCTATTTTGGGCGATGCAGGGCTTGATGACACGCCGCTGCCAGATGGTGTCCCATATGACAGCTTGCAAGATGCCAACCCAACTGACGACATCGACTATGTTGACGGCGGTGACGGCGATGACACCATCATCACTGGCGACGATGCGGACACGGTCTTTGGTGGCGCAGGCAATGACACCATTTATTCCGGTATCGATGATGATACAGTTTACGGTGGCGATGGTGATGACATCATTATCGATGTTCAAGGCTCTGACATCGTCGATGGCGGTGCGGGCGATGATTACATTAACGTGGGCACCGATACATTCTCTGACTACGTGGGGGACGATCCCGCCTTGCCAAACGGATTGTATCCTTACGCGACAGACCAAAACACTGCGGACGGACAAGACATCGTTCACGGCGGCGAGGGCAATGACACAATTCTCACCGGCGACGATGCAGATATTGTTTACGGTGAGCAAGGCGATGACATCATCGACGCGGGCATCGATGACGACGAAGTCTACGGCGGCTCTGGCAACGACACCATCACAGGTGGCCATGGTTCTGATATCATCTACGGCGGTTCGGGCGATGACATCATCAACGCGGGTGATGTCAATGGCGTGATGAACCACACGGATGAAACGGATGACACCGATCCAGTGCCCACAAACGACATGGACTATGTCCGTGGCGGTGACGGCAACGATACGATCACGGGTGGAGATGATGCGGACACTTTGTATGGTGACGCAGGCGACGATTACCTCGATGGCGGTATCGATGATGACTACCTCTCAGGTGGTGCAGGTGCTGATACAATCATCGGCGGCCAAGGCAATGATACGCTTGTGTCCGACAATGATGATGACATTGATATCTTGGACGCGGGCGAGGGCGACGATACGCTGTTTGTCGGTACGAATGATGTCGCAGACGCCGGTGCAGGCGACGATACAGCCACAGTGCGCGGCGAGAATGCGACCCTTGATATGGGGGATGGCGACGACTTTGTCACTGTGACAAACGACTCCGCTGGGGCCGACATCATGGGCGGCGCAGGGCGCGATACCTTTGACATTAACAATGCCCCTGGCACAGTGGCTGACCCATCGACGATGACCATCGATGGTGGATCCGAAGGCGATGACTACGACGTGCTGGATCTCACCGGCTCTGTCGTCGATAACGGCTCCTTCGAAGTCAACATCACTGGCCCTGACTCCAACGGCAACGGTTTTGACGGTGTTGTCACCTACTTCGACGAATCTGGTGACGTGACCGGCACTCTGGAATTCTCAGAAATCGAAAACGTCATCCCATGTTTCACGCCGGGCACAATGATCGCCACACCAAAAGGCGAACGGGATGTGTCACAGCTAGTAGTGGGCGATAAAATTATCACCCGCGACAATGGGCTTCAAGCGATCCGCTGGATTGGCAGAAAAACATTGTCAGCCGCTGAATTGATGCTGCGCAAAGAGTTGTACCCCGTGATGATCCGCCAAGGGGCCTTGGGCAATGGTTTGCCAGAACGCGATATGATGGTGTCTCCAAACCACCGTATGCTCGTTGCATCCGAAAAAGCGTCGCTTTACTTTGACGATCGTGAAGTTCTCGTAGCTGCCAAGCACCTGACCAAGATGGATGGTGTCGAACTTATGGGCACACAAAGCGTGACATACATTCATATGATGTTCGACCGCCACGAAGTGATCTTAAGCGATGGCACATGGTCTGAAAGCTTCCAGCCCGGTGACTTCACCTTGGCTGGTATTGGTGAAGATCAACGCGAAGAAATCTTTTCGCTCTTCCCTGAATTGCGCGAACAATCGGGGCGAGGTCACTACGAGACAGCACGCCGTGTACTGCGCAAACATGAGGCCGAATTGTTGGTGTCCTAAGCACATTCCAACAGGTAAACTTAATCCGAATGCCAACCAAGTTGGCGTGGCGTTCGGGTGACCAAACAGGGCCAATTTAGGGTATTTGGCCGTTGAGCGATTCTAAGATGCGCTCCCCCCCTAAACCCATCCATTGTAAAACTGTTTCCAATTTCGAGTGAACAATCGAGAAAACACAGGGTTATTTCCGATTTAGAAACACCTAAACACAATTGTGATACATTGATTTTCTGTCGCCTAATCTTTCAACGATACGACTAAATAGAGATAATTTATTAATAAATTTCATTTAGTTAGGTCGTTGTTTCCATGCGACACTCTCTGCCCGATGGATACTTATTTGCCGCACAGCAGCATAAAATATATTTGAGGGGACTTATTTCATCGATCTCTCTCTGTTTGATCGTGAAAATAATGGTAGACCTTGTCTTAATCCCTCTTTGTAGGGAACTATGTAGGTGACCTGCCAGTTGCCGTTAATATTTTGATTTTGGGCGAAGTTGACGCCCAGCACCAAGTGGGGATGCATAATGGCCAATATTGATGGCGACAATGGCGACAACCTATTGAACGGCACCGATGCCGACGACACAATCAATGGCCTTGGTGGTGATGACATCATCAACGGCGGTGGCGGCAATGACATCTTGTACGGCGATGCTGGCAACAGCTTGGACAGCGCCGGCCTTGATGCAAGTGCGCTGACACTTTCAAGTTCAAACTTGGTGTCGGATAGCTCATGGGGCGATAACAATGCCAAACCCGGTGACGTAGCGATCTACGAAAACGTTGCTCAATTGGAAGATGGCACTTGGGTCTCTGGCCGTTTGGTTTTGGTCGAAACATCAGATCGTTATTTGAATGTCGATCTGAGTGGTGGCAACGGCTCTGAAATTTTGCTCAACAGCGGGCATGGCTCCACATCATCTGATGGCGGCGAAACTGCAACTTTCCGTTTGGAGTTTTTCGATCCCGCCACAGGCGACCCTGTTTCAATCAACTCGACGGCAACCTTCAATGACCTTGATCGCAACTCTGTAGGTGATGTTGAATCCGTCGCTGTAGACGCCAGCTCATTCACTGGGTTTGGCACCAGTGCAGACACCTCTTTGGAAGTGCAAAACACAGGATCAGAAGTCGTAGCCTCAGGTACAGAAGCCAATAGCCCGAACGATCAAGACGCTTGGTTCTCTGCAGAGTTCGAAAGCCAAACCTCCATCACTTTCACGTTGACCACACGAACCACCCAATCGGGGTTTTCGATGAACGGCGACCTGATTGACGATGTGGTTGTCACCCCATTGATCCCCGGCAATGACACAATTGACGGCGGCGACGGAAACGATGTGATCTACGGCGAAGATGGTGATGATACACTAACAGCTGGCGCAGGATACGATCAATTGTATGGCGGCGAGGGCAACGATACGCTCTATGGCGGTGGCGAAAACGATGTTCTGAACGGTGGCAACGGCGCAGACACCATCGTGGTCAATTCCATCGGCACGTCCTCTAATCCGAACAACACCACCGTGAATGGCGATGGCGATGGCGATGCGACGGATCAAGACACATTGGATGTCAGCTGGTTTATCCAAAACGGGTACACAATCGTCAACGATGTGCAAAATCCAGATGATGATGGCAATGGCTTTACAGGTCAGTTGACGTTTTACAATGCCGACACGGGGCAATATGCCAACGTCAACTACAATGACATCGAAAACTTTGTGATCTGCTTCACCCCGGGCACTGCCATTGCAACGCCCCAAGGCGAAGTGGCTGCCGAGATGTTGAAAGAGGGCGACAAAGTCTTCACCCGTGACAACGGGGTGCAAGAAATTCGTTGGGTCGGACAAAAAGACATGACCGCATTGGATTTCGCAAAACAAGAAGCGCTTGCCCCTGTGCTGATCCAAAAAGGCGCTTTGGGCAACGGTCTGCCTGAACGCGATTTGATGGTCTCTCCGCAGCACCGCGTCTTGCTCAGCTCCGATCGCGCCCAGCTTTACTTTGAAGAGCGCGAAGTGCTGTCGCCCGCGATCCATCTTGTTGGCATGCCAGGCATTTCACGGGCGCGTCCTGCGCAAACATCATATTTGCACTTCTTGTGTGACAATCATGAGGTCGTTTTGTCCAACGGCGCTTGGACGGAAACATTCCAACCGGGCGAGGCGTCATTGCAGGGCCTACAATCTGCACAACGTGATGAAGTGCTCTCGCTTTTCCCTGAACTGGCCTCGCAAACGGGTTTGACCAACTACGAATCTGCACGCAAGTCTTTGAAAAAACACGAAACACGTCTTTTGTTTGCCAGCTAAATCTGCTGCACAAGACAAACGATCAAAGGCGGCCTTCGGGTCGCCTTTTCGCATCTTATGATCCCCAAAATCATCACCCAAAGACAATAAAAAAGGGCGCACCAACGTGGCGCGCCCTACATATTTTTGATGTTATTTTGTCTAGCGTTCTGGCAAAAGCCCACGCGGATTGAACCGCAGAACAAACAATAACACCAACCCCATGGTCAAAGGTCGTACAAAGACGGTACGGGCCAAGATTTCTTTTTTCAGATCACTGTTGTCCGCCAGTCCTGACGTCAAAATATCTGCAACAAAACGGCCAATCGGTTCCACCTCAACCCAGAGGAACCAAATGAACAGCCCGCCCAAAACCGCGCCCCAATTGTTGCCAGACCCACCAACAATCACCATCACCCAAACCAAAAAGGTAAAGCGAAGTGGTTGGTAAGACGACGGTGTCAATTGCCCATCAAGCGTGGTCATCATCGCACCGGCCAGCCCACAAATCGCAGCCCCAAGCACAAAGATTTGCAAATGGCGCCCCGTGACGTTTTTGCCCATGGCCTCGGACGACACTTCGTTGTCGCGGATGGCTCGCATCATCCGCCCCCAAGGCGAATTTAGTGCAAGCTGCATCGCCGTGATTAATAGAAAAATCACCGCCAAAAACAGACCTGCGTAGCACAGCTTCACGAAAATGCTTGAGGCTGTGACCGGATCCGCGCCGATGGTTTGCATCATACCGATAAACCATTCGCTTTGCTGCAAATCGATCTCGTAGGGCACAGGACGGGGTAGGCCGATGACGTTTTTAACGCCCCGACCAAGCCAGTCTTCGTTTTTCATCACCGCGATAATAATCTCAGCAATGCCAAGCGTGGCAATTGCCAGATAATCGGAACGCAGCCCCAAAGCCGTTTTCGCCACCAGCCATGCGGCCCCTGCTGCGAACAATCCGCCCACAGGCCATGCAATCAAAACCGGTAGACCAAGCCCACCAAGGTTGCCAGAAATAGCAGGATTCACCGCTTCAATCGCAGCAACCGCCGGATCAAACACCGCGCGAAAGATAAAGAACCCCGCGATGAGCCAAGCAGCAATGAGCAAACCACGCAGTCGGCCCTTTTCGAGTTTTTTCCAAAGCAGGATTGCGCCAACAATCGTGCCGATCCCAAGAGCCAGCGCGAAAAGCACCCGCACACCGCCCGCTTGCCATGCCTCGCCAACAGGTGACGTCGACACAAGCACAACAGCCAGCCCGCCAAGCGCCACAAAGCCCATGACACCGACGTTAAACAGGCCCGCGAACCCCCATTGAAGGTTCACGCCAAGCGCCATAATCGCGGAAATGAGTCCCATGTTCAAAATGAACAAAGCCGAATTCCACGATTGTAATACGCCAACACCGATGATGAGTGCGGCCATGATACCAAAGTACAGCGGTGCACGATTTGCAATATTTGAGGTTTGAATGTGAGACTGGCTCATACCGATTTCCCCTTAAATAGGCCTGTTGGTTTGAACAACAAAACGATGATCAGTATCGCGAAAGACACCGCGAATTTATAGTCGGTGGACAAAAGCTGTACCAATCCGTCCGGCACCCATCCATCTGGCCCCAAGTAGGTGACAACCTTTTTGAACGCGTATGTCAAAGTCACTTCTGAAAAGGCGATCACGAACCCGCCCGCAATAGCCCCCAAAGGTGACCCAAGCCCGCCCACGATGGCAGAGGCAAAGATGGGCAGTAAAAGCTGCATATAAATGAAGGGCTTAAAAGACTTATCTAATCCATACAGCGTGCCGGCGATGGTCGCCAAAGCCGCTACGATCAACCATGTAATGGTCACGACACGTTCTGGATTGATGCCGGACAACAGCGCCAGATCTTCGTTGTCAGAATAGGCGCGCATCGATTTACCGGTACGCGTTTTATTCAAAAACCAGAACAAAGCCGCCACCACAAGGATCGCTGTGACCACGGTGATCACTTGGGTTGTGCGAATGGCCAAGCCCTCGGACAAGCCTGTCATGGTTTTAAACTCACGCGCCGTGATGATGAAACGCTCGCCATCGGCGAACCGACGATCATCGGTGCCAACAATCATTCGCACAGCGCCGTTCATCACAAACATCACGCCCATCGACACAATGACCAACATCACAGGCGCGGCTTTCACTTTGCGGTAAAATCGGTACACGGTGCGATCCGTGATCAACACCAAAGCCATGGTGCACAGTATCGCGAACGGCAGAGCAAGCAGGGCGGTGGGCAAGGGGCCAAAGCTGATGCCAACCGATTTCATTGCGGTTGTGATCAACACAACAAACATTGTGCCGAATGCCATTGTGTCGCCATGGGCAAAGTTCGAGAACCGCAAAATGCCATAAATCAACGTGACACCCAGCGCGCCAAGCGCAAGCTGTGCGCCATAAGCCGTACCCGGGACCAAAACAAAGTTCGCAAATGCCACTAAGGCGTTGAGAATATCCATCAATTCACCCTCTCACATGTGCCCTGAAAATAGGTTTCTTTTTGTGTGCCGCGCACGTCTGGCACGCGGTGCATTAAGGTGAAGTCCGCTGTGGAAATTTCAAGCTCATAGGTGCCACCGCCTTGTTCCTCAAAGCGACCAGACATTTGTCCGGCCACGGCTGTGACAGCCCCATTCAGCCTACGCCCATTGTCGAACTGCATTTCACCAACGAAGTCTGTGCCACGTTTGAAATGCAACGGCGCAGAGCCCTCGCGACAATTGTTGGCGCTGCCTTCGCAAATCGTATTTGACAGGCAAAACAATTCAGCAGGTAGGTTGGTTTTTTGGTTTTCCACATAAGATGTGTAGACATAAATCGGCGTTGCAATCGCAATCGGTGCCAAGATGAGGGTCGGGATGATCATTGGATGCATGCTCTATCCCCCCAAGAACGTGCGGCGCACTTCGGGATTAGCCAAAAGGGCTGCCCCTGTGTCGGTATAGGCATTGGCGCCTTGGACCAGAACATAGCCTTTGTCTGCAATATCAAGGGCTTGTCTTGCATTTTGTTCCACCATCAGCACAGCGATACCCGTTTTTGCGACCTCGATGATGCGATCAAACAGCTCGTCCATCACGATGGGGGACACGCCTGCGGTTGGCTCGTCAAGCATCAACAACTTAGGCTGTGTCATCAAAGCGCGGCTCACCGCGACCTGTTGACGTTGCCCGCCAGACAGTTCGCCCGCGTTTTGATTGCGCTTGTCATAGACGGCGGGAAAGATCTCGTAGACCTGTTCCATCGTCTGTTTGAAATCGTCGGTGCGAATGAACGCGCCCATTTCTAAATTTTCCGCGACAGTCATGGTTGGAAAAATATTCGAGGTCTGCGGCACAAACCCCATGCCTTTGTAGACGCGCTCTTGGGGGGACAGTTTGGTGATGTCCTCACCGTCCAAAACGACAGAGCCGGTGTGGATATTCAACATGCCAAAAACGGCCTTCATCGCAGTGGATTTACCGGCACCGTTAGGACCAACAATCACAGCGATCTCGCCTTTTTCCACAGACAATTCGCAATCGTGCAAAATATCCGCGCCGCCGTAGCCACCAGTCATATGGGTGGCACTGAGATAGCTCATGTGGTGCTCTCCTGTGCGGGAATGGCATCTTTGGTCAGGCCTTCGGTGGCCTCTTTGTTTTTGATACCTGTGCCCAGATAGGCCTCGATCACCTGTTCGTTTTGCATGATATCATCGGCAGACCCCGTCGCCATCACTTGGCCCGCAGCCATGACAATGACCGGATCGCAAAGCATTTTGATAAATTCCATGTCATGTTCGATCATGCAAAACGTATAACCACGTTCAACATTGAGACGCTTGATCGCATCGGCAATCGTGTAGAGCAAGGTGCGGTTCACGCCTGCGCCCACTTCATCCAAAAACACGATTTTGGCGTCGACCATCATCGTGCGCCCCAATTCAACAAGCTTTTTCTGACCGCCAGAAATATTGCCCGCTTTCTCATCCGCAATGTGCGAAATGGTTAAAAACTCTAGCACTTCATCGGCTTTTTTGCGCAATGCGGCTTCTTCAACCGCGATTTGACCACGTTTAAACCAAGCGTTCCACAGCGTTTCACCTGTTTGATTGGCTGGCACCATCATCAGGTTTTCGCGCACCGTCATGGTCGAAAACTCATGCGCAATCTGAAAAGTGCGCAGAATACCTTTGTGGAACAATTGGTGCGGTTTCAAACCTGTGACGTCTTCGCCATCAAACAAGATTTGCCCGCTGGTGGGCGTCAAAACGCCCGCGATACAGTTGAAAAGCGACGTTTTTCCCGCGCCATTTGGACCGATAAGACCCGTAATGGAACCTTCCTTGATGGAAAGCGATGCCCCGTCCACCGCGCGAAAACCGCCGAAATGCATGTGTAAATCACGCACTTCGATCATGTGACTATCCCCTTGATTGCCCAGTTTTTAGAATCTGGTTACGCAAACAGCCCGGAAATTAATTCCGGGCTGTTTGAGGTCTTTAAACGATTAGCGGTAGCCAACAGTTGTGATTTTGCCGTCTTTGACAAGAATCTCACGGTAGGATCCAGCCGCTTCACCGGGCTCGATCAATTCAGCAGCTGTGCCACCCACATAGTCGATGTCGCCGCCAGCCGCCAAGATATCAAGCGCTTTGCCCAATTCACCTGGGAAAATTTGCTCACCCGGAGCATTGGCAACACCCATCACGAAGTCTTTGTAGACTTGTGGATCGGAGGAGCCAGCCGCTTGCATCGCGAGCAAGATCAACGCACCAGCGTCGTAGGATTCAGGTGCATATGGCGCTGTGCCATTGTAGCCGTTGGCTTCACCAATCGCGACGAGCATCTCGCCGCCTGGGGAATCGGAACCGGGCACTTGGCCTGTGGCACCTTCAATTTCTGTGCCAAAACGCTCTTCCATTGCGTCGCCGATCATTGCGTCAGGCAGGTGGAAGCGGTCAAATGCGCCTGTGTCGAGGGCCGCACGAATGATGCCTGGACCACCTTGATCAATGTAGCCGACCACAACGAGGATATCACCACCAGCGGATGCCAAGGCACCAACTTCAGCAGAGTAATCTGCTTTGCCGTCTTCGTGGGATGTGTTGATGGTGACTGTGCCGCCCATTTCTGTGTAGGACGTTTCGAATGCGTCAGCCAAACCTTTGCCGTAATCGTTGTTTGTGTAGGTCACAGCAGCCGTTTTAACGCCTTTTTCCAAAAGCGATTCAGCCATAACAGCTCCTTGGCGTGCATCAGATGGGGACGCACGGAAAAACAGGCCGTTGTCTTCGATTGTTGTCAAAGATGGGGATGTGGCTGATGGGGAAAACATGACCATGCCGTTTGGCACCGCAACATTTGTCAAAGCCGCCCCCGTCGCACCAGAGCAAAGCGCCCCTACGAGACCGGAAATGCCATCAGATGTGATCATGCGCTCGGCTACGGATGAGGCCACAGCCGCGTCTGTACATGTGGAATCGCCTTCCACCAGCGCAACAGTTGTGCCGCCCAAGAATTTTCCGCTTTCAGAAATTTCTTTAACAGCCGCACGCACGCCACCCGCCATATCTGTTGCCAAAGATTCCGCAGGACCGGAAAAACCAAGCATAAGGCCCAGTTTGATTTCGTCTGCGTATGAGGCGCCAGCGATAAGTGTAGAGGCCGCAGTGGCCAATAGAATCTTTTTCATTTTAATCTCCCAGTTGGATCATTGTCCTGAAGTAAGCCTAAAACGGGTTTTTCGAAATGGAAAGCACTCAGGCGGAAAAGGATAAACGCAAGATCTAGTTTGGGTGATAATCCCATTTGAGGGTGATTTTCAGGTCAATTGCGCAGGTATACTTTGCATTTACAGACGAAATGCAAAGATTGTCCCGCTTGATTTTTCAATGAATGGACGTTGGAGCCCAATTCCAAGCCTGAATGCTATTATAATCATGATAGAATCGACAAAAAATCACGTAACGTCACCTATACAAAGCGGTTTGGGGCGCGACCCTCTGCATCATTTTGGCCTGTGGTCGGCTAGATTTTAGAAAAACATGAACGATGACGCACCGTACAGTGACGGTGTTTTCTCAAATAGTCGATCTTTCGCCAGACTTTTTAACATTTCGGGTTTGCCAACCCCTAAGCTACGCTTATAACCCTTGAACTGATAGCGCCACCACAGGGGTGCGTCACACGACTTAAATGAATTAATTTCTCGGAGTAGAGACAATGACGGATTGGGTAAAATCAGCATGGCGTAACAAACCGCGAGTGCAAATGCCCGAGTATACCGACGAGGCTGCGCTGAATGCTGTTGAGGCGCAACTTTCCAAGTATCCTCCTCTTGTCTTTGCGGGCGAGACAAAAACACTGAAAAAACAATTGGCAGCAGCCTCACGCGGCGAAGCGTTTTTGTTGCAAGGCGGCGATTGTGCCGAAAGTTTCGCGGAATTTGGTGCAGATCAAATTCGCGACACCTTTAAGGTGATGTTGCAAATGGCGATGGTTTTGACCTTTGGCGCGAAAGTGCCCGTGATCAAAGTGGGCCGTATGGCGGGGCAGTTCGCGAAACCGCGCTCTGCACCAACGGAAACATCAAACGGTGTTGAGCTGCCAAGCTACCGCGGTGATATTATCAACGGATTTGATTTCACACCCGAGGATCGCATTCCCGACCCAAAACGCATGTTGCAAGCCTACACACAGGCGGCGGCATCGTTGAACTTGCTGCGTGCCTATTCCAAAGGCGGGTTTGCCGATGTGCACCGCGTGCATGGTTGGACTCTGGGCTTCACGGAGGCCGATGAAGCCGAGAAATACCGCGATATGGCCAATCGCATCCAAGACGCGCTGGATTTCATGCGCGCCGCAGGCATGACAGCCGACAACAACAACGAACTGAAAACGGTTGATTTTTACACATCACACGAAGCGCTGTTGTTGGAATACGAAGAGGCCCTGACCCGTGTGGACAGCACCTTGGGCGACACAATCGCGGGATCTGGCCACATGATCTGGATCGGAGATCGCACACGTCAACCAGATGGGGCGCATGTTGAGTTCTGCTCAGGCGTGTCCAACCCGATCGGTTTGAAATGTGGTCCGACAACGACGGCAGAAGATCTCAAAATCTTGATGAAAAAGCTGAACCCAAACAACGAGGCGGGGCGCTTGACCTTGATCGCACGTTTCGGCGCGGGCAATGTCAAAGAACATCTGCCACGTTTGATTGCAGCCGTGAAAGAAGAGGGCGCAAACGTTGTTTGGTCTTGCGATCCGATGCACGGCAATACGGTCAAATCAGACAGCGGTTACAAAACCCGTCCGTTCGAGTCTGTTCTGGCTGAAGTGCAGGAATTCTTTGAAGTTCACCGCGAACACGGCACCATTCCAGGTGGCGTTCATTTTGAGATGACCGGCGCGGATGTGACGGAATGCACTGGCGGTGCGATTGAAGTGACTGATGAAAATCTGGCAGATCGTTACCACACGGCTTGTGATCCACGTCTGAATGCGTCCCAAGCCTTGGAACTGGCGTTCTTGGTGGCTGAAGAGTTGTCAAAAAACGCGCGCTAAAGCGGGTTCAATCGATACGGAAAAGGCCGGGCATTTTGTCCGGCCTTTTTAACTCTGATACCCATTCAAAGGATCATGTACCAAAGAATTCAAAAAATAGGCGCAGCTCCCCAAAGCTGCGCCTTTTGTATTGCGGGCCGAGATAGGTGACATCCCTTTCGCAACGCACAAATATTGGACCGATCAGTCCTCTGTCGAGATAAGGCGCAAAGATGGTTTGCCTGTGGGGCGAGGGGCATGTGGTGCATCTTTTGCCGATGGTGGTGTCGCGTGGTCTTTTTGCTCAAGATAGGCTTTGCGCGCTTCGGCAAATCCTTGTGGGATTGGATTGCCTTTTTTTGTCAGACCTTCGGCCATGGGGGCATCTTGGATGTCGCCCCCGAAAAGCGCACGAGACACAGTTTCAACAGCTTCAAACCGGCGTGGCTGGCGGCCGATGTCGCCTTTGGACTGCAAGCACCCCAAAATGCGGTTCACATCGCCAAGATCAGACTTCAACGGGCATAGCAAAAGCTGTGCATCAAGTGACCCACGCCCAATGCCGCGCTCGCCTTTGAGGGTGATTGTGGTGATCTGTGGGTTTTCGCAAACGGCTTCAAGCGCTTCAGAGATCTTCGCACGGCTCTCTGGCACGAACATAGCTGTCAGTGGCATGCCGCGCACTTCCATACCCATCAAATCCGTGAGGTGCATCCCAGCAAGGCGAAAACGCGCAACACCCGGTGCGATGCGTTCAAGGATGAATGCAAATTCAAGCGATGACTGCATGCCGCGTGGATCAATATCAGCGCGGGCTGGCACAGGGCGACCATTGCGCAAACCGTCCCAGTAGGCTTCGACATCACGCAGAGCAGGGAAAACCATTTCGTTGCGGCGTGGCATAAGGGATACGACGTTTGAACCGCTGACATAATCAATTTTCATTTCATCACCTATGAGTTGCGGCCGTACCGTATGCGTTGCGCCGCGTTGTTCTGATCGAGCACTGTGTGTCTGTGCTTGCTTGACCCTTTTATGCCACGAGTTTGCCCAATTTGGTGGAATTTCCTAACCAATGGTTAACGTCCAGCGAGGTTTTGGGGCTCAAAATGCCCTTATCATGGTAAATTTCAACAATACCTCACCGATTGAATATGTGAATATATAATTAAAAACAGTCAGTTATAGGAAATATGGCAGAAATGTCTTTTTTGCGCGTCATCAGCCGCTCGAAGCGCCCATTTGAAGTGCATCCTTCAAAAATTGGCCTGCGACATGTGAAAAAGGTTGAAATTAACGCGACTCAATGCCTGAATTTCACCCTAAAAAAAGGACTGCGTCTCTGACATTCCCCAAGGGCAAGACATGATTGCGCCTTATTTCGGGCTCTCATTTTGAAAATAGAGGTCCGACATGCCTTATTGCCGCGATGCGGCAAAATTCGCGAAGTCACAGCACATTGAAACGGTGGTCAAGCCGCCTTTCGCAGACTATAGAAAACCAGTCCATTATAAGGAGGGACACATGTCAGCCGAACGCCGCGGTCTTCTTATCATTTTGTCATCGCCCTCAGGCGCCGGCAAATCCACGCTCGCCAAACGCTTGATGCAGTGGGATGAGACATTAAGCTTTTCTGTCTCAGCCACCACGCGCGCGCCGCGTCCGGGTGAACAAAATGGCGTCGATTATCACTTTACAGCCGAGGATGATTTTAAATCCATGGTGACCAGCGGTGATATGCTTGAGCACGCCTTGGTTTTTGGCAATTACTATGGCTCGCCGGCGGCCCCCGTGCGCAAAGCGATCGACGCAGGCAAAGACGTGTTGTTCGATGTGGACTGGCAAGGCGCACAGCAAATCGCCAATTCCGCGTTGCGCGATCATGTGTTGTCAATCTTTGTCTTGCCACCGTCCATCACCGAGCTGCGCAGACGGTTGGAAACCCGAGGCCAAGACAGTGCCGAGGTGATTGAAAAACGCATGCGCCAAAGCTGGGATGAAATCAGCCATTGGGATGGCTATGATTATGTACTGGTCAATGATGACCTCGATACGTCTTTTGAACGTTTGAAAACCATCGTATCGGCAGAACGTTTGCACCGCCGCCAACAACCCGGACTTTTGGATGTGGTGCGCGGATTACAAGCCGAATTTGAGGAAATCGAAACATGACATTATATAGCCTCGACGATCACGCCCCTATTTTACCGGAAAACGGTGATTTCTGGGTGGCTCATGATGCCAATGTCATCGGCAAAGTCAGCTTGGGCGCAGGCGCAAACATCTGGTTTGGGGCCACGCTGCGCGGTGACAATGAAATGATTGATGTCGGCGCAGGCAGCAACATCCAAGAAAACTGTGTGTTGCACACTGATATGGGGTCGCCTTTGACCATCGGCGCGGGCTGCACCATCGGGCACAAAGCTATGTTGCACGGCTGTATTTTAGGCGAGAATACTCTGATCGGCATGGGAGCCACCATTTTGAATGGGGCTAAAATTGGCAAAAACTGTCTGATCGGGGCAGGGGCGTTGATCACCGAAAATAAGGTGATCCCCGATGGATCTCTTGTGATGGGGGCCCCTGGGAAAGTTGTGCGACAGCTGTCTGAGGCGCAAATCGACGCGCTAAAACTGTCAGCGGTTCACTACCAAGAAAACGCACGGCGATTTCGCGATGGGCTTGTTGCGATCACCTAAACCGCAATTGTTAGATCAGTTGTGATGACCTTTGAGCACAACTGTTTAGG
Organism: Celeribacter sp.; assembly: GCA_047630475.1. Taxonomy (GTDB): domain Bacteria; phylum Pseudomonadota; class Alphaproteobacteria; order Rhodobacterales; family Rhodobacteraceae; genus Celeribacter. Next base: position 8,249 of record JBLHXX010000021.1, on the reverse strand, counting down.
TCATTTAGTGTTTTAACCCTGAATAGTTCAACCCTTTCGCAGTAGAGGGTTTCGCCTGCACAACATCGAAATCAACCTTTGGATGCAGTTGGCGAATTTCACGGCAAATGATGTCTGGCCTAGGGATATCTTCTAACATCACACGGTACTGACCGCAAAATCCTGTTTGTTCTAAAAACTTAGCCAATTCCAAACAATCGAATGTCGTGGCGATCACTGGGGACATCACCAAATCTGGATTGACGGCTTGCAACACGTCAGCGTTCAAGTCCTTAAAATCCAAATAGAAGACAGCAGATGACGTGGGCATGATCGTACCAGCCCCTTGCGCATGTGCATACTCTCCAACCAACAGTGTCATTCGTTCGTCTTCTTGTCGTTGGTGACGCGACAACGCGATCACATCAAAGAACTTAGAAGTTGATATACTGCCCATATTTTGTCGCACGGCCCATTTTAAGATCCAATTGAATAAAGAAGAAGCGGAAAACCGCTTAAATGCAACATCGTTTTTGGCAAATATGGAAAAATTCCCATTTTGCAAATCTTTGTGTTGGGATTGATGACAAATTAAGTACGGACAACTCTAAAGCGAAAGCGCATGCAAAACGGTCACATACACGTCATAATACCCTCGTATCCAAAGCGGCACCTATTGAAAGATATCGTGATGAACGCCTCACAAAATAGCAAGACGCCCAACAATGACCTCGTGATCGAAATGGCCCGTGCCATGCCCCTGCCAGTGATCGTTATCGGCAGTGACGAACGGGTGGTCGCCGCCAATCAAAAAGCAGAATCCCTGTTTGGAAATGGTATGCAGGGCAGGCATTACATAACGGTTTTGCGCCAACCCATGCTTTTGGATGCCATCGAAAACGTGTTGCGTCTTGGCGAAAATGCGACGGCCACATATCGTGTTTCAGAATCGGCGCGGGATTTGCATTTTGATGTTCAAGTGCGCGCCGCAATGACAAAAGATGTAAGTTATGTTGTGGTGGCCTTTGAGGATAAAACAGAGTTGCAAGAAGCCGGCCAAATGCGCCGCGATTTTGTAGCGAATGTGTCTCATGAATTGCGCACACCGCTGACAGCTGTGCTTGGATTTATAGAAACGTTACTTGGACCTGCGGCCAATGACACCACTGCGCGGACGCGGTTTTTGTCAATTATGGACGCGGAAGCCAAGCGCATGAACCGAATCGTTGGCGACCTTTTGTCGCTCAGTCGCGTCGAAGCCGACCGTCGCGTGCGCCCCCGTGATCCCGTCAATGTACCGTCTGTGGTGCGCTCCGTTGTGCAAACATTGCAGCCGCTTGCCAATGCGCGCTCTGTGAATTTGCGCCTTGAGGGGGGGGATGCTGAGGATCTGGTGCAGGGCGACCAAGATCAATTGACCCAAGTTTTCACCAACCTGATTGAAAACGCGATCAAATATGGCCCCGACGGTGGTGAAGTGTCCATTTGCATCACCTCACATGCGATAGAGCCGACCATGCGCGGCCCTGCGGTGCGGGTGGATATTGCTGACCAAGGTGAGGGCATTCCGGCGCATCACATTCCGCGCCTCACCGAGCGGTTCTACCGTGTGGACACCCACAGATCGCGTGAAATGGGGGGCACCGGGTTAGGGTTGGCCATTGTAAAGCACATCTTGAATCGTCACCGTGGCAGGTTGCGCATTGAAAGCCATGCGGGCAACGGCAGCTGTTTTTCAGTGATTTTACCCTACGATTAAGGGGGCTTTGATGTCATGCGGTCACAATTTTCTATTCAAGAACATATAAATGGATGAAACTTTCGCCGTTGTCATGAAAGTGTTACATTAGGTTCACAAAAGCATAACCAAGCGTACCTAAAACCCACGAGGAGAGAGGCAGACACGCCTCTCAGCTATGAAATTCAGGAGCTACATATGTCCTTTGTTAAACTGACCGCCTCTGCCTTGGCGATTTCTGCTATGTCCGTCACCGCCGCTGCTGCCCGCGATCAGGTGCAGGTTGCTGGGTCTTCCACAGTGTTGCCATACGCATCCATCGTTGCAGAAGCTTTTGGCGAAAACTTTGATTTCCCGACACCTGTTGTTGAATCTGGCGGCTCTTCTGCGGGTCTCAAGCGGTTCTGTGAAGGTCTTGGCGAAAACACAATCGACGTTGCCAACGCATCACGCAAAATCAAAGACAAAGAAGTTGCAGCCTGCGCCGAAGCTGGTGTGACTGACATCGTTGAAGTGCGTATCGGCTACGATGGTATCGTTTTCGCATCTGACATCAACGGCAACTCTTTTGAGTTCACACAGCAAGATTGGTACAAAGCTTTGGCTGCTGAAATCATCGTTGATGGTGCAGCTATTGCAAACCCAAACACAACTTGGAACCAAGTGAACCCTGCCTTCCCAGCACAGCCAATCATGGCGTTCATTCCGGGTACAAAGCACGGTACACGTGAAGTGTTCGACGAAAAAGTGATCTTGACGGGCTGTGAAGAGTCTGGCGATTTCGCGAAGTTCGTTGAACTTAAAGGCGGCGAAGACGAAGCAGAAGACGCCTGTATGTCTATCCGCACAGACGGTCTGTCCGTTGACATCGACGGCGACTACACGGAAACACTTGCACGTATCGACAGCAACAAAGACGGTCTTGGCGTCTTCGGTCTGGCGTTCTATGAGAACAACACAGACAAATTGCAAGTTGCGACTATGGCCGGTGTTGTGCCAACAACGGAAGCCATCGCAGAAGGCACATACCCTGTGTCACGCCCACTCTACTTCTACATCAAAGCGGCGCACATCGGTGTGATCCCAGGTCTTCAAGAATACGCAGATTTCTTCGTATCTGATGACATGGCTGGCCCAGATGGCCCATTGGCGGAATATGGTCTTGTCTCTGACCCAGCACTTGCCGATACACAAGCTGCTGTTGCCGCTGGCACTGTGATGATGAAGTAAGCGTTACGCTTGCGATAAGATTTAAGACGGCGCGGGGGATACCTTGTGCCGTCTTTCACCCGATTAGGGCAGGTATCATCGTACCTGCACATACTTGGAACGCAAAGGGGAGCTGTCCATGCCCGCGCTTTGGCTGTTTATACTGGTTTTGGTCTTAGGACTTGCCGGCTTTTTTCTAGGACGCGCCCGCGCGCTGTCGGATGCTGGCGGAGATATTCGCAATCTTCATTCACTGCCAAATTACTATGGCTCCAACGTTCTTTTATCTGTTTTGATCCCGGGCCTTGGCTTGTTGGCTTTGTGGCTGATTGCCCAGCCAATGGTGATCCAAGCCAATGTGGCGTCACACATCCAATCATCGAATTATACCGACGCAGGCGCGCTTAATCTGGTGATGTCTGACGTGCGTCGTGTGGCGGATGGGCTTGATTTGGCTGTATCCTCAGGCGCTATGGACAGGGCCGCCAGCCGCACATTAACCGCGCAATCAGATGTGCGTGGTATTCTCGGTCGGCTCGGTGTCGCCCTTGGCACGGATGTCCAAGAGTTTGTTTTATCCGCCGCACAAGAGTATCGGTCCTTGTCCAACACAGGGCATTGGTTGATGACAGCTGTGGTCATTGCGGCCTCTGTTGTTGGGTTGATTTTGTCACTCAAAAGCACGACCCGCGACAAACGCGCCCGCAATTCTGTGGAACGCGTGGTGTTGGCCTTGTTGCTTGGGGCGGCCTCAATTGCGGTTTTGACCACCGTTGGCATCGTATTGTCATTGATTTTCAATACGATAGAGTTTTTTAAACTCTATCCCGCGATGGATTTTTTCTTTGGCACCACTTGGGCACCAAGGTTTGGTGGTGGATCGGAACTTGGGATTTTGCCTTTGTTTTGGGGCACATTCTACATTTCGATCATCTCGCTTTTGGTGGCCGTGCCTATTGGATTGTTTGCAGCAATCTATTTGTCTGAATACGCAGGGCCCAAAACCCGCGGTGTTGCCAAGCCGTTATTAGAGGTGCTCGCGGGCATCCCCACGATCGTCTACGGGCTGTTTGCCCTTTTGACTGTTGGGCCACTTTTGGTGAAATGGTTTGGCGACAATGGCACTTTGGGCGTCGACTGGATGCAAGGTGGCACAGCCGTGATCACCGCAGGCTTGGTGATGGGCGTGATGCTTATTCCGTTTATCTCGTCACTGTCTGACGACATCATCAACTCAGTCCCACAATCAATGCGTGATGGGTCTTTGGGCCTTGGCGCCACCCCATCCGAGACGATCAAGCAAGTGGTTCTTCCGGCCGCGTTGCCCGGCATCGTCGGCGCCATTTTGTTGGCGGCCTCACGCGCCATCGGCGAGACCATGATTGTTGTGCTTGGGGCAGGGGCCGCAGCGCGCCTGTCGATGAACCCCTTCGATGCGATGACCACTGTCACCACGCGGATCGTGAGCCAGCTGACTGGGGATGCGGATTTCTCGTCCCCCGAGGCCTTGGTCGCCTTCGCCCTTGGGATGACACTGTTTGTCATCACTCTTGGCCTAAACATTATCGCACTCGTCATAGTGCGCAAATATCGGGAGCAGTACGACTGATGTCTGATCTATCCTCAAACCCATCCCGCGCACCCAAAAAATCGCTTTTGCAAATCGATGCGCGCACCAAAAAACGCAATGCTTCAGAGGCGCGTTTCAAAAGCTATGGCATCGCAGCTATCGCATTGGGCTTATGTTTTTTAGTGGCTTTGCTTGTGTCAATCATCGGCAACGGCACGCCGGCCTTCAAACAAACATTTATCACCATTCCGATTGAGCTGCCCGAGGCCAAACTGGACAAATCCGGCACCCGTGATTTGGACGTGATGAAAAAGGTCACAACCTTTGGCTACAAGCCATTGGTCGAAAAAGCCCTGATGACGGCTTTGGCTGGGCAGGGGATCGAGACCCCCTTTACCAAGTCCAAAGATATCGGCAAACTTTTGTCCTCCTCAGCACCAGCGCAGGTGCGTGATATGGTTTTGGCGAACCCAGAATTGATTGGTCAAACCATCGATTTTCGCCTGTTGGCCGCCAGTCGTGTTGACGGGTATTTCAAAGGCCGTGTGACCCGCGACGCGCTGGTCCGCGATAAAAACCTAGATGCAGAGCATTTGGATATGGCCGATGCGATGGTTGATGCTGGCATGATCAAAACCAGTTTTAACGCTGACTTTATCCTTGGGGCGGATGCCTCAGAGTCGCGTCCAGAGCAGGCTGGCATCGGTGTCGCCATGATCGGCTCGCTGTTTATGATGATTGTTGTTTTGGCTTTGGCATTGCCCATCGGTGTGTCTGCATCGATTTATCTGGAAGAATTCGCCCCCCAAAACAAATGGACGGATTTGATCGAGGTGAACATTTCAAACCTTGCTGCTGTACCGTCTATCGTCTTTGGGATCTTGGGCTTGGCCGTGTTCATCCAGTTTGCGCATCTGCCACAATCCGCGCCGCTTGTGGGCGGTTTGGTTTTGACGCTGATGACTTTGCCGACGATCATCATTTCGACACGGGCCTCTTTGAAAGCTGTGCCACCTTCGATCCGTGATGCCGCTTTGGGCATTGGCGCATCGAAAATGCAATCGGTGTTTCACCACGTGCTGCCGCTTGCCATGCCGGGTATTTTGACCGGAACCATCATCGGTCTGGCACAGGCTTTGGGCGAAACAGCGCCTTTGCTTTTGATCGGGATGGTTGGCTTTATCGCCTCGAATATGCCCGATGGCATCGCCTCTGGTTTTCTGGACCCGAATTCCGCCATGCCAGCCCAAATCTACGAATGGGCCAAACGGGCCGATCCTGCGTACTACGAACGCGCATGGGGCGGGATCATCATCCTTCTTGGCTTCTTGATGACCATGAACATCATCGCCGTCATTCTGCGCCGCCGCTTTGAGCGCCGCTGGTAGAATAGGATCAAAGACAATGAACGATATGCGAATTGTGAAAAGAGACGTTGACATGAATGACATCAAAATCTCCGCCAAAGACGTCCAAGTCTACTACGGTGACAACCAAGCGATCAAAGACGTAAACGTCGAGATCAAAGACAAAACGGTCACGGCCTTTATCGGGCCATCTGGGTGCGGCAAGTCTACGTTTTTACGTTGCTTAAACCGGATGAATGACACCATCGATATTTGCCGCGTGACGGGTAAAATTGAAATCGAAGGCGAAGACATTTACGACAAACGCGTCGATCCAGTGCAGCTGCGCGCCAAAGTGGGCATGGTGTTTCAAAAACCGAACCCGTTCCCAAAATCGATCTACGACAACATCGCCTATGGCCCACGCATTCATGGGTTGGCACGTTCCAAGGCGGACCTTGATGACATCGTTGAAAAATCTTTGCGTCGTGGGGCGATTTGGGATGAGGTCAAAGACCGTTTGCATTCGCCTGGCACAGGTCTTTCTGGTGGACAACAGCAGCGTTTGTGCATTGCACGCGCAGTGGCCACGGAACCCGAGGTTTTGTTGATGGATGAGCCATGTTCAGCGCTTGATCCCATTGCCACCGCCCAAGTCGAAGAACTGATCGATGAGCTGCGCGAAAACTTTTCCGTTGTGATCGTCACACACTCGATGCAGCAAGCGGCGCGTGTGAGCCAAAAAACAGCGTTTTTCCACCTTGGAAATCTTGTTGAGTATGGCGAAACAGGCCAAATTTTTACCAATCCACAGGACCCGCGCACAGAGTCCTACATCACTGGCCGGATCGGCTAAGGAGTGACTTCTATGACCAATGAAAAACACATCGCGTCCGTCTTTGACCGAGACCTAGAAGCCATCCAAGCCCTCATTATGAAAATGGGCGGCATGGTCGAAGCCAACATCACCTCTGCGGCGCAAGCTTTGGAAGAACGTGATGTTGAGCTCGCTGCAAAAGTGCGTGCCTCTGACAAAGCCATCGATGCTTTAGAGGAAAAAATCAACGAAGAAGCCGCGCGCGTTATTGCACTGCGCTCTCCCATTGCCAACGATCTGCGGACTGTGTTGACCGTGATGAAAATCGCAGGAAACTTAGAGCGTTGCGGCGATTACGCGAAAAATTTGGCCAAGCGCACTGGCGTTTTGGCAGACATGCAGCCGATTGACGGGGCAGGTGCCTCTATCCGCCGTATGGCGCGTGAAGTTGAAGAAATGCTCAAATTGGCGCTGGATGCCTATATCCAACGCGACGCAGAACTGGCCGAACAAGTCCGACAACGTGATTTGGATGTCGACCAAATGTACAACGCATTGTTCCGTGAATTCCTGACCTATATGATGGAAGATCCGCGCAATATATCCGCCTGCATGCATTTGCATTTCATCGCCAAAAACATCGAACGCATGGGCGATCACGCGACCTCGATCGCAGAACAAGTGATTTATCTTGTCACAGGTGAATTGCCCGAGGAAAGTCGTCCCAAAGGGGATGTCACATCGCACACTGACCTTGGACTGGAGTTGTAGAAATGTCTGTTGATCGTCCTCATGTGTTGCTTGTCGAAGATGAACCTGCACAGCGGGAAGTCTTAGGCTACAACTTTGAATCCGAAGGTTTTCTCGTTACCAAAGCTGAAAACGGCGATGATGCGTTGATGTTTGTCGATGAAAATGCGCCTGATATCATCGTGCTTGATTGGATGTTGCCCGGTGTGTCTGGCATCGAGATTTGCAGACGTTTGAAATCACGTAACGAGACGCGCCAAATTCCAATTATCATGCTCTCCGCACGCTCCGAAGACGTGGATCGCGTGCGCGGCTTGGAAACGGGTGCCGATGATTATGTCGTCAAACCTTATTCTGTGATCGAACTCATGGCGCGGGTGCGCACCCAATTGCGCCGCGTGCGCCCATCCGCTGTGGGACAGGTGTTGTCCTTTGATGACATCCGCCTTGATGCTGAGACGCATAAAGTCACTCGGTCTGACAGCGCCCTTAAACTAGGACCAACCGAGTTTCGTTTGCTCACCACATTTATGGAAAAACCAGGTCGTGTGTGGTCACGTGAACAACTTCTAGATCGGGTTTGGGGGCGTGACATCTATGTTGATACGCGCACCGTCGATGTCCACATAGGGCGCTTGCGCAAAGCTCTGTGCCAACACGGCGGCGAGGATCCCGTCCGCACGGTCCGCGGCGCAGGCTACGCGTTGGGGTAAAAACAATTAGGGGGCAGATAGTTTGCCTCCTTTTTGTGAACTCAAGTTAGGTTGCGACATTTCTCTATCTCAGTTTTCTGAGTTCTTCTGCGAACGCTTCGGTTGGTGTTTTCCATCCAAGGCATTT
>JBLHXX010000020.1:0-37366 GCA_047630475.1 Celeribacter sp. | reverse complement strand
AAGAATTTTAGAACGTTGCGCATTTTAACTTGGTAGTCGTGTACATCGGTACCAGGACGGAATTTTACTTCCTTGATTTCGATGATTTTTTGCTTTTTGCGCGCTTCAGATTCACGTTTTTGTTGTTCATATTTGAACTTACCAAAATCCATGATTTTGCAAACGGGCGGCGCAGCATTCGGCGAAATTTCAACAAGATCTAGTCCCGCTTGTGCGGCCAAATCCATCGCGCGTGCTGGCGTGACAACGCCTACGTTTTCACCCTCTGCTCCGATAAGGCGCACCTCTGGGCAACGAATGCGTTCATTCGTGCGAGGGCCAGTATCACGTTGGGGCGGGGCATTGTGAGGTCTGCGGGCTATGATAAGCTCCTATAAGCTGTTGATGGTATCTGTGCGAAAAGTAAGCCTTTTATTCGGCGCTTACAACCTCAATTTAGGCAATGAAGCGCTTGTTTTATCTTGTGGGGACTTTTCCGGCTTTTGACACCCTTTTCTTTGCATCTACAGCGTGTCATATGAGCTTGGTATGAAAGAATTAACCTGTTTTGGTGAGGACTAGAAAATGACCAATCGTTTTGTGACTGTTGCTGTTGCAACCGGCCTGGCTTTGAGCTTGGCGGCTTGTAAAGAAGAAGAAAAAGCGGCTGAGGCGACATCTGCTGTTGTCGAATCTGCTACTGACACGACCGAAGCGGCTGGTGACGCTGTTGCAGACACTGCCGGTTCGATGCTTGACGCTGCAAAAGATGCTGCAGCAGATGCGACGGCTGCTGTTGAAGGTGCCGTTGAAGGTGCCGCAGAGGCTGTCGAAGGTGCTGTTGATGCGGCTACAGACGCGGCAACGGATGTTGTTGAAGGTGCCACAGACATGGCGACAGACGCAGCCGATGCAGCAGTTGATGCGGCAACGGATGTTGTTGAGGGTGCCACTGAAATGGCGACAGACGCAGCAGACGTTGCGACAGATGCGGCAACCGATGTTGTTGAAGGTGCCACTGAAATGGCAACGGATGCAGCAGATGCAGCGACAGACGCAGCAGACGTTGTGACTGATGCGGCCACTGACGTTGTTGAAGGTGCTGCGGACATGGCTTCGGACGCGGCTGATGTTGCTACTGACGCTGTTGAAGGTGCCACAGACATGGTCACGGGCGCGGATGAAGCGGCCACTGAAATGGCTGATGAGGCAACTGAAGCTGCCGCAGACGCCACAGAATTTGATGCAGAAGCTGCCAGCGAAGCCTTGCAAGTTGAAGGCTTTGATCTCGAAAAAGTCAAAGGCTACATCGACATGGCCCCAATCGGCGATGATGCAAAAGCCACTGTGAATAAAGCTCTTGAGCAAGCTCAAAACAACCCAGTGTTGTTGGGTGCTGTTTTGGAAAAAGCACGCGCGCTTCTCGGCCTTTAAGTCACTCTAAATAAAATATTTTTAAAAGCCGCGTTGAGTTGTCAGCGCGGCTTTTTTTATGAGTGAAATCCTTAAAAATGGACGACAGACAAAGAAAAACCCCGCCATAGTGGGCAGGGTTTTCAATCATCAAAACTGTAGACTTGTATCAGTCGACAAAAGCCTTTTCGACGACGTATTCTTTTGGCTCTGAATTGGCGCCTTCGCGCAAGCCAAACCCGTCCAAAATAGCCATAATGTCTTTGTTGAACGCCAAATTTCCACAAACCATACCGCGATCTGTTTCAGGGTTCAGCGGTGCAACACCTAAGTCTGTAAAGACTTTGCCCGATGTCAGGTTGTCGGTGACGCGGCCCATGTGGTGGAACTCTTCGCGGGTTGTGGTGGGGTAATACCGCAGTTTACCTGCCTCGATTTCAGATAGCATTTCGTCGGATTTGATGTGCTCAACCAGCTTACGCCCGTATTCCAATTCGCCGACTTCGCGGCAGGTGTGCATCAAAATGACTTCGTCAAATTTCTCATAAACATCAGGTTCACGCATCAATGACGCGAAAGGTGCTATGCCTGTGCCTGTTGCGAACATCCACAACCGTTTGCCGGGCAAAATAGCGTCTGTGACCAATGTGCCAACTGGCTTGGGGCGCAAGATGATGTCGTCACCCACTTTGATGTGCTGCAATCGAGAGGTCAGCGGGCCGTCTTGCACCTTGATCGAATAGAATTCCATTTCCTCATCCCAAGACGGGGACGCGATGGAATAGGCGCGCAAAAGCGGTTTTTGTTTGCCGGTCACGGGATCCGGGTCGTTCATCAAACCGATCATCACGAATTCGCCAGAGCGAAAGCGCAATGTTTGTGGACGCTCGACTTTGAACGAAAACAACCGGTCCGTCCAATGAGTCACTTCGGTTACTTTGGCTGCATTTGGCAGTGTTGGAACCGCTTTAGGTTTGTCTGTCACAGCTGTTTGGTCTGTCATATTGGTCACTCAATGCCCTCTTTGGGCCCTTTATCGTGGGCATTCCCCCACATATCTTTGATTTAGGTCAGAGGCAAAGGCAACAGGTGCCATTGCTCTCACACTGTATTCTTGCTGGCTGTGTGATCAGCTTGCTGTGGCTGCACGGCGCACGCGCGCTTGATAGTCATGAGCTTGCCAATCTGCGCGGGCCAACCATTGGGCCTCGGGTTGGCGTGTTGCCAGATCGTCAGAAATGGACACTTCGTCAAATCCTGAACGGCGCGCCATGGCATATTGGTCGGCAATCACATGGCCGTTTGCCCGCAACCGACCCGTAAAGCCCGCAAGGCGTAACATTTTGGCCAAAGTGAACCCGCGCCCATCGGAAAAGGCAGGAAAATCAATGCGAATGGCGGCTGCACCCGAAAATTGTGCCAAAGTGGATGGATCGGTGTCCGAGGCCAAATCAAGCCACTCACCGGTGAAATCTTCAGCCACAAAGCCGCTGTCTTGTACAATCACGCTCATGCTGCGTCTCCTTTTGCGGTGGGTGCTGTCTGATCTTCCACTGGAAGCGGACCGCGGACCATTTTGCCATCCACAAAGTGAATGCCACATTCGATTTTTTCTTGACCACGCCACCGACCAGCTCGGGGATCTTCGCCTTCTTTAACCGGCGATGTGCAGGGCGCACAGCCAATCGACGGATACCCTTTCGCCACAAGTGGATGCCGGGGCAGGCGGTTGTTGATCATGTAGTCTTTGACATCGTCAGGCGCCCAATGGGCCAAAGGATTGATTTTGATACGCGTATCCAGCTCGTTTTCAAAGAAATCAAGCGTCGAGCGTGACCCTGCCTGAAAGCGTTTACGCCCCGTGATCCAAGCATCAAATCCTTCCATAGCATCTTGCAATGGAACGGTTTTGCGCAGGTCACAGCAGGCATCTGTATCGCGTTGGTTGAGCGTGCCGTCTGGATCAATCTTGGCTACATTTGCAGGTTTCGGTTGAATACGGCGCACATCACGCAGATCCAGTTTTTCAATCAAATCGAGTTGGTAATCGATGGTCTCTTGAAACAGCATTTGCGTATCGATAAACACCACTGGCGTGTCGGGCTTCATCACGGAAATCATATGCAACAACACAACAGATTCCGCACCAAAAGAGGACACCAATGCGATACGCCCCAGCTCTGCGTCACGCAAAGCAAGTTCCAGCACAGAGGTCGCAGAATGGTTTTTGTAGCGCGCATTGAGACGCGCCACACGTTCATCCACGGTGCCAAATTCTTCTTCGAGGCGTGCGGCCTTATGCGGCATCAGATTTTTCCTCTTTGGCGGGATAAAGCGCGGCTTTGAATGGCGCCATACCCAAGCGGCGGTAGGTCGCAAGAAAGGTTTCATCCTGATCTGTGCGTACATCCAAGTAGGCGTAAATCAAACGTTCAATCGCTGGAATAATCTCGTCATAGGCAAAGCCAGGTCCTGTGCGATCGCCGATCACTGTGGTTTCAGTGCCGTCGCCACCAAGCGTGATTTGGTAGTTTTCAACTCCAGCCCGATCAAGACCCAAGATGCCGATGTGACCGACATGATGGTGACCACAGGCATTGATGCAGCCAGAGATTTTGATCTTCAACTGGCCGATGTCTTGCTCAAGCTTGAGTTCCTCAAACCGCGTCGCGATGCCTTGGGCCACAGGAATAGAACGGGCCGTTGCCAACGCGCAATAATCCATGCCGGGGCAGGCGATGATGTCAGAGATCAGGCCTGCATTTGCCGTTGCCAATTCATTGGCCTTCAAAACAGCGTGCAGAGCAGGCAGGTTCGATTTGTGCACATGGGGCAAGATCACGTTTTGCTCGTGCGAGATACGCAATTCGTCATGCGCATAGTCACGGGCCAATTGCGCCAAAGACCGCATTTGATCTGCAGAAGCATCGCCCGGCGTCGCACCCGGCTTTTTCAAAGACACTGTTACAATTGCATAATCTGCGTTGCTATGAGCGTCTAGATTGGTGTCGGCCCAAGCGCGAAAAACAGGGTCATTTTTATAGGCACGCGTGTAGGCGTCGACTGGTTTGTCCGCAAAAATAGGTGACACAAAATGTTGTTCGATTTGTGCAAGCATTTCCATATCAATGCCACCAAATGTCGGCTTGATTTGAGCAAAACGTTCGGCCACGCGGGCTTGGATATCTTCCAAACCGTTCTCGTGAACCGTGATTTTGATACGGGCTTTGTATTTGTTGTCGCGGCGCCCCAAAAGGTTCCAAACAGATACGGTCGCCTCGATGTAGGGCAGCAAATCTTCAAACGGCACAAAGTCATTCAGCGTTTTGCCGACCATAGGCGTGCGGCCCAAACCACCGCCGACGATGACTTCAGCTCCTTTGACGCCGTCTTGTTCTTTCAAAACGATGCCAATGTCATGGGCGCGCACAACGGCACGGTCATGTGATGCGCCAGTGACGGCAACTTTGAATTTACGTGGCAAAAACTGAAACTCAGGGTGATCGGTGGACCACTGACGGATCAATTCGGCCACGGGGCGTGGATCATAGGCTTCATCCGCTGCAGCACCGGCGAAATGGTCTGCGGTCACGTTGCGAATGGTGTTGCCAGAGGTCTGAATGGCATGCATTTCAACATCGGCCAAAGCCTCAAGAATAGCCGGTACATCAGGCAATTTAGGCCAGTTGTATTGAATGTTTTGGCGCGTGGTGAAGTGACCGTAACCCTTGTCGAATTTCTCGGCAATCATCGCCAACTGATCCATTTGATCAGGGTTCAACGTGCCATAAGGGATCGCAACACGCAGCATGTAGGCGTGCAATTGCAGGTACAACCCGTTCATCAGGCGCAGGGGGCGGAATTCTTCTTCGGTGAGTGAGCCGTCAATGCGACGCTCAACTTGACCGGAAAATTGTGCCACACGCTCGCGTACGAAGGCTTCGTCAAAATCATTGTACGTGTACATCTTAAAGCTCCGCCTGTTTGCCGTGGTTGTGGTTGGATGGGCCTGTGCGCCGGAAATCTTCGCGAAAGTGTGTTGGCTCGGGGCCATTTTTACCTGCGATAGCATCCACAAGGTATGCACCAACGGCGAACCCGTCTGTGGCCGCAAAGGCCAAACTTTTTTCTGCCAGCTCTTGTTGATCAAATAGGGCAGCGTCTTTGAGAGCGCGCACCCATGTGCCTTGATCAGACAAATAGATAACATCGCCTTCTAAAAGGGCGTTTGCGGTGACAATCTTGGGCGTAAAAGGGCGTGCCATGTGCAATCCAGACTTGTGAAATTTCCCTTCTTATTTAGAACATTGTCCTATGAATCTGCTATAGGGTCTGGGGAATAAGGATGTTTGTTCCATTCCATGGCTCGCACAGGGTGCTGGTTCTACAAATAAGGAGAAAACCGAAATGGCAGTCCAATTGGATGCAATGGATCGGAAAATTTTGGGCGAGTTGCAGGTCGATGCAAGCCAATCTTTAGACGAAATCGCCCGAAAAGTGGGGTCATCTAAGACGCCTGTGTGGAATCGCATCCGCAAAATGCGCGAAAGCGGCGTCATTGGCCAGCAAACGGTGATCCTTGATCCTGATGCTTTGGGGCTTGAGGCTTGTTTCTTTGTTTTGGTGAAAACCAACGCCCATGAGGCCGATTGGCAAGAGAAATTCTTGCAAGTTCTGAAACGCCGGCCTGAGGTTTTGGAAGCACACCGTTTGGCCGGCGAGATTGATTACATTTTGAAAGTGCGTGTCACCAACGCCAAAGCCTATGACGTGTTTTATCAGGCCTTGATCAAAGAGGTGAACATCTACAACGTCACTGCATTGCTTTCGATGCAAGAGATCAAATCAACAACTGAGTTGCCATTGTAGAACGCGACACATCCGCGACGCGTTCTAGGAATTCCCAAGCTTTGTGAACATGCCCGCGTCGCGTGCAGCCATGCGCAAGGCATTGGATTTATTTACAGTTTCTTCAAATTCAAGCTGTGGGTCGCTGTCGTACACAACGCCGCCGCCGGCTTGAATATATAGTTTTTTGTCCTTTAAAACACCTGTGCGCAGCGCGATACAAATGTCCATATCGCCACCGGCAGAGAAATAACCAACGCCGCCGCCGTAAATACCACGTTTCTCAGGCTCAAGTTCGTCAATGATTTCCATCGCGCGCACTTTAGGCGCACCAGACACGGTGCCCGCCGGCAGCCCCGCCAGCAACGCGGAGAGCGCATCGTGATCATCAGACAATTCGCCCACAACGTTGGACACGATGTGCATCACATGGCTGTAGCGTTCGATTGTAAATTCTTCGGTGGGACGTACTGTGCCAATTTTCGACACTTTGCCCGTGTCATTGCGTCCCAAATCCAACAGCATCAAATGTTCGGCCAATTCTTTTTTGTCGGCCAACAAATCGATCTCAAGCGCCTTGTCTTCTTCGGGGGTCGCACCGCGTTTGCGGGTGCCTGCAATCGGGCGAATTGTGACTGTGTTATCTTTGACTTGGACCAAGATTTCAGGGCTGGCGCCAATGATTTGAAAGTCACCAAAGTTGAAAAAGAACATATAGGGCGACGGGTTGGTGCGGCGTAAAGACCGGTACAAGGCAAACGGCGGCAGTGGAAAATCTTGGGTCCAGCGTTGGGATGGGACCACTTGAAAAATATCACCGGCTTTGATGTAATCTTTCGCCTTTTCAACGGCTTGTTTGTATCCGTCAGGGGTGAAATTAGACACCGCATCAGGGACCTCATAGCTTTCGCCAAGGTCATGCGAGGTGCCTTCTGGGGCGCGTTCCAGATCGCGCAGCGCATCCATAACACGCTCGGCGGCTTGGGCATAAGCGGCGCGTGAGGATTGACCCGATTTCACCCAAGCGGGCGATACGACGGTCACCTCGCCTTTGACGCCATCTAACACAGCCACAACAGTCGGGCGCATCATGACCGCATCAGGGGTGCCGATGGGATCAGGATTAATATTGGGCAAGTGTTCGACGTGACGGATCATGTCATAGCCCAAATAGCCAAACAATCCCGCAGAGGGGGGGGGCAACTCAGCGGGCAGGGCAATTTCACTTTCGGCAATCAACGCGCGCAATGAGGTCAAAGGATCAGCGGTCTCAGGTGTAAAGGCCGTCGCATCAAAACGGGCATCCCGGTTGATCTGCGCAAGCTTTCCGTCACATTTCCAAACCAAATCGGGCTTCATACCGATGATGGAATGGCGCCCGCGCACTTCGCCGCCGGTCACGGATTCCAATATAAAACTATCGGTGCGCGCACCTGCCAGTTTCAGCATGATCGACACAGGCGTGTCCAAATCGGCGGCCACTTTGGCATAGACCACTTGGTTTTGACCGGCCGAATAGGCGGCATCAAAGACGTCAAAAGAGGGGGTGATCTTTGCCATTTGAAATGACCTTTTATTTTGTTTTTCGTGTCTTACGGCAGTTGAGCGTGGATCGCGTCAACCGCCGTTTGATTGATGGAAATGCCTTCACGGGTGCGTAGGGCACTTGAAAACGCCGTGATCACATCTTGCGCAGCACCTTGGGCCGCAGAGGCAATATAGCTATCGGCAATGGCCGTATTGTCGTCGGTGTCCTCAGGTGGCATAACGGCATCGATCGAGGCAATGATGACGCGTCCGTCGCCTTCGATCAATGTCGTGGCACCTGCGGCGAGGCCGGGTGCAAACACGGCATCGATAAAGCCGTCGGGCATCGTTGAAATGTAATCTTGGCGGGTGATGGCGTCAAAGGTTTCAATCTCAAGACCAAGATCGGCCAGCGGCGTACCAGAGGCCACTCGGCTTTCCAAATCTTGCGCGCGGACAAGCATTTGACGCGCTGTTTCCGCGACTTCCCAGTCGGCAATCACTTGATCGCGCACCTCATCAAGAGGGCTCAACGTGGCGGGGGTGATCGTATCAAGGCGCAGGGCAAAGATACCGCCGTCTGACAATTCAACGATCTCAGGGAAATCACCGACTTCAGCGGCTTTGACCGCTGCGACAAAAGCAGAATAGGACGCGATGCCGTCTTCTGACGCGGACGTCCAGCTCAACTGACCTTGCTCCAAACGGGTCTCAGAGGCCAATTCTTCGAGTGTGGCGCCTGAGGCCAAAAGATCATCGAACTCTTCGATCATATCCGAGATATCGCGACGTGCGGCATCTGCGGCCATTTCAATTGAGAGATCTCCACGGGCGTCTTCAAAAGAAATTTCAGAGGCGTCCAGGACACCATTTACACGAAATAAGGCTGGGCCGAGGTCGGTATCGATCACGTCAGAGATCGCAGTCTCTTCAAGCGCAAACACAATGTCGCCCGCAGCACCAAGGTCGCTCAGGGCCACATCGCCCATGTCCGCATCGACAATATCCAACCCGCGCGCGGTGATTTCGTCTTCATATGTGGTCTCGCCAGATTGCAGGCGCGCGGCTGCCGCTGCAGCCTCGTCTTTGGTGCCAAACACAAGGCGTTCGACCAAACGACGCTCGGCTTGCACGAACTGTGAAATGTTGTCGTCATAAAGTTGGCGCAGGCTCGCCTCGTCAAGTTCAACCTCATCACTGAGCATCTCAGGCGTCAACCAAACATAGGTGACATCACGTGTTTCAGGGGCTGTGTAGGCCTCTGGCGTTGCCTTATATTGGCTTTTGATATCTGCATCCGTAGGCACAGGTACGCCCGTTGAAAGAGCGCCAGTGCCCATGGTCGCGACTGAAATCGTACGCCGCTCGCCGATCCATTCCACAACGACATCGCCGTAGATGGCAGGCATGGTCACACCGGTGGTCAAAGCGCCTTGCAGCAAGGTGCGCGCCAAATCTTCGCGCAGGCCCTGTTCAAACTTGGATGGGTTTTCGCCGATACGGTTCAGCGCAGCTTTGTATGTGTCTGTGTCGAATTTTCCGTCCAAGCCTTGAAACCCTTGGATCGACAAAAGTTGTGTGCGCACAGCCGCGTCACCAACCGACAGCCCGAGGCGTGATGTTTCGCCATCAAGGGCCGCTTGGTTGAACAGCTGGTTCAAAACGCGGGCAGGGATACCGATTTGCGAGGCTTGTTCGATCGACATCTGTTGACCGATTTGTTGCTCAAACCGGCTAATCTCGCCAGACAAGGCGTTGGCGTAGGTGTTCACATCGATGTCGCGATCTCCGACCGAGCCGACATTGCTAACCGAGCCACCAAAATTGGCAGTCCCAAATCCGCCAAGGCCCACGATCAAAAGACCGAGGATGCCCCAAACAACCATTTTCTTGCCAGTACCGTTGTTGCTCGCCATGTCGACTTGTCTCCCATCAAACTGCGAAATGTCTAGGGGGTTCGGCGGCGGCTCGCAAGGCGGTTCGGGGCAGATTACGGTTCTATCTGTGCCAGACGATCAAAAAGCTGCGAGATTTGCGTCAGATTGGCGTTGGCAAAGGCGATCCGCAGATGTTTTTCACCCTCTTTATGTCCTTTTGGCATGAACATCGTACCGGGCAGCACCAAGAGCGAGGCGTTTTTGACCAACCAAGGAGCAAGTTCGGATGACGGCATATCAAAAGGATGTTCGACATAAGCAAAATACGCGCCGCAGCCACGCAATCGCCACCCTTTGTCTGCGAGGGCTTGGAAGCCGCGTTCAATCGCTGCGCGCCGCGCAAGAATTTCGACACGTTCATCGGCCACCCAGTCTGATAGGTTTTGCATCGCCCAAAGCGCAGATTTCTGCGCCAGTTGATTGGGGCAAATGGTGACGGTGTCTAGATATTTTTCCACCTGTGTCAGGCGCTCAGGGCTGGCGACAATCGCGCCGACGCGGTGCCCCATCATGCGGTAGGCCTTGGAAAACGAATAAAGCTGCACGACTGTGTCGCGCCACTCTGTTTGTTGAAATAAATAGTGGGGCACGCCATCACGACCATCAAAATCGCGGTAGGTTTCGTCGATGACCAAAGCAATCCGATGCGCTTTGGCGAGGGCATAGAATTGCGTGACCAAGTCGGCAGGATATTCCACACCGCCGGGATTGTTGGGACTGACCAAAGCAATCGCGCGGGTGCGCGGGGTGATCAGTTTTGCGGCAGATTGCAAATCGGGCAATACATCAGGCCCCGTTTTCAAGGGCGCGATGTTCACCCCATTCATATCGGCCCACATTTTGTGATTGAAATACCATGGCGTGGGCAAGATGATCTCGTCGCCCGCCGCACAAAGTGTTGCCATCACCGCTGTGAAAGCTTGGTTGCATCCCGATGTGATGGCCACATCTTCAAGGGCGATTTTGCCATGATAGGCAGTGCTCCATTGGTGAGCTATTTCACCGCGCAGTGCGGATAAGCCCAAAACGGGTCCGTATTGATGGGCTGTGTCATCCTCGAGGGCGATCCGCGCCATTTCGCGACGCAAGGCGATATGGGGCGGCTGGGTTGGGGCGGCCTGCGATAGGTTGATCAAGGGTCTGTCGTTTGGAAAACTCACGCCTTTGAGCCAGCCTGCGGCTTCCATAATCGGGGGTGTCATCGTGTTTTGCATCGGTGTCGATAAAGGCAGAGGCGTTGACATGGTAATGTCCTTTGAAGTGGCTCAGCTGAGTTTCATATAAGGTGATACATGACAGATAATCATATAAAAACGCGTTTTCAAATGCTGCACTGCATAAGGATATGCTGCGATAGCGAAGGTCTAATGTGCGCCTATTTTCGGTGCAGTTGCAGTGGGATGCGGCGCGTTTTTGATCGTGTGGTTCGTTTGGGGGGCGGGACACGTCATTGGTGACTTATCGTTAACGTTCTGCGGGCGTGTTTGAGAGATAGTTTAAGTGTCGCGACCTGTTTTGGCGAGATGCGACCAACAAAAGCAAACACGTTCAAGTTACGAGGTCCAAGATGTCAATAAATCAATTCATTTCCCAATTAGAGGTCGCTTTGGCCTATGCGCAGGCGCATGATGTTTCAGCAATGGATGCTGTTTTAGAAGATGTGCGAGAGGCATCGTATGATGTCACGCCACGCCAAAGTGCCTTTTTAATCCGAACGGCGTGTGCCGCTGTCGAGCATGTCGCAAGCGCGTTTGATCCGGATTCCAGTGCACAAACCGCCCTGATGGCCATTTTGCGTGCACAAAATACGGGTGCTTTTGACGATAAAGATTTAACGGCAGCGTGATGCCAGTCTACGGGGAACTGTCCACCGCAAGGCTGACAGTGTCCCCGTTTCGATCTAGCGCATTGTGGGTTTTAGTCTTTGCCGCGATAGGGCTGAACATACTGCAAAGCCATATCCCATGGGAAAAAGATCCATGTGTCTTGCGACACTTCGGTGATAAATGTGTCCACTTGTGGGCGGCCTTGTGGTTTGGCGTAGACGGTCGCGAAGTGGGCGTTGGGGTAGAGGTCGCGCACCAATTCAAGGGTCTTGCCGCTGTCCACCAAATCATCGATCACCAAAATACCCGTGCCATCGCCCATCATGTCTTTGTCAGGTGACTTGAGGATAGAGGCTGTGGTTTGGTCTTGGTGGTCATAGGATTTGACTGAAATCGTATCCACTGTCCGGATGTCCAGCTCACGCGCGATGATCATAGCCGGTGCCATGCCGCCACGTGTGATCGCGACCACGGCGCGCCATGCACCGCCGTCAGGGCCTTTGCCATCCAAACGCCATGCCAAAGCGCGGCTGTCGCGGTGAATTTGATCCCAAGAGATGTGAAAGCCTTTTTCGTGGGGCAAGCGGTCTGTCATTTCGAGTTCCTTAACTTAACATGAGCTTGACGCTCAGGGTGGCGAGCAACCCGCCAAAAATGCGATCTATAAGAGTCTTTAGGTTGAGATAGACGCGACGCGTGCGGTCCAACGAGAAGATTCGTGAGACGATGATATTCCACCCGCAGTCGTTAAAAAATATAATACCAAGTATGACTGGGGTGGCCCAAAGGGGTGGATTTTCAGGCAAAAACGTTAAAAACACGGTTCCAAAGAACAATGCTGGCTTTGGATTGGCGATTTGGGTGGTGATCCCAAGCCAAACAAGACCAAGATTGGACAGGCCCGCTTTGCCCTCAGGCAGCGTTGTATCCATAGGTTTTGGGGCTTGGGTCCAAATTTTATAGGCGAGATAGCCCAAATACACCCCCCCCAATATTTTGAGTGCGATCAAAAGGCGTGGAGCAATTTGGAACAAAAGTGCCAGCCCGAACAAGGCAGCCAAGGCCCAAAGGCACGCGCCAAGTCCGATGCCGATTGATAAAAAAACACCGCGACGCATGCCTTCGCGCAGGGCTGTGCGGGCGGCCAGCAACACGGCTGGCCCCGGCGAAATCGCCGCTGCGAGATGGATGAAATAGATCGCAACCAACGCGGCCAGTGTCATGGTCTACCCTTTGGTGATGTCTGGCGCGTCGACGGCTTTCATACCGACAACGTGATAGCCCGCATCAACGTGATGTGTCTCCCCCGTCACGCCCGCGCCCAAGTCAGACAACAGATACAAAGCCGAGCCGCCGACATCATCGATGGTCACATTGCGGCGCAGCGGTGAGTTGTATTCATTCCACTTCATAATGTAGCGGAAATCGCCAATGCCCGAGGCCGCGAGCGTTTTGATCGGGCCCGCAGAGATCGAATTGACGCGAATGCCATCTTTGCCGAGGTCTTCGGCCAAGTAGCGCACAGAGGCTTCCAAAGCGGCTTTGGCTACGCCCATGACATTGTAATGTGGCATCACGCGTTCAGCGCCGTAGTACGTCATGGTCAACATTGATCCACCATCAGTCATCAACTTGGCAGCGCGCTGCGCCACGGCCGTGAAAGAATAGACAGAGATGTCCATGGTCAGGTTGAAATTATCACGCGTGGTATCGACATAACGCCCGCGCAATTCGCCTTTGTCAGAAAACCCAATGGCATGCACGATAAAGTCGATCTTGCCCCAACGCTCTTCGATTTGTGCAAACAGCGCATCCACAGAGGCACCATCTGACACATCGCAAGGCACAACAAAGTCAGAGCCAAGTTTTTCAGCCAGCGGATCAACACGCTTTTTCAGCTGCTCGCCCTGATAGGAAAAACACAACTCTGCGCCGTGTTCCGCCAAAGCTTTGGCAATGCCCCAAGCGATTGATTTGTCGTTGGCAAGGCCCATAATAAGCCCACGTTTGCCGTCCATAAGTTTTGTCATGGTCGGTTCTCCCACCTGTAAACTGCGTTGCGTATAGGCTTTATGCGGTTTGGCGCGCGCTATCAAGCCTCGGCTGCGCGTGCGGATTGGTCTTTATATATAAGGGTCGCATTTGGCTATGTGTTGCGGGGAGGCTGGCCCTTGTTGGATGGGCGTCCACGCGGTATTCCAAATACACACTATATAAGGAGTGCAGCGCATGGACGTTAAACGCAGTGGTATTTTCAAAGGTGACAATCCGTTTGAAATCGCAGGCAGCTGGCTGGATGAGGCGATCAAAACCGAGCTTAACGATCCAAACGCCATTGCTTTGTCGACAGTAGATGCCAGTGGTTTGCCCAATGCGCGTATGGTGTTGCTCAAAGCGATCGAAGACGATGCTTTCGTGTTTTTTACCAACTATGAAAGCGCCAAAGCTGATGAGATTGAGGCGTCAGGGCAAGCCGCCTTTGTGATGCATTGGAAAAGCTTGCAACGCCAAATTCGTGTGCGTGGATCCATTGTACGCGAAAGTGATGCGGCGTCTGATGCATATTACAAATCGCGTGCGCTTGGCAGTCGCATAGGCGCATGGGCGTCACAGCAATCTCGCCCGCTATCATCCAAAGCATCCTTGATGGAAGCTGTCGCCAAAGAGGGTTTGAAGCATGGCCCAAACCCCAAGCGCCCGCCTTTTTGGGGGGGGTATCGCATTGTGCCAACTGAGATTGAATTTTGGGCCGCTGGCGACTTTCGACTACATGATCGATTCCGCTGGACACGGACCAATGTTGATGAATCTTGGTCCGTTGTGAGGTTGAATCCTTAGGTTGACGTGAGGTCATGTGTAGGTTTGCACAAAAAGACAGGTGTCTTACCTCTTTTACGCGCTTGATCCCGCGCGCTGTTTGCCGCACGCTGGCCGCGGGATGAGGGGCTGTTGCCCCTAAAGATTTGAAGTGTGCTTGTTGCGCCTTCAAAAGAGATGGGAATTATGAGCGACAATAATTTGGTAAGAACGGTGGCCGGACAGGTAAAATGGTTCGACCCCGCGAGAGGTTTTGGATTCGTCGTTTCGGACGATGGTGGACCGGATATTCTTTTGCATGCAAATGTCCTTAGGGTTTTTGGGCAAAGCACAATCGCTGACGCAGCCAACATACGGCTTACGGTGCAAGAAACAGACCGCGGCATTCAAGCCGTTGAGGTTTTGTCGATTGAACCGCCTTTGACATCTGTCGGGCCATCGTTGGAAGACCTCGAAAATCTGGAAGGTGCCGATCTCGATACGCCGCTTGAACCAGCGCGGGTCAAATGGTTCGACAAGGGCAAAGGATTCGGGTTCGCCAATGTCTTTGGCAATCCTGACGATATCTTTGTTCATGTTGAGGTGCTCAGGCGCTCTGGGTTGGCTGATCTTATGCCTGGCGAAGCCGTAGCTTTGCGGGTGATTGACGGGCGCAGAGGGCGTATGGCGGCACAGGTGATCGCATGGGATGTCGCTGCGCGCGATGTCGATCATCCTGCCGTATATGATACCGATGATGCCATAGAATATCGCGATGATATTCAACCGGTACTGCAAGCCGATGACGCATAATCGCAAAATACAAAAAAAGGCTGCACAGTGTGCGGCCTTTTTTATTGGATCTGTTGGTGGAATGATGAGCACCATACACAGAAACCATGCTTGCCCTGTGCGCAAATGGGGGCAGGGGCTCGCAGTGGCCCTGATCGCCGTGAGCATGGGGCAGGCAGAGGCCAGCCCCTGTCAAAGCGATCAGATTGTCATTCAATCTCAAAGCGGGGATCATCGGTTTTCTGTTGAAGTGGCTGATGATGCACGTGAGCGTGCGCGGGGGCTGATGTTCCGTGAGGCGATGCCACAGGACGCCGGGATGCTTTTTGTCTATGACAAAGCACGGCCTGTCAGCTTTTGGATGAAAAACACTCTGATTCCCCTCGATATGATTTTCACCGATCCGCGCGGCGTCATTGTCTTGGTTCATGAAAATGCGATTCCTCATGATGAAACACCTATTTTTGGTGGGGAGGCGATTTTTTCTGTTTTGGAGTTAAATGCCGGTGTTTCTAAGGGGAAAAACATCAAAATTGGCGACGTCCTTTTGCATCCTGCGTATGATTTTTTCACTTCTATGCCTTGTGATGCGAAATAGGGGTTTTCATCCCCGAACAGTCGCCTTATAGAACCCTCAGTCGGGGCGTAGCGCAGCCTGGTAGCGCGACGGTTTTGGGTACCGTAGGCCGCAAGTTCGAATCTTGCCGTCCCGACCATTTAAAAAAGACACGATATGCAGAGCGCATCGGCCCTAGAGGTTCGGGGCGCTTTTTGCGTTTCATCCGTTTGCACCCACCACATGTTGTGGGTGGCGGTGCAAAGCCGACCTCCCCCTTTAGTCATAAATCGTCACATATTGATTCTATGATTCGTAAAATTTTACTCTTCCGGTGGTTGTGTGGGGTGGTTTCGCCGGTCTTTGCCAATGTGCTTCATTTTCGATGAAAATCACTTGGTTTTCCCTTAATTTAAAGTAAATCAGCGTCTTGGCACGCGCACCTCACCATATATGGCTACTATATGTTGTATGTGCCCGATTTCGCGCCATACGGTAGTTTGGCGCGCAATCATCCTTTTTTTATCCCATGTACTTATCCACAAGCACTCAGGCATTTCGTTAATGGGGGGCGGCAAAGCCCTAGAAATAAAAGAGATTTGTATTAACGCGATCCTGTACGAATCGAACTGCCCTGTGGGCGAAATCCGTCAATAAGAAAGAGGTTACCTGAGTGCTAATTTTCACATTGACCGAACGGGGTATAACGCTGCACATTGTGCTAGTCGATCAATGAGCTACTACATTTAGTTGCTTGGGGGCGATCAGGGACAAGAGGCGATCAAGCGTATCTTTGAAATAATATTCTGGGCAGTGGCATCCACGACAACTGTGGGCCTCTGAAACGGAAAAAGGCAAAGATAACGCGCGATGAACGCCACTCGAACATAACATGAAGGGCTTAGGCCTTTGACTGGATGTGCATAACGGCATTTCCATCGCGGAATCGCTTTGTCGATTTCAGTCATGTTGGCCTGAACGGTTTTGGCTCGTGTTGGATCACGGTCGACAAACAATCGAGCTGGTATGCTCGTGGGAACAAAAATAAAATTGGGTCGTATGATCCTCCGCACAGGCACCAACGGGTGCAGATAACGAATTAAAATAGTAAGTCGAACACGGGGCGCACATTTCATGAAGATTGAACGCAAATTTACCAAATCTGGGTCTGACGCTTACGCTGATATGGCGTTCCAAAAAACGTCTTCGGAAATCCGAAACCCTGATGGCACCGTTGTGTTCAAATTGGATGAATGTGAAATTCCCGCCAGTTGGAGCCAAGTCGCTTCAGATGTGATCGCGCAAAAATATTTTCGCAAAGCAGGCGTTCCCGCGGCATTGAAACGGATCAAAGAAAAAGGCGTTCCGTCCTTTTTGTGGAAATCTGTGCCTGACACCGATGTTCTTGATAAATTGCCCGAAACCGAACGCTTCGGCGGCGAGACATCTGCGAAACAGGTGTTTGACCGTCTGGCAGGCGCGTGGTGTTACTGGGGCTGGAAGGGCGGCTATTTCACGTCTGAAGATGACGCACGCGCCTACTTTGACGAGATGCGTTACATGTTGGCCGCGCAAATGGCCGCTCCGAATTCACCGCAGTGGTTTAACACGGGGTTGCACTGGGCTTACGGCATCGATGGGCCAGGTCAAGGTCACCACTATGTCGATCATGAAACTGGCGTTTTGACACGGTCCACATCTGCCTATGAGCACCCACAACCCCATGCGTGTTTCATTCAGTCTGTCGCGGATGATCTGGTGGGCGATGGCGGCATCATGGATCTTTGGGTCCGCGAAGCACGTCTGTTCAAATACGGTTCAGGCACTGGCACAAACTTTTCGTCGCTTCGCGGCTCTGATGAGGCGCTCTCTGGGGGCGGTAAATCCTCTGGCCTTATGGGGTTCTTGAAAATTGGTGACCGTGCGGCTGGCGCGATCAAATCGGGTGGCACAACGCGCCGCGCGGCCAAGATGGTCATCTGCGATATGGACCACCCCGATGTGGAAGAGTTCATCAACTGGAAGGTCATAGAAGAGCAAAAAGTGGCCTCTATCGTTGCTGGCTCTAAAATGCATGAACGTCAGTTGAACGAGATTTTTGATGCCATTGGCGCATGGGATGGTGCCGAAGACGATGCCTTTACCCCTGCCAAAAATCCAGCCTTGAAATCAGCGATCAAAGCCGCGAAAAAGGTCTGTATTCCAGAAACTTACGTTAAACGTGTTTTGGATTACGCCAAGCAAGGCTACGCCAAAATTGAATTCCCAACATACGACACAGATTGGGATTCCGAGGCCTACGCGTCAGTGTCTGGCCAGAACTCAAACAACTCTGTGCGTGTGACGGATGCGTTTTTGAAAGCCGTTAAAGAGGACGGTGATTGGGAATTGATCCGTCGCACAGACGGGTCTGTCGCGAAAACCGTGCGGGCGCGTGATCTGTGGCAAGACGTTGGCCATGCTGCTTGGGCCTGCGCCGATCCGGGCATTCAATTCCACGACACAGTGAACGCTTGGCACACTTGCCCTGAAGACGGCGCGATCCGAGGGTCGAACCCGTGCTCTGAGTACATGTTCTTGGATGACACTGCGTGCAACCTTGCCTCGATGAACTTGTTGACGTTCCTCAAAGACGACACATTTGATGCCGAAAGCTACATGCACGCCACACGCCTGTGGACGCTGACGCTGGAAATTTCTGTGATGATGGCGCAATTCCCATCGAAAGAAATCGCCCAGCGGTCCTATGATTTCCGCACTCTGGGTCTGGGCTATGCCAACATCGGCGGATTGTTGATGAACATGGGCTTTGGCTACGATTCCGATGCGGGGCGGTCGTTGACGGGGGCTTTGACCGCGATCATGACAGGTGTGTCTTATGCGACCTCTGCCGAGATTGCTGGCGAATTGGGCGCCTTTGCCAAGTTCGATAAAAACCGCGATCACATGCTGCGGGTTATCCGCAATCACCGCACGGCGGCGTATGGTAAATCCACGGGCTATGAGGGGTTGGATATCAAACCTGTGCCTTTGGATCACAACAATTGCCCTGATGCGTCTTTGATCGAACTGGCCAAAATGTCTTGGGACGAGGCGTTGGAGTTGGGCGAAAAGAATGGGTTCCGCAACGCGCAGGTCTCAGTGATTGCGCCAACGGGCACCATCGGTTTGGTGATGGATTGTGACACCACAGGTATTGAGCCAGATTTTGCACTGGTGAAATTCAAGAAACTCGCAGGCGGTGGCTATTTCAAAATCATCAACCGCTCTGTGCCGGCTGCTTTGGCGAAACAAGGCTACGCGTCGAACCAGATCGAAGAAATCGTGTCCTACGCTGTGGGTCACGGATCGATTGGAAACGCGCCGGGCATCAATCACACATCCTTGATTGGTCATGGCTTTGGCAAAGAGCAGATCAAAAAAATCGAGGCGGCGCTGCCATCTGCGTTCGACATTCGGTTTGTGTTCAACCAGTGGACTTTGGGCGAAGATTTCTGCACGGGCACGTTGGGCATTCCGGCGGCCAAGTTGAATGATCCGTCTTTTGATCTGCTGCGGTCTCTTGGGTTTTCCAAGGCTGACATTGATGCGGCGAACAGTCATGTGTGTGGCACGATGACATTGGAAGGTGCGCCGCATTTGAAAGAAGAGCACTACAATATCTTTGATTGTGCCAATGCCTGCGGTAAAATTGGCAAGCGTTATCTGTCGGTTGAAAGCCACATCACGATGATGGCTGCTGCACAGTCGTTTATCTCGGGTGCGATTTCTAAAACCATCAATATGGCGAACGATGGCACCATCGAAGATTGTTTGGCTGCTTATGAGTTGTCTTGGTCTTTGGGTATCAAAGCCAACGCGCTGTACCGTGACGGATCGAAATTGTCCCAACCATTGGCTGCGGCCTTGATCGAGGATGACGAGGAAGCCGAAGAGATTTTGGCGTCAGGCTCCACCCAAGAAAAAGCGGCTGTTTTGGCCGAAAAGATCATCGAAAAAGTGATCGTCAAAGAAATTGCCCGTGGTCGCGAAAAATTGCCATCACGCCGCAAAGGGTACACGCAAAAATCCATCGTTGGCGGGCACAAAGTCTACTTGCGCACGGGCGAATACCAAGACGGCAACCTCGGTGAGATTTTCATCGATATGCACAAAGAGGGCGCTGGTTTCCGTGCGATGATGAACAACTTTGCCATCGCTGTGTCTGTTGGTTTGCAATACGGCGTGCCGCTCGAAGAATTCGTTGATGCATTTACCTTCACCAAATTCGAACCTGCGGGCATGGTGCAAGGCAACGACAGCATCAAAAATGCGACATCGATTTTGGACTACATCTTCCGCGAATTGGCCGTGTCCTACTTGGATCGCACCGATTTGGCGCACGTGAAACCCGAAGGTCATGCCTTTGATGATTTGGGCCGCGGCGAAGAAGAGGGCGTGTCCAACGTCAAATCCCCATCCGAGAACGCATCGGCGAAATCTATTGAAGTGCTCAAGCAAATCTCGTCCTCCGGTTATTTGCGCAAACGCATGCCGCAAGAATTGGTCGTGCTGCAAGGGGGCGCTGGTGCTGTCGCATTTGACAACTCAATCGATCCGCAAGTGGCCTTGAACACCTTGGTGCCAGAAACGGCCAAATCGCCTGCGTCCAGCACGGCTGTGTCATCAGGAATCGTGTCCGGCAGCGCAACATCATTGGATTTGCGCTCAAAGGCGAAAATGCAGGGCTATGAAGGCGATCCTTGCGGTGAATGCGGCAACTACACGCTCGTGCGCAATGGCACCTGTATGAAATGTAACACCTGCGGCGGCACGTCGGGCTGTAGCTGAGGAGGGATGACATGATGGATTTGGTTTTTGATATTGCCGGACAACACTGTGTCGCGGATCGCGTGCAAATGCGCGGCAACACCATCGAGGCAAACTTTGCCGCAGATGTAGAACCTTCTTTGGCTGATGCTTTTGCGGGCAGCCAAACGGTGTCTATTTTGGGCATTCCGGCGATGTCGGTCACTTATTCTGTGCAGGGGTTTCAGTCCGATGGGACGGATGGCTGTACAGCGGTGTTTTCAGTGAACAGCAGCGCAGGTCGCGTGCTTCATTGATATAAGAATTCGCAGCGCTGTATTCAGACGGCGCTGTGGACTGGGGGGATTGCCAAGCGCATTGGCATGTACCCCGAAAGGGGTTCCTTGAACCAGTTTCCGGAGCGGATGCGTTCGCTCTTGGCGTTGATCAGGCCACAGGCAAAAACACTATAGGGCAGTAATCAATGATGAGCCTGATCAACGAACCTCGGGGGGCCTTAGGGCCCCCCTTTTTTTACGCGTTTTAGGCGCGGATCGTATGTGTGAAAATGACTTATGTGAACATGGCTTGGCGCTAACTTATTAGCTGGCGCGAAGTTGAATAGGGGCCATGTTTAACAAGTCGGTCGTGATGTTTGGAGCATTTTGGGACTCAAGTAACGTTAAGTTTGTGCAGCCCCTGAAATCACCAAAGGTGACCAGAGTGAACTGCACCAAGTCCCCAACGCCAAGCGTTTCATGTTCGCCAAGCGTTATGTCCGAGGCCGATGCGTAGGCCAATTTAGCGCAATCATCACACCAAACGATTGCTTTGTTTTTTTTAGGATCGGACCAAAGAACAATGCCAAACATAAATACGTACCATTTCATAACTTAAGATTATTAATAAGGTTCGCATATTCGTTTCGGTCAGAATATCTATGGAAATGTGTCTTGCCTCGACGTAAGTTGACGCTGTTTGGCGTCTATTGTTGGGTTCTCAAATTTGAAAACTTGCTATTTTCTTAATAAGATCTAAATTTATTAGATAAATTGTTATGTTTAAAATTTGTGTGTGTGGTGCTATTTAGCGTCACTTCTTTGTCACAAGTCGGGGAGGCTTGGGATTCCAATGAATGTGATTGATCAAAACAACAATGAAAATATCCCAGATACAGAACCAGCATATTTGCGGTCTGTCTTTGGAGCCAATCTAAGAGAGCTGAGCAAGTCAGCGCCCTCAATCGCGCAGCTTTGTCGCGATTTAAAAATCAATCGGACCCAATACAATCGATATTTGTCGGGCGAGGCTTTTCCGCGTCCAGATGTGTTGCATCAGATTTGCCGCTTTTTCAAAGTCGATGCCCGTATTTTGCTCGAACCCCTTGAGAACCTTGCGCAAGACCTTTCGGAAAGAGAGGGCCAATCCCCCATTTCAGGTGCGGTGCGCAATGCAAAAATTGTGAATGTGGATTCAGACAGACTTATACCGGGCCCATATCTGGTATATCGTAGATCCTATGCTGATCCAAAATGTGTGACTGTAAATTTGGTCTGTTTGCGCGTGGATACGCGTGGAGCGATGGGGCTGGTTGGGTTTTTATCGCGCGCGCGGTCCGACCCTTTGGGGTTGCCCGTTGCTGGACGTGAACGCCGTATTGAGGGGATGTTTTTTCAACACCCAACGGGGTTTTCATTCCTCACCATTGTTCGCAATATGCCACTATGGAATATGGGGTTTCTTGAATTTGCGTTTCTTGGAAACCCGCGATTTTTTCACGGGATCTCGATTGTGACGCAGCGGTTTACGACGACAAGCACGGTTCATGAACCCGTATTGATGGAGCGTCTTGATCCGACATTAGTGGGAATGCTCAAGTCCCGCCACTTGATTGGTCATACGCATATTGATCGCCTTAATGCAATGGCGCAGACGTTTTTCAATCAACAGGCCTAGCGTGCTGCAAGGCTTGGGGCGCGTTGCGCATCGTCTTTTGCAAAAAAAACCGCGGTCCTAAATTGGGGCCGCGGTTTTGGTTTTTAGCTCTGTTTTGGGGGCCTGATGGGCTAGGCGATTGTCCCACGAGACAAAGCCGCGACGCCGGTGCGCGCGATTTCGACCAAGCCCAATGGCCGCATCAAATCGGCGAAGGCATCGATTTTGTCGGATGGGCCTGTCAATTCAAAAACAAAGCTTTCAAGCGTGCTGTCCACGACATTGGCCCGAAAAATTTCGGCCAATTGCAGGGCTTCAATGCGCTTGCTGCCTGTGCCGCTGACCTTGAAGAGGGCCAATTCACGTTCGACAAAAGCCCCCTCAACAGTGAGGTCATGCACATCATGCACAGGGACGATACGCCCCAGTTGTGCTTTGATTTGCACGATGACATTTGGCGTGCCTGTGGTGACAATGGTGATGCGTGACAGATGGCCTTTTTGATCGACTTCGGCAACTGTCAGGCTTTCAATATTGTAGCCACGGCCAGAAAACAGCCCAATCACACGCGCTAAAACACCAGGTTCATTTTCAACCAAAACGGCCAAAGTGTGCTTTTCGATGATCTCGCCATTGGGATCACGCAAGTTATACGCGGAATGGCTTGTTGAGCCTTTTTTGATGTGAAGTGCAGACATGATATTTCTCCTTTACACCAAAACTGCGCCGTCGGATTTGATCGCGTCTTCTGTAGACGCATCGCCGAGCAGCATTTCATTATGTGGTTTGCCTGATGGGATCATCGGGAAACAGTTTTCGTGTTTCTCGACCAAACAATCCATAATCACAGGCCCATCGTATTTGATCATTTCCATCAGTGCATCGTCCAAATCTTTGGGGTCAGACACTTGAATGCCTTTTGCGCCAAAGGCTTCGGCCAGTTTCACGAAATCGGGCAGGGCGTCTGACCATGAGTTGGAATAGCGTTCACCGTGCAGCAATTCTTGCCACTGACGCACCATGCCAAGGCGTTCGTTGTTCAAAATGAACTGTTTGACGGGCAGGTTATACTGCATCGCAGTGCCCATTTCTTGCATGTTCATCAGCCAAGATGCTTCGCCTGCGACGTTGATCACAAGACTGTCGGGATGCGCCATTTGCACACCGATGGAGGCGGGGAACCCGTATCCCATGGTGCCCAAACCACCCGAGGTCATCCAGCGGTTTGGATCCTCAAAGCCCAAGTATTGCGCTGCCCACATTTGGTGTTGGCCCACTTCGGTGGTGATGTAGCGATCCATGCCTTTGGTCAGTTCTTCAAGGCGCTGCAGTGCATATTGCGGCTTGATGATCGACCCTTCTTGCTTGAACGACAAGCAGCGTACTTCGCGCCACTCATTGATCTGTTTGGTCCATGCGCCGATGTTTTGCGTCTTGCGGCCGCGAGATTTCCACACTTTTAGGACGTCTTCCAAAACATGGGCCACATCGCCAACGATCGGCAGATCCACTTGAATGACTTTGTTCAAGGATGACGGATCGATATCGACGTGAATTTTCTTGGAATTCGGCGAAAACGCATCCAAACGCCCCGTGATACGGTCATCAAAGCGCGCGCCGATGTTGATCATCAAATCACACCCGTGCATCGCCATGTTGGCCTCATAAAGCCCGTGCATGCCGAGCATGCCCAGCCAATGTTTGCCAGACGCAGGGTAGGACCCAAGACCCATCAAGGTCGATGTGATCGGGAACCCTGTGGCCTCAACCAATTCACGCAACAACTGTGATGCGGCTGGACCAGAGTTGATCACGCCGCCACCCGTATAGAATACAGGGCGTTCGGCTTTCTCAAGCATCGCAACAAGATCGGTGATCTGTTCGATATCGGCCTTTTTCTTGGGCTGGTAATGGCTGACGCGGGCCTTGGCAGGGCTTACATATGTGCCGTCTGCGAATTGCACATCTTTGGGCAGATCGATCAAAACCGGACCTGGACGCCCAGAGGTGGCCACGTGAAATGCTTGGTGAATGGTGTCTGCCAACGCGTCGGTGTCTTTCACCAACCAGTTGTGTTTGGTGCACGGGCGGGTGATGCCAACGGTATCGGCCTCTTGAAACCCATCCGTGCCGATCATGAATGTTGGCACCTGACCTGAGAACACGACCAAAGGAATGGAGTCGAGCAAGGCATCCGTCAAACCGGTGACCGCATTCGTGGCTCCGGGGCCAGAGGTCACGAGCGCAACCCCCACTTTACCAGTGGACCGCGCATAGCCTTCGGCGGCGTGAAGGGCTGCCTGCTCATGGCGCACAAGCACGTGTTTGATGTCATTTTGCTGGAAAATCGCATCATAAACCGGAAGGACAGCGCCCCCCGGATAGCCAAAGATTGTGTCCACACCCTGATCTTTCAGGGCTTGAACTACCATTTCCGCTCCGGTCATTTGCCGTGTCATCGTATTCTCCGTATTCCGCGTCTTAACGTTGTATTCGTCTTGGGGCCGCACTTGAAGTGTCGTGTCGTCAGTCGCGCCGCTTGCGCCAGTGTTTTGCATGGGTCTAAGGCATCAAGCGCCCAGATAAAACCCAAAGATATCCCATAAAAAAACCCCCGAAAATCGGGGGCGCATGGGAACCTATATGGTCAACCGTTACCGGCCCATGCGCAAACTTTCAATGACGACTAAAAGAAGACTATTCATCTTATTCACTCCAAATTGGCTTTAAGGGACAGTATGAGTCCTTTTCAGAAGCGTCAACCGTGAAAAGCGCATGAAAGGCATCTTTGTGAGGGGTATTTTGAAATATTGTTGCTAATTATTGCTTGTTTTGGGTTTTTTTTGAAAAAATTTATGGATGAGGTCGGCAGAGTATTCTGTGTGACAGTCTTATTGCCGCCCAAAGTTCACCATTTCACATAGCTGTTTCAACTCTGACACAGGGACGTCACATGGGCAGGGCACATGGGCGGGGATGTTTGCGCCAGCGCGTGGACTTGTCCTTAGTATAGCAAAAAGAGAACCAGCCATGAAAAAGACCGACATCGTAGACTTGTCTTGGGATGAATTTGACGAATTGCGCGATCCGCGTGCGGACATCAGTGGTTTTGACGCTGTCGTCGATCGCGCTGTGTCTCGTCGTGGGTTCTTGGGCGGAGCACTGGCGTTTGGCTCTGGTGCTGCCGTGTTTGGCACAGGGTTGTTTTCAACCACGACAGCGGCCAAAGCGGACGGCCACATGGCCTTCGCGTTCAAACCCATCGGCATCGCAACAGATGCAGCTGTGCACGTGCCTGAAGGGTACGAAACACAAGTGCTCGTGCGCTGGGGCGATGCGTTGTGGTCCGAGGCGAAAGACGCGTTCAGCCATGAAAATGGCGTGGATTTGGCGATGTCCGATAAGGTGTTTGGCGAAAACACTGACGGCATGGAATTGTACGACGTGGACGGCAAGACACTGATCACAGTGAACTCTGAATATGTGAACCCGAAAATCAATTTGCCTGCCGCATCTGAGGGCACGCCACGCACTGCGGATGAGGCGCAGTTGTTGAAAAACCTGCAAGGCGTGACCGTGATGGAAGTGACCAAAGCGGACGCGGGCTATGCTGTTGTGGTTGATTCAAAATACAACCGCCGCATCACCCACGAAACTGAAATGACATTGGCTGGCCCGCTGGCGGGGTCTGATTTGGTGAAAACCAATGCCGATCCAAAGGGCCTGACGGTCAAGGGCACAATGAACAACTGCGGCGCGGGCAAAACACTGTGGAACACCTATTTGACCTGCGAAGAAAACTTTAACGGTTACTTCGGCACAACAGGTGAGCACGCTGCGACCATGGGCGAAGCGCGCTATGGTATCGGTGGCGAGGGGCGCTATGCCTATGAGAAATTCGACCCACGTTTTGATTTGTCAAAAGAGCCAAACGAGCCAAACCGCCATGGGTTTGTGACCGAAATTGATCCAGCTGATCCAACATCGACCCCTGTGAAACGCACCGCTTTGGGACGCTTTAAGCATGAGAATGCTGAAATGGTTCACGCAAAAGACGGCCGTGTTGTTGTGTACTTGGGCGATGATGAACGTGGCGAATATTTGTACAAATATGTGTCCACAAACACATGGGCTGAGGGCACGTCCCCTGAGGGCATCTTGGATGATGGTCAATTGTTTGCGGCCAAATTCAACGATGATCAAACGGGTGAATGGCTTGCGTTGACGCCTGAGACCACGGGCATGACGATGGATGAAATCTTGTGTTTTACCCGCATGGCATCCTCGAACGTGCAGGCAACGACAATGGACCGCCCAGAATGGGTCGCGGCCAACCCTTTGAAAGTAGAGGCTTATTGTGCGCTCACCAACAACAAGAACCGTGGCGTCAAACCAAACGCAGGCGGGGACGACACCTCAACCAATGCAGTCAATCCACGCGAAACCAACAAATACGGTCAAATCGTGCGCTGGGTGCCAGCGGATGAAAACCATGCATCAGACGTGTTCACGTGGGACCTCTACGTGATGGCGGGCAACCCCACAGTGTACGACAACGCCTATGCAGGGTCCGACAATGTGAACGCTGGCAATATGTTCAACTCGCCTGATGGTATGGCGTTCTCATCCGATGGGATGTTGTGGATCCAAACCGATGGCGATTACAAAAACGAGGGCGATTTTGAAGGCATGGGCAACAACCAAATGTTGATTGGTGATCCCGAGACCGGCGAAATTGCGCGTTTCATGACGGTGCCTTACGGTGCAGAAGTCACGGGCCTGTGTTGGTCTGCGGACAAGAAAACAGGCTTTGTTGGCATTCAACACCCTGCGGGCGCATGGCCTGACATGGGGGACGGCGACAAGCCGCGCTCATCTGTGGTGGCCTTCTGGCGCACAGACGGTGCCTCAATCGGTTAAAACCAAAGTCCTTTTAAGCAATATCTGGGTGCGGCTTAGGTCGCACCCTTTTTATGTGGCATGTTTTATGTGAGGCATGTCACCGTGATGCTTAAAATCGCCCAGAGCCTTGTAAAACACCATGTTCCATCGCGTAGCGTGTGAGGCCTGCTGTGGATGAAATCCCAAGTTTACGTTTGATGTTTTTACGGTGCGTTTCCACCGTGCGCACCGATATATCTAAAGCACAGGCCACGTCTTTGTTGGATTTGCCTTGGGCGAGTTCCAAAAGCACCGTTTGTTCGCGTTCCGTCAAAGGTTCGCGCCCATCTTGTGTCTTGGGTTCAATCGCGCGACGCGCCCCGCCACACAAATAAGTTTTGCCTGCCATGACCGCATCAATGGCGTCTTTCAAATGCTCGGTTGGCACGTCTTTCAACACGTAGCCAACGGCCCCATGATTGAGCGCCGCTGATATATATTCAGGGCTGTCATGCATTGTGAGAATCAAAATGCGCAAATCTGCTTGTTGTTCAAGCAACATTTCCGTCGCCGTCAGCCCCCCCATTTTCGGCATGTTTAAATCGAGCAAAATCACATCGGGGGATAGGTTTTTCGCATGTTCGACGGCTTCAACGCCATTGGTCAAAGTTCCAACGATAACAATGTCTTCGAAGGTTTCCAGTAGGGCGCAAATGCCTTCTGCCACCATGGGGTGATCATCTACGATCAACACGCGTGTGGGCGCTTTTTCCGTCATGTTCGTTCCCTTGAAAGGATCATTTTGGGTCTAAGGTTTTGGTGGCACAGGGCGTGCTGGTGGCAAGATATGCTTGAGCGGCACCGTGGCGTCAATCATTGTCCCCGGAGACAGTCGTGTGATGGTCAATGTGCCATCAAGGTGCTCCATGCGTTCTTGCATATTGCGCAACCCAATGCCGCGTCTATGTTTGTCATCGCCAATCTCAATGCCGCTGCCATTGTCACGTACAATCAACGTCGCGCCATTGCGATGCCCGCGCAGGCTCATGTGCACGTCGGTCGCGCCAGAATGGCGTTCAATATTGGTCAGGGCCTCTTGGGCGATGCGAAACAGTGCTGTTTTGGCCTCTTCATCCAAGCGATTGCGAAACACAACGGTTTCAAGTGAGATGGTGATGCCTGTGCGCAGTTCGAATTCTTCGGTGATGGATTTTAGGGCAGGGCCAAGGCCAAGATCATCCAAAACACCGGGGCGCAAATCGCGTGAGATCCGGCGCACTTCGTTGATCGCGCTGCCCAACATGCCAACGCTTTTTTCCAAGCTGTCTGTGGCGCGCACATCGCCTTTTTGAAACCGACGCCATGCCAAATCCATTGCAAAACGCACGCCGATCAAAATTTGCGAAATTCCGTCATGCAGCTCGCGGGCGACGCGTATGCGCTCTTCTTCTTGGGTGTCGAAAATGCGTTGGGTGAGTTCTTTGAGTTTGGCGTCGGCCAATCGGCGCTCGCGCACGGTGATGAAAATACCAGACAAAAACACCAGCAAAACAGCCGTCATCGCAATGGCCCCGATGTATAAAAACGTACGCGCGATACGGTGTTCGACATCGGCGCGCGCCGCAGCCACGGAATCGAGTACATCATCAACAAAGACGCCGGTCCCAATGGCCCATTGCCAGTCTTGCAATCCAATCACATAGGCCATCATGCGAGCGTTTTCACCGGTTGAGGGTTTGGCGAACATATACGAATGATAGCCGCCTCCATTTTGCGCCAAATCAATCAGCTGATCGACAATGGGCGTGCCTTGATTGTCTGTCAGGCCTTTCCAATTGCGCGTGATCAAATCGGTCTGCAAGGGGGCCACAAGATTGGTGCCATCGTAGTCGAAGACAAAGAAATAGCCTTCGCGACCAAAGGTCATCGCGGATAATATTTGTGTCACCTTGAGCTTGGCCTCGGCATCATTCGGACCTGCGGGATTGTATTCGGCAGAAATGGATGCGCGCGCCAGTTGCAGATAGTTTTGCAACTCGTCTTGTTTGGCCGAGATCAGTTGCGTTTCCAGCTCAGATATTTCGCGATTGGCCATTTGTCGGGCTTGATAGGCGACAAGAACAGAAATGGCCCCGACCGCAAGCAAAAGCGGGATCGTGGCCAAAAGAAACAGCTTTTGCGCATAGCTGAATGTGAGCAAGGGACGAAGGCGTTTGAACATAAATGGGGCCTAGTGGGGTCGAATCGCAGGATAGGTCACTGATCTGCGGCGTCAATCAAAGCTGTATCCTCGAGGAAGAGATTTTATCATGGGGTTTAAAAATGGGCTATTTGGTCAAAAAAGTCGTGAATATTCGCAGCTCTACGTAGACTTGGGTATTTATTCGATTGTTAAGGCTCGTTATCGTTTACGCGAGTTTGGCCTCTTGTCATACGAGGTCGGTTTGAGCGTCAGTGTCAAAGACACCTGTCTCGGATCTGTAGCACCGCGAGGAGGGGCTGCGAACTTGTCATAGAAATATCGGGAGGAAACCACTCTATGGATCGTCGTTCTTTTTTGAAAACATCTGCCCTTGGTGGCGCATCCGCAGCCGCAGCAGCCACATTGGCAGCGCCTGCATATGCACAAGGCAAACGCACATTGACTATGGTCACAACTTGGCCACGTGGTCTGGCTGGCGTTTGGGACTCTGTTGAACGTTTCGCATCATCCGTCACTGAAATGACAGATGGCCAATTGACGATTGAGCCAAAAGCAGCTGGCGAACTTGTTGGCGGCCTCGAAGTGTTTGACGCTGTGACATCCGGCCAAGCCGATATGTACCACGGTGCGGATTACTACTTTACAGGTCAGCACCCAGCTTGGGCGTATTTCACAACTGTTCCGTTCGGCATGACTGCGCCTGAAATGATGGTGTGGTACTACGGCATGGGCGGCATGAAAATGCACCACGAGCTTGGCGAAATCTTTGGCCTGAAATCTTTCATCGCCGGTCAAACAGGCGGTCAAGGTGGCGGTTGGTTCCGTAAAGAAATGGCATCTGCTGCCGATTTCCAAGGCCTCAAGTTCCGTATGCCGGGTCTCGGCGGCGAAGCTTTGTCCAAACTTGGTGCATCTGTTGTGACGATGGCGGGTGGCGAAATCTACCAAGCTTTGTCCACTGGCGCGCTTGACGGCACTGAGTGGATCGGCCCTTGGTCTGATGAAAAACTCGGTCTGCAAGAAGTGTGTGACTACTACTACCCCGCTGGCTTCCACGAGCCAGGTGCAGCACTTTCTGTTGCGACAAACTTGGAAGTGTTCAATGAACTCACTCCAGGTCAGCAAAAAGCCATCGAAGTGGCGGCCGGCGATGCACATCAGCACAACTACTCTTTGTTCATGGCGAACAACGGTCCAGCGCTTGAGCGTTTGATCTCAGGCGGCACACAGATCATGTCTTTCTCAGACGATATCTGGAGCGCGTTTGGTGCGGCATCCAAAGAAGTTCTGGATGGCAAAATGGATGACACTCTGTTCGCAGACATCCGCAACTCTGCTGAGGCCTCCATGGCTGCGACATCTGGTTGGGCTGGTCGCTCAGACAGTGTGTACACTGCGCAGCGTGATCGCGTTTTGGCGAGCCTTAAGTAATCTATCTAACACTTTGAAACACTTGGAATGTGCGCGTTTTGCGCGCATTCCTTTTATGGGCCTGTACGGGCCTTTTACGGGGGGACCCTTTTTGCACTGCGCGATTGCCGCGCGAGGTGCCAAAGGGGTCAGGGATTCGGGAGACATCCAAACATGCAAGACGATGCCGCAACATCGGCCCTCGGGGCTGTCATTGGCGGGCTTTGGTGGTTGATCAGCAATATAGGCATGGGCTTTTGGCACATGGTCTATGCGATCACCCACCCAAGCCTTTGGCTCGATTGGTCCAATACAGAAAGCCTTTTGCGTTTCGTGTATTACGGCGGCTCGGTTGAGGCGTTTTTTGTCTTTCTGGATCTGTTTTTGATTGTCACCGTCATCGGATTTTTCAACCGCAACTTCCTTTGGGGGGTTGTGCGCGTGTGCGAGGGCTTTACCAACGGCGTTGGTCGTTTGGCCGCTTGGGCGGGCCTTTTGATGGTCTTGCAGCAGATCATGATCGTATTCTTGCAATCGATTTTCCGCATCGGTGAGATTTCAATCTCTCCCTTTGGTCTTGGTTTTACCCAATCGGTCACATGGTGGTCTGAAAGCATCAAGTTCGAGAACGCCATCGTCGTGGCGCTGTGTGTGTCTTACGCGTTTGTGCAGGGCAGTCATGTGCGCGTCGATTTGGTTTACGCAGGCGTGTCGCACCGTGTGAAACGTGGCATCGACATGTTCGGGTCGCTGTTTTTCATGATCCCTGTGGCGACGCTGACGTGGATGTATGCTTGGTATTTCTTGTGGCGTCACCTGATCACGCCCAAGGTATCGGCCTCTGATAAGTTGGAATTGATGTTGCGCAAGGCGCGGATCGTCAAGTGGAACGTGGAAACTGTGTCCTTCACAGGGGACGGGTTCAACGCTTATTTCATGTTTAAAATCTTGATGTTGTCGTTCCTTGTTCTTGTCTTTGTTCAGGCAATTGCCTTTTTCTACCGCTCGTTTCTTGAGTTTGTTGAAGGCGAAGAGAGCGCTGGAAAATACTTGGACAAAGACACGCTTGGCGAAGGCGAAGAAGCCTTTGAGGGGACACATTGATCATGACCACTTTCACTCAATTCAATACACGCACTAAGGGGTCACGCTCATGATTTTCGGACTTGATGGCGTAGAAATAGGCCTCATTATCGTTTTTCTCAGCTTGTTTGCTGGGATTTTGACAGGCTTTCCAGTGGCCTTTGCCATTGGTGGCGCGGGGCTTTTGTCCTTTGGCATTATCGCGGCGCTCGACAGTGCTGGCATTTTGATCCACGAGGCCATCGATACAGGGTCGCAAGCCTACAAAGACCTCACGGCCTCTGGTATAAATCCCGTCAACATATCGCATTTCAGATATCCTGATTTGCCCACCTATGCCCAACCTTTGTTTGAAGGTGGCTGGGAACGGGCGATGGATCGCAACCTGTCATTCATCGTCAACCGCATGAACGAACGTGTGTTTGCGGGCGCATCCATCGAGACGCTGTTGGCGGTTTTGATGTTCGTGATGATGGGCATCGTTTTGGAACGCTCTAAGATTGCCAATGATTTGCTGACCACAATGGCGCGTGTTTTTGGCCCGCTGCCCGGTGGTTTGGCTGTGTCTGTTGTCATCGTGGGCGCATTTTTGGCGGCCTCAACAGGCATCGTCGGCGCGACAGTTGTGACTATGGGATTGTTGTCTTTGCCAACGATGCTCAAACACAACTATTCGCCCGAACTTGCCACAGGCGTGATCGCAGCCTCGGGCACTTTGGGGCAGATCATTCCACCATCCATCGTGATCGTTTTGCTCGGCACACTGGCCGGTGATCTGTATTCCGCCGCCCAAGAAGCACGTGCGCAATCCTTTGGCTGTTCAGACGCTTTGACCTATTTGGGCAAACCTGCGGTTGTCTCCGTTGGGACCTTGTTCCAAGCGGCAATTTTGCCCGGTGTCATGCTGGCTGGGTTTTACGCGCTTTACGCCTTTGGCTACGCGCTTTTGAACCCGTCCAAAGCACCGCCCGTTCATTTTGAAGCGGCCTCAAGCGAACCTATTTCGCGCCGCGAAGGCCTCTTGTGGTTTATCGCGATGCCCGTGTTTGTCATCGGTATGGCGATCATGTCTGGCCAGTTTGGTATTGCAGGTTCACAAGCGATCCAGGTCAATCAGTTCAGCGATATCGGCGAACGCGCCAGCTTGCGCACCAATGTGTCCGAGACCTGCCAAGAGGCAATGATCACTTTGCACGGGCAAGAGGCATGGGATGTGGCTGTCGCAGAACAAGCCGCGATCATGAGCAGCGGTGGCGCCAAAGAAAGCGTGCGTCGCACGGACGCGCAAATGCAAGAACTGACGGCACAAGCCGTGGCAGATGCGCCATTGATCGGCAAAGGCATATTGGTTGTGATGGTGATGTTGTCCATCGCACTGGGGTTTGCGCGTGGTGTGTCTCTGTCATCTGATGCGCGACCTTTGATTGTGGGCGCGGTTGGTGTGATCGCTGTTTTGGCGTTGGATATGCTGCTTGTCGGTCCTCTGACCTCGCCCGGCACAGCGTTTATGATCTATCTTATTCCGTTCGCGTTGATTGCTTACGGCATGAAGACGGCCGTGGCCAACTTGGCGCGCAATGAATTGTTCCGCGTGGTTTTCCCGCCGCTGATTTTGATCGTTGCTGTGCTTGGCTCGATCTTGGGCGGGGTCACCAACCCGACGCCGGCGGCTGGTCTTGGGGCAGGGGGCGCGTTGTTGCTGGCTGCTTATCGCAAGCTGCGCGATCAACAAAAGGTGTCAAAAATCATCATCGGCGGGGCCTTTGCTGTTGTCATTATGATCTTGATCGGAGCCAATTTTGATCTGCGTATCGCGCGGGCTGATGTGCCTTTTGAGGACTGGGTGGCCTATATTGTAGCGCTTGGGTGTTACTACTTTGCGTTCTTTGGCATCTTGTATTCGTGCTACACCTTGCTTGGCGATGGCACGTTGAAAGTGGTGGTGCGCGAAACCGCAAAAGTCACCTCGATGGTGTTCACCATTTTGATCGGCTCACAGTTGTTGAACCTTGTGGTGATTTCCTTTGGGGGCGAACACTACATCCAGCAATTCCTGCGCTCGTTCGACAATGAGTTCACGGTGTTCTTACTGGTGATGGCAGTGCTGTTTGTCTTGGGTTTTGTGTTGGATTTCCTTGAGATCATCTACATCGTTGTGCCCATCGTGGGGCCTGTCATCTACGGCGGCACCATGGATCCCAAATGGGTCACCATCATGATCGCGGTGAACTTACAGACCTCGTTCTTGACGCCGCCCTTTGGCTTTGCGCTGTTCTATCTGCGTGGGGTTGCACCGCCCTCAGTCACCACTGGTCACATCTATCGTGGGATTATTCCGTTCGTGTTGATCCAAGTGGCTGGTCTTGCGGCGCTGTGGTTGTTCCCTGATGTGGTCACGATTATCCCGAACCTTTTGGCGCGGTAAAGCGGATCAAAAAGTATGTGAAAAGGCCCTGCGGATTGCGGGGCCTTTTTTTTGTGGGACGGGCGATATATTTCCGAGTGAAATAATCAAGTATTGACCTGTGGTGTTCTGGCTGTATTCTGACTTAAATAGTCAATTAATTTAATCAAGGAGTCCCCATGTCTCAGTTCGACCCGCGCCTTGCCGGCGCTGCCCCCGTCTCTCGTGTCGAAGCCGTCGATGGGCCGACCTTGTTTTTCATCACTGCACTGCGCACCTTTGGCACGTCGCGGGAAACTGTTTTTTGGGAAAACTATGCGGCGTTGTCCGGTGATGGTCGTGCGGATACCGCGCGTACGGCGTTTGAAAACTTGATGCAGTTCATGACTCGCAACGCGCGACGTCCGTTGATGACACATGATGGGGCTTGCAGTTGCATCGGGGCGGATGAGGCAAGTTTTGCTCAGTTCATTCGCTTGGCTGCAGAAGGTGAACCTGAGGATGCGATGCTTTTGGGGATGCTGCTTTTGCGTGCAGATGTGGTGCCTATTGCGGTTGGGCTTGCACAGCAGCTTGGGCTGTTGGTTGGTCGCGGTGCAGGACACGCTTTTTCGGCCGCCCCGAGATCTGCCAAATATCACTAATGTTCAGGTTGCGGAGCTAAAGTTCCGTGACCGACGAGGAGTCGCTCAATTCATCTGACCCGTGCTGAGGCAGACTGATCGAGGCCACTTGTTGGGCGATGGGTTGAGACGCATCAGGCCCTGTTGGTGCCTCAAATGTATCAGGGTCATCAACACTGACCCAAGCGCCATTGCGGTACACTTCCAGCGCGGAAAAGCGGGCTTTGTAGCCCATTTTTTTGGATCCAGGCACCCAGTAACCCAAGTATACATAGGGTAGGCCGGCTTCGCGGGCGATTTCGATGTGGTCCAAAATGATGAACGTGCCCAAACTGTCTTTGGTCAATTCGGGTTTGTAGAACGAGTACACCATCGACACCCCATCATCCAACAAGTCGGTCAAACAGGTCGCCGCCAAAGCGCGGCTGTTGGTGTCCGATGCGGGGGTGTAATATTCAATCAGGCGGGTGCGAATGGGGGTCTCTTCGATCATGGCAGCAAATTCGAACACATCCATATCGGCCATGCCACCGTCTGCGTGACGTGTTTCCAAATATTCGCGGAACATCTCGTATTGTGCCTCAGTCGCCCAAGGTGACGTTGCTGCACGTTTGAGATACGCATTCTTTTTAGAGGCGCGTTTTTGACTTTTGGTTGGTACAAAATCTTTGACACGAATACGTGCCGACATGCAGGCGTTACAGTCCACACATGTGGGCCTATAGAGCACGTTTTGCGACCGACGAAAGCCTTGTTTGGACAGGCTGTCATTGAGTTGAACGGAATTATCCCCCTGCAAGGCGGTGAACAGTTTGCGTTCCATCCGCCCATCAAGATACGGACAAGCTTGAGGCGTTGTGACGTAGAATTGCGGAGCATGTGGCAGCGAATGACGCATAACGTGGAAACAGGCCGTTCATTGGGGACGCGTTTATATTAGCAAACCCCCGCAGCCCTGCAAGAGCGCAGACGTTCAAATGCGACGTAAGCCACACCAAAGGGCGCAAAATCGCACCCTTTGGTTAACATTCAGCAGGTTTCAAATGTATTAAAACTGCGACGGGCGATTGATCGCTGCCGTGCCGAGGATCAAATCCGACAGGCCTTGTTTGCGGGCTGTGGTCAACATCAAGACGACAGATATC
Organism: Celeribacter sp.; assembly: GCA_047630475.1. Lineage (GTDB taxonomy): Bacteria > Pseudomonadota > Alphaproteobacteria > Rhodobacterales > Rhodobacteraceae > Celeribacter. The sequence continues at coordinate 1,220 of JBLHXX010000020.1, read as the reverse complement.
ACTTGGGGCAAACCCATAGATGTCCAGACGGTGAACAGCCCTGTGTGCAGCACGGCCATACCAAGATCAAATTGTTCGCCTTTTGACGTGCGGAACTCGATCCCCATCATCCGCATCCCCATTGTGGCAGAGGCCCGCGACAGCGTCACAACACGGTAGGCAAAACTGACAACAGCCACCAAAAACGGAAAGAAAAAGATCCCCGTGAAGGCCGTCAAAGGCACGATCAATGCGGACAAAACCACAACCACCACAAGGTCGATCACAAAGGCGACCAAACGCTTGGCCGGAACGTTTTCATAAAAACCACTTTGGCTGTGTGGATCTGGAAGGCCCCAAAGGGCAGCGTCATCGTGGATCATTGTTTGGGTCTCGTGCAAATTGGGGGTCATGAGCGTGTATCACATAAAAAGGGTTACGGGGAACTGTGCGGTGCGCGGTTTGGTGTGCCTCTTTTGAGGAAAGGCACACCTGTGCCGTTTGCCGCTGGGCTTTGGCCTTATGCGTCTTCGGTGACGGTCTTGTCGGTTGACGTCATCTCAGTCGCTTTTTTGCTCTGATCATCCATGAATTGGTCGAATTCAGATTTGTCTTTTGCGGCGCGCAGGCGCTCAAGAAAGGCTTCAAAGCTGCCTTGTTCATCTTCCAAACGGCGCAGAGTTTCGGCCTTGTAGGCGTCAAATGCTGAGTTGCCTGAGGATTTAAAGGCTGCGGTGTGCGTGTTGCGTGCGCGGCGGTGACCGCAAGAGGATTTGCTAAACATACGTTTGCTCCAGATCATGTAAAATAGAAGGGCGAGGCCAACAGGCCACAAAAAGATAAAGCCTAGCACCATGGCCGCGATCCACGCGCCTTTACCTTTGTCATCAAGCCAGTTTTCGGCGCGAGCAAACCAGCTTTGGGGGCGGGCAGGGACAGTTTCAAAGTCAGCGGCATGTGTCATTGGGTTACTTTCTTGTTTGTGTTGGTGTTTATGTAAATATCTTTCACATTGCCAAGATTGGGTTTTGATGACCGTTTTGCAAGTCTAAATGTAAATGTTTATTACATTTATTTTATTTCATATTATTTATCAGTGCCTTAACTTAAATTTATTGGCTGTAGTACGACATGCATTGTAGCGCGACAGGGATTCTTGCAGTGAATGACACCAATAGTTGCAGCAAAGGTGTTTTTGGGTTGCCGTTGTGTATTGGATGAAAAGAGCGACCGTTTAAAGT
>JBLHXX010000019.1:0-38129 GCA_047630475.1 Celeribacter sp. | reverse complement strand
AGCACCAAAGGTTCGCGCAGACGCACGGAGTTGATGTTCCAAGTGGCAAGCGTGAATGACATGAGCGGATCCTTTAGATCTGGCCAAATGGTGGCCTTTCGATTTGACCGTCAGGTTAATCCGCCTTGTCCGATTGCGCCACCCAGAAGTGGGTCAATCGTATTGTACAACTTCGAATTCAATGCCGTTTTCATCCTCGAAATAAAACCTGCGGCCTGGTTCATAATCGGCATGAGACCGCGGAGTAAAGCCTTCGGTTTTCAAACGCGCCTCGATGGCATCTAGATCATCCACCACCACGGCGACATGATTGAGGCCTGCGCGAGTGTTGTAGCTCACCGGTCCCTTTTGCGGCATTGTGGATGGCTGATACAACGCAAGGTAGCTGTCCTTGCCGCCCACATGCGCAGATACGCCGTCATAGATCGACGGGCCTTTCCAGCGCAGATCCCAATCAAAAACGGCCTTGAGCCACTGCGTGGTGTCGTCCAAATTTGTGACAGTGATATTGGCGTGTTCCAATCTGACCTGAACCATTTTGTGTATCCTTTTTGAAATGATTTGCATCTGAGTGGCACCTGTGTAATTTCTAAAGCTCACTTTAGGTCAAGGTTTTTATGGCACTCGGGACAGAACTTTCCATCGGGCAAGTCGCACGTCGCACAGGCATCGCAGTATCGGCCCTGCGGTATTATGAGACACAGGGACTTTTGCATGCGAACCGCAACACAGGCGGGCAGCGCCGCTTTGCCCGCGCATCCTTGCGACGCGTGTCATTTATTATAGCAGCGCAAAAGTTCGGATTTTCGATCGCCCGCATTCGCGAATTGCTGGCAGATCTACCCCAAGCGCGCACACCGAACGAGGCGGATTGGAGCAAAATCGCGTTGGAATTCAGATCAGAGTTGGACGCAAAAATCGCGTCACTGGAAAAGCTACGCGACAATTTAGACGGCTGTATCGGCTGCGGCTGTTTGTCGATGAAAAAATGCGCCTTATATAATGACGACGACAAAGTCGCCGCCAAAGGGGCCGGACCTCAATTGTTGTGATGGCAATTGTTATGAACGACAAAAGGCCCCATCCCTAAAGACGCGGCCTTTTGCAGATTACCAATCGCGGCATGTGACTTAAGACGCCAAACGGTAGCCGCCCGATTCAGTCACAAGAATACGCGCATTCGAGGGATCGGGTTCGATCTTTTGACGCAGGCGATAAATGTGGGTTTCCAATGTGTGCGTGGTCACGCCCGCGTTGTAGCCCCAAACCTCATGCAGCAAAACATCACGCGGCACGACAGTTTCGGTCGAACGGTAGAGGTATTTGAGGATGTTGGTTTCTTTCTCGGTCAGACGAATTTTCTTTTCATCCTCCGTCACCAACATCTTTTGCGCAGGCTGGAATGTGTAAGGCCCAAGCTGGAACACCGCCGCCTCGGATTGTTCATGCGTGCGCAGTTGTGCGCGGATACGGGCCAAAAGCACCGGAAATTTAAACGGCTTGGTCACATAATCATTGGCGCCCGCATCGAGCCCCAAAATAGTGTCGGCGTCGGTGTCATGTCCAGTGAGCATCAAAATCGGGCATTTCACACCACTTTTGCGCATCAGCTTGCACAACTCACGCCCATCGGTGTCAGGCAGGCCGACATCCAACATCACCAGATCATAGTGTTGATCCTTGATTTTTTCCATGCCTGTGACGCCGCTGTCCGCCTCAAAGACTTCAAAGTCTTCGGTCATCACCAACTGTTCGCTCAACGCCTCGCGCAGATCATCATCATCATCAACCAACAGTATCTTTTTGAGAGTGGCCATTTTGAATGCCCTCCTTTGTTTGTCTCTGCCAATGATGTGATGCGCGCTCACAGTTTCGGCAAGATTTGCAACACTGCGTTCACGCAACCGTGTGAATATCACGGGGTATGTTTCACATTGCGACAAAGATCACTACATATGGCGCAGTCATATCGTTGGAATTGAACATGAGCCTAGCCCCAAGCCTGCCCGAACTGATCGCCCGCGCCCGCGCTGATTTGCGCATGGGGGTGCCGATTGTGTTGCGCTCGGCCTCTGGCATGTCTTTGGCCATCGCCGCAGAAAACCTGTCGGCCGACAGATTAGAGACACTCAAATCCATCGGCCGCGTGACCTTGGCCATCACCGCGCGCCGCGCTGCGACATTGAAAGCGCCCGCTTATGACGGCGATATTGCGCGACTGAAAGTGCCCACAGAGGCCACGACCAAATGGATCGAAGCCATCGCCAACCCCGCAGGCGACTTTGACACGCCAATGAAAGGCCCTTTCACCAGCGCCCGCGATGGTTGCGCCAAACGTCACCGCGCCGCCATCAAGCTTGCCAAATCCGCCCGCCTTTTGCCTGCCGCCGTGCTGGTCGACACAGATGACGCCCTAAATTTAGCCGCCACATACGGATTGACGATTGTGCCGGTTGAACAGGCGGACCCTTATATGGATCTGCTTGCCCCCCTTCACGATGTCATTCACGCCCGCGTGCCGCTTGAGGCGCATAACGCAGGGCGCGTTCACGTGTTTCGCCCCGATGATGGCGGCGAAGAACATTACGCCATTGAAATCGGTAAACCGAATCGCGACGCGCCTGTTTTGGCGCGCTTACATTCCGCGTGCTTTACGGGCGATCTGTTTGGATCGCTGAAATGCGATTGCGGCCCGCAACTTCACGCAGCTTTGGCGCATATGGGCGAAAACGGCAGTGGCGTTTTACTGTACTTGAACCAAGAGGGCCGCGGCATCGGTCACGCCAACAAAATGCGCGCCTATTCTTTGCAAGACCAAGGCTATGACACTGTCGAGGCCAATCACCGACTTGGGTTTGAAGACGACGAACGTGATTTTCGCATTGGGGCCGCTATTTTGAAAGAACTGGGGTTTCACGCGGTTGAATTGATGACCAACAACCCCGCCAAAATCGCCCGCATGCAAGAACAAGGGATTGATGTGGTGCGCCGTGTGCCGCTTGAGGTTGGCAAAAACAGTCACAACAGCGCCTATTTGGCGACTAAGGCCAAAAAGTCTGGGCACCTTTTATAATGAGCCCACTATAATGCGCCCCTTTTCAAACACAGACATCGTTGCTGGCCCTTGGGGCGCGCGCTTTATGGGACGCCGTTTTCCTTGTGCCATCGGCAAAGGTGGGATCACATCAAACAAACGCGAAGGCGATGGCGCCACGCCGCGCGGCACACATTATATGTCAGGCATTCTATATAGAGCCGACCGCACTCCGCCGATCACGGGTGAAATGATACTGCCCCGCGATCTGTGGTGCGATGCGCCCGATCATCCCGATTACAATCTGTTGGTCAAAGCGCCATTTCAACACAGCCATGAAAAGCTACGCCGTGCGGATCGCTTGTATGATCTTGTGATCATCACGGATTGGAACTGGCCCAACGCCACGCCACACAAAGGGTCCGCGATTTTCATTCACAGATGGCGTAGGCCGCGGTATCCGACTGAGGGCTGTGTGGCCTTTCGCGCTGATCATTTGCGCTGGATTAGCGACCGCATCACCCCCAGCACCCGCCTAATGATACGATAGTCATCTCTTATGCGGTCTCATGCGTGCGCGCGCCAAAGATCGCAGAGCCAACACGTACATAAGTCGCTCCCTGCGCAATCGCCGTTTCAAAATCACCAGACATCCCCATGGACAGACCGTCCAATCCATTGCGCTTGGCAATTTGCGCCAACAAAGCAAAGTGATCTGCGGGGGCCTCGTCGCTGGGTGGAATACACATCATCCCCTCAACCGGCAGGTCCAAATCGCGACACATACGTATAAAGGCATCGGCTTCATCCGGCAGAACACCCGCCTTTTGCGGCTCTGCGCCTGTGTTGACCTGTATATAAAGACGCGGGCAAGATCCGGTCTCGTCTTTGATACGCGCAATCGCCTGCGCAATCTTGGGGCGGTCCACCGTATGAATGACGTCAAACAACTCCATGGCTTGGCGCACCTTGTTCGATTGCATCGGGCCGATCAAATGCAATTCGACATTTTCATAGGTTTCCTTGAACCCCGGCCACTTACTGGCGGCCTCTTGCACCCGATTTTCGCCAAAAATGCGCTGTCCCGAACGCAAAACATCTTCAACGCGCGCATTCGGTTGCACCTTGGAAACGGCAATAAGCTGCACTGTTTTCGGGTCTCTGCCCGCCAAAACAGCCGCTTTTTCGACTCTTTGTTGAATATCGCTCAGTCCCATGACGGCCTCCAAACCCAATAAAACTTGACTATTTAGGTGTATTTAGGCCGGCCCGCGCCCTTGATGCAACAGGTGTGTGACCAAGTTGCATCATTAATTGGCGATGCGCACATATGCCCCCCCACATCTCTTGACCCAAAGCGCCATAAGCCGCAAATGTCTCCTCATGTGCTGGACGACCTAGCATGAACAAATTTTTCAAATCCACGAGGGTAACAATGAAAAAGATTCTTCTCTCCTCCGCTGCCATCGTCGCCTTCGCTGGCGCAGCAGCTGCAGACGTATCATTCTCCGGCTCCGCAACTTTGGGCTACAACGAAGATCACGAAGGCGGCTTCTACGCTGACTCCGATCTCGACATCACAGCTTCTGCTGAGTTGAACAACGGCTGGACAGCTGCTTTGACATACGGCCTTGAGCTTGAAAACCTCGAAAACGGCGTATTCAAATCAGCTGACGCTGACAACAACTTCGACGGCAACCTTTTGTTGTCTTTGACAAACGGCACATACGGCCTCTACTACGGCGACACAGCACACGCTGCTGAATCTCTCTGGGATGGCGTTTCCGAAATGGCTGCTGACGGCTTCTCCGAGCAAGATGCTGAAGAAGTTCTCAAGTTTACAGCTACATTCGGCGAAATCGAAACAGCTTACTCTGTTGACATGGTAAACGATGGCGTAGCGACTACAGAAGCTGGTCAGCAATCTTTCGGTGCTGCAGGTTCTTTCGGTTCCGTTAACTTCGCTTTGGGTTACCAAGACGAAACTGACTTCCTTCCAGCTGGCTCCGACGGTGACTACTTCCCAGGTGAAATCATTGGCTTGACTGTTGGTACATCTTTCGCTGGCGCAGACGTTAAAGTCTCCTACGCAAAAGCTTCAGTAGATGCACTTGACGCCGAAGCAACATCCATGGGTATCGAAGCTTCTTACCCAGTTGGCCCAGTCACTTTGACAGCGTTCTACGTTGACGAAGAAGCGTCAGTCGGCTCAGTATCTGCAGACGGCGAAACATACGGCGTGTCAGCTGCTTACGCAGACGGCCCAATCGATGCAACTTTGTCATACAAATCTGTTCTTGAAACAGAAACTGTAGGCCTCGAAGGTTCATACGCAGTGTCCGACGAACTCTCAGTCTTCGCTGGTTACATCGACTCTGATGACCTGTCCAAAGACGGTTCTTACATCGGCGTTTCTTACGACCTCGGTGGCGGCGCATCTGTACTTGCATCATACGCTGACGTAGACGACTCAAACTCTTCTGACGACGAGTTCGGCGCACAAGACTACAAAGCTGGCGCAACTGTTCAGATCGCTTTGAGCTTCTAAGCCACTAAGACTTTAGACTTTCTTGGGCCGCTCCTTTATTGGGGCGGCCCTTTTCGTTTGTGCGGCGCACTGCTTTGAGACCACTCACACGCCAAAGGTCTTGTTCATCCCAAAATTGAACGGTACGGTTGCCCCGATTGATCGTTAGGGAAACCACAGTATGCTCCGCTTGAAAACCACCGCTTTGCTTGGCTTTGCCGCCGCTCTTGTTTTGACCGGTTGCGGCAATGGCAGTCTTGGATCTGTTGGCAACAGCTTTGGGTCGTTTGGCGGGGGATCTTTGTCCGGTGGCGGGCGCTCGACCCAAGTCGCTGGCGAAACAGTGGACACCCGCAACACCGGCCAAGCCGTGGAACTGCCCAACGGCGAAGTGATCGTGATCGAACAGCCCAATCGTCGCAACGTGCTCGGCGGCGGGCGTGGATCACTGGAAGCAGGCGCGCAAGTCAACAAATACATCTGGAACGCAGCGCTGGATGTGCTGTCGTTTTTGCCCGTGCAATCTGCGGACCCGTTCACTGGCGTGATCATCACCGGATATGGCACGCCCCCCGGTGGTGGTAAAAGCTATCGCGCCGTGATCCATGTGACGGATCCCGCATTGGATGCACGCACGCTGAACCTATCGCTTTATTCCCGTGGCGGCGCTGTCAACGGTGAGACCATTCAAGCCGTCGAAGATGCTATTTTGACCCGTGCGCGGCAATTGCGTACCGGAAAATAGTTTTTAGACCACGATTTAAGATCACGCCGAGCCGACGTGCTCGGCGTTTTGATGAAGACCCGAAGGATACACACATGAGCCTCTACACCCCTGCCGATCTTGAACCGAAATGGCAGAAAGCTTGGGACGACGCGCAAGTTTTCCTTGCGAAACGCGATGAAAGCAAACCCAAATACTACGTGCTTGAGATGTTCCCTTACCCTTCGGGTCGCATCCATATTGGTCACGTGCGCAATTACACCATGGGCGATGTTGTCGCGCGGTATAAGGCCTCGACAGGTCACAACGTGCTGCACCCTATGGGGTTTGACGCCTTTGGCATGCCCGCGGAAAATGCAGCTATGGCGTCGGGCGGACACCCGAAAACATGGACCTACGCCAATATCGACACCATGGTCGACCAAATGAAACCGCTGGGCCTGTCCATCGACTGGACGCGGATGTTTGCGACCTGCGATCCTGAATATTACGGTCAGCAGCAATCGATGTTCATCGATATGTTGGACAAAGGCTTGGTCTATCGCAAAAACGCTGTGGTCAATTGGGACCCGATCGACATGACCGTTCTGGCGAACGAGCAAGTCGAAGACGGGCGTGGCTGGCGCTCTGGCGCTTTGGTTGAGCGCCGTGAATTGACGCAGTGGTTCTTTAAAATTTCCGACTATTCCGAAGACCTTTTGGAATCGATCGATCATTTGGACAATTGGCCTGACAAGGTCAAAACCATGCAGAAAAACTGGATTGGCAAATCACGCGGGTTGCAGTTTTCATTCTCTTTGATTGATGGACCGGCCACTCAAGACCGCGTCGAGGTCTACACCACGCGCCCCGACACGTTGAATGGTGCGTCCTTTGTCGGCATTTCTGCGGATCATCCGCTGGCGAAACAACTGGCGGACGAAAACCCTGACATCGCTGCGTTCTGCGAAGCGTGTCGCAAAGGGGGCACCACCGCTGAAGCGATTGAAAAGGCCGAAAAGCTGGGCCTGAACACCGGCCTCAAAGTGCGCCATCCGTTTGATACGGCTTGGGAGCTGCCCGTTTATATCGCCAACTTTATCTTGATGGATTACGGCACAGGCGCCGTTTTTGGGTGCCCCGCACACGACCAGCGCGACTTTGAATTTGCGACCAAATACGACCTGCCGATCAACGCAGTGTTCGAACCTGTCGAGGGCGGCGCCAAGGCAAATGAGGCCTATGTGCCGCTTAAAACCGAAAAAGTCCGCTACACGCGTGGCTTTAGCGGTGAAGAGATTCAAACAGGTGATGACGCTGTCAACGCAGCGATAGATTTTTGCGAATCCAACGGCGTTGGCACCGGTGTGACCAAATACCGCCTGCGCGACTGGGGCCTGTCCCGCCAACGCTATTGGGGTTGCCCGATCCCTGTTGTGCATTGTGACACATGTGGCGTGGTGCCCGAGAAAAAAGAAAACCTGCCCATCGAGCTGCCCGATGATGTGTCCTTCGACATCCCCGGCAACCCGCTGGATCGTCACCCAACATGGCGTCAGTGCGCCTGCCCGACCTGTGGTGCGGATGCGTTGCGCGAAACCGATACGATGGATACATTTGTCGACAGCTCTTGGTACTATGCGCGCTTTACAGCGCCGCGGGCCACCACGCCGACAGTGGCCGAGGACGCTGAATACTGGATGAACGTCGATCAATACATCGGCGGCATCGAACACGCGATTTTGCACCTGCTGTATTCACGTTTCTTTGCCCGTGCGATGAACGAAACCGGGCACCTGCCAGACAGCGCCCGCGAGCCATTCAACGCGTTGTTCACCCAAGGCATGGTGACCCACGCGATCTATCAAAACGCGGAGCGCACCGACGAACATGGCCGCGCGATCTACCATTACCCTGAGGAAGTCGAAGAGCGTGACGGCGAAACTGTGGTCACAGCAACGGGCGAAAAGATCACCGTGATCCCATCCGCCAAAATGTCGAAATCCAAAAACAACGTGGTCGATCCGGTTGAAATCATCAAACAATACGGCGCGGACACGGCCCGTTGGTTTGTGCTGTCGGACAGCCCGCCCGAACGTGATGTGGAATGGACAGCGTCCGGCGCGGAAGCGTCTTCCAAGCACCTGAACCGTGTGCACCGTTTGGCGGCTGAACTTGGTGATGTGCCAGAACGTGGTCAGGGCGATGAGGACCTCATTCGCACCGCACACAAAGCCATTGTCGAGGTCACGGGCGGCGTTGACAGTTTCGGGTTTAACGCCTCTATCGCCAAACTTTATGGGTTTAGCAACGCCATCGCCAAATCCAAAGCAGGCCGAGAGGCCAAACGTTTTGCACTCAAAACTCTGGCGCAACTCATGTCTCCCATGACCCCGCACTTGTCTGAAGAAATGTGGTCACTGTTGGGGGGCGAAGGCCTGATCGTACACGCGCCTTGGCCTGTGGCAGACGAGGCGATGTTGGTCGAGGATTCCGTAACCATGCCGATCCAAATTAATGGCAAACGCCGTGACGAAATCACTGTGCCCAAAGACATGTCGAAAGAAGAGGTTGAAAAGCTTGTTCTGAAAGCCGACGTTGTGGTGAAGGCGCTCGATGGTGGGCAGCCGAAAAAACTCATCGTGGTGCCGGGTCGTATCGTCAATGTTGTTGTTTGATCGCAGAACCTTTTTATTGTCTGCCGTGGCCCTCGCGGGCTGCGGCTTTCAACCTGCTTATGGTCCAAGCGGCAGCGCATCAGCCCTGCGCGGCAAGGTGCGCGTCGAATCCACGGGCACACGTGAATCGTATACCTTGGCCCACGCACTCGAAGATATTTTCGCACAGGCTGTAGACGAAAAATACGTGCTCACGTTCTCGGTCACGACGGATGAATCCGCCGTTGGGATCACCCCAGACCAAGAAATCACCCGCTATCATGTGACAGGTATCGCTCAGTATTCCGTTGTCAGTACTACAGATGGCCAAACAGTGGCATCAGGCGAAGCGCGCAGTTTTACGGCCTATTCCGCAACAGGATCAACCGTGTCCTCAGTGACCGCGACACGCGATGCCTATGACCGATTGATGTCGATTTTAGCAGATCAAATCGCGGCGCAAATCCACGCAAAAATAGCCCTGTCCAAATGAAACTGTCCCCGCGCGACGCTGTCGGATATTTCGCAAAACCTGACCTGAAAAAGGCTGGGGTTTTGCTGTTTGGCCCTGACGCCATGCGGATCGCTCTCAAACGACAAGAGTTGATCGAATCCCTTGTCGGCCCCCAAGGCGAAGAGGAAATGCGTCTGACACGCATCCCCGCCTCTGAGTTGCGCAAAGACAAAGCCATGCTGTCGGACGCCATCAAGGCCCAAGGATTTTTCCCCGGCCAACGTGTGGCTTTCGTTGAGGACGTGACCGAACAACTTGCCGCTGTGATCATCGACGCAATGTCGGATTGGCGTGACGGCGATGCGCAGGTGGTGATCACCGCTGGCAGCCTCAAGGCCACATCCAAACTGCGCAAATTTTTCGAGACCCATCCAAACGGATATGCCGTTGCGATCTATGCGGATCCCCCCTCACGCGGCGAGATCGAGGCAACCTTGAAAAAGTCCGGCATTGGCACCGTATCGCCCGAAGCCATGACCGATATCGAAGCCCTCTCACGCAGCTTGGACCCTGGTGATTTTCGCCAAACATTGGAAAAACTCGCGCTGTACAAGATCGGCGATGCCACGGCTGTGATCAGCGAAGACATCGCAAACTGTGCCCCCGCCACATCCGAGGCTGAGGTGGACGATGTGCTTAACATTGTGGCCGAGGGACGCACGGTTGAATTGGGGCCCATCATGCGCAAGATCGAAGGCCAAGGCATCGATCCGGTGGCGCTGTCGATTTTTGCCATGCGCCATTTTCGGGCTCTGCACGCCGCTGCCTCTGATCCGGGTGGCGCGTCATCCGGCATCGCGCGGGCCCGCCCGCCGATTTTTGGGCCGCGCCGTGATCGCATGACACGCCAAGCCAGCGGTTGGGGCATGTACAAATTGGAAGTGGCCCTTGGGGTTTTGACCGACACCGACCTAACGCTTAGATCCGCATCAAAAGCACCCAATATGGCGGTGATGGAACGCGCGCTTATTCGCCTCGCGATGCTTGCACAACGTCGGTAGCTGCGCGCCCTGCACGGCGCCCCGTTGCCAAACACGCCGTCAACAAATAGCCGCCAGTGGGCGCTTCCCAATCCAACATTTCCCCGCAGGCAAATACGGTTTTCATATCATTCAGCTCAAGCGTCTCATTGAGGCCATTAAACCGCAGGCCGCCTGCTGTTGAAATGGCTTCATCAATGGGACGTAAATCGGCACCTGTGATGATCAGGCCTTTCAAAACGGAGGTAAGATCGACAGGCAAAGGGCGGGCGAATTCCATAACCAAGGCTATTTTTTCCGGCGTCAGACGCAATGATTTACGCAGAAAATTCACCAAGCTTTCTTTCGATTTGCGCCGCTTTAGGGTCGATTTCACCACATCGATAGGCATGTCTGGCAGCAGATCAATGACCACGTCATGACCTTCTCGCACACCGCGCGACACTGAATAAATGCCACCGCCTTCCAATCCGCGTTTTGAGATCACAAATTCACCGCGTGAACTGTACGGACCACAATGCAATTCCACGCCTTTCACGGCGCCGCCAAAATGGCTCTCCATATGCGTGCTCCACGATATCGAGAGCGCTGAGTTTGCGGGCTGAAACGGGGCAAGGTTTGCGCTTGGCATCCATGATGCCCATGTCCCATCAGAGCCTAATCTTGCCCAACTGGCCCCGCCCAATGCTAAAATAACGACTTTTGCCTGAACACGGCGCGCACCTTCAGGCGTGTCGAAAACCGCGCGCCCCTCATCAAATCCGGTGAACCGCCACCTGCGCCGCAACTCGGCCCCATAGCCATCAAGCCGCGCAAGCCATGCGCGTAGCAATGGTGAGGCTTTCATCGCCTTTGGGAAAACCCGCCCCGTCGAGCCGGTAAAAACCGATTGCCCAAGACCCTCAGCCCATGCGGCAACGCCGTCGGGACCAAAGTCATCCAAAGCTGCCCTTAATGCAGGTGGGCACGGGGTAAATTGATTTTGAAAGACTTCAAAAGGTTCGCTTTTGGTCAGGTTTAGACCCGATTTTCCAGCCATCAGAAATTTGCGGGCGGGCGACGGCATCGCATCCGCGATCACCACTTGAACACCGGCGCGCCCCAGCTCTTCGGCGGCCATAAGGCCCGCAGGCCCTGCCCCAATCACGAGGGCTTCGACCATCTCAGTCTCATAATTCTGGTTCATAGCGACGCCAACAATTTGATGCCCAAGCTGTGTGATCTGTCTGCGGCCACGGCCTGAGCGCATAAATCACGTGCAGTGCGTACCAAATCATTTGGTCCGACGATCCGATCAACAAGTCCCCAAGTGAGCGCCTCAGCACTTTCGATTTTTTCACCGGCCATGAGGATCATTTTGGTCCGCGATGGCCCTATGAGTTTGGAAAGACGTTTGGCATCAGATGGCTGGGGCAAGAACCCCAAACGCATGACCGGATAAAAGAACTTTGCCTTCGGCACACAAATCCGAATGTCGCAAGCCAAAGCCATACCAAAAGCGCCCCCCGCAAGCGTGCCGTTTAGCGCACAAATCGTCAGACACGGCAATGACAACACAGCCTTGGACAGAGTTTCCCAAAGATCAGAGGTCGCCAAGCCTGTGTGCGCCTCGTCCAAATCTGCACCTGCAGAAAAAACCGATCCCGCTCCCGTCAAGACGAATGCCTTGGCCGTTCCGTGAGCCTCATCAACGATATCAATCAGGCTAGTCAACATGTCGGATGTCAGTGCATTGGCCTTATTGGACCGGTTTAGGGTCACAATCCAAAGGTCACCGTCGCGATTTACGTCAATCATGTTATCAATCCAATCCGGCGACGCAGGGTTTCATCACGCAGTTGAAGTTCGTCGCCCAAAAAGGCGTCCGCCTCGGGGCCACACATCCACAGCAAAGCTTTTGCGGGCCAATCAGGGGGAATGTGATCGCTCCACGCAAGCTGGCTCACGGGGTTAAGACCCGAGGCCTTGATCTCGCGTTGCATTTGCGTGGCGACAGTTCCGGGCGACAATCCCATGGCGCGAATGCCGCTTGCGCGCTCTTCCAAATCAAGGGCGCGGGTGAGCATCGCGACCCCTGCTTTTGATGTGCAATAGGCGCTCCATCCCTCGACCGGTCCATGGGCTGCCCCCGACGACACCGTCAAAACAGTTCCGCCACCGCGTGCAATCATGTCAGGCACGATCAGGCGCATCGCATAAAACACCGCCTTGAGATTGATGTCTATGGCTTGGCTCCATGCCGCGATGTCCGATGATACCATTGGGCCAATGGGGTCGATAACGCCTGCATTGTTCACCAAAATATCGATTGGACCCAATGTGCTTTGTGCATGATCGACAGCACACCGCAGGGCATGAACATCCGAAATATCGCATGGGATCGCGCAAGCCTGCGAGCCCAATTGGGACCTCAGGGCGTCGAGATCATCGGCACTGCGCGCCAGCAGGGCGACCTTGGCCCCTGCCGCGACAAAGACCTCAGCCGTTTTCGCACCGATGCCACGGCTGGCACCTGTGATCAGCGCTGTTTTTCCTGTTAAATCGATCATCTGCGCCCTTTGTTTTTTCCAACTCTAATGCGCAATTGATCCAGCATCCAGCCTTGACCCCCCCTGTGATTGCATGAAACTCTGGCACAAATTTTCAATTGGATTTGTCATGAAGTTTCATACACCGTTTCTTGTCGCAGCAATCACCATTTTCCCCGCAACAGCAAGCTATGCGGATGTCACACCACAAGAGGTTTGGGATCACGCCCAGCTTTATGGCAAGACTATGGGGCAAACACTGAACGCGCGGTTGGAGCAAGACGGCGATACGCTTATTGTCCATGATGTCACGATCAAGATGCCAGGATTGAGCAACGATTTCATGATGTTTGAGGGATCCGTTCCCAAGATCATTCTCAAACAATTGGATGATGGCAAGGTTGAGATGACAACGCCAGAGCCAATCGCCTATTCCTTTGCCATTTCTGGCAATCCCAAAGTTGGGATGGAGCCCGTTGATATTCTCAGTTCAATGACCATCGACAACACGATCATTGTGTCTGGCTCCGCTGGTGATTTTGCCTATGAGATGCTGCCAGGAACAATGACATATGTGACCCAAAAGCAGATCAAAGACGGGATTGCAGTGGTTCCAGAGCAAATCGTCACAGCCTTGGGGGTGCAAGGTCTTATGACCTATTCAATTGAGGGTGATAACATTGCCACCGTGATGGATGTGCAAGCAGATGCGGTGACCGCCGTCAGCAATGGCACCACGGAATCCATGACAATGGAGACAACCTATAAAGCTGCGCCGCTTAAGGTCACTGCCAATTTCACAACCAGTGCCAGCGCACTTGACGAACCGCTGGGATACCTCAAGACACTCAACGGTGACGCGCGCTATAGTATCGACAATTTGACCGCTGAAATGACAACGGGCGCGGCCGCGCAGATGATGCACATGGTTGCAGAAACTCAAGGGACATCCATCGGCGCAAACATTGCGAACGGGTCTTTCAACTATTTTGGATCTTCAACTCAAACCGAGGTCGTGCTTGACGGATCGGCCATTCCATTTCCGCAGCTTGATTTTGGCATTGGAAATGCTGAATTCGCTGTGACCATGCCGTTTCTTGCCAGTGATGAACCCGAAACCTTTGGTTTGAAACTTGCGCTTGAAAATTTGCGTTTGCCTGAAATCGCGTGGATGATGATCGATCCCACGGGCCAGATGGCACATGATCCTGCGGCGCTCAAATTCGATATCAGTGGCGACATGATGCTGGATGTGGATTTGACCAACCCACAAGATATGATGGATTTGAGCGACGATAAAATGCCTTTATTCCCCACAGATTTAGCGCTCAACGAGTTATTTTTGTCCATTGCGGGTGCCACGCTGTCTGGCACGGGCAACGCCACGTTCATTGATCGCGATGATGTCAAAGAGGCGCAGCTGCCTTTGAAAACCGGCCAAGCCACTTTGGCGCTCACAGGTGGCACAGCTTTGATCGATACACTTTCGCAAACTGGTCTTATCCCCCCACAGATGAGCGCCTCAGCTCAAATGATGCTCTCTATGTTTGCGCGTCCAGGTGAAACAGCGGATTCCTACATCACCGACATCGAATTGAATGAGCAAGGCGCATTGACCATCAACGGGCAACCGATGCCATTTTGAGGCTCTTGCGGATAGCGCGCCACCAGACCATATGAACCAAAGTCAAACCGAGGACGCCATGCACAAAGACCTGTCACAGCTGACCGCAGCCCTGTTGAAAGCCGCCAAGGCCAACGGTGCAGATGCCGCAGATGCCATCGCCGTCACGGGCACATCTGTCTCGATTGATGTACGCGCAGGCGCCCTTGAACATGCGGAACGTTCAGAGGGGGTCGATATTGGCCTGCGGGTTATAATCGGTCAAAAGCAGGCTTGTGTGTCTGCTTCAGACGTGCGCGACGAGACCATTCAAACCATCGCAGAACGTGCTGTTGCGATGGCCAAATTGTCACCCGACGATCCTTATATTGGACTGGCTGACAGAGATCAGCTTGCCACCAATCGCGATTGTAGCGTGTTGGAAATGTTTGACCCAACACCTGAACCCGCCGCGGCCGATCTGGAAGAAGATGCACGCCGCGCCGAGGCCGCAGCCTTAGCATGCGATGGCATTTCACAGGTGCAATCGGCCTCGGCTGCATATGGTCGCAGACAAATTCACACGGCCGCAAGCAACGGGTTTGAGGGCGGGTATGAGCGCTCAGATCGCGCGCTCAGCTGCGTGGCGATTGCGGGCACTGGGTCGGATATGGAGCGCGATTATTTTGGCGACAGCCGTATTTTTCAATCGGACCTGATGAATGCCGAAGACATCGGGTTGCGCGCTGCCCAAAACACACTGGCCCGCATCGGGGCACGCAAACCCAAGACCGGTTCCTTTCCGGTGTTGTTTGATGAACGCATCTCATCAACCCTATTGGGGCACCTGTTGGCAGCGGTCAACGGGGGTGCGATTGCGCGCGGATCAAGCTGGCTTAGAGACGATTTGGGCACATTGATTTTGCCAAAATCCTTAAGCGTCACAGAGCTTCCGCACCGCAAACGCACGTCTGGATCGCGGTTGTTTGATGCCGAAGGGCTGCCAACATCTGAGCGCGCCATCGTTGAAAATGGTGTTTTGATGGGCTGGACCTTGGACTTGGCCACGGCACGTCAACTGGGTCAAACCAGCACATCGAACGCATCGCGCGGGGTCAGCGCGCCCCCATCGCCATCGCCCACGAATGTGTCTCTCACCCAAGGTCATCAATCCCGCGACGCCCTGATCAAAGACATGGGCACCGGCCTGTTGGTCACGTCGATGATCGGCTCATCGATCAATCCCACCACGGGCGATTATTCGCGCGGAGCATCGGGGTTTTGGGTTGAAAACGGCGAAATCACCTATCCTGTCAATGAATGCACAATCGCAGGCAACCTGCGCGACATGTTGAAAAGCATCGTTCCCGCCAATGACGCGCGCACACATCTGAGCCGCGTTGTGCCATCCTTGTTGGTGGAAGGCATGACCATTGCAGGTGCGTGATGATCTAGCTTTGTTGATTGAGGCCGCACATGAGGCGGGCGAAATCGCACAGCCCTTTTGGCGACAGCATCCAAAGACATGGGACAAAGGTGATGGTGCGGGCCCCGTGACCGAAGCTGATTTGGCCGTCGATCACATGCTGCACGCCAAACTGTTGGCGGCGCGTCCGACCTATGGCTGGTTGTCTGAGGAAACGCAGGACACAGACGAGCGCCTGTCAAAAGACCGCGTGTTCATCGTGGACCCGATTGATGGCACCCGCAGCTTTATCGAGGGTGACCACAACTGGGCGCATTCATTGGCGATCGCAGAGCATGGCGAAGTGATTGCTGCGGTGGTCTATTTGCCAATGCGCAAACGTCTGTTTGCGGCGCAAAAAGGCAAGGGCGCGACATTAAACGGCGTGTCATTGCAGGTTAGCCCCAAACAAGATCTCACCCATGCGCGGCTGCTGTCAGCACGGCACAATTTGAAATCAGAATTCTGGACAGATGAGTGCCCCGATTTTACGCTTAAATTTCGCCCCTCGCTGGCTTACCGTATGGCACTGGTGGCACAGGGTCGATTTGACGCGATGCTGTCGTTGCGCAACACATGGGAATGGGATGTCGCCGCTGGCACGCTGATCGCACATGAGGCGGGCGCCACAGCCATGGATCGCCATGGTGCAGCGCCTGTGTTTAATAAAAAGCATCCAGCCTTTGACGGATTTATCGCGGCCAACCCCATTTTGGCGCGCAAAATTGTCAAGCGGCTTGCCCCTAGATCCTAACTGCGACACCCAAGGCGTCTTTAGGAAAACTCTTTCATATCCTGTTCTACCGCTTGGATCATTGACGTGGTGATATCGGGATCGGCGGCATGCACCCGAGACCAGTTGGGAATGAAAGGCGTCTCCATCGGGTTGTCCAAAAACACCTGACCCGCACGCATGATATTCGAGGCAAACAGCTCGACTGTTTTCTCTTCAACATGGCGATCTACGTGTAACCCATTCATTTGCGCGTCGTTGAAATAAGTCTCGATCAAATCCAACGCATCACGGAAATACGTGGCCTTGATAGACCGAAAAATCTCTTCGGAAAACACAGTGCCATCCGCCGCCAACTTGCGATACAACGCCTTACAAATATCAACGGACATCCGCGACAGGCCAGCAGTGGCATCTTCTTCGGACAACACTTGGTGCTTATGATCATAGCGATCTGACACCTCGACCTGACACACAGAGCGCGGTGAAAGATTGCGCCATGCTTCTGACAAAAGGCCGATTTCAAGACCCCAATCTGAGGGAATACGCATGTCGGGCAAAATGGAGGTGCGCATCGCAAATTCACCCGCCAGCGGATATCGAAAATCTGAAATGAAATCCAAATACTCACGCGGCCCCAAAACTTTGGCCATCGCGCTCAAAATCGGCGCAACCAAAAGTCGCGACACACGCCCGTTCAATTTGCCGTCGGCCACGCGTGGATAGAACCCTTTGGACATCTGATACGGGAACCGCGGATTGGTCACAGGATAGACCAAACGCGCCAACATATCGGCGCTATACGTCAGCACATCACAGTCGTGAACAGCCACGACAGCGCTGTCAGCTTGGGCAATTGTATAGCCCATACAGAACCACACATTGCGCCCTTTGCCCGGCTCACTTGGGGACAATTTTAGGCCTTGCAAACGCTCGTCCACCGCAGACAAACGCGGGCCATCATTCCACAAAACAACATGATCCGCTTTGAGTTTGGAAAAGAATTTCAATGCGTAGCGATATTGTTCTTCTGTGGCGCGATCGAGGCCGATAACAATCCTGTGGATGAAATCGACCTTGTTCAACTCATCGATGATGTCAGGCAAAGCTTCGCCTTCCAGCTCGGAAAACAACGAGGGCAAAATCAACGTGATCTTGCGCGTTGCGGTGAAAGCTTCGAGTTCGCGCACCAATGCATCGGGTTGATTGACGCGAAGATTGTGCAGCGTGGCGACATGCCCACCTTGGTGAAAATCTGCCATACTCTATTCCTTTTCTTGGTATAGGTGTTTGAGACGCGCGAGCACCTCAATGTTCCAGCCAGCGGGACCAGTCAGAGTTGTTCTGACGATGGATGCCTCAGCCGCCTCATCCAACTGCGGTATGCCCGCCCCATGTGTATTTTTAATGATGACACCATAGTCTGCGGCTTGGATCATCTCGACGTCATTCGGGGCATCGCCCAACGCCATCGTGCGCGGTTTAGGGTCAAAATCAGATAAAACATTGGCCATCCAATCCGCTTTTGTCGCGCCAAAAGACAACGTCAAATAGCGCCCACCTTGGCGTGCAGAGATGCCCTTTTGAGCCAGTTTTGTCTCGAATTCTCGCAATTGGCCATCCGTGCCTGACCACAGTCCTGGTTCGGAAAATTGACGTCGGCGCGCGCTTTTGGCCTGCACCAAAGGCAACCCTGTTTGTTCGGCGCACTGCGCATCAGTCCAATCAGAAAAGCCGCTAAACTTTGCGCGTAAATCGGTTGAAAGCTCGGACAGAGCGATCAAAATTTGTGCGTGCTCAGACGTATTTTCATCAGGTGTCTCAAACGCGGGCAGTATCCCAGCGCCGTTTTCAACAATCGCAGGACAGTGTTCAAACCCCAACTGTTCACGCAAGACCATCACCTCAAACGCGGTCTTGGAACTGGCAAGCACAAGAGGCACTGCCAGCGCTTTCATCCGCGTCAACGCAGGCAGTGCGGCGGCCCAGCTATAAGTACCGTGATCCAGCAAAGTGCCATCCAGATCGGTAAAGACAATCAATTTCGTCGATGTATTTTGCGTCATAGACATACCCAACCTTGGGCCAAGCCACAGGCAAAGAACAACAGCTGACGCCCGTTTTTTTGGCACAAAATCCACTTTGCCTATTTTTTAATCACACGCCTAGCGCCGCTTGACCACGCACCGCATTTGACTAGGGTGCGGCTTAGATCCTCAAACGGAGAGAGACATGACACAGCGCTTGCATTTGGTCTTTGGTGGCGAATTGGTTGATCCATCGACAACGACTTTCCGAAACGTAGACGACATTCATGTGGTCGGTATCTTTCCAGATTACGCATCAGCGCATTCTGCATGGAAAGCCGAAGCACAACGCACCGTAGACAATGCTCACATGCGTTACTTTATCGCGCATTTACACCGTCTTCGCGATGAGGAAGCCTCCGCTTCTTCGACAGAAGAACTCGGCAACTAAGGCATAGGCCGCATGGCCAGACCACTTGCCCTCATCGCATACACTGCATTTTCGTCGCGATCGGAAGTTTCCGTCAAACAGATGCTAGACCAACGGGTTCAATCGGGCGCCATCACAGATGACGTGGCGCATCAACGTCTTGCGCAACAGATGCCCAAGCGCCCCAAAGGTCGGCTTGTCTGGCTTAACGCGGGGACGACACGCGCAGTTCCAGCCTGTTTGGAACTGTTTCGGCGATTGCGACAGGACGAACCTGATCTACACGCCATCCTGACCACGACCTTTCAAGCGCAGGTGCCAAATGAGCTGCCCGAGGGCCTGTGGATGATGCATGCGCCCGAAGATCGCTTGTCCATTGTGCGGCGTTTTTTGACCCACTGGGATCCAGATTGTTTGGTATGGGTTGGTGGTGGATTTCGCCCCGCGCTGATCGAGCAAACCCAATTGCGTGGCGTGCCCGCGATGTCCATCGACGCACCTGACAGCCCGCATACGTTGGCCATTGCGCAAACAATACCTGGGGTGCGCGCCGCCACTATGGGACTGTTTGAACATGTTTTCGCTGCGAATGCAGGCCAGTCTATTCCATGGCACCGCGCAGGATTAAGCGCTGAAAACATCGAAATCCTAGGCTATTTGGAAGAAGGTGCAACGGTGCCTCCTTTCGACGAAGCCGAGTTGGATAACCTGTCTAATGAGATCGGCACACGCCCCGTTTGGTTTGCCGCCAACATCGCAGCCGGTGAAATCAATGACGTGATACGCGCACATAAAGCTGCATTGCGCCGTTCGCACCGCTTGCTTTTGATTGTTTCAACACAAGACGCCAAAATGATGCCCATGATTGAAACCCATTGCGCCGACCAAGGGCTAAAAGCTGTGACACGCCCCAGCCACGCCCCAATTTCCGAGGCCGTTCAGGTGTTGATCGTAAGCGCAGGACATGAAGACGGGCTATGGTACCGCCTGTCACCGGTGTCCTTTTTGGGCCACTCCATCATCAATGGCGGTGGAAACGACCCCTACCCTGCAGCAGTCTTTGGGTCTGCCATCGTTCACGGACCAAACATCGCAAATTTTAAAAACGGCTACGCGCGGTTTCGTGCTGCAAAAGCAACACGCGTGGTCAAGTGCGGGGACAGCTTGGGCGATGTCATCAACGACCTTTTGGCCCCCGACAGCGCAGCATTGATGGCAAACGCCGCTTGGGACGTGTGCTCAACTGGCGCCGAAATGACGGATCGCGTTGCGGCGTTGATACAAGATATTTTAGATATGCGTGAAGAGATGCTCGCATGAATCCCCCGAAGTTCTGGTCAAATGCGCCTACAGCACCGGGGTGGCAGTCTCGTATTTTTGCCCCGTTGGCATCGATTTATGCACGCGCAACCGCGCGGCGTGTGGCGCAATCGGGCTACAAAGCCTCTGTGCCCGTCATCTGTATCGGCAACATCAATGCGGGCGGCACGGGCAAAACGCCTACGGTCATCGCCATGGTGCAAAAGCTGCAATCCATGGGCAAAACAGTTCATGTGGTGTCGCGTGGATATGGTGGCAAACTGTCTGGTCCAGTGCGTGTCATCGAGCGCAGACATTCCGCGCATGACGTAGGCGACGAGCCGCTTTTGATTGCAGCCTTTGCACCTGTTTGGGTCGCCAAAGATCGCGCGCGGGGCGTGCAAGCCGCCGAAGCGGATGGCGCGGATGTCATTTTACTGGATGACGGCATGCAAAACCCGTCAGTGATAAAAGACGCCACCTTTGTGATCGTGGATGCTCATCGTGGCTTTGGCAACGGACGCGTGATGCCAGCGGGCCCCTTGCGTGAACCTGTGGACATTGGGCTAAAACGTGGTGACATTGTTATTTCGATTGGGAACACGGCCGCCCAAGACCGATTTTCACGCGACTGGGGCGATCATATTTTGGTGCCCCATGTTCACGCAAACCTTGCGCCATTGGAAACGGGCATGGATTGGAATGGCCTGCGGGCCTTGGCCTTTGCGGGCATTGGCCATCCCGAGAAATTCTTTGCCACATTGGAAGGGTTGGGGGCAACGTTGATCCGCAAAGAAGCGTTGCGCGATCATCAACCCCTACCGATTGCACTTATGAAACGCCTTGAAATTGAGGCGGCGACACTGGATGCGCAACTGGTCACAACGGAAAAAGACGCGGTGCGTTTGCCCCGCGCCTTTCAAATGAAGGTGCTCACTTTACCAGTGCGTATGACCATCGACGACGATGCCCCGATCGACGCCATATTCGCGCAGATCGGGATCACCTAGGCCTTAGCCGTTCAAAACCGCGTCCAATTTTTCGGACAGTTCATCATAGGACATATTGCTTTCTTTTTGGCCATTGATGACCAAAGTTGGCGTGCCTGACACGTCATACTCAGCCACTTCTGCTTCGAACTTTGCGACCATAGCCTGCGCCATATCGCCATCGTTCATGCAGCTGTCCAAATCAGCATCCGTCAGGCCCGCTTTTTTGCCAATGGTGCGCAGGTTTTCAACGATTTCCATCGCATCTTTGCCGCCAGCGATCCAGTCTTGTTGCTGCTCATACAACATGCCTTGAATACCAAAGTACCGCAAATCGCCGCCACAACGCGCAACCATCGCCGCCCACAGGCCGTATTTATCGAAATACACTTCGCGGTAAATGAATTTGACCTTACCTGTGTCGATGTAGTTTTCTTTCAACTGCTTGAACACATTGGTGTGGAAATTCGCGCAATGCGGGCAGGTGTAGGATGCGTATTCGATCAATTCAATCGGCGCATCGGCATCGCCCATGACCAAATCTTTGACCATAGACGTATCGATGTCAGCGGCATCTTGGGCGTTCGCAGGTGTGATAACAAAGTCAGTGACCTGAGGCTGAGACGTGTAAAGGTACGCGCCGCCAACCCCCAAAGCAGCAAGGGCGGTTGTCATCAAAAAATTACGTCTGTTCATGTGTCTACCTTTTTCAATGTGTTGTCGGCGCGGTGCAGAAAACTGCTGGCCAATTTTTCAAGCGCGCGGCGCAGGTTTTCATCCTGTGCGCCAGCGGACAGATCATGCGCCTCAGCCAAAACTTCGGGACTTGGCTGATTGCGCGGTTTTTCTTTCAATTGTTCAAACTGCACGCGCCCTTCGGCAAAACCAGTCGGCGCAGTCTGTGTAATATGGATACGGCTGATGGCGCTATAGCCGTAAACGGCATTCACGCGATCTTGGATCTTGGGCAACTCGGCTTGCAACATCGGCGCAAAAGATCCTGTGGTCAAAAGCACCAGCGTCGCGCCAAACCCACCCTTGGCATAGGTCACTTTGATAGGCCGCGCCATCGATGCAGTTTGTTCACCCACGATTTCAACCCAATGTGTCAAAAGCCGCATTTCAGAAAACCCGCGCGTCTCGGTCGCCGTGCGAATACGCGACTGCAAAAGACCCGAAGTCATTTCGAATCCTTTTTTGCGACGCTTAATTCCTGCGGCGGCGGTCGTGGTCGTTTTCTTTGTGACTTTTGCTTTGCGCATCTGGTGTATCCAATCTCAAGCCCTATTCTAACTTGAGGGCCTCGCGATACCAGACAAAACCAGATGACACGCGCTAAAGATTACGTGACGGAGTGAAACACAGTATGAAACATGGGGATTTGGCCCACTCTTTGCTGGCTTGGTACGACGAAAATGCCCGCGATTTGCCGTGGCGCATCAGCCCAAGTGATCGAGCGGCGGGGATTAACCCTGATCCTTACCGAATCTGGTTGTCCGAAATCATGTTGCAACAAACGACTGTGGCCGCTGTGAAGAGCTATTTTGAACGCTTCACCTATCTGTGGCCCACGGTTCAAGACCTCGCGGCAGCCCCCGATGAACAGGTTATGGGCGAATGGGCGGGTCTGGGGTATTACGCCCGTGCGCGCAATTTGCTCAAAGGCGCGCGGGCTGTGGTCGAACATCACAACGGCGTTTTCCCCAAAGATCGCAAATCGCTTTTGGCGCTGCCGGGCATCGGCCCTTATACGGCGTCTGCCGTGGGTTCGATCGCCTTTGATTTGCCCGAAACAGTGGTGGACGGAAATGTCGAACGGGTGATGTCGCGGCTGCATGATATTCATGAGCCTCTCCCTCTATCGAAACCTCAACTGACTGAGCTGGCAGAACGCACCACACCCAAAAAACGTGCGGGTGATTACGCTCAAGCGATCATGGATTTGGGCGCGACGGTGTGCACGCCTAAATCGCCTAAATGTATGATTTGCCCTTGGTTAGACCCTTGTTTGGCTCAAAAAAATGGCACCGCAGCCGAGCTACCCAAGAAGGTGCCCAAGCCCGTCAAACCCACGCGAAAAGGCTTTGCTTATGTTGCGAAAACACCCTCGGGCGCTTGGGTGATGGAACGCCGCCCCGACAAAGGATTGCTGGGCGGGATGCTGGGATGGCCCGGATCACATTGGGGCGAGACGGCCCAAAACACGCCGCCCTTTGATGCGCAGTGGACAGAGCTTGGCGAAATCAAACACACTTTTACGCATTTCCACCTGTTCTTGCGGGTGATGGTCGCGTCAGACCAGCCACAGGAATTGGATGCGTATATCACTTTGGGAGCCAACGAATTTAAGCCTACGGATTTGCCAACAGTCATGCGAAAAGTGTTTGATGTGGCGCAATCCCATTTTGACGATTGACCCATAGCTTGCAATCATAAGCGAAACTTAAGGATCGGCCTTGATGAATATGTCCACAATCCGCGCCCGAAACGCCCTGCCCTTTTGGCTGTCTTTGGGCGTCGTTCCATTGCTTTCAATCGGGGCGCTACATGGCGGTTGGACGACATTTTTGGTGCCGCTCTATGCATGGTATTTGTTTTCAATCTTAGACCGCCTTTTGGGCATGAACACGGACAATCCTGATCCCGACACCGACGATTCAGAATTGACGCTGTACCGGTTGATCACGATGATCTGGTTCCCGATACAGTTTGTGATGATCTATGGCTTGATCTATTTCGTGACCCATACTGATCACCTGAGCATGACCGAAATCATCGTGCTGTTTTTCAGCCTTGGCGTGTCCTCTGGCACCATCGGCATCGTCTATGCGCATGAGCTGCTGCATCAACGCAATCGAGTCGAGCGTTGGTTGGGGGATTTGCTGTTGGCCTCCGTGTTGTATTCGCATTTTCGCACCGAACATTTACTGGTCCACCACAAACACGTCGGCACACGGCGCGATGCGGTGACAGCGCTTTATAATGAAGGGTTTCATCACTTTTTCTGGCGGGTCCTGCGTGAGGGGCCGATCTCTGCATGGCAGGCGGAAAAGGCGTTGCTGGCACGGCGCGACCTACCGGCTTTGCATCCGCGCAACCCACATTTTCGCTACTGGATGCTACAAATTGGCATGCTTATTTTGGCCGTTCTAGCGGGGGGCACATTTGGGTTTTTCTTATTCATCTGGCAGGCTTTCATCGCCATTTGGCAGCTTGAGTTGACCAACTACGTTGAACATTACGGCCTTACGCGCAGGCATCTGGGTGACGGTAAATATGAGCACGTCAAACCCCATCACAGTTGGAACGCAGCGCAGATGGCAACCAATTGGCTGTTGATCAATCTACAGCGCCATTCGGATCATCACTACAAACCAGATCGCCGCTTTCCACTGCTGCAAAACTATTCCGAAGACGATGCACCGCAGTTGCCCTACGGCTATCCGGTGATGACATTTGCCGCGATGGTACCGCCGCTTTGGCGGCGTATTATGAACCCGCGCGTCAAAGAATGGCGCAAGCAATACTACCCTGACATGACAACATTTGCAGATTGGGAACCGTATAAACACGGCACTAATCCATTGCCGCGTCTTTAGAAATTCACCGCCTATTGCGGCACAGTTAAACGCAAAAAGGCCCCGCCATAAGGCGGGGCAAGGTGATGCCGTGGAAGTCAGACCACAAGCATCAGGCGGTAACTTTTTGCAAACACAAACGATGGCCCAACCACGTTGGGCTACGCGCCAAATTGGCACGACATCTTCTGTATGATTGCTATGCGTAAGGCAGGTCTGATCCACCCTGCAAAAGGCCGATCAGACGAAGCTTTTAATAATGAGCCTTAGTTCATTTCCGCGCGAATTTGCTGACGCAGCAAATCGATAGGCACGTTTTTGCCTTCGCGTTGATAGGTCCAATAGGTCCACCCATTGCAGCTTGGCGCGCCTTCAAGATGGGCACCAACTTGGTGGATCGAGCCTTTGATATCATTGCCAACAAGCGTGCCATCTGCGCGCACTTTGGCTTTATGACGACCGTTCATCGACATCAATTGTTCACCTGGGCGCAACATGCCGCGTTCGACCAATTGGCCAAATGGCACACGTGGCTCGGCACGTTTGGACGCCGTGACAGTCAAGGCCTCGGTGTCAAATTTACGGATGGCGTTGATGCGTTTCTCGGCCACCTTGCGGTACTTTTCCTCGCGCTCGACACCGATGAAATCACGGCCCAGCATTTTCGCAACAGCGCCGGTGGTGCCTGTGCCAAAGAACGGATCAAGCACAACATCACCAGGGTTGGTCGTCGCGATCAACAAACGGTGCAGCAGGCTTTGTGGTTTTTGCGTTGGGTGTGCTTTTTCGCCAGATTCGTCTTTCAGACGTTCACCGCCATTACAGATCGGCAAAACCCAATCAGAACGCATTTGAATGCCTTCATTGAGCGCCTTGAGCGCATCATAGTTGAAGGTGTATTTTGCTTCTTCGTTCTTGGATGCCCAGATCAAAGTCTCGTGTGCATTGGTAAACCGTTTGCCGCGAAAGTTTGGCATCGGGTTGGATTTGCGCCACACAACGTCATTCAAAAGCCAGTAACCTTGGTTTTGAAGTTCAGCGCCGAGGCGGAACACGTTGTGGTAAGATCCGATCACCCAGATCGCGCCATTTGGTTTGAGAATGCGCCGCGCGGCTTTGAGCCATTCACGAGTGAAGTCGTCGTAAATTTTAAAGCTGTCGAATTGGTCCCAATCGTCATCCACTGCGTCAACTTTGGAATTGTCAGGACGATGCAGATCGCCGCGCAATTGCAAGTTATAGGGAGGATCCGCGAAAATCAGATCAACTGATTCTTCGGGAAGACTGTTCATAGCCTCGATGCAATCACCGGACATAATAGTATTGAGCGGAAGCACAGGTGCTTCCTTGCGTGTATTTTTAGTCATGTTCTGCCTCACAGAAACGCTCTTACGAGCGATACAGTCGCACCATTTTTGGTGTCGTTTTGTAAGGCCTAAGATGATTCATCAGGGATTCGAGGTCAATTTCTTTATTGAATCAAGGCGTTAGAAAAATGCTTGCTACAACATCTTGTGTATAGGTTTGAACGAACGTCTATGGTGTGGGGTCACCCCAAATTTAGCGAGACCTTCCAAGTGCAATTTGGTGCCGTAACCTGCGTTCTTTTCCCAACCATAGCCCGGGTACTGTTGCGCCAAATCCACCATCAGCCGATCACGCCATGTTTTCGCAACAATCGACGCGGCAGAAATCGACAAAGAGCGCGCATCGCCTTTGACAATCGCTTCGGCATTCAACCCAAAGGCGGCGGGAATTTTGTTGCCATCGACCAACACATAGTCGGCCTGCATTTTCAGACCCGCGACGGCACGCTCCATCGCCAGCAGCGATGCTTGTAAGATATTGATTTGATCTATTTCTTCGACAGAGCAGGACGCGATGGACACATCGGCCACGGCCAAAATTTGATCATATAAAGCCTCGCGGCGTTTGGCTGTCAGTTTTTTAGAATCATTCATCCCCTCAGGGATTTTGTTCGGGTCCAGCCAAACAGCAGCCGCAACAACAGGACCAGACAGCGGCCCCCGCCCCACCTCGTCCACGCCAACGATACGAGAATAGCCGCGATGTGTTGCGGCGGCCTCGAAAGAGAAATCAGGTGTATATGTCATGAGATGTTGAAAGCGTATGACGGCGTTGAGGGCAAGAGGAATGATGAAGACATACAGACCCGATTAGGCAAGAACACACCGAGTGATCTTCAAAGCTCGTGACAACGACGACGCCCTTCGCCTACGCTCATATAAAAATGGGGGTCTTAGATATCTTTGATCCCTGAATTAATTTTTCGATCTGCTGTTTGATCAGAAAAATAAACCAAATATCGAGCCAGCTTTTTTAACCCATACAGGTGTGTAAAGGCGCGTAACGATGGTGCGACATAAACGATTTGTAGCTGTCAGTGACTGGCGGATCGAAGTTAAAGACATTGTAGAAGTTAGTTTTTTGATAAAATTGGGGGGCCAAAGGTGGACATTTTACAGCCCCTCTCTGGACTATGCCTGTTATTGCATCGTGCCACGCGCCGGTGTGGGGCTAAGTTTTGGTGCCTCCTTGCCTGTCGATCCAGGAGACATGGTCAATAGTCTTGCCTCAAACTTTCTGAGCGCGGATCAAGACCATGTCACAATCGAACGTCCCTTTTCGGCCAACAGTCTAGACGGAGCCAGTGTCGGTGGTTTCGAAGTCGGCGCACGCGGCGTTGTTGCAGGCGCTGACGGGCACCAAATTCGGGTCTCTAATAATGCGGGCCACACGATTGTTCGCATCCGCGGTGGCAGCGTCAATTTAGGCTTGGGGGTTGAGGTCGATATGGGATCGCTCACCATGGGGGCGTTCTATGGCCCTTACGCCATGGTATCACCTCGTCGCGGAGGCTAAGCGCATTTAGCGCCCGCCCCTAGAAGATAGTAAACACGGGGCATAAAAAGGACGGGTGGAACGCATGAACCACCCGCCAAGTGACGTGCGTATTCTATATCAAGCTAGCGCAGGGCACGGCTGCCATCACGACTTCCCGCGCGTGTCACGCGGTAGCCAAAGTTGTTAAGACAACCGACATCATAAGCGTCCATGCGACCACGTTTTGTGCGTACTTTGGTCTCGCAAGCCCGCGGCAATGTCATGGCTGAGCGGCGTTCGCGCATCACACAGGCCTCAATAGCCACAGTTTGAATACGCTCACGTTTGCCTTTGACCGACACAACACAGGTGTTCGGAATTTCAAATGCATTTCCACGGTTGGTCCGACGATCACGGCCTTTGTCGCGATCACGTTCACGATCTCTGTACATACCACTGTCATCTACAGTGACTTTACGTGTGACTGTGGTGGGATTTGATTTCGAATTTGAATTCTCAATCGCCTTGCCAATAACAAACAAGGTGAGCAATCCACCGATGGCACGGGCGACATCAGCGTCATCTGCGCGGGCGGGTGTCGCAAATGTTGCCGTCACGGCCATAGAGAAAGCCACCAGACCTGCGGCGAATTTTGGAGTACGTTTGCGGGATGTTTTGGCCTTTATCATAGAGAGCATTTCCATTGGGTCGTCCTTTCCTGTTGCGGACCCCGTGCTGTCTTTGGGGACTGGCGGGGCGTCGATGAAACAGGAATGAGGCAGGACCCACCTGCCAAACAATATCAGAGAAATGTTATAGGCTATCAGCGCGCATCGTTGGCTTTGATATTGAATAACAATCGTGATTTGGGCAGGGTTTGCGCATGACACACACAATTAAATCCCCCCGCCTCATAGCCGCTGCCCTTGCTATGGCCTTGCTGCCTTTGGGTGCCAATGCCGCTTGCTACGTCGAGTACAAAGCAAAGCGGGACAACCCGTTGAAACTGCATTACGGTATCGCCGAAGTGCTTGACGCTCAATGCGACAAGCCAGCTGCACAGGCCGCGCTAAAACCGCGCCTTGCAGCTGATGGTTGGGTATTGCTGTCGATTGTCGGCTTTGTCGATGAGGCCGCCTTGCAAGGGAAAAAAGAAAGTGCTGGAGCCTATTTCCTCCGTTACTGAGGGATCTAAATCGGGGCGCGTTTTGACCATTGGAATCATCGCGATTGTGTTGATTTTACTGAGCGCGGCGGGTCTATTGTTTGCCAATCTGCCCGACGCCAACGCGTTCAATGCGCGGGTGGAGACGATCTTTGTCGAGAACAACAA
This sequence comes from Celeribacter sp., assembly GCA_047630475.1. Taxonomy (GTDB): domain Bacteria; phylum Pseudomonadota; class Alphaproteobacteria; order Rhodobacterales; family Rhodobacteraceae; genus Celeribacter. Next base: position 8,885 of record JBLHXX010000019.1, on the reverse strand, counting down.
TTTGACATCTCACGCTGAAATCAAACTGCTGGAAATCCTCGCGCAATCAGGCACCGCATTTTCGGATACCTTGACCAGCTACCGTGTTGTCATTTTTGTATTGATGTTGTTTGCCACAGCATTGCTTGTGGCCTCTTTGGTCTTTTTGCTCACCATTTTGGGGCTGAACAAACGCATGTCCGAGATCGACAAGCAGGGCATTCAGATATCGTCTTTGATGATCTCGCGCGCTGAAAACACGGTCTATTTGAACAATATGGAATTCAAATTGACTGGCGCTGCGATCGAAACGCTGTGCGTTCTGGCCGAGGCGCGCATGGATGATGACGTGCTCAGCGGGGCCGAAATTGAAGGCGTGGTGTCGGGGCGAAATGCATCAGATTGCGATGAGGCCGCAGGTGCTACACGCATCAAACGCCTGCGCGATACCTTGGGTAACCAAATGATGAGCGAGCTCTTGGTAAAAAACATTGCCCGCAAAGGCTACATGCTCTCAGTGCCGCGCGACGTGATCAAAATGGTCTGAAAAATTGCGGTGATCCCGATTGGGGTCTCAAAAGCATCCAGCCTTCGCTGCCGTAACAACGCTCTTCAGTGTGATACTTAAGAAAACGACTGAAGTGATCGAATTAATCTGTCGTTAGAGTTTTTATCGAAGTCCGCGACGCGTAAGTTTAAACGCGCCGCGCAATTTTATGTGCTTCCCTACAGGGCTCTAAGCATCCAAGTTTTCGACATTCAAAGCGTTGTCTTGAATGAACTCACGGCGCGGCTCTACGACATCCCCCATCAGTTTGGTAAAGATATCATCAGCTTCAGCAAAATCTTCGATTTTCACCTGCAACAATGTGCGTGCCTCTGGGTCCAAAGTGGTTTCCCACAGTTGATCCGCGTTCATCTCCCCCAACCCCTTGTAGCGCTGCAAGGACAAGCCCTTTTCGCCCTCTTCCAAGATGGCTTTGAGCAAATCAATCGGACCATGGATCAAGCTGAACCGCTCTTTGCGCATCAATTGGGACGGATCATCATACACGCCGTTGGTCGCTTGCACTTCTTGGTTGATCCGGCGCGCTTCACCGCCACGCAAGATCGCGCCATCAAGAGTGCGGACTTCTTCGACGCCGCGCAAAACACGGGTCAATCGAATGCCAACATCTTGGGTTGGACGGCCTTTCCAACCACGCTCAAACTCAGGCGCAATCATATCGAGACGCTTAGCGATCAAGTCAGCTGTACCTTGCAAATCGCCATCCACACGGCCCGGCTCAAATGCACCTGCCAATGCGGCTTGCTCAATGATGTGACGAGGGTAGTGCGTTGGAAACGCGTCTAAAATACGCTTAAACGTACGCGCACCTTCAACAACACGCGCCAAATCGGCGCCGGCGATTTCTTCACCAGTTTGCAGGCGCAGCACCGCGCCATCCGTGCCCTGTTGGATCAAATATTCATCCATTGCCGCTTGGTCTTTGAGGTAAACCTCAGACTTGCCGCGCGCCACTTTGTACAGCGGCGGCTGCGCGATATACAGATGCCCGGCCTCGATCAAAGACGGCATTTGGCGGAAGAAGAACGTCAAAAGCAACGTTCGAATGTGCGCCCCATCCACGTCCGCATCGGTCATGATCACGATTTTATGATAGCGCAATTTGTCCAAATTGAACTCGTCACGCCCAATGCCCGTGCCAAGCGCCATCACAAGATTACCAATTTCTTGCGATCCAAGCATGCGATCAAAACGCGCGCGCTCGACGTTCAAAATCTTACCGCGCAGGGGCAAAATTGCTTGGGTGCGGCGATCACGCCCCATTTGAGCAGAGCCGCCAGCTGAGTCACCCTCCACAAGAAAGACTTCGGTTTGCGACGGGTCTTTTTCAGAGCAATCCTTGAGCTTACCAGCCAAGAAATTCACATCCAAAGCAGATTTGCGACGGGTCAGTTCGCGGGCTTTACGCGCCGCCTCGCGTGCCATCGCTGCCTCGCAAATTTTGCTGACAATCATCTTGGCCATCACCGGATTTTCATCGAACCATTCGGTCAGTTTTTCACCCACCAAGTTCTCGACAGCAGGGCGTACTTCTGAGGACACCAATTTATCTTTGGTTTGGGACGAGAATTTTGGGTCAGGGACTTTAACGGACAAAACGCAGGTCAAACCCTCACGTGCATCATCACCCGTAAAGGTGATCTTTTCCTTTTTCGCGATACCACTATCAGCCGCATAGCGCGTCATCGTACGGGTCAGCGCGCCACGAAAACCCGCGATATGCGCTCCGCCATCACGCTGTGGAATGTTGTTGGTAAAGGGCAAAACATTCTCGTGATAACTGTCGTTCCACCACATCGCCACTTCAACGCCGATGCCATCTTTTTCGCCTGTCACAAAGATCGGCTCAGGCATGAGCGATACTTTGGAGCGATCGAGATATTTCACGAATTCTTTTACACCACCTTCATAAAACAGCTCTGTTTTCAGCGGCTCGGCAGGGCGTTCATCTTCAAGAATAATACGCACGCCAGAGTTCAAAAAGGCCAGTTCACGCAGACGCTTTTCCAAGGTCGAAAAAATGTAATCAAGGTTTGAAAACGTGGTTGTCGATGCCAAAAAGCGAACCTCGGTGCCTGTCTCATCGCCTGCGTCACCAATCACCTCAAGGTGCTCAACAGTTTCACCGCGTTCAAAACGCGCTTTGTGAATTTTTCCGTGACGCCACACTTTAAGCTCAAGCCAATCGGACAGGGCGTTCACAACAGACACACCCACGCCGTGCAGACCGCCAGAAACCTTGTAGGAATTGCTGTCGAACTTACCGCCAGCGTGCAGCTGGGTCATAATGACCTCAGCTGCGGACACGCCTTCTTCTTCGTGGATATCGGTCGGAATACCGCGGCCATTGTCTCGCACAGAAATAGATGAATCCGCGTGAATTTTTACGTTCACATAATCCGCATGACCTGCAAGCGCCTCGTCAATGCCGTTATCGACGACCTCATACACCATATGGTGCAAACCAGACCCATCGTCGGTGTCACCAATGTACATGCCTGGGCGTTTGCGGACAGCATCCAACCCTTTGAGAACCTTAATAGAACTGGCACCATATTCTTCGGACTGCTCAGGTGTATCGGACATGCGGACTTCCTTGTTTTTACTTAGCCTTTTTATACGGCAAAGCACTAAGGTTGTCACGCAAATGGCACAAATATCATCGCTTTAGCGGGTGCACCTATACTTAGGTAAACGGGATCACAAATGCGACCAGACACAGCAAGACGCCCGCCGTCACATTCATGCGCCTCAGCGCTCTTGGCGACGACAAAACGGACCTTACTTTACTCACAGATACCGCCAAGACCAGGTTGCCCAAAAGCGGAACGATAGCCGATATCGAACATACAGCTACGATGTCCCATACCGTTAAACTTGATAGATCAAAAAACCCCGGCAACAACCCCATGTAGAACAAAATAGCTTTTGGATTGCCCAAAATCACAACCAGCCCCGCGACAAATCCGGCCCATTTCCCAGGGGCGGTCAAGCGACTGTTCGCATTGATAGATTTGTCAGAATGGCGGATCAGCATAAGGCCCATAAACAAAAACATGGCCACGGCAATCCATTTCATCGCCACCAGAAAATACGTAAACTCAGACACGATCCAACTGACACCTAAAATGGCGAGAAGTGGCCAAAGCACGTCACCGATCACCACCCCCAACGCGAGTGGCCAAGCCGATGAAAAACCACCAGACATCGCACGTGCCAACATCGCCACCCAAACCGGTCCCGGCGTTAGAAAAAGAACCAACAGCGCGCCTGCATAGAGCAGCAATTCAAAGGGGGATATACTCATTGAACTTCCTTTACTGATGACGTGCCGGCGTCTTCAAAAACCTCAAAACCCGCAGCGCGCGATCCAAGTTCGGCAAACAGTTCAGGCCCTGTCCCCGTCATAAACGCCTGCGCGCCAAGGGCGCATATTTCATCATACAGCGCGGCACGCCTGCACGCGTCAAGATGGGCCGCAACTTCATCAAGCAAAAAGATAGGGGCCGCCCCAAAGTCTTGCGCTAGGGCGCGTCCATTGGCCAGAATAAGCGAAATCAACAGCGCCTTTTGTTCACCCGTTGAGCACTGAGCCGCAGCAACATCTTTTGCAGCATAGACTGCGCCCAAATCTGCGCGGTGCGGGCCGATCAAAGTGCGCCCTGCCGACAAATCACGAGAGCGATTGTCTTTGAGTGCCGTCAGCAAATCAGTTTCCGTGCTCGGCAAGCCAAATTGATCCGACGCTTTGAGAGACAGAGATGCCACAGGAAAGGCCGTCTGCGCACCGTCTTGCGCATCTTTCAGTCGCTCCAGAACCATCAAGCGGTTTTGCATGATTGACGCACCCGAGTTGGCCATCTGAGCCTCAAGTGCACTATACCAATGCGCATCGCGCACCATATCTTTGAGCAACCGATTGCGTTCCCGCATCGCTTTTTCATAGGTTAAAACGGCATCCGCATGGCGCGGCTCGAACGACATCACCATGCGATCCAAAAAACGGCGACGCCCCTCGGGGGCCTCGATCCACAACCGGTCCATCGCAGGAATGAGCCAAACCACACGAGCAATCCGGCCCAATGCAATTTGCGCGGCCGCTTTGTCGTCGATTTTAACGGTGCGTGACGCCCCATTTTCAGACCACGTTTCGATGTCGTGGGTCTGGTGCAAAGACTGCAATTCAGCGCGGACTTTCCACCCAAGGCTTTCAGGTTTACGCGCAATATCATCCATTGCCGCCCGCCGCAGACCTCGCCCAGGAGACAGAAACGACACGGCCTCTAAAATGTTGGTTTTGCCCGCACCATTAGCACCCCAAATCGCAACAGGCCGCCCGTCCAATTCAAGACGTGCGGCCCGATGAGAGCGGAAATGAGACAGGGTTAAGTCCTCGATGAACAAAGACATGCCGTCTCTTTTCCTGATCTAAAAGTGTTTGCTATCAATGTGATAGCGTCAAACACGCATTGGCATCACAACATAAACAGCTGACGTGTCATTGCCTTCGCGCATCAAGGTTGGATCGCCTGAAGAGTTGAACATAAACACGGCATTCTCGCGATCCACTTGGCTGGCGATTTCCAAAAGGTACTTGGCGTTAAACCCGATCTCAAGGCGCTCGTCATTGTAAGCCACGGCCAATTCATCCTCGGCAGCACCACTATCAGGCGCGTTGACAGACAGCGTGAGCTTGTCTTCTTCAAGCGTCAATTTCACCGCGCGAGACCGCTCGGATGACACGGTTGCCACACGGTCCACAGCCTTGGCAAATTCTGCCGCGTCCACTTCGAGTTTGCGCGTATTGCCCACAGGGATAACCCGCGTGTAATCGGGAAATGTTCCATCGATAACTTTGGACGTCAGCGTGATATCTGGGGTCGCGAAACGCACCTTAGCCTCGGACACGGACACAGCGATAGTCATGTCGTCGTCATCAAGAAGCTTGCGCAATTCACCAACGGTTTTACGCGGCACGATAACGCCCGGCATATCCAAAGCATTGTCAGGCAGCGGCGCATCGATACGCGCCAGACGGTGACCATCGGTGGCCACACAGCGCAGTACTTTGCCCTCTTCACCATCGGAAATGTGCATGTAAACGCCATTGAGGTAGTAACGGGTTTCTTCCGTAGAGATCGCAAATTTTGATTTGTCGAACAAGCGGCGCAACACAGGTGCAGGAATCGCGAAATTGCTGTCGTATTCGGATGTTGTCATCACGGGGAAATCTTCTTTGGGCAAGGTTGCCAAAGAGAAATTCGACCGGCCCGCTTCGACAGTCAAACGACCCGATGTGCCATCATCCGCCAACACAACCATCGCGCCATCTGGCAGCTTGCGGACGATTTCGTGCAACGTCACCGCCGACACCGTTGTGGCCCCTGCGCGTTCGACCATACCCACACATTTATCGATAACCTCGATGTCCAAATCGGTCGCGCGAAAGGACACAGTGTTGCCCTCGGCTTCGATCAGCACGTTGGCTAGAATTGGAATGGTGTTGCGACGCTCTACAACAGATTGCGCCTGCCCCACGGCTTTTAAAAGCGCGCCGCGTTCAATGCTAATTTTCATGCCACCCTCGTCTCGTTCATTGGCCGGATGCTGAGGATATAACATTCACCATCACGTGCAAGATATTGTTGTTTGGACTTTGCCCGTGTCTTTGCACAAGCGTCAAGGTCTCGCGGCCCTGCCACGCGTTAAATCGCGGCAGTGCAGCAGGTGAGTCTCAGGTTTTTGCAAATGCGCTATGCTTCAAGTGCTCGACGCAGCATTTCCACGTCATCAAACATTTGACTGTCGGTTGTTTGCAATTCTTCGATACGACGCACACCATGCATGACAGTGGTGTGATCACGCCCTCCAAAACGACGGCCAATTTCGGGCAAAGACCGCGATGTCAGTTGTTTTGATAGATACATTGCCACCTGACGTGGACGCGCGATCGAGCGCACACGGCGTGGACCGATCATATCGGACAAACGAATGGAGTAATGTTCAGACACGCGGCGCTGGATTTCTTCGACTGTGACCTTGCGATCAGAAGCTTTGAGAATATCTGCGAGGCATTCTTGGGCCAATTCCATCGTGATTTCGCGACCGACAAGCGAGGCAAAGGCGAACAGACGCATCAAAGCCCCTTCAAGCACGCGCACGTTTGTGGTGATGCGGTGCGCCAAAAATTCCAAAACGCCGTCAGCAAAGACGAGACCTTTGTATTGCGCACGATAGTTTTCGGCTTTGGTCTGCAAGATACCCAAACGCAATTCATAATCCGTTGGGTGTAAATCAACTACAAGACCACATTGCAGGCGTGATTTGATCCGGTCTTCCAGATCTTTGATTTCACCGGGCGCACGGTCCGCAGAAATAATGATCTGCTTGCCTTGATCCACAAGCGCGTTGAAGGTGTGGAAAAACTCTTCTTGGGTGCTGTCTTTGCCGGCGATGAATTGCACGTCATCAACCATCAACACATCGACAGAGCGGAACAACTGTTTAAAATCCATCATCTGACGGTCTCGCAGTGCCTGAACAAAGCGATACATGAATTGTTCAGCAGACAGGTAAAGTACACGTGATTCAGGATCGCGCACTTGAATCTCATGAGCGATCGCATGCATCAGATGCGTTTTACCAAGACCAACACCACCATACAAAAACAATGGATTAAAGGTCACGGGACCACCTTCGGCAACACGACGAGCAGCGGCGTGGGCCAACTCATTTGGCTTACCCACGACGAAGTTTTCAAAGGTGAACCGCGCGTCAAGAGGCGCACCAGGTAGCTCAATTTCTTCACTCGCAGCAGCAGCCAAAGAAGATGACTTTGCGGGAGCCACAGAAGGCGCTTCAACAGAAGTTTTGCTCAGGGTATCAGCCGCACGCACTGTTTCAACTTTGAACTCGACGCGTGATGCGGGCACATCAAATGCTTTGAGGTGTTTCAAAATTTGGTCGGCAAAATTGCGCGCAACCCAGTTTGCCATAAAGCTGGTCGGCACTGAAAATTGAGCCACGCCATTGTCGACTTTTTTCAGTTGCAGAGGCTCGATCCAATTGGCGTAATTGTTGCGCCCTACTGTCTCGAGCAACTGTTGTTTAACACGTCCCCACGTATCGTTTTTCATATTCGTATTCGACCCAATTATAGTTCTTTTTCATTATGGATCGGCGGCAAAACCGACCCTTGAACGATGCAGTGACACCGCCCAAGACACAGCGCCTCAGGTCATCAAAACTTACACGCGGTGGTCAGATATATCTAACCTGTCACACCAAACCCCTCACAGTCTGTTGTGACATGCCCATTTCAAAGGGCGCCTGTATAAACCGCATATCCCAGCACGGCATAGTAAACCATTCTAGATAAAAGAAAATCTAGTTGGGCCTTACCAATACTGTTCAACGCAAGTGGACATACCAGAATATTTTCAGCACCAAAGTGCGTCAATTTTCTGGACAGTTCGATCAAGGATACCCCTATCCTTTTGACCAAACGACACCAACACACAGATCGAGGCAGCCTCAAGAAAACAGGCTTTCGGTCGTTGCCAAAGCTGTCTTCCAAATCAATGTACTTGGTGAATGTCCCCCCAAGACGACATGAATCGCTTGGTCAAGTTAGCAACCCAAACTCGGGTCGCGCAACTGATCTTCGCGCTTGACTCTGTCTTTACTCAAACGAATCTTAAAAGCCCTTTTGGGCCAGTAGGGACGTGTCAGAATTGCCGCATTTGTATGAGAATCTGGCACAGAGAAAACTGAGGATTGCGAATCTATCCACAGGTTTGTAAGTGCCGCACCCGCAGCAGATTCGCCGCATTGCCGCGCAAAAAAATTCATAGGTTCTGCGAAAACAGCATAAAAAAAGCGCACCCGAAGGCGCGCTTTTAAAACATACAAAGGTCGAGCGTTTAGCCGAGTGCTTTAACGCGTGACGCAAGACGAGACACTTTGCGTGATGCTGTATTCTTGTGCACGATACCTTTAGTGACGCCACGCATCAATTCTGGCTGAGCGGCACGAAGAGCGGCTTTTGCAGCTGCGGAATCACCAGATTCGATTGCTTCTTCAACAGCGCGCAAGAATGTGCGGATGCGTGAACGGCGTGCTTTGTTAACTTCTGTACGACGCTCGATTTGACGGGCGCGTTTTTTAGCTTGGGGCGAATTTGCCATGGTGTCATTCCCTCTCTAGGGCTTAAAAAATTACGATTGCGCAAGTAAGCCCCACGTCAAAGACGGACGGGAAAGTCATAGCCTGAGCGGGCTCCACGCGCATGTAAGGCTGTCCCCTAAGGGAGAATCGCACAAAAGGAAAGCCCCAAACG
>JBLHXX010000018.1:0-38171 GCA_047630475.1 Celeribacter sp. | reverse complement strand
ACGCAGCAGAGCCTTTTCCGACATCGCCGTATCCACAGACAACAGCGACCTTACCGGCCATCATCGTGTCAGTTGCGCGACGGATACCGTCAACAAGGCTTTCTTTACAACCGTATTTATTGTCGAATTTGGACTTGGTCACAGAGTCGTTCACGTTGATCGCAGGGAACGGCAATTGTCCTTGTTTAACAAGATCATACAGACGGTGAACGCCTGTTGTTGTTTCCTCGGAAACGCCAACAATCTGGTCACGCATTTTGGTGAACCAGCCCGGAGTTGCCGCCATACGTTTTTTAATCTGTGCAAAAACTGCGATCTCTTCTTCGGATGTTGGCACATCCAAAAGCTCGGGCTCGCCATTTTCAACACGCGCGCCGAGCAAGATGTACAATGTGGCATCGCCACCATCATCCAAGATCAGGTTCGGACCATCTGCGAATTGGAATGAGCGATCAAGGTAATCCCAATGCTCTTCCAAGGACTGGCCTTTGATCGCAAACACAGGCACGCCGCTTTGCGCAATCGCAGCCGCCGCGTGGTCTTGGGTCGAGAAAATATTGCACGACGCCCAGCGCACATCAGCGCCCAAAGCGACCAAAGTTTCAATTAAAACAGCGGTTTGAATGGTCATGTGCAAAGACCCAACGATGCGCGAGCCTTTCAGTGGCTTCGCCTCACCGAACTCATCGCGCAGCGCCATCAGCCCTGGCATTTCCGTTTCAGCGATGTTCAATTCCTTGCGGCCAAATTCGGCCAGCGAGATGTCTTTGACGATGTAGTCGGCCATGTGGGCGGCTCCTTGAGAATGACTTTGTGGCTGGTTACCACCTCATATACGCGCTTACAACGTAATGGGATTGATTTGAGGTTAAACCCGTGGCGACTTATACATGATTCAACGAAATCAGGCGGAATAAAAACATGGCACAGGCACGGGCGTGGCAACGGATGCTTTCAGGGCGTAGGCTTGATTTACTTGATCCGACACCGATGGATATCGAGATCGAAGACATCGCCCATGGGCTTGCTTTTGTGGCGCGCTGGAATGGTCAAACCCGTGGAGATTGGGCCTATTCTGTCGCGGAACACTCTGTTTTAGTTGAACAAATTTTTCGCTCACTCTATCCCAGTGAGCCGATCAAATGGCAGTTGGCAGCGCTTTTGCATGACGCGCCTGAATATGTAATCGGCGATATGATCTCGCCTGTGAAGGCCGCGATTGGGCCAGATTACGGCGACCTAGATGATCGATTGACGGCTGCCATTCACATTCGGTTTGGCCTACCTGCAAAAATACCTGTGGCGATTAAGCGCAAGATTAAAAAGGCAGATAAAGTATCTGCTTGGTTGGAAGCCACTCAAATCGCAGGGTTTTCCGAGACTGAGAGCAACAAACTGTTCGGCAAGCAAGACGAGACACTAGTGCGCGATCTACGTATTCATCTGCGCCCGCCTGTGCATGCGCGCAACGCATTTACCCAACGCCATAGTGAACTTATGGAGCAATTATGACCTATCATATTCGCAAAGCTGGCCCCTTAGATGCACGAGCACTTGCCGATCTTTTGAATGAAATCATAGCGATAGGCGGAACCACAGCCTATGTGCATGACAAAACAGCCGAAGAATTGACCAAAATCATGCAAACACCAAATGCCGCTTGGTATTTGGCCGAAGATGAAAAGGGCCGTGTTCTGGGATTTCAATGGATTGAGCCACACCCCGATGGGCCCGCTGATATTGCAAGCATCGCCAGCTTTGTGCGCATAGGTGGGACAGGTCTGGGGGTTGGGTCGAACCTATTCAAAGAGATGTGCGAGGCCGCGCGTACACATGGGTATCGCGCCATCGATGCGATCATCCGCGCCGATAATGAGGGCGGATTGGCCTATTACCAGAGCCGCGGCTTTGAGACGATCAAAGTGCTCAAAGACGTCGCATTGGATGACGGGACGCGCGTGGATAAGATTTGGAAGCGCTACGCTTTGAAGCGGTGAGTTTGTAATATTTTAAAGAGAATGAGGCGGGTGTTTGCACGTTTTGCAACCTTTCCCGCCCCCTCACTTTACATGTTTTAAAGACGCTAAAGCGCGTCAGATCGCCTATTTTGGAGACCGCTTGGCCAAAATCCGCTGCAAGGTCCGGCGGTGCATATTCAAACGCCGCGCCGTTTCAGACACGTTGCGATCACACAGCTCATAAACCCGCTGAATATGTTCCCAACGCACCCGATCCGCAGACATTGGATTTTCGGGGGGCGGCGGCAAATCATCGCCAGTGGCCAAAAGCGCATTGGTGATGTCATTGGCATCAGCCGGTTTTGACAGATAATCGGTAGCACCAATTTTGACCGCCGCAACAGCCGTGGCAATCGCGCCGTAGCCTGTCAAAACCACGATACGACTGTCGGGGCGTTTGGCGCGCAGCACTTCGACCACGTCCAACCCATTGCCATCCTCTAAACGTAGATCGACCACCGCATAAGCCGGGGGGCGTGCCGTTGAAATGGCTTTGCCCGCCGCGACAGATCCTGCCATTTCGACCTCGAACCCGCGTTTTTCCATGGCGCGTGTGAGACGACGCAAAAACGGTTCATCATCATCAACAAGCAACAGTGATTTATCTTCACCGATGTCCAGTTTCTCTGTCGTCATCAAATGATCCTCCAACCAGTGGCGCCCAGCGCCGCGTATTAAACAGTAGGTGGCCTAGCGCCGTTGTCAAATTTTACCCTGCGGCGTCAATGAAACAGGCCACGGTTTCGGCCATTTTCTCAGGCGTGTCATCACGTTTGAAGAAATCCACAAAGCCAAGCTCTGGCATCACAAAATAGGTCTGTGTGGAGTGATCCATCAGGTAGTATTCTGGATCGCCATCAACCTGTTTTTGATAATAGGTTTTATAGGCGCGTGAGGCGGCTTTCACCTGCTCAGGCGTGCCTGTGAGACCGATCATATTGTCATGAAACAGACTGGTGAATTCTTTCATGACCTCAGGGGTGTCACGCGCGGGATCAATCGAGATAAACGCGGTTTGTACGTCATAGCCTTTGTCGTCCAAAATACGTTGCGCGTCAGCATTGCGCATATTGTCGAGCGGGCAAACATCGGGGCAAAACGTATAGCCGAAATACAAGATCGTGGGTTTGGTGAACACATCCACGTCCGTCACGGTCACGCCATCTTCGTTCACCAATTCAAACGCCCCACCGATGGAGGCCCCACCGACAGCGGATTGCGAACAACTGGCAAGATCATCCCCCCCATCGGGGCCAAAAGCGTAATAGGCCGTGCCCGCCAAAAGAGCGGCAATCGCGATGGCGGATGTATAGGCAACGATGCGAGTCATGGGGATCTCCAATTTCAAACTTAGGTGACTTTAACCTGCGAGAGATAAAAGTCGAACGCGGCAAGAGGTATCAGGGTGCAAGCGCTTCAATCTGCGCATTGATCGGACGGACAAGCCGAACTAACAAGGGATGTAGTGACGCAGTAGGATCAATATTTCATCTATGGCCCATATTTCCGAAGACATCATCAATCAAGAACGCAGATCCAATTGGGTGCGGTTGCGCACTTTGGTTTGGTTGCGTTGGATTGCCATCGCGGGGCAAATCGCCACGATTGTTGTGGCGACGGTGTTTTTTGGGTTTCAACTGTCGTTTGGCGGCTTTGCAATTGCCATCGGGGCTTCGGTGATCGTCAATGTTGTGGCGGCTTTTGTGTATCCTGAAAACATGCGATTGACGGAACGCGGCGCGACATTGATGCTGCTGTTCGACATCACGCAATTGTCGGCGATGCTGTATCTGTCTGGCGGGCTAAACAACCCGTTTGCTTTGTTGATCTTGGTGCCTGTCACCATTTCCGCCACAGCGCTACGCCCGACATCTGTCATCGCGACAGGGGGGGTTGCGATCTTGCTGGTGACCCTGATTGCCCTGCTCAATGTGCCACTTGTGAATGCGCAAGGTTCGACCATGGTGTTGCCAAGCATTTTTGTTTTTGGCTCATGGGCGGGCATCGTTGTTGGGATCATCTTTTTGGGCGTTTATGCGTGGAAAGTCACCTCAGAGATTCACACCATGTCAGAGGCCCTATTGGCCACACAAATGGCCTTGGCGCGCGAACAAAAGCTCACGGATTTGGGAGGCGTTGTGGCGGCGGCGGCACATGAATTGGGCACGCCTTTGGCCACGATCAAATTGGTCAGCGCCGAATTGGTCGATGATCTGGCGGAGTTCGAGGATTTTCGCGCCGATGCGCAGCTGATCCATGAACAAGCTGATAGATGTCGGGATATTTTGCGCTCGATGGGGCGCAGCGGGAAGAATGATTTGCACCTGCAGATGGCACCTTTGCAAGCCGTGGTCGAAGAGGCCGCTGATCCGCATATGGATCGTGGAAAAACCGTTATCATCGAAGCGCTGAGTGATGAATCCGGGGTCGAACAACCACATGTGTTTCGCCATCCTGAAATGATCCACGGGCTGCGCAATCTTGTACAAAACGCTGTCGATTTTTCAAAATCCACTGTTTGGGTGGATGTGTCTTGGACCCATGAAACGATCAGCATTCGTATTATCGATGATGGTGCGGGGTTTCCTGCCTCTATTATCGGCAAAATCGGTGATCCGTTTATGCGCCGCCGCAGGCCCGATGCCGATGCAAAAAAACGTCCCGCTTATGAAGGTATGGGGCTTGGGTTGTTCATCGCCAAAACATTGCTGGAACGCACAGGTGCTGACATTTCTTTTGCCAATGGATCGGACCCCCATGATCAACTCTTGCATGCTGGACGACGCTCGGGCGCGATCGTTGAACTTGTCTGGCCGATGGCGCGCCTTGCTGTCTCGAAAGAAGAACAAACCAAGGCCTTGGGTGAAAATATGTTGTTTGAGCACTAAATCATCGCCGCCTTAACCGCCCATTAACCTAAATTTCGAAAAGTCATCCCCAGCGCGCTCGAGCGCAAAAGGGGATTCTCATGACGGCCGAAACCATTCTCACACTCTCGATGTTGTCCCTTGGGACGCTGTGTACCGCCTTTATTGTACTCTATACATTGGCGTGGCTTGGGGATCGAAAATCAAAGGCAGACACCATCACATTGCACGGCGATGACAGTGATGTCATTTTCCTTTTTGATGATGAAACCCTGATCAATGCGACAAAATCTGCGCGCAGTGTTCTAAGTGCCGCCGCAGATGTCGGGTCTGATTGGTCAAAACTTTTGAGCGTCCTCCTGCACCGCTTTCCAACCTTTCAAACGGACATTGGCGCGCTGGCGGACCTCGGTCAAATTGATATCGAATCTCGGGACGGAAACGCAATTTTGCGAGCTGAGTGGCGCAACGGACTTGCGCGCCTGTCTTTGTTGGATTTGGAAACAGCACAGGACCACGTGGACATGGATCACCATTCCCTTGCCGCGATGGAACAAGAACTCGAAACGCTACGCGCCACCTCGGAACATGTCCCTTTTTTGGTTTGGCGCGAACTCAGCGATGGCACTGTGAGCTGGGCGAATTCCTCTTATGTTGCTTTGGCTGACGCCCAACTGCCGCAAGGCGAAATCCCAAGTTGGCCTCCTATCTCGCTTTTCGATACCAAACAACTTTTCTCGACCACGCCCGGCGATTTCAAACGACTGGCGCTGACCACCGACAAAGCCGAAGATCGCCCCTACGAAGTCTTTCCTATACCCACAAGCGACAGTACGCTTTACACGGCTATTCCAGCAGATCGCACGATCAAAGCTGAAAAAGCACTGCGCGAATTTCGTCAAACGCTTACAAAAACATTCGCTCATCTCACCATCGGCCTTGCTATTTTTGATCGCAATCGCAACCTCGCGCTGTTCAATCCTGCTTTGCTTGACCTGACATCCTTGCCGGTTGATTTTCTATCCAACCGGCCTGCCCTCACCGCATTTTTGGATCGCTTGCGCGACATGAAAATGATGCCAGAACCCAAAGATTACAAATCTTGGCGTCAAGAAATTTCAGAACTCGAAGCCGCCGCAAGTGTCGGACAATACGAAGAAATTTGGTCACTGCACGGCGGGGTCACCTACCGCGTCACGGGCTGTCCGCACCCCGATGGGGCCATTGCGTTTCTGTTCGAAGATATCAGTGCCGAAATGTCTCTCACGCGACGCTTTCGCGCCGAGACTGAAACGGGGCAAGCTGTGTTCGACTCGTTGGAAGAAGCCATCGCCGTGTTTTCCAATGATGGCACTTTGCTTATGGCCAACAGTGCCTACACCTCGCTTTGGGGGGCAGAAGGCCTAGAAGACGCGCGCGATACTGGCGTTATGGAAGCCACCCGTATTTGGCATTCTAAATGTGCTCCCAGTCCGATTTGGGGGGATGTACGGGATTTTGTTGGTCGGATGGGCGAACGCAGCGAATGGGAAAACTCCGCCCGCCTTTGGGATGGACGACGCCTGAATTGTCGCTTTGTTCCTCTTGCGGGTGGGCAAACCTTGGCTGGGTTTTCACCTGAGGAAACCACCAAATTCTTGCGCGCAACCCCTCAGCCACAAGCCGATCCGCGGTTCGTCGAAATGTGATCGCCCTTGCCTCTGCTTGTCAGCGCTTTAAGGTCGGCGCATGGAAAAACGCGCGCATCTCTTAGATAATTTTATCGCCAACACACCTTGGCAAAATTCAAAACGGGCCCCACTCGCAGGGGATGCTTCGTTGCGGCGCTATGAGCGCCTATTTGACGCCGCCTCTGGTCGCCGTGCTATTTTAATGGATGCCCCACCAGAAAAAGGCGAAGATGTGCGTCCGTTTCTAAAGGTTGCAGCCTATTTGCGATCAAATGGATTGGCTGCGCCTGAAATTTATGAAGCTGACGAGAAAAGCGGTTTTTTGATTTTAGAAGATTTTGGTCACGATCTGTTTGATGTGGTTTGCAATGCCACCCCTCAAAATGAACGTATCATCTATGCTGCGGCGGTCGATGTTTTGGCCGCTTTGGCACAGGCCCCCGCGCTTGCAGAGGCACAAGACTATCACCCCAAAATGCTTGATCTCGCGCTGTCGTGTTTCAAATGGTACGCTGAGCCCATAGTGGGCCATGATTTATCTGACGCCCGCGCGGATTGCGCCGAGGTTTTGTCACCTTTGATCGCATCCCTTGGCGCCGGAACCGTTACAATTTTGCGTGATTTTCATGCTCAGAATTTACTTTGGTTGCCTGATCGCCAAGCCCCTCAAAACGTCGGTCTGCTCGATTTCCAAGATGCCATGCTTGGGCATCCTGCCTATGACCTTATTTCCCTGACCACGGATGCACGGCGCGATGTGTCGCCAGATATTCAAAAAATGTGTGTGGATCGTTTTGTGGACCAGCTATCGCTTGATCCTGTGCAATTTGCACGTGACGCCGCGATCTGTTCCGTGCAGCGTAATTTGCGGATTTTGATGATCTTTGCGCGCATGTCTTTGCACTTTAAAAAACCACATTACGTCGATTTGATCCCGCGTGTTTGGGGGTATCTGATGACGGATCTTGACCATCCAGATTTGGCATCCTTGTCACAGATTATCAAAGCGTCCATCCCTGCCCCCACACCTGAAATTCTCAAAAGATTGAAAGACCAATGCGGCACTGTCCCGACACTGTAATGTTTTTTTGCGCTGGACGCGGAACTCGGATGCTTGAGCACACTCAGCACCAACCAAAACCCATGATCAACGTGGCAGGTCGACCATTGGTCGATCACGCCATAGATGCCATGGACGGTATAAATCGACGGTTTGCCAATACCCATTACCTGCCGGAAAAATTGGAAAACCATCTAAATAACGCTGGAATCGAGCCTATTTTTGAAAAAGATCTGCTGGAAACAGGTGGCGGGCTAAAGCACGCGCTGTCACGATTGAATCGCGATGCCGTGTTTACAATGAACACCGATGCCGTTTGGACAGGGCCAAAGCCGGCTGAATATCTCGCAGCGCATTGGAACCCTGATATCATGGATGGGCTTATGCTGCTGATCCCCAAAGCCCAAGCCATTGGCCACAAAGGCGCTGGTGATTTTCTTTGCGCACAAGATGGCACCCTGACGCGTGGGCCAGGGGATGTGTATACAGGCTTGCAAATCATCAAAACCAAATATGCAGACCAAATTGAACAAACGCATTTTTCGCTGAACTTGGTTTGGGAAACACTTTTGTCACGTGAAACACTTTTTGGTGCGGTCTATTCGGGGCAATGGTGTGATGTTGGCTATCCCGCTGCCATTTCACTCGCCGAATCCTTGTTGGAGCAAAATTCATAATGTTCACTGACACAGACCGCCCCCGCGTTTACGGACTGCCCTGCGGCGTTCGTTTCCCCTTTGCGCTCAAAGAGGGGTTGATGGAGCGTTTGAAATTTCAATCCCCCGAAGCGCTCGCACGGGTCGAGATTTTCGTGAACTCTTCACGTATGCGGAAAGATTTGAAGTTGGCGTTTGACGATGGGCAAACACATTTTTTACCCAAAATTCGTCTGATCACCGAACTGGGCGCAGATATTGCCGCCCGTGATGTGGCGACAGGTGTATCGGGTCTAAGGCGGCGTCTTGAATTGTCCCAATTGGTGGCGCGTTTTTTGGATCAAGAACCTGATTTTGCAGCGCGTTCAACCATTTATGATCTTGCTGACAGCTTGGCTGCGCTGCTTTCTGAAATGCACGACGAAGGGGTGTCCCCCGCCGATCTTGATGCCATCAACATCGAAGATACGTCAGGCCACTGGACGCGCGCGCGCCGGTTTATGTCGATCATTTCTGCCTTTTTTGACCCCACTCAGGACCAACCCCCAATGCCAGAGGCGCGCCTCAAAATGGTTGTGGATTTGTTGAGCGAAACGTGGGACGCATCCCCCCCCGCACATCCCATTATTGTCGCAGGCTCAACCGGTTCGCGTGGCACGACATCGGCGTTCATGCAACGGGTCGCGAACCTACCGCAAGGTGCAGTGGTTTTGCCCGGCGTTGATTTTGGCATCACAAGTGAAACATGGGAAAAAATAGATGAAACGGACGCCTATGAACACCCGCAGGCGCGGTTTTCCCACTTTGCAAAAAAGGTGGGCATATCCCCTCGGTCGATTGAAAACTGGGCCATCTCTATTGATGAAAATTCGACCCGAAACCAGCTGATTTCACTTGCTTTACGCCCTGCCCCCGTCACAGATCAATGGATGACCGAGGGGCCGAATTTCAAGAATATCTCTGAGGCCTGCGATGATCTCACTTTGATTGAGGCGCCGGATTCACGATCTGAGGCTGTTAGTATCGCGCTTGCGTTACGCAAAGCAGCTGAGGACGGGAAAAAGGCGGCTTTGATCACGCCTGATCGTGCGTTGGCCCGCCATGTTACGGCTGTTTTGGACCGTTGGGACATCGCCCCAGATGACAGTGCGGGCATACCTTTGAACCAGACCCCACCAGGCCGATTGTTGCGACATGTGTCTGCGACACTTGGCCAAGAGGTCTCATCCGAAGTGTTGCTGGTTTTGTTGAAGCACCCCTTGGTTGCGCGCGGAGAGACAGATGGCGAAAGCATTCGTGGGTTTCATTTGCTGTGGACGCGGACCCTTGAAAAACACTTGCGTCGATATGGCCCCGCCTTTCCAACGCGTGACGATCTGTTGGCCTGGGCTGAAAAACCGTCAGACAATGGTTTAATCGATGCGGATCTGGTCGCTTGGGCAAAGTGGATTTCGGATGTTATTGAAAGCCTAAAGGACTCTGGAACGTGTCATTTGTCTGCGCATTTAGACCGTGTCATTGCACTTTCGGAAACACTGGTTTGTGGACCAAAATCAAGGGATGCCAGTGAGTTGTGGTCACAATCGGCAGGGCGTGAAGCTCTGCGTGTGGTGACAGAACTCAAATTTGAATCGCAACACGGTGGTCACATGACCACCTATGAATTTGCCAATCTATTCAACGCCATCGTCGGGCGAGGGCTTGCGCGTGATCCATCGCCAAAGCACCCAGATATTATGATTTGGGGGACGTTGGAGGCACGTGCGCAGGGGGCTGATTTGGTCATTCTTGGTGGGCTGAATGAAACGGTGTGGCCCACAGCGCCAAAACCCGATCCTTGGTTCAGTCGAGACATGCGCAAACAAGCCGGGCTTTTACCGCCAGAGCAACAAATCGGCCTTGCTGCGCATGACTTTCAACAAGCTGTTGGTGCAAAAACTGTTATTTTGGCCCGCGCCAAGCGCAATGCGGAGGCTGAAACAGTTGCATCGCGTTGGGTGATACGTCTCACCAACTTACTTGCAGGCATGTCTGATGAGGGCGCTGACGCACTGCAAAACATGCGCGCCCGAGGGGATGTGTTTATAAACATGGCCCGCGCACTTGAACGCCCTGACGTAAGTGTACCATCCGCCCAAAGGCCAAGTCCGCGCCCACCCTATGCCGCGCGCCCGCGACAATTGTCAGTGACACGGATCGAAACATTGGTCCGCGATCCCTATCAAATTTATGCCAGCCGCGTGTTGAGATTGAGCAAATTAAACCCCCTCACGCAGTCCGCCGATCCGCGCGATCGCGGCACTGCGTTTCACAAAGTTATGGAGGAATTCGTCGCACAGACACGCGAAGAAACCCCAAACGAAGGCGCAGCCCGATTGATTGCCACGGCAGAACGCGTGCTGGAAGAGACAGTTTTGTGGCCCGCCGCACGTCGCGTTTGGTTGGGGCGTTTGAAAAAGATTGCACTGCCCTTGGTCGTGCGTGAAGTTGAAAATCGTGCAAAAGGCACGCCTGTGGCGACCGAAATCAAAGGTGCATATCATTTCAAAGACATCGATTTTTCACTGACCTGTGAGGCAGATCGCATCGATCAAACTCAAGGTGGTGATTATATCATCTACGACTATAAAACGGGATCTCCGCCGACGAAAAAACAAACTGAAACGTTGAATATGCAGCTGCATCTTGAGGCGATCATGCTTGAGAATGGTGGTTTTTCTGGCCTCAATGCGGGACGCGTTTTTGAACTTGCCTATCTCGGGCTTGATGGAGCAACCAAGCAGACCCGCCTGCCCTTATCCCCCGGTGATACGCAAAAAATCGAAGACCGATTTACGGCATTGATACAAAACTACGATGATCCCGCCCAAGGCTATACATCGCGACGCATCGTACAAAGCGTGTCATTTACGGGTGATTTTGACCATCTTGCGCGGGTTGGCGAATGGTCTGACAGCGATGCCCCCTGTCCAGAGGATGTGCAATGATTTTGCTAGACGATGCAACACGCCGCCAAATCAGCGCGGCCAAGCCCGACAGTTCGACTTGGGTGTCCGCCAACGCAGGTTCTGGAAAAACCAAGGTGTTGACCGACCGCGTGGCGCGATTGTTGCTAGCTGGCACACCTCCGCAGCATATTTTGTGTCTGACCTACACCAAAGCCGCCGCGTCTGAGATGCAAAACAGGTTGTTCAAGCGACTGGGCGCCTGGGCCATGATGCCAGATGAGGCGCTGTCGGTTGAATTGAAATCTCTCGCACCAGACGCCACGCTGACCGACGACGAAATGCGACATGCGCGTACTTTATTTGCACGTGCAGTTGAGACCCCTGGTGGTCTTAAAATTCAAACCATTCACTCGTTTTGTGGCGCTCTTTTGAGACGATTCCCGCTAGAAGCGGGGGTATCTCCGCAATTCAAAGAACTTGATGAGCGTGAAACCAATACGATTTTGGCAGAGGTCTTGGACACGATGGCGGATGGTGATGGTCGCGATGCGATTGATGCCGTCGCCACCCATATTTCAGGCCAAGATGACATTGATCCCTTGCATTTGGCGCAGCAAATCGTGCGCAAACGCGAGGCCTTTCATGAGCCCAAAAGTGCCAAAGACATCTGGGATTGGTTTGATTTACCCCAAGGCTACAACGAACAGGATTTGCTCGACTCTGTGTTTTTGGGTGACGAAGATCACGCGCTAACCCGCGCGGCGACCGTCATGGAAAGCTCGCCAAATAAAACCGATGTGACCGCTGCCGCGGCGCTGCGCGCATGTATCGGGTCCCCGCCATCCATTAGGCTTTTACAAGAGTTCACATCGATATTTTTGGTTAAATCGGGGGAGAACCAAGGCCTGTCACGGTTTGGGCGAACACACTCAGGCCTACCCACTAAAAAATGTGCGACACTTGAACCAGACGCTTTGCGGCAACTGTCTGAATTGATGGACCGTGTATCGCATGCCTCTGTGCAACTTCGAGCCTTGCAATCTGCCAAAAAAACCGCAGCTTTGCATACGTTTGCCACTGCACTTTTGGGTCCATATTTTGAAAAGAAATCTCATCTTGGCTTGCTTGATTTTGATGATTTGGTTCAAAAAGCACGCGATTTGTTGTCTATTTCCAGCGTCGCGCAATGGGTGCTGTTTCGCTTGGATGGCGGTATCGATCATATCCTTGTGGACGAGGCTCAAGACACCAGTCCCGATCAATGGACAGTTATCCGTTTGCTTGCCGAAGAGTTCACGGTTGGCGAAGGTGCGCGGCCAAATGTGACCCGCACAATTTTTGTGGTTGGTGATAAAAAGCAGTCGATTTATTCGTTTCAGGGTGCTGCACCTGATGCATTTGATGAAATGAAACACCATTTTGAGGCACGGCTTGGCGATGCGGGTCATACGCTGCAAGATGTCGCTTTGCAGCACTCATTTCGCTCGTCGCCGGCCATATTAACCCTAACGGACCAAACCTTTGCGCAATCCGGTGGGCATGGTGTTGGCGGGGACACACATCACATCGCCTTTTTCGAAGATACGCCAGGGCGTGTTGATCAATGGCCGTTGGTTGAGACAGAAAAAGCCGAGGCAAACCCAGACGATTGGGAAAATCCAACGGATTTGATCGCACCAGAACACCACAGTATTCAGTTGGCAGGCATGATCGCCCGCAACGTCAAAAGCATGATCGAAACAGGGTCTATTCCACGCAAAAACATGGAAAATACCAGAGTTGAGCCTGGCGATATTTTGATCTTGGTGCGCAATAGATCAGGTCTATTCTACCCGATGATCCGTGCCCTTAAAAAGCTGAACTTGCCTGTCTCTGGTGCAGATCAGCTCATTTTGAACGACGAATTGGCCGTCAAAGATATGACCTCTCTTTTGGCCTTTTTATCCTTGGAAGAAGATGACTTGGCCTTGGCTGAGGCGCTGAAATCACCGATTTTTGGTTGGACCGAACAAGATTTATTTTCACTCGCGCACAAACGCACCGCAGCCACTTTGTGGCGCGCCCTACAGGCACGCAGCACAGAATGGCCCACAACTGTCGATATTTTGGAAGATCTACGCAAAAAATCTGAATATTCTCGCCCCTATGAACTGCTTCAGCGTGTTTTGGTGCGACATGGTGGGCGTAAAAAGTTTTTGGCCCGCCTTGGAAATGAAGCAGAGGACGGACTCGACGCACTTTTACATCAAGCGCTTCACTATGAGACAACGCAAACCCCAAGCCTGACAGGGTTCATCGGCTGGTTGGGTGCAGAAAAAATCAAACTCAAACGCGTTTTGGATGAATCCTCAAATTTGATACGGGTGATGACCGTTCACGGATCGAAGGGGTTAGAAGCGCCAATTGTGATCTTGCCCGATACGTTGCGAGATCCAAAAGAGCCTTCCGACGAGCTGATCGATCTTGGCCTAGAAAAAATTGCTTGGAAAGCCAATAAGGACAACAATCCAGAGGCTCTAAAAGAGGCTCTAACCCAGCTTAAAAATAAAAATGAGGAGGAAGAACGGCGCCTGTTGTACGTGGCGATGACACGTGCCGAAAACTGGCTGATTGTCGCTGGTGCGGGCACCATCAAGAAAAACAGCAGCTGTTGGTATCAACTGATTGAAAATGGCATGCGGGCTGCGGGCGCGACCGAAATGGCGTTCCCCAGCGGCATCGGGACGCGTTATGAACATGGCGACTGGCCAAAACGCATCGGTGATTCACAGGTCAAAACACCCAATACAACTGAGTTGCCTGAATGGGTGCAAAAAGTTGCCGTGACGGACCATGACCATCAATTGTTTTTATCACCCTCTGATTTGGGGGGCGCAAAGGCATTGGCAGGGTCCCAATCCAGTCGCGATGAAGAGGCCGCCATGCGCTATGGCAGTCAGCTGCATTTATTGCTTGAACATCTCCCCAATCACCCCTCAGATATCTGGCCCGAAATCGCTAAATCCCTTTTGTCATCAGGTGAGTTATTTGCAACTTTGGCTGAATTAGAGCCTATTTTAACCGAAGCATCACGCACCATTCAGACAAAATATGACTGGGATGTTTTTGGAAAACTATCCTTAGCTGAGGTGCCATTTTCAGGTGTCCTACCCTCAGTGAACAATCAATGTGTGCACGGAATCATCGACCGATTGATCGTGGAAGATGACGTGGTGCGTGTCGTGGATTTCAAATCAAACGAAGTTGTTCCCACAGTGCCTGAGCAAGTGCCAGAGGGATTATTGCGCCAAATGGGGGCCTATTTTGAAGTTTGCAGCGCCATTTACCCATCCAAAACAATCGAAGTGGCGATTTTATGGACGCGCACCGCGACGTTAATGCCATTGCCACACGATATGGTGATGTTGGCCCTGCGAGAGGCCGCTACATCTTGACCCTAAGAGGCGGGACACTTAGGTTCTGTTCAACATAGAAATCAGGAGAGATCGAATGGCCACTGTAGCTGTCACAGATGCAAGTTTTGAAGCCGACGTTCTAAAATCCGACATCCCAGTGATCGTGGATTTTTGGGCTGAATGGTGCGGACCATGTAAACAAATCGGGCCTGCGCTCGAAGAATTGTCTGCCGAGTTCGAAGGCAAAGTCAAAATCGTTAAAGTCAACATTGACGAAAACCCGAACTCACCAGCGCAGTTTGGCGTACGCTCCATCCCAGCGCTTTTCATGGTGAAAAACGGTGAAGTTGTGTCCAACAAAGTTGGCGCGGCCCCAAAAACAGCCATCTCAAGTTGGATCGCTGAAAGCGTCTAAGGCTTTGACTGTATAGAATTCAAAAGGGGTGCCAGTGGTGCCCCTTTTTTGCACAAGCGACGCTGATTTAGCCGTTGCGATTGGTTGCGCAACGCCTGTTACGCACACATATATAGACTTCATTGAGAGGACAAATCATGGCTGATGATCAATTCCCAGGCTGGCATGGCACCACCATTATCGGTGTGCGCCGCGGCAATGAGGTTGTTATTGCGGGCGACGGGCAAGTGAGCCTTGGGCAGACTGTTATCAAAGGCACCGCGCGCAAAGTGCGTAGGTTGAAACCAGGTGGGCATGAAGTGATCGCAGGGTTTGCGGGATCGACCGCCGATGCGTTTACGTTGTTAGAGCGCCTTGAGGCAAAACTTGAGGCTACACCGGGGCAATTGGCCCGCGCGAGTGTCGAGTTGGCCAAAGATTGGCGCACAGACAAGTATCTGCAAAAACTCGAAGCGATGCTGATTGTCACCGATGGGACCGAGCTTTTGGTCATCACGGGTGCTGGCGATGTGTTGGAACCCGAGCACGATATTGCAGCCATTGGATCGGGCGGTAACTTCGCTTTGGCAGCCGCGCGTGGATTGATGGCGACAGAAAAAACCGCAGAAGAAATTGCCCGCGAAGCCATGGCGATTGCCGCAGATATTTGTGTTTACACCAACGGAAAATTGACCGTGGAGACGATTAAATCATGACCGACCTAACCCCACGCGAAATCGTATCTGAACTGGATCGCTTTATTATCGGTCAAAACGATGCCAAGCGGGCCGTGGCCGTGGCCCTGCGCAACCGGTGGCGTCGCAAGCAATTGGCAGATGATTTGCGCGACGAAGTGTATCCAAAGAACATTTTGATGATCGGGCCGACTGGCGTTGGCAAAACCGAGATTTCGCGCCGTTTGGCCAAACTTGCCCGCGCGCCGTTCATCAAGGTCGAGGCAACAAAATTCACCGAAGTGGGCTATGTTGGGCGCGACGTCGAACAAATTGTGCGCGATTTGGTGGATTCCGCCATTGCGCAGACCCGCGACTACATGCGTGAGGACGTGAAATCCAAAGCGCATCAAGCCGCAGAAGACCGCGTGATTGAAGCGATTGCAGGCACAGACGCACGCGAACAGACCCGCGAGATGTTTCGTAAAAAGCTGAAATCAGGCCTACTTGACGACACCGAAATTGAACTCGACATGCAAGACACATCATCGCCAATGGGTGGGTTCGAAGTGCCCGGTCAGCCGCAAATGGGCGGGATGATGAACCTTGGTGATATTTTCGGCAAAGCCTTTGCTGGGCGCACTGTCAAAAAGAAAATCAAGGTGTCTGAAAGCTATGATTTACTGATCTCTGAAGAGGCTGACAAACTTCTGGATGATGAGGCCGTGACCCGTGCCGCATTGGAATCCGTTGAACAAAACGGCATCGTGTTTTTGGACGAAATCGACAAAGTTTGTGCGCGCGCCGATGCGCGTGGGGCGGATGTTTCACGTGAAGGCGTGCAACGTGATTTGCTACCGCTTATCGAGGGCACAACAGTGTCGACCAAACATGGTCCTGTGAAAACGGACCACATTTTGTTCATCGCCTCTGGTGCCTTTCATGTCGCTAAACCCTCGGATTTATTGCCAGAATTACAAGGTCGCTTGCCCATTCGTGTGGAATTGCAGGCCTTGGGCGAGGGCGATTTTGTCCGCATTTTGACCGAAACAGACAACGCGCTAACACTGCAATACACCGCATTGATGGCAACCGAAGAGGTGACAGTCACCTTTACCGAAGATGGGATCAAAGCCATCGCATCGGTGGCCGCAGAGGTGAACACCAGCGTTGAAAATATCGGCGCGCGGCGTTTGTACACGATCCTAGAGCGCGTGTTTGAAGAGCTGTCTTTTGCCGCACCTGATCGTGGCGGTGATGCCGTGATCGTCGACGAGGCTTATGTACAGGCCAGCGTGGGCGACATGGCGCAAACGGCAGATGTCAGCCGCTTTATGCTCTAATCTATAATTGCACATGGCTTTTGCTGCGTTGTTTTGCCCTTTCTTTTTCGCGGGCAAGGCGTAAACGAAACTATGAGCTATGTGCAATTTATCATCCAAAACGCCCGCTGGTTGCTGGCCGGCTTTTTGTTGTGTCTCACGTCGTCCTATGGGCAGACGTTTTTTATATCCATTTTTGCAGGCGACATTCGCGCTGAGTTTGGTTTGAGCCACACAGCTTGGGGTTGGATTTATGCCATCGGCACCATGGCGTCCGCTGCGACCATGGTTTGGGCGGGCACGCTGACAGATCATTTTCGCGTGCGGCAACTGGCGCCCGTCGTCTTGATCGGCTTGGCTGTGGCGTGTGTGTGCATGTCTTTCGTTCCGAATGCTATCGTGTTGGTGGGGGTGATTTTCGCGTTGCGCCTGTTTGGCCAGGGCATGTCGGGTCACATCGCCATGGTCGCCATGGCGCGTTGGTTTCAGGCCACGCGCGGGCGGGCGCTTTCTATTGCCTCGCTGGGATTTGCGGTTGGGAATGCGATTTATCCGCTGATATTTGTGGCCTTGATGGCCTATTTCAGCTGGCGTGAACTTTGGGTTCTGGCAGCGGCGCTTGCTGTGTTGCTTATTCCTGTGATCGTTTGGCTGTTGCAAGCCGAACGCACGCCGCAATCTATTTCCAAATCCTACGCCTCGCTGGGCATGAACGGCACGCATTGGACCCGCAATCAAATGATGCGGCATTGGCTTTTTTGGCTGTGTATTCCGTTGATTGTTGGTCCGCCCGCTTGGATCACAGCGTTCTTTTTTCAACAAGTGCCATTGGTAGAGGCCAAAGGCTGGGCGCTTTTGGATTTTGTGGCCCTCTTTCCAATTTTGACGTTTGGATCATTGGTCACCAACGTCGCAACAGGGGCAGCCGTCGACAAATGGGGCGCCGGACGTTTGTTGCCCTATATGATCGTACCCTTTGCCATCAGCTTTCTCATCATTGCATCGACAGGATCACTACTTTCGACAGGGATCGCGATGGTGTTTTTGGGCATAGGCATGGGCGCACAAGGCACGCTGGTCGGTGCATTTTGGGCAGAACACTATGGCACCCAATACATCGGATCGATCAAGGCAGCAGGTTTGGCCGCGACGGTGCTTGGATCAGCGATTGGCCCAGCCGTGTCTGGGTCTTTACTCGATATCGGCATCACATTGGAGGCACAGTTTTTGACCTATGCAGTGTATTTTGTAGTCTCTGGGGGCTTGGCCTATTTGGGCACAAAACGCGCCCGCACACTGCTAACCGCTACGGCGTAAATAAACGTAATAGGCACCCGATCCCCCATGGGACAAATGCGCCTCAGTCACTTGCATGACCAACAGTTTGAGCGGAGCAGAGCGCAACCAATGCGGCGTTTGATTTTTCAACACGCCGATGCGCGTCGGAATGGGGCCACCATCGTCGCGATCTTTGCCTTTGCCCGTGATCACCAACACAAGGCGCAGCCCGCGCGCATGTGATGAAATGATAAAATGTGTCAGGGCAGGGTGTGCTTGGGCCATCGTCATGCCGTGCAGATCGATCCGCGCCTCTGGGGCGAGTTTCCCGCGGCGCATTTTGCCGTATTTTTTGCGATCCATTTGCAAGGGCACTTGCATGATCTGATCAGAAATCGACGGCATCAGATTGTGCCGTGGTGCGGTTTTTTTGGCTTTGCTGCCCAGTGTAAATTCTTGGATCTGTTGTTTGAGCGTCTTGGTTGATTTTGTAGGTGCAATGGATTTTGGCGTGGCGCGGATCACATCTTGAGGTGCGAGGGGTTTGGCATCAGTGCGCAACGGAATGGCGGTTTTTTTCACCTCATCCCACAGTGAACGATCTTCCTCGCTCAATGTTTTTTTGCCCCGCCGCGTCATGTATCGTTTTGTTCCTCAAGCCCATATGCCAACTGGATTGGCATCAAAACCACCATACGGCCAGTATCGCGAATGCGCCCGGCCACGTCACCTGCGCCATCACCTGTTCCGTAAAAAATATCGGCACGCTGCGCGCCTTTGATCGCAGACCCTGTATCTTGGGCGATCATCAAGCGGCGCAATGGGGTTTTGCCGTCTTTTTCCAACCACACAGGCGCCCCCAAGGTAACGAAAGCCGGATCAACAGCCACACTGCGCATGGGCGTGATTGACCTGCTCATCGCGCCAATAGGACCAGAAGAGGCTTTGAGTTTTTTCAGCTCTTTGAAAAACACATAAGACGGGTTGGAATACAAAAGCGATTGCCCATCAATCGGGTTTCTGCGCACCCAATTTTTGATCACCTGCGCGGACACTTGATGTTCGTTATACACGCCCATGCGCACCAATTCTTGACCGATAGAGCTATATTTATACCCGTTATGGCCTGCATATCCGATGCGGATGGTGCTGCCGTTGGTCAATTGAATGCGGCCTGATCCTTGGATTTGCAAAAAGAACAACTCAACAGGATCATCCACCCAAGCGATCTCAAGCCCGCGCCCGGACAGCGCCCCTTCGCCAATATCGCGCCGTGTAAAATACGGCGACGATTGCGTGCGGTCGCGCGGCATAGCGTAGACCGGATAGCGATAGGTCAAAGTTCTGACGCGCGATCCGGATAGTTCGGGTTCGAAATAACCTGTAAACAGGGGCGGGGCTTCATCTGAGATCAGAACAGGCCGAAAGAACAATTCAAAGAATGTTTTTGCGTTGTTTTGGTTTTGGGCGAGGGCGCAAACTTGTGGCCATTCACGGCCTTTGATGCGGTCACAGGTGTTTAAAAACACATCTAGCGCGTCTTGATGACTGTCGTCTTCCCAGCCGCTTAAATCAGAAAAAGAAAGTATTTTCGCCACAGGCCCGTCCTCGGATTGGGCAGGGGCTGACAGGGCCAGCACGGCTGCCAATGCAGCGCTTGCTAGCCCCCGAAAGATCATGCCCCAGTTGCAACCAATTGCCAGTTGGGGTCATTGCTGCCCATTTCACGTGCAAAAGTCCAAATGTCTTTTTGACGTTTGATTTTATTTGGATCGCCTTCAACGATGGTGTCGTCGGCATCACGTGCAACGGATGTGATTTCGGACACAAAGCGCAGTTTGATTTCTTCCTCATTTGCGGTCTCATCCAGATCAACATCGATGATCTGAACTTCGTGCAATCCGATAAACTGGGCTTCAACGGTCAAACCAGCATCGGCGCGACTGTCGATAACCTGCTGGAATGCTTCTTCGACGTCATCGGAGATGAAATCTGAAACCGTTGACAGATCACCGTTTTCAAAGGCCATCAGGATCATTTCATAAGCGGCACTCGCGCCAGTCAAAAACTCAGCCACAGTGAAATCTGGCTCGTTGCGTTTGAGTGTCGCAAGATTGTCAGCCGCGCGTGATCCTGCGGGAACATTGTCGATAATATCGTTATCAACGCCACCTTCGATCACCTCAAACTGACGTTTGGGATTTTCAGCTTCAGCGATTGGGTCAACGCGAGGCTGTTCAAACCCATCACGCGTGCCAAGGATATTGCGCAAGCGCAGCACCAAAAAAATTGCTATTCCGGCCAGAACCAGAAGGGAGACTAGTGAACTTCCCATCAATACCTCTTTTCCAACGGAGCGTAGTAAAACGCACTCTTTGACCTTATGTAGGTTGTCGGTGGTACCAAGTCCACCAGTGCCGAGAAATTTGAGAGGATGTCCGATGTGGTTATTTGCACTTTTCGTTGCCGTACCTGTGATTGAAATTGCCCTGTTTATTCAGGTGGGCGGGTTTATTGGCCTGCTTCCAACATTGTTGATCGTCATTCTAACGGCGTTTTTGGGCACATATTTGGTCAAACAACAGGGTGCTATCGCGTTGTCACAGTTGCGATCGTCCTTTGGTGAGTTGCGCGACCCAAGTGAGCCACTTGCCCATGGCGCGATGATTTTATTTTCGGGCGCGCTGCTTTTGACCCCTGGTTTTTTCACCGATGCCTTTGGTTTTTTACTTTTGGTGCCCGCCTTTCGCACGCGTTTGTTCGCTGAAGTGCAAAAACGGGTGAAAATGCAAAGCTTCACCATGGGGGGCGCCGCTGAATTTGAACAACAGCCCTCACGCCGACCACAAGATCCTGACGTTATTGACGGCGAGTGGGAAAGCATTTCCCCCAAGGAGAGCGATAATAATGACCCATCAGGCTGGACACGGCATTGAGCCGACTTTTCCAACCTGATACAAAGTGACAACTTTAGATTTTTTGAGGAAAATACACATGGCCGAAACCGGTGAAGCGACTGCTCCAGCACCAGAAGTCAAAATGCAAATTCTTGGCCAGTTTGTGCGGGATATGTCTTTTGAAAACATTCTTGCGCAAAAAGGTCTTAAGACTGAAGGACGTCCAAATATTTCTGTTCAAGTTGCTCTTGATGCGAAAAAACGTGACGGCGCTGAGAACCAATTCGAAGTTGCGATCAAATTGAACGTGAAATCAGAAACTGAAAACGCGTCTGACACATTGTTCATTCTTGAGCTGGACTACGCGGGTATTTTCCACATTGAAAACGTTCCAGACGCGCAAATGCACCCGTTCTTGATGATCGAATGCCCACGCATGTTGTTCCCGTTCACACGCCGCATCGTCCACGATTTGACACGCGACGGTGGTTTCCCACCACTGAACCTCGACACCATCGATTTCGTGGCACTCTACCGCCAAGACATGCAGCGCCGTGCCGAAGCACAGCAAGCCGCGTCTGACGCGCCGGTTAACTAAAGACCATCACCTAATCGGTGATTTTAGTCCACAAAGCGCCGTCGCCCATCGCCTGAACAAAGGCTGCATGGGCGGCGGCTTCGTCGTCTGTAAGCCGTGAGGGCAGGGGTGTTTCACGACGCTTAGGCCGCCATTGCTGTGAGGTGTCTGACGTACCAGCGGTTTTGCCATCTTGTGGATTGGGCGCCAACACCAAGTCGGGCTGACGCCCGCCGATCAGTTCAAGATACACCTCTGCCAAAATTTCGGAATCAAGCAACGCGCCGTGAAGCGAGCGGTTGGAATTGTCGATATGAAACCGCCGACACAGCGCATCCAGCGTAGCAGGTGAGCCGGGGAATTTTTTGCGTGCAATCGCAAGCGTATCAAGTGCTTGTTCCCATGGAATTTGACGCAAACCCGCTGTTTTCAATTCGGCATTCAAAAATTTGATATCAAAAGCCGCATTGTGGATCACCAGCGTGCTGTCACCAATAAAATTCAAAAACTCCTGCGCCACATCTTTGAACACCGGCTTATCAAGCAGCGTCACCTCATCCGCACGGGCAGGGCGCGGCGGCTCTAAGATATCAGGGCCAATGCCATGCACTCCAAAAGCGCCTGCGGGCATCGTGCGTTTGGGATTGATATATTGGTGATAGGTGCGCCCCGTCGCGAGGTGATTGTCCAACTCAATCGCGCCGATTTCAACCAAACGATCCCCCGTTAAAGGGTCAAATCCAGTGGTTTCCGTATCAAGAACGATTTCACGCATGGGGATTTTCCTGTGTTTGGCCTGCTCGAACAGATGCCAGTATTTTTTGCACTGCGGCTTTTGCCGCGTCTAGTGATGTCGTGTCGATCACAAAATCTGCGCCTGCACGTTTATCGGCGTCTGGGGTCTGTTTGGCTAAAATGGCCTCAAATTGTGCCGCATCCATATTGGGGCGCGCGAGAACCCGCTGGCGCTGCACCTCAGCAGGGGCAGAGACAACGACAACAATATCAACGGTTTTATTGAGGCCCGTTTCAAACAACAACGGTACATCTAAAACGACGATTTGAGCGGGATTGGTGTCTAAAAAGACCTGTCTGTCTTTGGCAACCAATGGGTGAATGATCTGTTCAAGTTGTCGCAAACCGGTTGGTGTGATCTTGATCCAATCCTTTAGAACCTCACGATCCACAGTGCCGTCCACGGTTGCAGCGGGACAAATTTTGGAAATGGCATTTATCGCGGCAGCATCACTTGAATAGAGGCGATGCACGGTACTGTCGGCGTCCCAAACGGGAACGCCGGCGGATTTAAACATCTGCGCGGTGGTGGTTTTACCCATACCGATGGACCCCGTCAGCCCGATCACGATTGGCCGCGGCTTTGTCATTCAGACAACAAAACTTGGCGTGTTTCGTCATCGATTTCAGGGCGCACGCCAAACCAGCGTTCAAACCCAGGGGCCGCTTGGTGAATGAGCATGCCCAAACCATCCACGGTCTGACAGCCATTTTTTGCTGCATTTTCTAAAAATGCTGTGCGCAAAGGCGTGTAGACGAGATCTGTGACGACCGCTTTGGGAGACAGCGCATCAAGTGGCACCTTGAATTCAGGTTTACCAACCATGCCAAGCGAGGTTGTGTTGACCACAGTCATAGCGCCCTCAAGCATGCTGCCGGCCTGAACCCATTCATACACGGTGATTTTGTTGCCAAATTCGGCTTTAAGCGCATCAGACCGCAAGCGCGTGCGATTGGACAACCGTATTTCAGTCACACCCACATCAATAAGAGAGGCAATCACAGCACGCGCCGCACCCCCCGCACCAAAGACAGCCGCAGGGCCTGCTTTTGGATCCCAATCTGAATTGGCGCGCAGGTTTTCTACAAACCCGTATCCATCTGTATTGTCTGCGTAAATTTTTCCATCTTCTTTGAAAATCAACGTATTGGCAGCGCCAATAAGGGCCGCACGATCTGTGACACTGTCCGCGATCGCAAGCACTTTTTCTTTGTGCGGAATGGTGACATTCGCCCCCACAAATCCCATTTTTGGCATCGCACGCAGGACGTCTTCTAAATCACTTTGAGCGACATCCAAATGAACATAATGCCCCTTGATGCCATGACGCTTTAACCAAAATCCATGCAGATTGGGGGATTTGCTATGTGCGATTGGAGAACCGATCACGCCGGCCAGTGGAATTTTGTTGCTCATGATGAAATTACTCCTGTTTGGCCAAGGTATCCCAGAATTTCCAAAAGGGGCAGTCCTAGAACGTTGAAATGGTCGCCGTCTATGCGTGAAAACAGCCGCACACCTTCTTCTTCGAGTTTATAGCCCCCGACCGAATGACGAATGCTGTCCCAATTGCGGTCCACATAACTGTCGAGATAAGCGTCAGAGTTCTGTTTCATCTGCAAGCGCACTTCACCGATATGACGCCATTTGGGTTCGCCAGCTTCATATATCACGGCGGCAGACAGCAATTTGTGCCGCTCGCCATTCAATTGCGCCAATTGAGACCGCACATCCTCGGGACTTGTTGCTTTGGAAAATAGCCGCCCCTTAAAAGACAGCACTTGATCACACCCCAAAACAACAGCGTCTGGAAATTTCATTGAAATTTTGCGGGCTTTTCCTTCGGCAAGGGCATCTGCAATGTCGCGAGGTGGTGATCCATCTGCGATCAGGGCCTCTTTAATGCTATCTTCATCAATACGTGGCACATTTACTTCAAATGATACCTTTGCGTTTGAAAGCAAAGCCTGTCGAATCGAAGAGCCTGAGGCCAAAATCAATTTTTTGGTCATGTTGATGGTCCTGTGGAAAAGATACTCTGAATTGGGTTGATGATTGTCGGGATAACCATGTCATGGATGGCTCTTAGGGAAAAGTCGGCAGTTTGCCGTTTTCTACGCTTTCCTTTTCCTAAGTGGAAAAGATATTTTCTGTGCTGTGGATTTAGGGCATTCTAAAATTAACTTCATATGATATCCATAAAGTCATACCGGATTTAAAAATGATAACAGTTTGTTAAATTGTAGATTTTATGATTTATCCACAAAATCGACTTTGGTTTTTAACCGGACTTTTCCTTGTGTAGAAAACATATGGATAACCCAGTAATCCACACTATCCACAGGCCCTACTAACAACATCATCTCTTCTTTCTTTCTTATATTATTATTAAGAAGGCCCCTAAGCTTGGAGAATACGAGATGACTGATTTCCTATCGACCCTGTACCCTTGGACCAAATCACTTCACGTTATTTCCGTGATCGCGTGGATGGCTGGCATTTTCTATTTGCCGCGTTTGTTTGTCAGACACACAGAAAACGTTGAAATAGGCAGTGAAACTGATTTGCTTTTCCAAGACATGGAAAAAAAGCTGTTCAAACTGATTATGAATCCTGCCTTCATATCCACGTGGGTGTTTGGGTTGGCTTTGGTGTTTACGCCAGGCATCGTTGATTGGGGGTCTGGGTGGTCTTGGATCAAAGCAGCCTGCGTGATTGTGATGTCGTGGTTTCATCACTGGTGCGGTTACAGGCGCAAAGACTTTGTTGCAGGTCAAAATCGCTTTACGGGCAAGCATTACAGGCTGATGAATGAGGTGCCGACGGTTTTGATGATTGTTATCGTCATCATGATTATCGCGCGTCCAATCTGAGAAACATTGACTCACGCCCTCTTGCTGTCTATTGAACCTTAAATCCCAGCCGTCCGGCACCACGGGATATTTCACACCACTTTAAAAAACGGATCGCTTGGCGATCATAGTTTGGATGTCTCGATGACTGTTAATTCCCTCAATCTCTCTGATCTTAAAGCCAAAACTCCAAAAGACTTGCTGTCTATGGCGGAAGAGCTTGAGATCGAAAACGCATCTACGATGCGCAAAGGCGAGATGATGTTCTCGATCCTTAAAGAGCGTGCTGAGGAAGATTGGGAAATCACCGGCAACGGCGTTTTGGAAGTTCTGCAAGATGGGTTTGGCTTTTTGCGCTCTCCTGAGGCGAACTATCTGCCAGGACCGGACGATATCTATGTGTCTCCTGAAATTTTGCGTCAGTTTGGTATGCGCACCGGCGACACTGTCGAAGGTTTGATGCAGGCGCCAAACGACAATGAGCGGTATTTCACGATGATCAGCGTCACGCAGATCAACTTTGAAGAGCCTGAAAAAACACGTCACAAAATCAACTTTGACAACCTGACACCGCTCTACCCAGATGAGCGTTTGAACATGGAAATCGAAGATCCAACTTTGAAAGATCGTTCAGCGCGCATCATCGATCTTGTTGCACCAATCGGGAAAGGTCAGCGGTCTTTGATCGTGGCGCCTCCGCGGACTGGTAAAACGGTTTTGTTGCAAAACATCGCCACGTCTATCGGCATAAATCACCCTGAATGCTATTTGATCGTTCTTTTGATCGATGAGCGTCCAGAAGAGGTGACGGACATGCAGCGGTCTGTGAACGGTGAAGTCATTTCATCGACATTTGATGAACCAGCTTCCCGTCACGTTGCAGTTTGTGAAATGGTGATCGAAAAAGCCAAGCGCCTCGTAGAACACAAACGCGATGTTGTGATTTTGCTCGATTCCATCACCCGTTTGGGACGCGCCTACAACACTGTTGTGCCATCTTCCGGTAAGGTTCTGACCGGCGGTGTTGATGCGAACGCTCTGCAACGCCCTAAACGCTTCTTTGGTGCTGCGCGCAACATCGAAGAGGGTGGGTCTTTGACCATCATCGCTACGGCTTTGATCGACACAGGATCGCGGATGGACGAAGTGATCTTTGAGGAATTTAAAGGCACGGGTAACTCTGAGATCGTTCTCGATCGTAAAGTGGCTGACAAACGCGTCTTCCCTGCGATGGACATTCTCAAATCTGGTACGCGTAAAGAAGAGCTTTTGGTGGATTCTAAAGACCTTCAGAAAACATACTTGCTGCGCCGTATCTTGAATCCGATGGGCACAACAGATGCTATTGAATTCTTGATCTCCAAGCTAAAACAAACAAAATCAAATGCCGAGTTCTTCGATTCGATGAACGCATAGTATTTAATTATCAATGGGTTAGCCTATGGATACGATTTATGCTCTCGCATCAGCCCGTGGTAAAGCAGGCGTCGCAGTGGTCCGGATTTCCGGGCCTCTTGCGTTTTGGACTGTTGAAAAACTAACGGGGTCTGTGCCACCTGTGCGTCATGCTTCTTTGCGTACACTAAAGGACGACCAAGATGAAATTCTTGATAAAGCCTTGGTTATTTGCTTTGAAAAAGACGCGTCATTCACTGGTGAGCAAAGTGCAGAACTGCAACTCCACGGCTCTATCGCCATTGTAAAATCTGTTCTGGAAGAACTGTCAAAATTTGATGGTTTGCGTATGGCTGAGGCGGGAGAATTCACCCGTCGCGCTTTAGAAAATGAGCGTCTTGATTTGGCACAGGTCGAAGGCCTTGCAGATCTCATCGAATCTGAAACCGAAGCACAACGCAAACAGGCGATGCGTGTGCTGTCCGGTGCCTTGGGGGATAAGGCCGCAGGTTGGCGTATTTCGTTGATCCGTGCAGCGGCTTTGATCGAAGCCACCATCGATTTTGCAGATGAAGAGGTCCCTGTCGATGTGTCGCCAGAGGTGCTTGAGCTTTTGGCACAAGTGATGCTTGATCTTGAATCCGAAGTTTCAGGTGTTCGAATTTCTGAACGCATCCGCGAAGGGTTTGAAGTCGCCATTGTTGGTCCACCTAACGTTGGAAAATCTACGTTGTTGAACGCGCTGGCAGGGCGTGAGGCCGCAATCACTTCTGAAATTGCGGGTACAACTCGCGATGTTATTGAAGTGCGTATGGATTTGGTTGGCTTACCGGTCACATTACTTGATACTGCGGGATTGCGCGAAACCACCGATATCGTTGAAACAGCTGGGATTGCACGGGCGATTGAGCGGGCTGAAACTGCGGATTTGCGCGTCATTTTGATACCGTCTGTCGACGCTGAGCCAGAGATTACTCCTAAACAGGGCGATCTTGTTGTCGTGGGGAAAGATGATACCGGTGCATTAGAAAATTTGTCGGTGTCTGGTAAATCGGGGCAGGGCATCGATCAACTGGTCTCGGTCATTTCCTCACGTCTGTCTCAAATGGCGTCCGGCGCATCGACAGCCACACGAGAACGTCATAGAATTTCAATGACAACAGCTTTGTTCACTTTGGAATCGGCTAAAAATGAAGTACTGATGGGTGCAGATCGCGCAGAGTTGGCGGCAGAGGATATGCGCACGGCGATTCGTGCGCTTGATGCTTTGGTGGGTCGTGTCGATGTCGAGAATCTTTTGGATGAGATTTTTTCGAGTTTTTGCATCGGTAAGTAGTCGAATATGTAAGGAATGTTTCACGTGAAACAACGAGATTTTGATGTCATCGTCGTTGGCGGCGGGCATGCCGGTGCTGATGCCGCTGCCGCTTCTGCGCGCACGGGTGCTAAAACAGCACTTGTGACGCTGAAGCTTGAAAATATTGGCGTTATGTCCTGTAATCCGGCTATTGGTGGGCTTGGAAAAGGCCATCTCGTGCGTGAAGTTGACGCTCTTGATGGTGTCATGGGGCGGATCGCCGATAAAGCGGGTATTCAATATAGGCTTCTCAATCGACGCAAGGGGCCTGCTGTACAGGGACCCAGAGCACAGGCAGATCGCAAAATTTATCGGGCTGAAATGCTTGCTGAATTGTCCAATACGCCAAACCTTATGATTGTTGAAGGTGAAGTCACCGACCTATTGATGGACGGCACACGCGTATCTGGGGTGTCTCTTGGCGATGGAAAATCTTTGATTTCTGGTGCAGTTGTTTTGACCACTGGTACTTTTCTAAACGGTATCATTCACATTGGTGATCAAAATCACTCGGGCGGACGGATGGGTGATAAGCCGTCTATCGCCCTCGCTGATCGTCTTTATGGGTTTGGTTTGCCTATGGGCCGCCTCAAAACGGGCACACCACCACGTTTAAATGGAAAAACCATAAACTGGGATATTTTAGAAGAACAACCTGGTGATGTTGAACCAGTATTGTTTTCATTTCTAAACAGCAAACCCTCTGCGCGTCAGGTATCGTGCGGGATTACTCATACCAATGAGCGTACACATGACATCATTCGCTCAAACCTCGAACGTTCGGCAATGTATGGGGGGCACATTGATGGCGTTGGTCCGCGGTACTGCCCGTCGATTGAGGATAAAGTTGTACGGTTTGCAGATAAAACGTCGCATCAAATTTTCCTTGAACCAGAAGGACTTGACGATGATACGGTTTATCCGAATGGCATCTCAACATCCTTGCCCATAGATGTTCAAGAAGCCTATGTGCGGTCCATTGTCGGGCTTGAAAATGTAGAAATTTTGCAACCTGGCTACGCGATCGAATATGATTATGTTGACCCTAGAGCCTTGCGTCCGACGTTGGAATTACGCGATGTTTCGGGACTCTTTCTGGCAGGTCAAATCAATGGCACAACAGGATATGAAGAGGCCGCAGCACAAGGTCTTGTTGCAGGTTTGAATGCCGCTAAATTGTCAGCCGAGGCAGAGCAGGTGATTTTCAGTCGCTCTCAATCCTATATTGGTGTGATGATCGATGATTTGATTACGCGAGGTGTTTCCGAACCTTATCGTATGTTTACATCTCGTGCAGAATTCCGTCTCACATTGCGCGCTGATAATGCCGATCAACGTTTGACGCCATTGGGAAATGAGTTTGGATTGATCGGACATCAAAGAATGGCCTCCTTTGATCGTAAAATGACTTTGTTGTCAGCAGGGCGGAAAGCTCTTGAATCGGCTAAGTTTTCGCCAAAAGAGATGAAATTAGCTGGAATAAAGGTAAGTGAAGATGGAAATCGACGCAGTGCATATGAAATTTTGTCGTTTCCAGACGTTACCTTTTCTAATTTGATTGAGTTGCAGCCTTCGCTTGCAGAAATCGGTGTCGAAATACAAACTCAGTTGTCATGCGATGCCCTATATGCGAATTATATTGAGCGTCAAAATCGTGATGTTGAGCGCATGAAGCGTGACGAAGCCCATGAAATTCCTGATGATTTTGACTATTCTGAACTGCGTGGTCTCTCTAACGAATTGCGTACGAAACTTGTTGTGGTGCGTCCTCAAACCATTGCCCAAGCTTCGCGTGTAGAAGGGATGACGCCCGCGGCTTGCACACTAATTCTTGCGCGGCTTAGACAGGGAAAGCGTATGAGGATTTCAAACGGATGAGTTCAACACAAGATTTTGGCCTTGATGTTTCACGTGAAACATTTGAACGCCTTTCAATATATGAATCGCTTCTTAAAAAATGGAATCCTGCAATCAATTTGGTATCAAAGTCGTCTATTTCTGAGTTAAGAGTTCGACACTTTGTGGATTCCACGCAAATATTTGCTCTCATGCCTAGGGATGCAAAAAAATGGGTTGATATTGGCTCTGGAGGAGGTTTCCCAGGTATGGTTTGCGCCATCATCTGTGCTGAAAAATCACCTGACACTCAATTTCACCTCGTGGAATCGGATATGCGTAAATCGACATTTCTGAGAAGTGTTGCACAGCAGGCTGGTGTAACTGTGCAAGTTCACTCTAATCGCATTGAAAAAATGGAACCTTTCAAGGCAGATGTTTTATCTGCGCGTGCGCTTGCATCATTGGAAAAGCTTCTTGAATTCTCTGCACCTCACTTGCAAAATGATGGCGTCGCTCTGTTTCCAAAGGGTGAAAATTATAAATCTGAGCTCAAAGTGGCCCAAGAAAATTGGAACTTTGACTGTGAAGAACACCAAAGTACAACGGGATCTAATTCGGTTGTCTTGCGCATTGGGAATATAAAACGTGTCTGATCCTACTCGACCACAAACAGCGAAAATTATAGCGGTTGCGAATCAAAAGGGCGGAGTAGGCAAAACAACAACAACGATTAACCTTGCGGCCGCCTTGGTGGAGTTGGGGATGCGTGTTTTGGTGGTGGACCTCGACCCCCAAGGTAATGCATCGACAGGGTTAGGAATTGATACCGATCAGCGGGACAAAACCACTTATGATTTGATCATGGGGGATGTTGATTTGGATGAAATCATCCAGGCTAGCACTATTGAGGGCCTATATATTTCACCCGCGACGATTGATTTATCTTCCGCAGATATTGAAATGGTCGCTAATGAAAAGCGTAGCTTTCTTTTACACGACGCTTTGCATCAGCACGCCATCGATGGCTATGCCCTTGATTACATTCTCATCGATTGTCCGCCATCTTTAAGTCTGTTGACTGTGAACGCTATGGTCGCAGCAGATTCTGTTCTTGTACCACTTCAAAGTGAATTTTTTGCTCTTGAAGGGTTGTCGCAGTTAATGCTGACCGTACGAGAGGTCCGTCAAACCGCCAATGCGAAACTTAGAATTGAGGGTGTTGTTTTGACTATGTATGATCAGCGAAACAACCTTTCTCGACAAGTTGAACAAGATGCGCGTGATAATTTGCAGGACTTGGTTTTTCAAACCGTAATTCCGCGCAATGTACGGATCAGTGAATCCCCTTCATATGCCTTATCGGTTTTGGACTATGATACAAATTCAAAAGGCAGCCAAGCATATCGTGCTTTGGCGGTCGAATTGCTGAGTAAACGGAGCTAATGGCATGACACAATCACCCAAAAAACCCAATAAGGCCCGCGGTCTGGGCCGAGGTCTGTCTGCTTTAATGGCTGATATTCCGAACGATCCTGTCGTGGTCGATCAAGAAAGCGGTGCGCGCCGCGCTGATATGGTTGTGCCAATCGAGCGGGTTGAGCCGAACCCGGATCAGCCTCGGCGTCAGTTTGTGCAAGAAGATTTAGATGATCTAGCGAACTCTATTCGTGAGAAAGGTGTCATTCAGCCGTTGATCGTGCGCCCAAGTCCGCGTGTTGATGGAAATTTTGAAATTGTCGCGGGTGAGCGCCGCTGGCGTGCCTCTCAACTGGCTAAACGCCATGAAATTCCGATCATTGTGCGCGAGTACGATGATATTGAAGTGCTTGAAGTTGCGATTATTGAGAATATCCAACGCGCTGACCTCAATTCTATTGAAGAGGCTGCCGGATATAAGCAGTTGATGGAAAAATTTGGCCATACCCAAGAAAAGCTAGCCGAAGCCTTGGGGAAAAGCCGTAGCCATATTGCCAATTTGATGCGGTTACTGCAGCTGCCTGACGATGTGCAAACTTTTGTGGTTTCGGGAGATTTATCAGCAGGGCATGCTCGCGCTTTGATTACCTCTGAAAACCCATCTGAATTGGCGCGTATTGTTGTCAAAAAAGGCCTGTCGGTCAGGGATACTGAGAAGCTTGCCAAGCAAGAAAAGTCGCCTGCGAAATCAAATGTACGCTCTGCGAAACCTACGGGTGAAAAGGATGCAGATACGCGTGCACTTGAGGGCGATCTATCAGCTGCTATCGGAATGGGCGTTAATATTGCCCATAAGTCGGGGTCTGAAAGTGGTATTTTATCTATAACTTACAAAGACTTGGATGATCTGGATGCACTTTGCCAAATGTTATCGCGTGGTGTTTGAGCTTTAAGGAATAAGTTCACGTAAAATTGCGTTTAGCAGTGGGCGACCTTTCGGTGTGACTGATAGGCGCCCATTTTCTGTTTTAATAAGACCGTCTTCGGTCAAGTATTTGTTTTCAATTATAAAAGTTCTACCTTGAATATTTGACGCACGATCAAGATCTACACCTTCAGATAGTCGAAGTCCCATCAATAGAAATTCTGTCAGCTGTTCATCCGCAGGAAGTTTTGTACAAGACCCTTCACCAGAACCAGTTTTACGTACCTTTTCGAGCCAAAGTGCAGGAGAGAGGGGCGTGTCGGTGGCGTATCTTTGACCATTCACGGTTAAACGCCCATGAGCGCCGGGGCCTATGCCGGCATAGTCGCCGTAACGCCAATATATTTCATTGTGTCTGCTTTCAGAGCCCTTTTGGGCGTGATTGGACACTTCATAGGCGCTCATTCCCGCAGCATCGCATATTTCTTGCGTAGCAAAGTACATATCGGTTGCGGTGTCCTCGGTTGGCAGCCCACCCAATTTTCCGCGCTTATACCGATCACCAAAAGCTGTCCCATCCTCGATTGTCAGTTGGTAAAGTGATAAATGATCGACAGCCATGTTGAGCGCTTCTTTGAGTTCGATTTTCCAATCGCTCAGAGTTTGCTGTTGGCGAGCGTAGATAAGATCAAAGCTGATCCTATCAAATGAATTCCGAGCAATATCAAAGGCTTTTCTGGCATCCTCAACAGTGTGTAATCGTCCAAGGGCTTTTAGGTCCTTCTCTCGCAGGGATTGAATGCCCATAGACAGTCGATTGACGCCGGCATTGCGGTATCCGCGAAATCGGCCTGCTTCTACAGAGGTTGGGTTGGCCTCAAGCGTAATTTCGCAGTCATTGGCAAGTGTCCAACGGGCGCGAATGCGATCCAAGATGGCGTTCACCAGTTCGGGCGACATAAGTGATGGCGTACCGCCACCAAAAAACACGGAATTTAGCAATCTTCCCTGCGTTAGAGCCGCAATGCGGTCGATTTCAGAAAGGTAAGCTTTTTGCCAATCTGCCTCGTTTATTGAGGCAGATACATGTGAGTTGAAATCACAATAGGGGCACTTTGCTTTGCAAAACGGCCAGTGAATATAGAGACCAAAGCCGCCATTTTGCCAATCTTCCATGATTATCCTTTGAATGCTGTGACTTCGATTTCGATCAACATTTCTGGTTTGATCATATCGGCGACGACCATTGTCGCTGCTGGGCGAATATCTGCGAGCGCTTCGCCAAGTGCGGGTATAACGGAATCGACCAAGTTTGTGTCTGCCAAAGTGTATTGAACGCGAATGATGTCTGTCATGTCAAAGCCGCCGTCATTGAGAGCTTTGGCGATTGTTTTAAAACAATTGCGGGCCTGGTCTGCGACGGATGCGGGCATTTCCATTGTGGCGTAGTCATATCCGGTTGTGCCTGAGACAAAACACCAATCCCCTTGAACGACAGCACGGGAATATCCCATCGTTTTTTCGAAATCAGAGCCAGATGAGATTAATGTGCGTTTGGTCATTTTTTAAGATCCTTAAACGGGCCTGCAACGAATTTGGTAAACGCATCAGCACGGTGGCTCATGGCTTGTTTGCGATCGGGGTCCATTTCAGCAAAAGTAATGTCGTGCCCAAGGGGAACAAACATCGGATCAAATCCAAACCCTAGATCACCCCGCATCGGCCAAGTGAGAGTGCCTTCGACTTTGCCCTCGAACACCTCATCGTGACCATCGGGCCATGCCAAGCATAGCGTACAGCAAAAGCGTGCGGTACGCGGTGTGGCGGCGTTTTTTGCCTCTAGTAGATCCCAAACCTTTTTCATCGCCATCGGGAAATCGCGACCATTGGGTGTTTCCGCCCAATCCGCAGTGTAGACACCAGGATCGCCATTCAGCGCGTCGACCATGATACCGCTGTCATCAGACAGGGCAGGCAGGCCACTTTGTTTTGCCGCGAAATGCGCCTTGATGCGTGCGTTGCCAGCAAAGGTGCTTTCGGTTTCTTCTGGTTCATCAAAACCCAGATCTCCGGCTGAGATAACCTCAACCCCATAGGGGGCAAGCAGCGCAGAAATTTCGCGCAACTTGCCTTTGTTGTGAGAGGCTAGGACAATTTTATCGCCATCAAAACTGCGCATCATGCGACCGCAGCGTTTTGAGCGGCGACCAAGTCAGCAACACCTTTTTCAGCCAAATCAAGAAGTTGGTTCATTTGGGCGCGCGAATAGGTGGACCCTTCGGCGCTCATTTGTGTTTCAATCATTTGGCCGTTTGCAAGCATGATAAAGTTGCCATCAACGCCCGCTTCGGAATCCTCAGGATAGTCGAGATCAAGCAAAGGTTGGCCGGCATAGATGCCGCAAGACACCGCAGCCACGTTGGAAATCAACGGATCAGTTGTGATATCGCCTGCTTTGATCAGCTTATTGACCGCAAGACGCAAAGCCACCCAGCCACCAGTGATTGACGCGCAACGTGTACCACCATCCGCTTGGATCACATCACAATCGACGGTGATTTGACGTTCGCCCATGGCAACACGGTCCACGCCAGCGCGCAAAGACCGGCCAATGAGGCGTTGAATTTCAACGGTGCGACCGCCTTGTTTGCCTGATGCTGC
Source organism: Celeribacter sp. (assembly GCA_047630475.1). Taxonomy (GTDB): domain Bacteria; phylum Pseudomonadota; class Alphaproteobacteria; order Rhodobacterales; family Rhodobacteraceae; genus Celeribacter. The sequence continues at coordinate 3,174 of JBLHXX010000018.1, read as the reverse complement.
CTCGCGACGCATGCGCGATGTCGTTGACCGTGGCAGCATACCGTATTCGGCAGTGACCCAGCCCTGACCCGAATTGCGCATAAAGGGCGGCACGCGGGGCTCAATCGTTGCAGTGCACAAAACATGCGTGTCACCACAGCGGATCATACAGGACCCTTCGGCATGTTTGGTCACGCCTGTTTCAATGGAAATTGAACGCATTTCGTCTAGTGCTCTACCGGAAGGTCGCATATTTTATCCTTTGACTGATGTTTGATCTGACATAGCCAAGTGTTGGCGTTTGGCGCAAGTGGCATTGACCCCATGGCAGCATGTCTTTTAACTGCAAATACACCTAATTTTTGGCGGACCTATGCCTGAGCGCACCAATTTGATTTCCGAAATGAACGATAGATCGCGCGAAGTGTTTCGGCGTGTGGTCGAGGGCTATCTGGAAAATGGCGATCCTGTGGGGTCTCGCAGCCTAACACGGACGATGAACGAAAAAGTGTCTGCTGCGACGATCCGCAATGTGATGTCGGATCTTGAGCATCTTGGCTTGCTGGACAGTCCGCATATTTCGGCAGGGCGCATTCCGACACAGCTTGGGTTGCGCATGTTTGTTGATGGGCTTTTAGAGGTCGGCAAAGTTGACCAGCTTGATCGCGCCAAAATTGAAGAAACGTTTAACTCTGATCAAGGCGATGTCAGTTCAACCCTTGATCGTGTGGGCTCTGTGCTGTCTGGCATCACCCATGGGGCGAGCTTGGTATTGACGCCAAAACACGAAGCCCCTGTAAAACACATCGAATTTGTCAGTCTCGATCCATCGCGCGCGCTGGTGGTTTTGGTGTTTGCCGATGGCCATGTTGAGAACCGCGTGTTCACGCCACCGATTGGTCAAACCGCGTCATCCATGCGCGAGGCCGCGAATTTTCTGAACGCGCTCGCGCAGGGCAAAACCCTGTCTGAGTTGCGCCGCAGTGTTGAGATTGAGATTAAAACACGCCGCAAAGAGTTAAACACGCTTGCGGCTGAGTTGATCGAAAATGGTGATGCGTTTTGGCAAAGGGAAGGCGATCAAAACGAACGATTGATTGTGCGTGGGCGTTCTAATTTGCTGGGCACTGGCGCCGAAAAAGACGAACTGCAACGCATTCGTAGCCTCTTTGATGATCTGGAACAAAAGCGGGATATCGCCGATTTTCTTGAATTGGCCGAAGATGGTGATGGGGTGCGCATTTTTATTGGCTCTGAGAACAAACTTTTTTCGCTTTCGGGTTCCTCTTTGGTGGTTTCTCCTTATATGAACGCAGAGCGAAAAATTATCGGTGCTGTTGGCGTCATTGGGCCGACCCGTTTGAATTACGGGCGGATCGTTCCAATTGTCGATTATACGGCGCAGCTTGTTGGCAAAATTCTGTCCAGTAAGTCTTAAAAGGTGAAACATGACGGATTCGAACAAAGACCTTGATGCTGAATTTGACATGGAAGTTGATGATCCCATCGATTTTCTTGGCGAGGATTCAAACGAAGAAGAAATCGAACAGCTGCGTGCTGAGCGTGACGACATGCGTGACCGTTTTATGCGGGCCATGGCGGATGCGGAAAATTCGCGCAAGCGCTCTGACCGAGATCGTCGTGAGGCCGAAAACTATGGTGGCTCAAAACTTGCGCGCGATATGCTGCCAGTATTTGACAACCTGAAACGGGCTGTCGATACGATCACAGATGAGCAGCGCGAAGCACAAGCCGCCTTGATCGAAGGTATTGAGCTGACAATGCGCGAGCTTTTGAACGTGTTCAAAAAACACGGTATCGACGCGCTTGCGCCAGAGGTTGGTGACAAATTCGACCCCAACATCCACGAGGCAATGTTCGAAGCCTCTGTGCCTGGCACAAAAGCAGGCGACATCATTCAGGTGATGAATGTCGGCTTTATGATCCACGACCGTTTGTTGCGTCCCGCACAAGTCGGCGTGAGCTCTACGCCAGCTTAATCACCTGCGAGCGATTTAAGCTCATACAGCAATTGAAGCGCCTCACGGGGCGTCAGCTCGTCGGGAAGAATCTCGGCGAGCTTTTCGTCTGCCGCACTCGGTCCTTTTTCAACCTTTACTTCTTGTGGTGTGGGAATAGCCGAAAAGAGCGGTAAATCGTCGATGATGGCCTTTGGTGAGGTTTTTGTGTCAGAATCCCCTTTTTCCAAAGCTTCCAAAACAATTCGTGCACGTTCCACAACCGCGGCAGGCAATCCGGCTAGTTTGGCCACTTGAACGCCGTAGGATCGATCCGCTTTGCCTTTGATAACCTCATGCAAGAAAATCACATCGCCTTCCCATTCTTTGACGGCGACCGTGGCGTTATCCGCGCCGGGCAATTTGTCTGAAAGCGCGGTCATCTCATGGTAGTGGGTCGCAAACAAAGCGCGCGATTGGTTGACGTCGTGCAAATGTTCAAGCGTGGCCCATGCGATGGACAATCCGTCATAGGTGGCTGTGCCGCGGCCGATTTCATCCAAAATAACCAAAGCGCGGTCATCTGCCTGATTGAGAATGGCTGCAGTTTCCACCATTTCAACCATAAATGTAGATCGCCCGCGGGCTAAATCATCCGAGGCACCCACACGTGAAAACAATTGTGACACGATTCCGATGTGCGCGGATGTTGCTGGCACAAAGGATCCCATTTGCGCGATGAGCGCAATCAAAGCGTTCTGACGCAAGAATGTCGATTTACCGGCCATGTTTGGACCGGTCAAAAGCCAAATCGCGGCGCCGTCTTTTCCGTTCGACAGATGGCAGTCATTGGCGACAAATTGTGACTGACCTTGTTTGCGCAACGCGCGTTCAACAACGGGATGCCTGCCGCCCTTAATGTCAAAAGATCGACCCGAATCCACCGCAGGACGGACCCAATTTTCACCAACTGCCAAATCGGCAAGGGCAGTTGTTAGATCAAATTCAGCCAATGCTTTAGAGGCTTCGGCAATACGCGGTGCCTCTTTGATAACTTCTGTTTTGAGCACTTCAAAAATACGTTTTTCGATTTCAAGCGCGCGCCCGCCTGCATTGTGAATTTTCGTCTCTAATTCGCTCAGTTCAAGCGTGGTAAAGCGCACTTGGTTCGCGGTGGTTTGTCGGTGGATAAAGGTCTCACTCAGGGGGGCAGATAGCATTTTTTCAGCATGCGTTG
>JBLHXX010000017.1:0-39110 GCA_047630475.1 Celeribacter sp. | reverse complement strand
ATGCCGATATGGCCCCAGTGATTGTGGACCGTACAAAGCCTGCATCGATTGATGCCCCTGAGGCGGGACGGGACGGCGATGTCGTGTTGCCCGTTGAACAAGATGTGGCCAGTCAAACATCTGATCCTATTTCGATTGCGCCTCAAGCGCCAGAAAACACCGAACCAAAACCGCTGTCCGCCACATCCCTCACGTCACGCCCAGCCCCGACTGTTATGGTTGCAGACGACACTGGCGTGAAAATTTTGCAATCGGCCGCGCCGCTTCAAGGTGTCAGCATCGATGCGATCACTTATGACCCCAAGGGTGCTGTGTTTGCCTCTGGGCGCGGGCAGGCGGGGGCTGTTGTACGGCTTTATCTGAGCAACGTAGCTTTGATGGATGCGACTGTTGGTCCCGATGGGCAATGGCGTGCGAAAATGGATGTGGATGCCGGTATATATTCATTGCGGGCCGATATGGTCGACGCATACGGCAAAGTGTTAAACCGTGTGGAAATCCCGTTCAAACGCGAAGATATTGCCGTTTTGGCGCGGTTGTCACAAAGCGCAGTTGAGACCGCAACACCAAGCCCTGAGGCGGGTCACAAGGATTTGGCCGCGACGCAAAGCGCCGCAGATGCAGCGCCTGACATGGTTGCGACCAAGGGAGATGCCGCTCCTGTGCCCGCAGCGCAAAGCGCTCCACAGTCACGGATCACGTCTGTCACAGTGCAGCCGGGCAACACGCTTTGGGGCATTGCCTCTGACACTTATGGTGACGGTTTTTTATACGCGCGTGTGTTCAACGCCAATGTGGCGCGGATCAGAGACCCTGATTTGATTTACCCCGGACAGGTGTTCGTCTTGCCCAAAGAGTAACCGTGCTACCATCGCAGACTACGGTTCGGGGGCGCCGATCATTTAAATTGGGGCAAGCACGCGTTTGCCCCTTTTTATAGCGGGTTTGGGCGCTTATATATCTCATCTTGCTTGGTTTTACGTCCGCAGTCGGACATGCAGCCGTCAACGTGCCGCACACGCCACCTCATTTAAAAAGGCAGCTACATGTCCCCACGCCCCTCAATCACCAGTTCCAAAGGTCCAGACAATGGATGGGCCGTGGCCAAACAAATCGCGCCCTATCTGTGGCCCAAAGACAATCGATCCGCGCGTGTGCGTGTGGTTTTTGCGCTTTTGGTGATGGTTTTGGCCAAAGTGGTGTCTGTCACGGCGCCGTATTTGTACAAACTGGCGGTGGATGTGCTCAGCGGTGATGTCATCGATACGCCAGAAATGATGTTGGTGTTCGGGGCCGTTGGATTGACCGTGGCATATGGTCTTGCGCGCCTGATGACCAACGGATTTCAACAACTGCGTGATGCCATTTTTGCCCCCGTTGGACAGGCCGCCCTGCGCAGATTGGCGTTGCAGACCTTTCAACACATTCATGCGCTGTCCTTGCGCTATCATTTGACCCGCAAAACAGGGGGCTTGAGCCGGATCATTGAGCGTGGCGTCAAAGGTGTCGCGTTTTTGCTCAATGTGATGTTGTTCGGGATTTTCCCACTGATTTTAGAACTCAGCATGGTTTTGATCATCCTGTGGGTGACTTTCGGGTTTTCGTATCTGTCGGTCGTGGCCGCAACAATTGCCGCCTATGTCATATTCACATTCAAGGTGACGGAATGGCGGGTGAAAATTCGCAAAGAAATGAATGACCAAGACAATGACGCCAATCAAAAGGCCGTCGACAGTCTGTTAAACTATGAAACGGTCAAATATTTCAACGCTGATACGCGCGAAATTGCCCGTTATGACACGGCAATGGCAGGCTATGAAAAAGCCGCGATCAAGACAGAATATTCATTGGCATTTTTGAACTTTGGCCAATCGGTTTTCATCACATCCGGTTTGGTCGCTGTGATGATTTTGGCCGCTTTGGGCGTGCAAAATGGCACGATGTCTGTTGGCGATTTCGTCATGGTCAACGCTTACATGATCCAGATCACCATGCCGTTGAATTTTTTGGGGTCGATGTACCGCAATATTCGCCAATCTTTGGTGGATATGGAAGAAATGTTTGGCCTGTTGGATCAACCTGCCGAAGTTGTCGATGCGCCAAACGCCACGCCTTTGAATGTCACGGGTGGAGCGCTTGAATTTAAGGATGTCGATTTTGCCTATGACGTGGAACGCCCTATTTTGCGCGGGCTGAATCTGTCGGTGCCTGCGGGCAAAAAGGTCGCCGTTGTTGGCCCGTCTGGGGCGGGAAAATCCACCATTGGGCGTATGCTGTTTCGGTTTTATGATATTGCAGGCGGCAGCCTGATGATTGATGGCCAAGATGTGCGTGACGTGACGCAAAAAACGCTGCACGCCGCCATCGGCGTGGTGCCGCAAGATACGGTGCTGTTCAATGACACAGTGCGCTATAATATCGCTTATGGCAAAGACAATGCCAGTTTTGACGAAATCGTCGCTGCCGCCAAAAAGGCGCAAATTCACGACTTTATTCTAAGCCTACCTGCGGGGTACGAGACGCAAGTGGGCGAACGGGGGCTTAAATTGTCAGGGGGCGAAAAACAACGTGTGGGTATCGCGCGCACCTTGTTGAAAGATCCGCCGATTTTGTTGCTGGACGAGGCCACGTCAGCGCTCGATACCCAAACTGAGCGCGATATTCTGGGCGCTTTGAAAGCCGCGGGCGAGGGGCGCACCGTGATCACCATCGCGCACCGTTTGTCGACCGTTGCGGATGCAGATGAGATCGTGGTGCTGGAAAAAGGCCAAGTGATTGAACGTGGCACCCATGAGGATTTGCTGGCGCGTCATGGTAAATACAGTGCCATGTGGGCCGCTCAAGCCGAGGATCGCGAAGACGCCGCATAAGATTTACCCCCTTTAAACCTATTTAAGGATTTGAAGGGGTTAAAAGAGTGATCCATTTCTCGCGCTTGCCCGTATACCTATAAATGACAGGCGAACTGGGGCGATTGATGACGGCACTATGGTGGATACGGCGCGATATGCGCCTCACGGACAATCCCGCCCTTTGTGCGGCGGCGCGTGCGGGCGATGTTATCCCTGTGTTTATTCGTGATGACAGCGTTGAGGCTCTGGGAGCTGCGCCCAAATGGCGCCTTGGGCTTGGGTTGGACCATTTGATGGATCAACTCAAAGACTTAGGGGGCGGTATTGTGCTGCGCAGCGGCGATGCCCGTGATGTGCTGGTGCAACTCGCAAAAGACACGGGCGCCACGTCTGTCTATTGGTCGCGCTTGTATGATGCAGATGCCATCGCACGCGATACCGATGTGAAAGCCATCTTGACGGATCAGGGCATCGAGGCCCAATCTATGTCCGGTCATTTGCTGTTTGAACCTTGGTCGGTGCAGACCAAACAAGGTGGGTTTTACAAGGTCTACACACCATTTTGGAACGCTGTAAAACACCGTGAAATTGCGCCAACTGTGGGTGCGCCACATGTGCGTTTTGCCAGCATGCCGCACAGTGAGGCCTTGGAGGATTGGCATCTTGGTGCCGCGATGAATCGCGGGGCTGATGTCGTTTTACGTCACGCGCAGGTCGGCGAGGCGGCGGCCCAGATGCGACTGACTGCATTCATTGAAAACAATGTGGATCATTACAAGGCGCGTCGTGATTTCCCTGCCGAGCCTGTATGTTCTGGTCTGTCTGAAAACCTGACCTACGGTGAAATTTCGCCGCGCCAAATTTGGCAAGCCGGACAACGTGCCTTTCATGAGGGCGCCGCTGGGGCGGAGCATTTTCTAAAAGAATTGGTCTGGCGTGAGTTTGCCTATCATTTGCTGTTTCACACACCTGATTTGGCGACACAAAACTATCGTCCCCATTGGTCCGATTTTCCATGGCGCACCGACAGCTCCAGCGTGGATGTTGACCGTTGGAAACGCGGCCAGACAGGCATCAAATTTGTCGATGCCGCGATGCGCGAAATGTATGTGACAGGCACCATGCACAACCGTGCGCGCATGATTGTCGCGTCTTATTTGACCAAACATTTGATGACGGATTGGCGTATCGGGCGCGCGTGGTTCGAAGAGTGCCTGATCGATTGGGATCCTGCTGCCAACGCCATGGGGTGGCAATGGGTGGCCGGTTGTGGGCCTGATGCGTCGCCTTATTTTCGCATTTTCAATCCTGACGGCCAGATCGAAAAGTTTGACAAACAGGGCGCCTATTTGGATCGCTGGCTCAGTGAAGGGCATTTGATGCCCAGTGACACTGCGTTGAGTTATTTTGAGGCTGTGCCCAAATCATGGTCTTTGACGCCAAATGATCCCTATCCGGACCCCATTGCCCCCTTGGCTGAGGGGCGCATGCGGGCGCTGACGGCCTATAGTGCTTTGGCCAAGTCCGCATAGGCTTTTGCATCTGCGGCGTGACGGATCACGTAAAATTTGCTACATTTACAACACCAACCAGCGTTCAACAGATCGGATTAAAACCCGACAAGGGGGCACAATGCTTGACCATATGTTTCAATTCACTGACGATGCCGAAGTTCTGACCAGCACCAAAGGTCAACGCAATCTGCCGCGTTATTTTGCGCAGGCGTTTGAGATGATATGCCGTCTGGAACGTGGTCAGCTTGATTTTGTGCTCACGGATGGGCGGGTGTTTCGCGCCAAGGGGTTATCTGACGGCCCTCATGCTGTTGTTGTGCTGAAAAACGACGACGTTTTTGCCCGATTGATCCGCGAGGGTGATCTGGGATTTTGCGAAGATTACGTCCAAGGTGGCTGGGACACGCCTGATTTGCAGGCGTTTTTGGATTTGGTCCATGCCGACAATGACGAAATGTATGACAGCTTTCCGGGCATGAAAGTGGTGCGCGCCTATGAACGTCTGCGTCATTGGCTCAACTCAAATTCCAAACGCCAAGCCCGTAAAAACATCTCGCACCACTATGATCTGGGGAATGCCTTTTACAAGCTGTGGCTTGATCAAACGATGACCTATTCGTCGGCTTTGTTTGAGACAAATACAGAAACATTGGCTGAGGCACAAATCGCCAAATATCGCTCCATGGTTGATGAAATGGGCGTGCACGCTGGGGATCATGTGCTGGAAATCGGCTGTGGCTGGGGGGGCTTTGCTGAGTACGCGGCAGGCCAGCGCGGCCTCAAGGTCACGGGGCTGACCATTTCGCAAGAACAGTTTAACTTTGCGATGAAACGTATTGAAAATGCGGGTCTTTCACATCTTGTGACGCTAAAATTACAAGATTACCGCGACGAGACAGGACAGTATGATGGGATCGCGTCGATCGAGATGTTCGAGGCCGTGGGTGAAAAATACTGGCCGGTGTATTTCAATGCGGTGAAGCGATGTTTGAAACCCAAAGCCCGCGCCACGTTGCAGGTTATCACCCTTCAGGATCGACGGTTCGAAATTTACCGAAAATCGGTCGATTTCATTCAAAAACACATCTTTCCGGGGGGCATGTTGCCAAGTCCTACCGTGCTAAAACAACACATCAAAGCGTCTGGTTTGACCTTTGAACAGTCCAAAGAATTCGGCGAAAGTTACAGCAAAACTTTGCGGATTTGGCATGAGGATTTTAATGCACAATGGGACCAAATTGCACAGCTCGGATTTGACACAGAGTTCCGTAAAATGTGGAATTTTTATCTCACCTCTTGCGCTGCGACGTTTCACAGTGGAAATTGCGATGTAACACAGATCACAATGTCCAAGCCAGATCGGTAACCCATGCCCACAGCGCCCAAACTCGCAGCCCTTTTATGGTACGCTTTTATTGCGTGGTTTTCGGCGCAATTGGTGGTCAATCACCTTGCTGAGGGCGTTCAAATTGGTCATTTTGCCTTGATTAGCGCCGCATTCGGCGGACTTGTTGGGTGGACCTTTGCGGGCGCGCGCGCGGGCGACACGATGCGCGCGGCGTATGGATACGGATTAACGGCGATATTCTTGGTGGTTTTATACGCCTTGTTTTACTTTTCATTCGAAGAGATGCTGCACCGCGCCATGCGAAAACGGTACGATGGGGCAATGGATGCGCTGGCGGGCTGTCTTGAATTGATGGGGCAAAATGCCTTGAAGGCGCTCAAATGGGATGTGGTGATTGTTTTGGTGTTTGGGGGCCTTTTCGGGGGCTGGATCGTTGAAAAAGTGGGACGTAAATGGTCGTAAATCCAGCGTTTGAAGCGCTCAAAGGGCGCTTTTCAAATGATGAGCTGTCTTATCTGCACTCATCGCTAAACGGGCCTGAGCCTTTCATCACCCCTGCGTTGATTGTTGCCGCAGCCCATGAAGTTCTGACCTATATGCCGTTTGAACCTGCCGCAGAGGTGTTCAAACGACGGGGTATGATTTTTGTGCGCGCTGACAGCAGGCTGCGGGCGCAAAAAGGGCGTCCCATGGGGCAGGGCACGTCACTGCAACGTAAAGGTCGCGCTTTAGATGCCGTCACTGTGCACAAGCAAAGCTATCCCTATTCTGATTTTTTCGCGATTGAAGACCTCAATCTGAGCCACACACGGTTTGATGGTATAGAGTCGGCCAAAATGGATCGCGCGGCCTTTGTGGCGGCTGATGCTGTGACAGTGCTGCCTTTTGATCCGGTGCGCAGGCGCGTGCTGGTGATCGAACAGTTTCGGGTGGCCCCTTTTGTGCGTGGTGACCAAAATCCTTGGGTGCTTGAACCCATCGCGGGGCGCGTGGATGCCGGCGAAACCGAAGCCACCACAGCGCGGCGTGAAGCCGTCGAAGAGGCGGGGATCTCGCTGGGCGCTTTGCACCGTGTTGGGGGCTATTATCCCTCGCCTGGCGCGTTGAGCGAATATGTCACATCCTATGTCGGTATTGCGGATTTGCCTGATGAGGTGGTGGGCGTGGGCGGCTTGGCGGATGAACACGAAGACATCGCCAGCACTGTTTTAAGTTATGACGACTTTATGTCTTTGGCTGATCAAGGCGCATTGGACACAGGCCCTTTGTTGCTGTCGGCCCTTTGGCTTGCGCGCCATCACCACAATTTTTGATACCTCTGGCTTTGATAATATTGTCTTTAAGCCAATCTGGTTTTACCCGACCTGATGCACGCGCAAGATTTTGATATTTAATCTTTTTTGGGCTGCATCCAAAGCCAAATAAGCGCGCCACCCGCCAAGGTCAAAAACGGAATCATCGCCAAATTAACAGCACTCCAACCGTCTTGGGGCGTGCCGCCAGAACAATTCATCAGACCGCCTGAGGCCATTGAGGCAAAGGTCACACCGCCGAACACCAACAGATCGTTCATGCCTTGAACACGGCCCCGCTCAGATGGTTCATGCGAAGACGACAACATGGCGGTGGCACCAATAAAACCAAAGTTCCAACCAATCCCAAGCAAGACCAAAGCGATGAAAAAGTTTTCTAACGTCACGCCAGACAGCGCCACAATGCCCGCAGCGGCCAAAATCGCCAGCCCCAAAGCCATGATTTTTTCCACGCCAAAGCGTGCGATCAATGAGCCGGTGAAAAATGAGGGAACGAACATGGCGAGCACGTGGAAAGACACCACATCCGCCGCGCTATTTTGGGTGAACCCACAGCCCACAACAGCCAAAGGTGTCGCAGTCATCACAAGGTTCATCAGCGCATAAGACACCATGCCCACAATGATCGCCACGGCAATGCGCGGGGTTTTGAGCAGCTCCAATTTCGACCGCCCAAGACTTTCGCCAACTTTGGCGACAGGGGGTTTGGGGATATCGAGAAAGAAAAACAGCGATGAGCCAAGGATGTTGATCACAATCACCGCCAAATAAGCGCCCATAAAGGGAATCACCATGGCATCACTTGTCAGTTTTACCAATTGCGGGCCAATGATGGCCGAGGCCAACCCGCCTGCCATAACATAGGAAATGGCCTTGGGACGGAACTCTTCTGAGGCGGTGTCGGTTGCGGCAAAACGGAAAAATCCCTGCGACGATTGATAGATGCCTGTGAACAGCCCGCCGAACACCAAAAGCCAAAAGTTGCTTTGCATCAACGCAACAACTGCAATCACCGCGCCCAAAGCGCCAGCGGCCGTGCCGATGAAAAAGCCGACTTTGCGGCCATGTTTTTGCATCACGTTTGACATAGGCGTTGCGGTCAACATCGAGCCCAACACAATCGCGGTGATGGGCAGGGTGGCCAAACATAGATTTGACGCCAAAGATTTGCCCGCCAAGCCCGCTATGATGAAAATCATCGCCATTTGCGCCCCCAAAAGCGCTTGGGCCGCCACCAAAATCGTCACATTGCGTTTGGCGGTGGCATGGGCGGCACTTGGGGGCAGGCTTGTCATATTGGGTCTCTTTTGTTGCTGTGTCGCAGGGTAAAGTCCGTGCTTAAAGTTTGTGTAAAAATTAGGTCTCTATGTGTAGGGGCATATACTCAAAAGAACACGCGACAAATTGTGCGCAGGGGGCACAATAATTGTGAACAATGTCGTTCAGGCGTGATCAATCAGATGCAGGAACGACCCAGACACAGATCCGTTGATCAATCCTGCATCTGGTAGGTTTTGATCCATCGCGTCTGTGGCGGTGAAAAGCGCTGTGCCCGCCGCTTTCACTGTGGTGGCGTAATGAAACTCATGCGCATTCCATTGGCCTTGAAACGGTCCGCCGTTGGAGTGGACCGATCTATAGCCCAAGTGTAATTTTCTGGTTTCAAATGAGGTTTCCAAACCCAAAAGCCCTGCCATTTTGTGACGCTGGCCTTTTGCGTCGATCATGCCATCGCCCAAAACCATATACCCGCCGCATTCGCCGTAAACTGTGCGGCGCGCTGCGGCTTCGCGCAGGCCTTGCATGAAATGGTGATTGCTGGCCAAGCGCCCCGCGTGCAGTTCAGGGTATCCACCGGGTAAATAGGTCAAGGCCGCGGGGTGCGGGGCTTGATCTGCCAGAGGGGAAAAGAACGATATTTCAGCGCCTTGAGCATGCCAATCGGCCAAAAGATGCGGATAGGCAAAGGCAAAAGCGTCATCTTGCGCCACGGCAATGCTTTGGGCGGGCGGTGTGCGCGGTGTCGTGTTGGGGGCGGGGGCAAGGTCTGTGGCCAATGACAAGATCGCGTCTAAATCCACATGAGCTGCCACGCTGTCGGCGACTGTGTTGAGAAACAGGTCCAAATCATCGCGTTCTTGCGCTTGGACCAATCCAAGGTGGCGATCTGGATGAACAATGTCAGCGCTGCGCGGCACGGCGCCCAAAACGGGTATTCCGAGGGGGATCAAAGCGCGTTTGAGCATGTCCAAATGACGTTGTGATCCGATTTTGTTCAAAATAACGCCCGCGATGCGCACACGCGGATCATGGGCGATAAAGCCCGCCACAATGGCGGCGATGCTTTGCGCCATGCGCGAGGCATCCACCACCAAAATCACCGGAATATCAAACAAACGCGCCAAATCGGCCGACGCGCCTTTGCCATCGGTTGTGGGATCAAGGCTGGGGGCACCGTCAAACAGCCCCATCGCGCCTTCAATGATCAAAGTGCTGTCTGTGTCGCTTTGCGCCAAAGAGTGCAACCGCGCAGGCCTCATCGCCCAAGCGTCCAAATTCATGCAAACCTGCCCGCAAGCCGCCTCATGAAACCGCGGATCGATGTAGTCAGGCCCAGATTTGGCCCCGCGCACCGCATGTCCACGGCGCGACAGAGCGCGTAAAAGCCCCAAAGTTAGCGTCGTCTTGCCTGACCCCGAACTTGGGGCCGCGATCAAGACAGCGCGGGTCAATCGCGGATCTCAGCAGGTTTGCCACGGCCCAACGGGTCCAAATTGCGGGGCGCTTCGCCGCGCGCCAAAGCTTGCCAATCTAGAACTTGACGCATCAAAACAGAGCGCCCAACGCAGATGATCGCAGGCGGAACCATTTTGGTTTTGGCTATATCGTCCAACATAGCACCCAGCGTGGTTTCCAGAACTTTTTGCTGCGGTGTGGTGGCTTGGGACACAATCGCCACAGGTTCATCCATGCCACGCCCAGCGCCGAGCAGGCCATCGCGAATGCTTGGCGCATGTTTCATGCCCATATAGATGACCAAAACGCCCGAGGCCCGCGACAGCGCATCCCAGTCCAGCGTTTTTGTTGCTTCGCCGGTTTGGTCGTGGCCTGTGACAAACGTCACAGCTTGGTTCACATCGCGGTGCGTCACGGGAATACCCGCATAGGCCAACCCGCCAATGCCCGCCGAAATGCCCGGAACAATCCGCACATTGACGCCATGTTGGATCAAGGTCTGCGCTTCTTCGCCGCCACGGCCAAACACAAACGGATCACCGCCTTTGAGGCGCAGCACACGTTTGCCCGCTTTGGCCAAATCGACCAAAGTCAACGAGATGTCGACTTGTTTGGCCGAGGGTTTGCCACCGCGTTTGCCTGCATAGATTTTTTCAGCCGCCGGATTGGCCCAGTCCAATATTTCAGGGGCCACAAGTGCGTCATAAACAATGACATCCGCTTGGCGCAGCGCATTCACCGCGTGCAATGTCATAAGACCGGGATCGCCGGGACCTGCGCCGCACAGCCAAACCCAACCCGGTTCGATAGCGGGCCAATTTCCAGTGGGCAAAGAGAGTGTTGATTCTGTCATATGCGATTTATGGCCCAGCGCGTGGAGCTAGGAAAGGCCCGTCGCGGTCACAGATGCAGTGTGTGGACAAGAAAACGCATAGCAATTCGTCGCAAGCCCGTTTTATAGTCACCCCAATGACAAATGATCCCAAACCATTGCGCCGCGGCTGGACCACGGGCGCTTGTGCCACGGCCGCCACGCGTGCCGCGTTGATGGCGTTGTGGGGCGAGGGCTTTCCTGACAAGGCGCGTATCACGCTCCCACGCGGCGAACGGCCTGAGTTTGCATTGTCCTATACGGCTATGGGTACGGATGTGGGCGATCATTGGGCCGAAGTTGGCATCATCAAAGATGCAGGTGATGATCCTGATGTGACGCACGGGGCCGAAATTCGCGCACGGGTGACGCGATCGATGGGAGGCGTCGTGTTCAAAGCGGGCGCAGGCGTTGGCACCGTGACCAAGGCTGGCTTGCCTATTGGCGTGGGTGAACCCGCGATCAATCCTGTGCCTCGTGAGATGATGACGGCGCAAGTCGTTGAAATGGCCGCGCGTTTGGGGCAGGCGGCAGATGTTGAGATCACCATTTCTATCCCCGATGGCGACACAATCGCGCTGAAAACTTGGAACCCGCGTTTGGGCATCATTGGTGGGCTGTCTGTGCTTGGCACCACCGGCGTTGTGCGGCCATTTTCCTGTGCCGCTTGGATCGCATCCATTCATCGCGGCATTGATGTGGCGCGGGCTGAGGGGCTGACGCATCTGTCTGGCTGCACAGGCGCCACCTCAGAGCGCATCGTACAAGCGCATCACGAGCTATCTGATGCGGCGATGTTAGACATGGGGGATTTTGTCGGCGGCATGTTAAAATACCTCGTCAAACATCCTGTGCCGCGTGTCACAATTGGCGGTGGTATCGGTAAAATTGCAAAGCTGGCCCAAGGTGAGATGGATTTGCATTCCAAGCGCGGCCAAGTTGATTTGCAGTTTTGGGCGGACAGGCTGGGCCTGCCGGACATCGCATCTGCCAATACAGCCCTTGAGGCGACGCAGATTGCAGGGCCTGTTTTTGCGCAAAATGTCGCGCAATTGGCGCTTGAGACTGTCAACGCGCGTTTCAAAACGGCTGCTGACGGCACATCTATATCTTATGACATTATCGTCATTGATCGCGCGGGGGCCATTTTGGCCACGGCGTCTTAAGAAAGAACTCTCTATGATTTTACTTTTGGCTGGCACCGCAGAGGCGCGCAATCTGGCGGGCTATATGAAAGATGCGGGCATCGCTTGCACCGCGTCCCTTGCTGGGGCCACGCGCACGCCTGTTGATCTGGGGGTGCCAACGCGTGTTGGTGGGTTTGGCGGTGCAGACGGGTTTAACGCCTATTTGGACGCTGAAAACATCACGGCCGTGATTGATGCCACGCATCCTTTTGCCGATAAAATCACCGCGCGCACAGCTGAGATTTGCCAAACGCGCGCCTTGCCCTATTTGCGGTTTGAGCGCGCCCAGTGGATTTCACGTACAGGGGATTCATGGCACCGCGCCGACACTTACGCCGATTTGGACCGCCTTATTCCAGCGGGCGCGCGGGTGTTTGTGGCGACAGGGCGTCAAAGCCTGCCACACTATGCTCATTTGCAAGATCGTCACCTGATGTGTCGCGTGATTGATGTGCCTGATGCCCCGTTTCCCTATCCGCACGGCGAATGGATCATCGGACGTCCGCCATTTTCGCAAACACATGAGCGCGAAGTGTTCGAGCGATTGAAGCCTGACTGGCTTGTGGTGAAAAATGCAGGCGGGGCCTCTGGTAAAACCAAACTCGCGATGGCGCGTGCTTTGGGCATTCACGTGGCGATGATGACGCGGCCCACAGCGCCGGTTGGGATTGAGCGGCGCGAACAGGTGTGTGATGCCTTGGAATGGGCAGAACACTTCGCATGAAGTATATCACCTGTCAGGCAGATGTTGACGCAGATGCGGACAATTTGGTCGCAGAGCACCCTTTATTTGCAAAATCCTATACCCTGACAGGCCCTTTGCCTTTGCGTCTGCGCAAAGATGGATTTGAAGAACTGGCCTCTGCCATTGTCAGTCAACAGGTCTCTGTGGCCTCTGCCAATGCGATCTGGAAACGGGTTGTGGAGGCTAAGATGACCCATCCAGAGACCATTTTGCGTGCCTCAGACGATGATCTACGGGGCTGCGGGTTATCGCGCCCGAAAGTGAAATATATCAAAGCCTTGGCAGAGGCGGATATTGATTTCATAGCTCTACGCACTGCCCCTTTAGACGACATCATAGCGGCTTTAACCCAAGTCAACGGCATTGGGCGTTGGACAGCTGAAATTTATGCCATGTTTTCGCTTGGACATGGCGATGTCTTTGCCGCCAACGATCTGGCCCTCCAAGAAGCCACCAAAATCTTGTTTGATTTGGAGGCGCGCCCCAGCGAAAAAGACATGCGGGCCATGTCCCAAGACTGGTCGCCCTATAGGTCTGTTGCAGCGCGGCTTTTATGGGCCTATTACCACGTTGAGAAAACCCGCGAAGGAATACGATGATGGCCGTGCTCGACAGTAAAATGAAAGAAAGCCAATCTGGCTCAGCCCACTCAGTGGTCGTGTTTTTACACGGGTACGGTGCCAATGGCGAAGACCTGCTTGGGTTGGCCGACCCTATGGCCGAACATATGCCGGATACGGTGTTTTATTCACCTGATGCGCCTGAGCAATGTATCGGCAATCCGGCTGGGTTTCAGTGGTTTCCAATCCCATGGATTGATGGATCATCCGAAGAAGAGTCGCGTGCTGGTATGGAACGGGCATCGGCGGAATTGAACGCTTATTTGGACGATATCTTGGTCGATCTCGATCTTGAACCTGAACAAATGGCCATCGTTGGCTTTTCCCAAGGCACGATGATGGCGCTGCATGTGGCCCCGCGCCGTGAAGATGCTGTGGCGGGGGTTGTTGGCTTTTCTGGCCGTATTTTGGACCCTGAAATGTTGGAAGATGAATTGCGGGTGCGGATGCCTGTTTTGCTGGCGCACGGCGACCAAGACGATGTGGTGCCGCCGCAATCCATGCCCCATGCGGTACAAGTTTTAGAAACCGCAGGGTTTGATAAAGTTTATGCCCATTCGATGGAAGGCACAGCCCATGGAATCGATCCTGATGGATTGTCTGTCGCCTTGGCGTTCTTGCGCGAGCGTCTTGGCTACGAGTGAACACAGCGTGTGAACGCAATGTGCAATTTGCAAAAACGGGTGGGCGGCTTGGCAGATGTTTGGCCCCCAAATTGCTATGTGGCCCGAGATTTCCTTACGTAATTTAGGATAATTTTAGGTTTTTAGACGAATACTGTCAGAACCGCTTGACGGCCTGCGCCATATTGTTACCATTTTGTTAAGCACAAGTTAGAGGAGATCTCCATGGACCTGATTATCACGTTGAGCGCTACAGCTGTTTTGTTGATTGCTGGCGTCGCATATCTTCCTCAACCACAGCGCCGCGCCATTCGCGTGCGGACCCAAGACAAGCGTCGCTAAAGCCGCCTTAGCAAAACAGGGCGCGCATTGCAGAGGGTTCATGCCTCGCGCTGTTCGCCCTAAAACACGTTTAGGATCGCATGGTTTCACATGCGGTCTTTTTTTATGCAATTTGTCATATAGGCGTCATCGGGTCGGGCTAAATTTTAACCAATGTCATTGGTATATACAGGGGTCTTGCCAGTGCGCATCCCCGATATATAGTGGGGCTATGTCTAGGACGCGTGCCTTAACACGGATCACCGTCCAAAGACCTATTGTTGGTTGAGGCGCGATTGGAAGTGCAATGGACAGTGAGTTACGCGATAGCTTTCGAACAGATTTTGTCAGAGAGCCACATACCCGCAAGGCGCATCCCGCGTTGGTGTTGAATGCGGATTATAGGCCTTTGTCATATTACCCGTTGTCTTTGTGGCCCTGGCAAGAGGCGATCAAGGCGGTTTGGCTTGACCGTGTTGAAATCGTTGCCGAATACGACCAAGTGGTGCGCAGTCCCAGACATGAGATTAAAATCCCGTCTGTTGTTGTCCTTAAAGATTATGTCAAACCTCAAAAGCGCGTGGCCTTCACGCGCTTTAATTTGTTTTTAAGGGATGAATTTTGTTGTCAGTACTGTGGATCGATGGGCAACTTAACCTTTGATCACGTCATTCCGCGCGCACGCGGCGGTATTACATCTTGGGAAAACGTTGTCGCGGCCTGTCAGCGCTGTAATCTGCGCAAAGGCTCAAAGTCATTGCGTCAGATTGGCATGCAGTTGCGCAAAACGCCGCGTGCGCCTGAATGTGAACAGCTGCGCAATGTCGGGCGCAAATTTCCGCCCAATCATTTGCACGACAGTTGGATCGACTTTCTGTACTGGGATACAGAATTGGAAGCGTGATTTAGGCAGAACAGGACGCGCCCCCCAGCACACAAAACTTGGCACAATGCGGGTGGTTTAAAGCCACATCTTTTGATGCTTCTTTAAGCGTCGCCCCCAAATCAAATTGGCGGTCATAAGGCAGCAAGGTGCAGGCCGCGACAGAGGGGGATTCGCCTTTGCGTTTCACCACCATGCGTGAGGAGGCACACATAACGCTGTCAGGGGATTTGTTCAAAATGCCCCAGCATTCTGTGGTAATCTCTGGCACTGCGACAGACGCGTCCATTTCAGGAAAAATCACTGTCATCGCGGGGTTTTGCGCGTCGATCGCGTAGCTGCGGTTTAGGAATAAGCGGTCAAAGCCGGCGCGGGCCTCGGTATCCGTTTCCCCCCAAAGAGACCGTGCGGCAATAGCCATAGTGAATGCGTTGTCGCGCAACCAATCCATGCCGTCCAAGGTGCGTTTGAAGCTGCCTGCACCACGCATTTCATCGTGATGGGCCTCAGACCAATGGTCCAATGATACGCGTATTGTCAGCTTATCTGGAAATTCAGCGTTCAAGGCCACAAGACCAGCTTTCATGCTGGGGCGCTGCATTGGCGCCATGGCATTGGACAAGATCAAGACCTCATAGCCACGCGCCAATGCGGCCCGGGTGATGTCGATCATTTGAGGATTCATAAAAGGTTCGCCGCCTGTAAACGCGATCTCGCGCAGCCCCCAATCCAATGTCTCCAGCTCGTCCAAGTAGTCGCGCACCTCATCGGCGGTGATATAGACAAGGGCGTCATTGGTGGGCGAACTGTCGATATAGCAGTTCACGCACGTAATATTGCACAGGGTGCCAGTGTTGAACCATAGCGTTTGTGGCGTGCTGAAAGACACCGTCGCGCGCGTGTCACCTTTGGCTGTCACATGTGGATTGATGAATTTTTCACCATGGGGCCAATTCGGATGCTCTGTGTTAAAATCTTTCATATGCTTGCCCATTGTGACTGGTTCCAACCGTGGTATGCGTTTGTTACGATATAGAAAAGGGTGTTTTACCCGTTCTACGGCATTGTGAACGTGTCGCCATTGGTGTTTGACGCGGTATACCAAACTCAAGGGCAGACGAATGCCAAATCGGGTGCTAGACTTTCATCAATTCTAGAGATAAACCCGCTTCGTTAGCGCTAACGATGTTTTGCATGAGAACGGGCAAGGCGTTGAAATACATCGGTGAAGGTGGCCTGCGTAAGACAGCGCCGCTGGAACGCACAAAGGAGACACATCATGGTGTCACGCGTCATTCCAGTCGAAGATTTCGACTTGGTTATTTTTGGTGGCACGGGCGATCTGGCCCGCCGCAAAATTTTGCCGGGCTTGTACCGACGTTTTTGTTCTGGCCAAATGCCAGCTGAGGCGCGCATCATCGGGGCTGCGCGTTCTGATTTTGGCACGCCAGAATTTCGTGACATGGTGCGCGATGCGATCCATGAGTTTTCAGAAAAAAATGAGTGCGATGAGTGCAAAATAGACGCGTTTTTAGCACAACTTCACTATGTGACCATCGATGCCAAAGGCGAGGGCGGCTGGGTCGAACTTAAGTCTTTGATGCGCGACGGTGTGATCAAAGCCTTTTATTTCTCTGTTGCCCCAAGTTTATTTGGCGCGATCGCAGAGCGTCTGCACGTGAACGGTATTTCGGACACAGACAGCCGGATTGTTGTTGAGAAACCATTCGGCCGTGATTTGCCGACAGCCAAGGCATTGAACGCCGATTTGGCCGCGCATTTCGACGAGACACAAATCTATCGCATCGATCATTACCTTGGCAAAGAAACCGTGCAAAACCTGATGGCGGTGCGTTTTGGCAATATTTTGTTCGAACCTCTGTGGAACGCGCAATACATCGATCACATTCAAATTACGGTGGCCGAAACTGTCGGTGTTGGCGGGCGTGGTGAATATTACGACCGCGCTGGTGCGATGCGCGACATGGTGCAAAACCACTTGATGCAGTTGTTGTGCTTGATCGCGATGGAACCGCCCAGCAAATATGACCCTGATGCGGTGCGCGACGAAAAACTTAAAGTTATCCGTGCGTTGGAACCTCTTGCGCCTCATCATATCGTGCGTGGGCAATATGATGCGACAGACACCGAACAGTCTTACCGCGAAGATGCGGGCGATCCCAAATCGCGCACAGAAAGCTATATCGCGCTGCGCTGTGAGATTGCCAACTGGCGGTGGGCCAATACGCCGATCTACATCCGCACAGGCAAGAAATTGAAAGCACGCGCGTCTGAAATTGCTGTGGTGTTCAAAGACACGCCGCATTCGATTTTTGGCGAGGAGGCTGGCAAGCACGCCAATGTGTTGCGCATTCGTTTGCAGCCCAATGAGGGCATGACATTGCAGGTGACGATCAAAGAACCTGGCCCCGGCGGGATGCGTTTGATCGATGTGCCGCTTGATATGTCCTTTGCTGAAGCTTTGGGGGATGACGATGCGGACGTGCCTGACGCCTACGAGCGTTTGATCATGGATGTGATCCGTGGCAACCAAACTTTGTTTATGCGTGGCGATGAAGTCGAGGCCGCTTGGGCGTGGACCGATCCGTTGATCAATGGTTGGACGGCGCGCAATGATGTGCCCAAACTTTATGATGTCGGCTCCGCTGGGCCAGATGATGCGGCGATGATGCTCAAACGTGAAAATCGCGTTTGGCGGGAGATCAAAGAATGAAACTTATTGAGTATTCTGATCGGGATGCACTGATGTTGGATTTGGCCGATATTATTGCAGGCGAATTGACCTCCACGCTGGAACATTCTGATCGCGCGTCACTGTGTGTGCCGGGGGGCACCACACCGGGGCCGATTTTTGACACGCTGTCTGGCGTGCATTTGGCGTGGGACCGCGTCGATATTTTGCTCAATGATGAACGCTGGGTGCCGGAATCCTCTGAGCGCTCGAACACGGCGTTGCTCAAACAGCGCCTGATCACGGGGCATGCGGCAGGGGCCAATTTGATCCCACTGCACACCGATGTACCAACCCCCGAAGAGGGCTTGGAGGGATTGATTCCAGCGGTTGAGGCGGCTTTGCCGTTGAATGTTTTGGTGCTTGGTATGGGGCTTGATATGCACACTGCCAGCCTGTTCCCCGGTGCGGATCAACTTGAACTTGGCCTGTCAGATCATGCGCCCACTTTGTTGGCCATGCGTGCCCCAGGAGCCCCTGAGCCACGGATCACCTTGTCTGCCAAAGCGTTAAAATCGGCCGTTTCAACGCATATTTTGATCACAGGTCCTGAAAAACGCGAAGCTTTGGAAAAGGCACGTAAATTGCAGGCACATGAGGCGCCGATTTCGGCATTTTTACGCGGTGCACAAGTGCACTGGGCCCCCTAAGTATAGTCATTCTGGTCGGCTCTTAAGCTGCGTTTGATCAACTTTCTTTGCCCCATTGAAATTAGGGGCATATCAATTGTTTGCGACTAAAACAGGGTACAACCCTGATAGGAGATATCATGTCCGTTGACTTTACCGGATTGAAAGCATTGAAAACGGCGGCAGCGGATCGTCATATTCTTGATCTGTTTGCCGATGACGCGAAACGGGCACAGTCGTTTTCGGTTTTGGCAGATGGGCTTTTGTTTGATTACTCCAAAACCAACATCGATTCAGACCAAAAAACGGCACTGATTGAGCTGCTTGAAAACGCTGATGTTGCTGGCAAACGCGATGCGATGTTTCGCGGTGAAAAAATTAACGACACCGAAGGGCGTGCGGTTTTACACACTGCTTTGCGCAATCTGGATGGCGAGGACATTATTGTTGACGGCCTCGGCATCATGAAAGGTGTGCGTCATATTTTAGCGCGCATGGATGATTTCGCGGATCGTGTGCGTCGGGGCGACATCACGTCGTCGTCTGGTGCGCCGTTTGAAGACATCGTCAACATTGGGATTGGCGGTTCTGACCTTGGCCCTGTGATGGCTTATGAATCCTTGCGCCCTTATGCAGATGGGCCGCGGTGTCATTTCGTCTCAAATGTTGATGGCGCACATATCTATGATGTTCTCAAAGGGCTTAATCCTTTGACCACTTTGGTGATTGTGGCCTCCAAAACCTTTACCACTATTGAGACTATGACCAATGCCGAAACGGCCAAACGTTGGTTGATTGATCATGTTGGTGAAGAGGGGATTTCGCGTCATTTTGCGGCTCTGTCCACCGCGCGTGATAAAACGGCTGAATTTGGCGTTGATCCTGATTTGGTGTTTGGGTTCGAGGATTGGGTTGGGGGGCGTTATTCTGTTTGGGGGCCTATTGGCCTGCCTTTGATGCTCGCGATCGGCCCGCAAAACTTTGCGGATTTTCTGCGGGGTGCCCAAGCCATGGACACACATTTTCGCACCGCACCTTGGGGGGGAAACCTTCCCGCAATTTTGGCTTTAACAGGCCTGTGGCACAACCAAGTGTGTGGTCACGCCACACGCGCCGTTTTGCCCTACGAGCAACGGTTGCTACGCTTGCCTGCCTATTTGCAGCAATTGGAAATGGAAAGTAACGGCAAACGCGTGTCGATGGACGGCGTTGATTTACCATTCCATTCAGGGCCTGTTGTTTGGGGCGAGCCGGGCACCAATGGCCAACATGCGTTTTACCAGCTGATCCACCAAGGCACGCGTGTGATCCCATGTGAATTCATGATCGCAAAATATGGTCATGAAACGGGGCTAGAGCATCAACATGAACTGCTCGCTGCCAATTGTTTGGCTCAATCCGAAGCATTGATGCGTGGTCGGTCTTTGGATGAGGCACGTGCGATCATGGCCGCCAAAGGCTTTGAAGGGGATGAGCTTGATCGCCAAGCGCGTCATCGTGTGTTCCCTGGAAATCGTCCAACAACAACATTAGCTTATGAAAAATTGACACCCTTTGTATTGGGACAGATCGTGGCCCTGTATGAACATCGCGTCTTTGTCGAAGGCGTTGTTCTGGGGATCAATTCGTTTGACCAATGGGGTGTTGAACTTGGCAAAGAGCTTGCCGTCGCGTTGCAACCTGTTTTGGCAGGTGATGATGATGGCGCAGACAAAGATGGATCGACCCTGAACCTTGTAAAGTTTCTCAAGACCTAATCACATCTCAGACAACTTTGAATAGGTCCGCAGGGTTCAATCTGCGGGCCTATTTTTTACCCAAACAGATTGCCAAATTTCATCGCAGTGGCCGCGTCACCTTTGACTTTTAATTTGCCAAACATCACAGCTTTCATGGGGTTCAACGTACCTTCCATGATCTGTGTAAGCGTCTCTTCAGACGAAAAAATCGCACAATCAGCCTGATCATCGCAAATGCGCGCGTCTGATCCCGAAATGACAATATTGCCGATATCCTTGATCCGCAGGCTGACAGATTTTTCAAAAACCTCGCCGGTTAACCGTGTCAGCAGTGCGTCTTTTGCTGTGTTTAGAAAATCACTCATCAGTCTCTCCCATTTTTGCAACAGCTAAGCGGTGCAGGGCCAAACTGACAGCACAACGCTACGTCGTTTATGGAATTTGAAATGTGGTTTTAATGTCTGGAGCGGGTAACGAGAATTGAACTCGTAACTAAAGCTTGGGAAGCTGCCGTGATACCTTTTCACCATACCCGCTCAGATTGTCATTGATTAGGGTCTCAGGCGCAAAGCGTCAAGCGCCACTCACCAATCAGACATAGATTTTTAAATGTCGCGATGATTTTTAAACGCCGCGATTTCTCAACGCCGCCGCCGACCACGCCCACGCGCGCCATCGCCACCCCCCGTGTTAAAGGATGGATCGGGCAAATGCACCAGCGCGCGCAGACCAGAAAACGGTGCTGTGGCGTGCGGAATGGCATTTGCAGCAACGAAATGTTCTTGGAACCGTGGCTCAATCGCGGTTTCCACTTTGGTGATTTGATGCACCAAGGCCTCAACCTCGCGCCGTGCAGCGACATTCAAAAGCGCAATTTGTGCGCCTGTGCCCGCTGCGTTGCCTGCCGAGATGACGTGGTCCAATGGACAATCTGGGATCATCCCCAACACCATCGCGTGTTTGGGCGAAATATGCGCCCCAAAGGCCCCAGCCAACACAACGCGGTCCACTGTGTCGGTGCCAAATTCATCCATCAACAAGCGCGCGCCAGCGTAAAGTGCTGATTTTGCAAGTTGAATGGCACGGATGTCGCCTTGGGTGACCTCAATAACAGATCCGCCATCCGCCGATCCATCCATCAGCAGATAGGCATGCGTGCGCCCTGTTGGGCGACAGCGGGGCGTGCCAGTGGCCTCGGCTGAGCCGACCAAACCGCTGGCATCCAGCAAGCCAGCCATGCGCATTTCGGCCACGGCTTCGATAATGCCTGAACCACAAATCCCCGTCACACCTGTGGTTGCTGTTTGAACGGCAAACTCAGGATCGGTGGACCAAAGATCGCATCCGATGACTTTGAAGCGCGGTTCTTTGGTTTCGGGGTCAATTTCAACTCGCTCAATTGCGCCGGGGGCTGCACGCTGGCCACTTGAGATTTGTGCGCCCTCAAAAGCTGGTCCTGTGGGGGATGAGCACGCCAAAACACGGGTTTTATTGCCCAAAATGATCTCAGCATTGGTGCCCACATCCACAATTAAGGTCAGCGGATCAACCCTTTGTGGCGCCTCGGACAAAGCCACGGCTGCGGCATCTGCCCCCACATGACCTGCGATCAGTGGCAGGATATAGATTTGGGCTTGAGGGGCAAAATTCAGACCAATATCGCTGGCCGCAAGATCCATCGCAGAGGAGGTCGCGAGGGCAAAAGGTGCTTGGCCCAAGGGAATGGGATCAAGCCCCAAAAGCAGGTGATGCATCACGGGGTTCATCACGAACACCGTCTCGTAAATATCGGTGACGGCAAGATCGGCCTCTGTCGTCAAATTCTGTGCCAGCGTGTTCATCGCATCGCGCACAGCCGCAGTCATGTCAGCGGCACCGCCATCGTTCATCATCGCATAAGAAACGCGCGACATCAGGTCTTCGCCAAAGCGAATTTGCGGGTTCATCACGCCGCCTGAGGCTTTGACTTCGCCTGTGATCAAATTGGTCAAATGGGCCGCGATGGTGGTGGAGCCCAGATCAACAGCAAGGCCAAACAGGTCAGGTTCGGCAAAGTTCGGCCAAACGCCAATAATTTTCCCAGCCCCCGCGCGGGCGGTGTGCACAGCCAAAGTCGCGGTGTTTTTGCCGTCCAGCAAGGCTTTTTGCAAAGGGGCCAGCATAGCAAAGGGCAGGGTGATCCCGTCCAAATCGAACTGTTTTTTCAGTGCAATTTCAGTGCGTTCCCAGTCCCCTGAGGGATCGTGCATATCGGCCTCGGCCACCTCGACATAGTAAAGTCGTGTGGCCGAATCCATCTCGATATGGCGCGTGGTGGCCGCTTTGCGCACAACTTGTTTGTGCACTTGGCTCTCGGCGGGCACATCCAAAACAACATCGCCGGTCACACAAGCCTGACAGCCCAGACGCCGACCTGGTTTGAGACCGCGCACGCGATCATAGCGTTCTTCGACCGCGTTAAAGTCGGTCAGCGCATCGGCGTTGGCCGTGATCCCATGTTTGGAATGATCCCCAAAAGATGGCTGCACCTGACATTTGGAACACACGCCGCGCCCGCCACACACAGAATCCAGATCAACGCCCAGCTGACGGGCTGCGGCCAAAACAGATGTGCCGCTTGGCACGCGGCCGCGTTTTCCTGAGGGTGTGAAAATCACCAACGGATCTTGTGAGTTCTCTGTGTCTTTGGACGTGTTGCTCATATCAGGGCACTCATTTCAATTTGCTTATGTCTTCGTCACGCCATGCGCCATTTTTCAAACCGCCGATGGTCCACGGCCCAATGGCGACACGGATCAATCGCAGGGTCGGAAACCCTACATGCGCTGTCATTCGGCGCACTTGGCGATTGCGACCTTCAGAAATGGTCAATTCCAACCAGCTGTCAGGCACAGATTTGCGGTAACGCACCGGTGGAGTACGGTCCCACAACATTTTCGGCTCAGCGATCCGGCGCGCTTTGGCAGGACGGGTTAAACCGTCTTTCAACTCAACGCCGCGGCGCAGATGATCAATGGCTTCGTCCGAAATTTCGCCCTCAACTTGGGCCAAATAGGTTTTGGCCATCTTGTTTTTCGGGTTTGAAATTTTTGCCTGCAATTGCCCATCATCTGTGAGCAACAGCAATCCTTCGGAATCGCGATCAAGCCGCCCTGCGGGATAAACCGCAGGCACATTGACAAAATCAGACAAAGTGGCGCGTTTGGTGCCGTCCAGCCCCTTGTCGGTGAACTGGGACAGCACATCGAAAGGTTTGTTCAAAGCAATCAAGCGCGCCATTGTCGTTTCCTTATTTTAAAACGGTGTCTTAGGCCTTAGCCGCGACGACGACGCCCGCCACCGCGACGCCCGCCACCAGAACCGCCACCTTCAACGGCTGCTTTGGCTGCATCCGCATAAGATGTACCATCTTTCATCGCTTCTAAAATACGGCTAAAGCCGATCCACTGAGTGCCGTCTGGGTCGTTGTTCATCAACAGATTGGCCGCACGGATGGCTTCCATTTCTTGGGCGCGCACTGGGTTCATAATCGCAGATGTCATACCCGCGCCGATGGCCATGGGCAAGAATGCGGCGTTGATGCCGTGGCGCTGTGGCAGACCAAATGAGACGTTAGAGGCACCGCAAGTGGTGTTGACGCCCAATTCTTCGCGCAAACGACGCACCAATGTGAACACTTGCTGGCCTGCGGTGCGCATCGCACCAATCGGCATCACCAATGGGTCAACAACGATATCATGCGCCGGAATGCCGAAATCTGCGGCGCGTTCGACGATCTTTTTGGCCACGGAAAAGCGCACATCAGGGTCTTCAGAAATACCTGTGTCATCGTTGGAAATTGCCACAACAGGCACGTTGTATTTTTTGACCAAAGGCAAAACCAATTCAAGACGCTCTTCTTCACCGGTGACCGAGTTCAAAAGGGGACGCCCTTCAGCAGCCTCAAGGCCCGCTTGCAATGCGGCGGGCACAGAGCTGTCGATACACAACGGCACATCAACGATGCCTTGGATGCGTGTGATCAATTCGCGCATAAGCGGCGGCTCAACAAAGTTGTTGTCGGCGTAACGGGGGTCTTCGGCCATTTTGTTGGAAAACACAGCGCCCGAATTGATGTCCAAGATGGTCGCACCACACAGCACCTGTTCTAGCGCGTCTTTTTCCACGGTGGAAAAATCGCCAACTTCCAGTTCAGCGGCAAGTTTTTTACGCCCCGTTGGATTGATGCGTTCACCGATGACGCAAAATGGCTCGTCAAAGCCAATCACAACGGTTTTGGTTTTGCTCTCGATCACAGTGCGGGTCATGTGGGTCGTCCTTATAAGGGGCTGTTGGCCATGCGGTCAGGCCATTAATTTCAATTGGGCTTAGGCGGCAATGCCGTCGTTGTCGATCAGCGCTTTGAGCGTCTCTTTGTCAAAGGTCGCATCAAGTTCGGCCGCTTTGGCATCGGCAGCGGCTTGTAAATCGCCATCAATCTCACCGCCCGAGACATCACGCCATTCGGCCATATAGGCGTCGCCATCTGTGGCCCCGATGCGCATGGCAACACGGTCGATGGCTTGCTCGAAACGTTCAGGCAAAACAGCGCGTGCAGCTTTGCGACCTCGGCCCACGCGGACCTGTGCGGGAATATCGCGCCAATAGATGATTGTCAGCTCAGACATAGGGGGCCTCAAACAATGAAATGCGTTGGCGCTAAGGCTTAAAGAAAAGGGGGGCGCAGCGCCAGACCTGTGAGGCTTTATAGCATTGGAAAAATTCTCAAGAAGGTTATGAGCGAAAGCACGATCAATCTGTGTGTGTCACTCAAAACGTGATGAGGTTGAGCGTTTACTAGGCTTGCAGCAGGGCCATTTTTCCGCGTAAGATCAAACCAACTCAGAATGGAGGGCGTGTGATATGGCGCCCAAGCGTCCCAATGGTGCGGGCGCGTTCCCCAAAGCGGTCGAGCCTCTCGCACCTGCAATAGTCGACCCTGCGCAGCTCTACGCCGCGCTGGACCTTGGCACGAACTCGTGCCGCATGCTGATTGCCCAACCAAAGGGCAGTCAATTTCATGTGGTGGACAGTTTTTCGAAATCCGTTCAGCTTGGCGCTGGGTTGGAACAGACGGGGCGTTTGTCTCGGTCTTCTATTTCGCGCACGCTACAAGCCTTGAAGGTGTGTAAGAAAAAGCTTGAAAAACACGATGTCAAACGGATGCGCCTTGTGGCGACCGAGGCCTGTCGTCGCGCACGCAATTCGCGCGATTTTCTACGGGCGGTGCGCCGCGAGGTTGGGATCGAGCTTGAGATCATCAAACCCGAAGAAGAAGCACGCCTTGCAGTGATTTCCTGCGCGCCGCTTGTGTCGACCAAAACCGAACAGCTTTTGGTGGTGGATATTGGCGGCGGATCAACCGAATTGGTGTGGATCGATCTGTCGTCGGTGCCTCGTATCGAGCGTCCGCGGGCGATTATGCGTCTGCATCGCGGGTTTCATAACACGGATAGCCCGTTTCCCCATGCTAAAGTCGTCGATTGGATTTCCGTGCCTTTGGGGGTCGCAACGCTCAAAGATCAGTTTCAAGACGTCGAAGACGATTCCGCACGCTTTGCGCTGATGTCGTGGCTGTTCGAAGAAAAGCTGGCTGATTTTGCGCCCTATGCCAATGATGCCTGTCGCGAAGGATTTCAAATTATAGGCACCTCGGGCACGGTCACCACTGTTGCGGCCTCGCATTTGGGGTTGCGCCGCTATGATCGCAACAAAGTCGATGGGTTGCGCATGACGTCCGAGCAAATTGACCGCGTGATCCGCGATTATCTTGATCTGGGTCCTGAGGGGCGGCGTCGTGATCCGCGTATCGGGCGGGACAGGCAGGAATTGATCATGTCTGGATCGGCCATTTTGCAAGCGTTGCTGCGCATTTGGCCCACGGATCGTTTGTCTGTGGCGGATCGCGGCCTACGCGAAGGCCTTTTGTATGCGCAGATGAGCATGGACGGCGTTTTGGAAGAAACCGTCCCCTAGCTGAGTGACTTAATGTGTCACATAAAAAACGCCTCACAAGTGAGGCGTTTTAAACGATAATATCGATTTTGATCTATGGAATGATGCGCGAATACTTTGTGCCCTCAACAGTGGCACCAGCGATCAATCCAGCTTGGCCAAACACAACCGCAATCACCGGTGACAAAGATGTGGTGGTCTCTGCCGATATGTTTTCGCCACGATTGTTCAACGCATACTCGATATCTGCACCTGCGGCCCAACCAGGTGAGCTGCGGAAGGTTTGTAGCGCGTGATTGGTCATGAAAAACAGTACATGCGCGTATTGTTGTGCGCCGATTTGCAAACCGAACGAGGCCTGAGTTGAGGAATAGTAATCAACAGTCGTGTCCTGCACGCGCAAAACACCCCGTCCATACGAACCGCCAAGCCCGAGACCTGCCTCAGTCACCAGCGGCATCACCAGCATACCAACAGATTTGTCGCGCAAATCGCGTGTGTTGGGGTAGGTGCTGAACAAATACTGCAGGGATGCATCGGCGCGTGCGTCAATGCGTGGTCCACCATTGCCACGTAACCCATTGTCACAAGCCGTCAAAAGGCCAGTGGCCCCAAGGCCGATCATAAATGTGCGGCGGGTCGATTTGGATGTCGTCGTTTTGCGTGTTTGCGCCAATGTTTTGTCCATGGAGCTGCCCTTTTGTTTTGGCCCCGCGCGGGTGCCTTTCCTCATGAGTGAGGCTCTTTGGCCTCTTTCGCAACAGTTTACAGTGCCTTAACTGGTTTTGTCATCGTCCAATTGTATATCCGCCAATAATCGGCAGGTTTTCCCCAATACATAGCCTTTTAGAGGCTAAAATCAGGTGTTATTTGGCCAAAAGGCGCGCAACGTCAGGGGCAAAATAGGTCAAAATCCCGTTACAGCCCGCACGTTTAAAGCACATCAAGCTTTCCAGCATAGTTTTTTCGCGATCAATCCAGCCATTTTGCGCCGCCGCCGCGATCATCGCGTATTCGCCAGACACCTGATAGGCAAAGGTCGGCACGCCAAAGCGGTCTTTCACAGAGCGGCAAATGTCCAAATACGGCATCCCAGGTTTAACCATCACCATATCCGCCCCCTCCATCAAATCGCGTTCGATCAGACGCAAAGCCTCATTGGAATTGGCCGGATCCATTTGATAGGTCTTTTTGTCGCCTTTCAGCGCGCCAGACGCGCCCACGGCATCACGAAATGGGCCATAAAAGGCCGAGGCATATTTGGCAGAATAGGACATGATGGTCACATTGGTGTGACCTGAGGATTCCAGCGCACGTCTGATCGCCCCTATGCGCCCATCCATCATGTCAGACGGGCCAATAATATCAGCGCCAGCCTCCGCCTGTGCCACAGCCATTTTGACCAAGGCCTCGACCGTCTTATCATTGACGATTTCGCCATCGATCACATAGCCATCATGCCCGTTGATATTGTACGGATCGAGCGCCACATCGGTCATGATCGCAAGCTCCGGCACAGCGGCCTTAATCGCACGAATGGCGCGATTGACCAAATTGTCAGAGGCCCATGCCCCCGCGCAATCTTCCGTTTTAAGCTCTTGATCAATATAGGGAAAAAGACAAATGGCAGGAATACCAAGATCATAGGCCTCGTGTGCTGCGATAACCAATAGTTCGACTGACAGTCGATCAACGCCAGGCATCGACACAATCGGCGTGCGTTTATTTTCGCCCTCTTGGACAAAAACCGGCCAGATCAAATCTTGGACCTCAAGTGCGTTCTCACGCACCAAACCGCGCAATGATGCCATCTTTCGCGTGCGGCGCAGGCGTGTCAAAGGGTAGGGTGCGAGGGTGCGTGTCATTGGGTGTCCTTTGGCGTCAGTCTCAGATATGTCTTGTCCTATGGGGTGACATGGTTTTTACCGCTCATCAAGGGTAGGAATCGTCGCGCGTGCAGCATAAGGTCACCCAAGTCACTATAGGCACGCCGAACGATCAGAAAGAATTGCTGTTTTGAACCTCTATCAAACCATTTTTGAAGTGATCGACATGCGATCCTTTTCGAACCTGTGGTACTGGATCGCTTTGGCGGTTCTATGGTCCACAACCTCTCACTTTGTATTGGGGGTGCCCTTTGATCTTGCGCAAAAAGCTGCCAAAGAGGGTGGTCAAAAAATGCAAGACATCGAAACTTTGGTGCGCATCAACATTGGCCGGATTTTGAATATCGCCGAAGTGTCGGGGTTGTTTATGGTCGGGCTTGTCACTGCGGGGCTGACCACGTTGTTTGCCTTAGGGGCGTTTTACGGTGTTGAATTTGCCCAAGCGATTTTCTTGATGGCCTTTCCCATGAGCTTTGTCGGGCTGATGAGCATCCATACCGCGATGAAAATTCGCGATGATAACCCTGTTGGAGACGCGTTATTTGCGGTGCTCAGGCGTCACAGATTTTTAACGCAACTTATTGGAATGATTTCTATTTTCGTCACGGCGATGTGGGGCATGTACCAAAATCTTGTGACAGGGCCACTTGGCGGATAAAGCGCGGATAATTCAATGAGCACCAGCACCCATATTCAAGTCGGCGGCGCACCTGAGGGCTTTGACGCCTATTTGCTTGCCCGCGAAGTTGCGAAATCCGATGGACCTGTCATTCATGTCGCGCGCGATGACAAACGGCTGGCTGCGATGCGTACTGCGCTACGGTTTTTTGCCCCCGATATGCCGGTTTTGGATTTTCCCGCGTGGGATTGTTTACCCTTTGACCGGATGTCGCCGAATTCTGATATTTCTGCGCACCGTATGGCCACTTTGGCCGCCCTTGCGCATGGCGCTGCGCCGAAACGTTTTATTTTGCTCACAACTTTGGCGGCTGCGACCCAACGTGTGCCCGCACGCAGCACCTTGGCTGAGGCCGCATTTACTGCGCGTGTCGGTGAGCGTATCAACGAAGCGAATTTGCGCGCCTTTTTGGTCAAGATGGGATTTACCCAAGCCCCGACAGTGGTCGAACCGGGGGATTATGCGATCAGAGGCGGCATTATTGACGTGTTTGCCCCGGGGCATGATCTGCCTGTGCGGCTTGATTTCTTTGGCGATGAATTGGACGGGTTGCGCCGGTTTGATCCTGCAAGTCAGCGCACGACCACAAGCCTTAAGGAAATCACCTTTACGCCTGTGTCTGAGGTGATTTTGGATGACGCCTCCATCACACGCTTTCGGCAAAACTACCGTATTGAATTTGGCTCTGCGGGATCCGATGACCCTGTGTACGAGGCGGTGTCAGCGGGTAAAAAACATGCAGGGGTAGAACATTGGTTGCCCTATTTTCATGAGGGGTTAGAGACGCTTTTGGACTATATCCCCAAAGCAACAATTTCCCTTGATGATCAATCGACTGCGGCGCGCCTTTCACGTTGGGAAGGTATTCAGGATCAATACGAAAACCGCGCGGAGGCCTTGAAAGCCAAGGGGCGTATGGACAGTGTTTACAAACCTTGTCCGCCAGAGCTTTTGTACCTGAACGATGCCGCTTGGAACGCTCAAATCGATGGGCGTCGCGTGTTGCATTTTCATGCTTTGCCGCAGCCGACAGGATTGGGTGTGATTGATGCTGGTGGTGTGATTGGCCGCAGTTTTTCGCCAGAGCGACAACTCGAAAACGTAAATCTTTTCGATAGTTTAGCGGTTCATATTAATGAAAAACGCAAAGAGGGGCAGGTGGTTGTCGCCTCTTGGTCCGAGGGCGCACGCGACCGTATTTCGACGCTTTTGCAAGACCAAGACCTTAATGGCGCCGTCGAAATTGGCGACTGGCGTGACATTCCCGAGGGCATTGGCGGCGTTTATCTGGCAATTTGGCCGCTGGATGAAGGGTTTGAGGCAAAAGTTGAGGCAGGGCGTGTCACCGTTATTTCTGAGCAAGATGTGCTTGGGGATCGGCTTATTCGGCGTCCAAATCGTAAAAAACGGGCCGAAAATTTTCTCACAGAGCATTCCAGCATGTCTGTTGGCGACTTGATTGTGCATGTTGAGCATGGCGTCGGCATTTACAAAGGACTGGAAGTGGTGGCGGCGCTTGGGGCCGCGCATGAATGTTTGTTGTTGGAATATGCAGGCGGAGATCGTCTGTATTTACCTGTTGAAAACATTGAACTTTTAAGTCGCTATGGCCATGACGAAGGCATGCTTGATAAGCTTGGCGGCGGGGCATGGCAGGCCAAAAAATCACGGATGAAAGAGCGCATTCGCGAGGTTGCTGAAAAACTGATCCGCATCGCAGCCGAGCGTCATATCCGCAAAGCTCCGATTATGGTGCCGCCCGATGATATGTGGGAAGCGTTCTGTGCCCGCTTTCCTTATACGGAAACCGAAGATCAACTGCGCGCCATCGAGGATGTGCTGGACGATTTTGAAGCGGGCCGTCCGATGGACCGTCTGATTTGTGGTGACGTTGGCTTTGGCAAAACCGAAGTTGCCATGCGCGCGGCGTTTATTGCCGCAATGTGCGGCGTTCAAGTGGCTATGATTGCGCCGACCACCTTGCTCGCGCGGCAACATTACCGGTCTTTTGCGGAACGGTTCCGTGGTTTCCCGATCAATGTGCGGCCGATGTCACGGTTTGTTTCATCCAAAGATATGGCGCTGACGCGGGCGGGGATTGCCTCTGGCGAAGTTGACATTGTTGTCGGCACTCATGCGGTTTTGGCCAAGAACGTTAAGTTTCACAATATTGGTTTGACCATTGTTGATGAGGAACAACGCTTTGGTGTGACGCATAAAGAACGCCTTAAATCATTGAAAACAAACATTCATGTATTAACGCTTTCGGCGACACCTATCCCGCGTACTTTGCAAATGTCACTAACAGGTGTGCGGGATCTGTCGATCATTGGCACGCCACCGGTCGACCGTTTGTCTATTCGCACCTATGTGTCTGAATTTGACACCGTGACATTGCGCGAAGCCTTGCTGCGTGAACATTATCGTGGCGGTCAGTCGTTTTTCGTTGTGCCGCGCATCAAAGATATCCCTGAAATCGAAGAGTTTTTGCGCAAAGAAGTGCCCGAGGTCAGCTTTGTCGTGGGGCATGGCCAATTGGCTGCTGGTGAGCTAGATGATCGCATGAACGCGTTTTATGATGGGAAATTCGACGTGCTTTTGGCCACGACGATTGTGGAAAGTGGTATCGATATTCCGACAGCCAACACGATGATCATTCATCGCGCGGATATGTTTGGCTTGGCGCAGCTTTACCAAATTCGGGGGCGTGTTGGACGTGCGAAAACCCGTGCTTATGCCTATTTGACCACCAAACCACGCGCGCCTTTGACGCAAACAGCCGAGAAACGACTGCGGGTTTTGGGCAGTTTGGACACGCTCGGCGCTGGCTTTACCCTTGCCTCGCAAGACCTTGATATCCGTGGCGCAGGTAATTTGGTCGGTGAAGAGCAATCTGGGCAGGTCAAAGAGGTGGGGTTTGAGCTGTATCAAAACCTGCTGGAAGAGGCGATTGCCAAGATCAAATCGGGCGACGAAAGCGTTGATTTTGACGATGACGGGCAATGGGCGCCGCAAATTAATCTCGGGGTCCCTGTTTTGATCCCAGACACTTATGTGCCTGATTTGGATGTGCGCCTTGGCCTGTATCGTCGTTTGTCAGGTTTGCGTACCAAAGTTGAACTCGAAGGGTTTGCGGCTGAATTGATCGACAGATTTGGTAAATTACCTAAAGAGGTCAATACCTTGCTGGTTATTGTTCGGATCAAAGAAAAATGTCGCGAGGCGGGCATCGGGCGGCTTGATGGTGGGCCCAAAGGTGTGACCATTCAATTCCACAATGACAAATACGCAAGTCCTGTTGGCTTGGTGAATTTCATACAAGCGCAAAAAGGTTTGGCTAAGGTCAAAGACAACAAGATCATCGTGCGTCGTGATTGGAAACGTGACAGCGATAAGATTAAGGGCGCATATTCTATCGCTCAGGATCTCGCGAAAAATGCAAAAGTGGCATCAAAATAGTCTATTAACGATTTGATGCCACGAAGGATCAGGTGGCCGATGTCAGAATCCACCAATTCATGGCCCATTGATTAATGCGAGCCGTGATTAATGCGTGGTGGACGCGTCGGTTTTACCCATCAACTCATCGATCACATTGAGCCAAAGCTCACTGTCTTGCGCGCCTGAAACCGCGTGCTGTTGGGCCACAACAAACATGGGCACAGCGTTGATACCGCGTTCGCGTGCATGTGCATCACGTGATGAAATCAATTCGGCATCTTCATCGGTGCCAAGTAGCCGTAAAACCACTGAAGCATCCATGCCAATTGAATCGGCAATATCACCCAGCGTTTCAGGGTCACCAATATCACGTCCCTCAACAAAATAAGCTTCGAACAGGGCGTCAACCATGAGGGTCTGTTTGGCCTCGAGGCCCGCCCAATGAATTAGGCGGTGGGCGTTCAAAGTGTTTGGCGTTTTTTCAATTTTACCCAAATCCGCGTCCGGCAATTCTTTTGACAAGGTGTCAACGACAGGGCGGTAGGCAGATTTTGCGCCATCTGTTCCGCCGAATTTACCCTCTAAATATGCGCGACGATCCATGCCTGTTTTGGGCATATCTGGGTTCAATTGAAACGGGTGCCATTCAACAACGAAGGGGTGGTCTGGGCGTTGTTCCAAGGCGGCCTCGAGGCGGGCTTTGCCAATGTAGCACCAGGGACAAATGGGATCAGAGAAGATGTCGAGTTTGATCATGTTTGCGGTCCTGTGCTGTTTTAAGTTCGATGGTTTTGCGTCTCGGCATTGCTAGCGCATTCAGAAAAAATTGGAAGCTAAATCCACAAAAGGAAAATATTCTTCAACCTCACAATTTACACGCAGAGAGGTGTTCTCATTGACCTACATCTTGTGTTTTTCGGAGTTTGCAACTTTGCAAACTTACACTTGTTGCTCGTACGTTCCTTATTTGTGCTAACTTATTGCGGTTAAATTTAAGGAGGGGGTGCGCGAAATGTTACAGTGCGCAGCGCGTGACGCGACAGCAAAACTATGATTAAGTCACTGCAACCAAAAGATTTTATTAGGGTTCGATCATGGCATTTTATTCCGACCGCTCATTCTCTACATTCCAAGGCCGCGCGATTGGCCGCAATGGCACGCCTCCCTTGTCACAGCGCTTGCGTTTGCCTGTCGTGACACTTGCTTTGGGCGCTATGGCGTCTTTGGTGATTGCGGCTGGTGCGTTGGATTGGTTGCCGGTCGGTGCGTCATTGACGGATGAGTTGAGCAATGTCGAATATCTTACAGGACTGATCGACGCCACAGAGTAACAGACCCGTTAACGAGATAAGGCCAAGCAAGTTACCCCACGAGCAGTGTTCCCCCAAGACGACTGACGTTTGGCCCCAAGAACCCCCGAAGATGCGAGCAACAGCATCCGGGGGTTTTCTTTTGTTCTGATGTTAGGGTTTAAAAATCTTTGCGCCGACAAAAACCATAAGCAACGTACCGATGATTTGCGCCACGATGAACATCGGCGCATGGGCAGGTGTGATGCCTGCGAAAGTATCGCTGAGGCTGCGCGCAATTGTGACGGCTGGATTGGCGAAACTGGTCGAGGCCGTGAACCAATAGGCGCCAGTGATGTAGAGCGCCACCAATGTTGGCACTGTGTCGGGGCGATGTTTTAGGCCGCCAAGAATTGTGAACAACAGGCCAAAAGTGGCGACGATTTCGGCAATCCATTGCCCCATGCCTGTGCGCTCAGTGGTCGAGATTTGTAGCACATCCAAATCAAACATCAGATGGGAAATGAACACACCTATAATGCCGCCAATGATTTGCACGATCACATAGGGTGCCACTTCGTTGGGTTTGTGTTCGCGACGGATGGCAAAGGCCATGGTCACAACCGGATTGAAATGCGCGCCAGACACAGGACCAAGCGTGGTGATCAACATGTACAACATCGCGCCGGTGGCAATGGCGTTCGCCAAAAGCGCCACGCCAGTATTTCCGCCAGATAGGTTTTCGGCCATAATCCCAGATCCGACAACGCCGATCAACAAAAAGGCAGTGCCGACACCTTCTGCCCAAAGACGGGTGGAGAGATTGGGGGTCATGGCAATGTTCCGATACGATCAAGTTCTGATTTCAATGTTTTGGCGTCCATGGTCTCGAAAGGCAATGCGATGAAGGCTGCGGCGCGGCGTGATAAAATGGCATAGGCTGTGTCGAACGCCTCTGGCCAATCAGGTTGATCTGCGGC
Source organism: Celeribacter sp. (assembly GCA_047630475.1). Classification (GTDB taxonomy): domain Bacteria; phylum Pseudomonadota; class Alphaproteobacteria; order Rhodobacterales; family Rhodobacteraceae; genus Celeribacter. Next base: position 4,708 of record JBLHXX010000017.1, on the reverse strand, counting down.
AGCAGGATCTTCGACGCCCCAATGGCTGCGCAACGGGGTGCCGGGCCAATAGGGGCATTGTTCGGCGGCGGCGGATCCGCAGACCGTGATCACGGCATCCATCACAGGCGCATCAGGTCTCTCAAATTCATCCCAACTTTTGGAACGGGCTTTGGATATGTCATGACCAAGAGCTGTCAAAAGTTTTATGGACTGAGGATGTACGTTCCCCGATGGATTTGAACCTGCCGAAAACGCAGTGATACGCCCCTGAGAGGCTGTATTTAACTCGGATTCGAGCAAGATCGAGCGGGCTGAGTTGCCCGTGCACAGGACTAAAATATTCATAACATGCGTTTACTTATGGTTTGTAACGTTACTGTGACGTGCACTGTTACATATCTCTAATTGACCATTGAAGCTGTTGTTTTCACGACCGTTTTGGTGGCTTTAACGCCTGTTTTAACCCCCGTACGCGCCACGCCGCAGCCCGAGACTGCGGCGCAAAGCACGATGTAGAGCATGATTTTAACCACTCAAAGCCACCCTTGGACTGTACGCGAGGCGCCGGAGATATCCTCACCAACGCCCGCCACTGTGCTGCACGAGGCCAATGTTGTCAGCAAAATCAAAACTAATATCGTTTTCATCACTCTTCCCAGTACCAAACATCAGGTTGCCAGCCGATCCAGTCACCATAGATCGGCAGTGTTTCGGGGAATTTTAGCTCTTTTGCATGGGCAAGACGAGAGATATTCCATTGATAAATCGGGATCGCGTAACGCCCAGAGGTTAAAACACGATCCAAAGCGCGCGCAGAGGCGACAAAGTCATCTTGGTGCGTTGACGACAGCAGTGTATCGATCAGTGTATCAACCGCAGTCGACTGAATGCCAATGATATTGCGCGACCCTTCGGTGGTCGCGGCCTCAGATCCCCAATAGCCTTTTTGTTCATTGCCCGGCGACAAAGACAGCCCGCGCCGAAAGTTTGTCATGCCAAAATCAAAGGTGTCGGATCGCTGGCGATATTGAGGGGCGTCAACGACAGTCACGGTTGGCGTGATCCCTATTTGCTTTAAGGACGTAACATAAGTGTCTGTGATTGATTGATTTTCATCATCACCTACTTTTAGCAAAATCTCAAAGGTAAACGGGGTTCCGCCCGCGTTTTTCATCACGCCGTCTTGAACCGTCCATCCGGCCTGTTCAAACAATCCCAATGTCCGGCGCAGAGATTTGCGGTCGTTTTGCGTGCCGTTGGTTTGCGAAAAGGCATAGCCCTCGACAGCGCCCGGCAATAGGTCATCTTTAAACGGCGCCAGAAGCTCGGCGACTTTGCCCGTGGCTGGTCCGTCTTGCATACCGAGAACTGAGTTTGAGAAATACGACGTGATGCGCGATTGTTGTGATCCGGTCTGTACCTCGTTGATGTATTCAAAATTAAATGCCTCAATCAAAGCCTGACGCACACGCCAATCTTGGAACTGGGGCAGGCGGGTGTTCATCGCAAACCCTGTCATGCCTGAGGGGCGTTGATGCGCCACGATGGATTTGACCACATCGCCGCGTTCCACCGCTGGGAAATTGTATTGATCATCCCATGTCTGCACGTTGAATTCACGGTGGGCATTCAATTCACCTGCTTTGAACGCTTCGATCACAAGGCTGGAATCCGCAAAAAATTCCCAGCGAATGGTATCAAGATTGGCCTGTCCACGCATGAACGGCACATCTTTGCCCCAATAGTCAGGGTTGCGCGCCAATTCAACAAAGCTGCCCGCTTTATAGTCTTTAATCACATAAGGCGCTGATCCGATTGGAATAGTGTCAAATCCAGATTGCGTGAAATCCAAACCGTCCCATTGCGATTTTTTCAAAATGGGCCGCATGCCAACAAGCAGTGCCAATTCGCGGTTGTCGTTGTTGAACGTGAATTTCACGGAATTGGGGCCTGTTTGCTCCAGCGTCTCGATTTGCTTCCACATTGAGGCGTATCGCCCGTGGCCCTCTGTGCCTAGTTTTTCATAGGACCACATGACATCTTCAACGGTCACAGGGGTGCCGTCTGAAAACTTGGCCTCGGGGCGCAGTGTGAATTCGGCCCATTCACGGTTAGGTCCAACGTCAATCGATTCGGCCAAAACGCCGTAAAGCGCGAAAGGTTCGCCGTAAGAGCGCCCCATTAAACTTTCCGCCATCATAAATCTCAGCTGCCACGGAACGGAGCCTTTTTGGATGAAGGGGTTCAAACTATCAAAGGTGCCGCCTTCGCCGGTGACAATTTTACCGCCCTTGGGGGCATCGGGGTTTGCGTAGGGTAGGGACACGAAATCTTGTGGTAACTCAGGGTCACCATACATAGCGATGCCATGTTTTGGCTCTGCAATGGCCATGGACCCCGCAAAACAAATCGCCAATGCTGTGGTCGATGTTAGAAATTTACCGAAAAACTGCGTCGCCATTATAGAAACAATGCCTCCATCCCTGTGGTTTTATTACATCTTAGCTTAGGCCTCTTGGGCAGGGGTATCAAACTTTTAGCTTGGAGGGCAGCAAAGATACGCGTATAAAGGGGTCACTGCTCGATAGGTTTCTTGCCTGTATGAAACCTGCCTCAATAACTTTGCGCCCGCCTTGTGCGGGCGTTTTTTTTGCTCTCATTTTATGATCGCTCATGCTGGCTTGGCTATTTTGCACCTGCAGAGACTGATTTCACCCTGTATCCGCTGTGAACATGGCCTGATGTCATTGAGTGCGAAGCGATTCTTTTTCATTGCCTGAGATTCCGCTTTGATTTGCAGGTGCAGCATATATTCTGATCCTGACGCATGACGACATGCATAAAAATACAGGAGCGGTAAGATGGATCTGAACGGTAAAACTGCGGTGATCACGGGGTCGAACTCTGGCATCGGATTGGGCGTGGCGATCGAATTGGCAAAAGTTGGGGCCAATGTTGTGCTCAATTCTTTTACAGATCGTCCTGAGGATCACGCCATTGCCGCGGATATTGCTGCCGAATTTGGCGTGACCGCGCGGTACATCGCCGCCGACATGTCAAAGGGCGCCGCCTGCCGTGCCTTGATCGAACAAGCGGGGGCCTGCGATATTTTAGTCAACAATGCCGGCATTCAACATGTGGCCGCGATTGACGAGTTTCCCAGCGACAAATGGGATGCGATCATCGCAATCAACATGAGTTCGGCGTTTCACACCACGGCCGCCGCCTTGCCCAAAATGCGCGCCGCGGGCTGGGGGCGGGTGATCAATATTGCCTCTGCGCATGGTCTGACAGCATCGCCATTTAAGTCGGCCTATGTCGCGGCAAAGCATGGTGTTGTGGGGCTGACCAAAGTGACGGCGCTTGAGACGGCCGAGGAAAACATCACCGCCAATGCCATTTGTCCGGGCTATGTGCTGACGCCGCTGGTTGAGGCGCAAATCCCTGATACCATGGCCAAATACGGTATGGACCGTGAAACAGTGATCCGCGAAGTTTTGTTGGAACGCCAACCGTCCAAAGCCTTTGCCACAGTCGAACAACTGGGTGGCACTTGCGTTTATTTGGCCTCTGATGCGGCGGCTCAAATGACAGGCACAACACTGTCTATTGATGGCGGTTGGACGGCTTTGTAATCTGTGATCTGAAACCTTACGCGCCGCTTTAAGAATGCGGCGGCGCGGATGGATCTTTGCCGCTGGGGTAAACAAGCCCTGCTGAAATCACCAATTTTGCGGCATCTTCCACTGACATGTCCAAAATTTTGACATCGGATGTGGGAAAAAACAGTAAAAAACCCGATGTCGGGTTTGGCGTTGTTGGCACGAACACTGAAATCAAAGGGTCACCATCATCCGCAAGGGCTGCAACCTCGCCTTTGGCAGTCGTTGACACGAACCCAATAGCCCAAATACCGCGACGGGGATATTCAATCAAACAGGCTTGATCAAAGGATGTTTCAGATTGCGCAAATACGGTTTCTGCAATTTGTTTCAAGCCGTTATAAATCGAACTTACCACAGGCGTGCGGTCCACAAGTGTCTCGGCCCACTTGATGAAAGAGCGGCCCAAAAGACCTTTGGCCAGCCACCCAACGATCACAGTAAAGATCAAGAAAATCACAACACCGATGCCGCGCACGTTTACGGGCAATTGGTTTGCAGGATCGTTGTACCCCAAAAGACGGTTGATGATTTCACCGGGATGATAGGCCCGGGGCACAAAGTTCAACACCCAACCATCGAACCAGCCCGTGACAGTCCAGATCAAATATGCCGTCAGGCCAATGGGGGCCACGACCACCAAGCCTGTGAAAAACGACGCGCGCAGGGCCGCAAACATCGTGCGGCGTGGAGCGGGAGAGGGTGTTTGTTCGTCGAACGGGTTGGTCATAATCAAAAAGCATACCTAAAGGGGCGTAATCGCCTGTTAAAGCGAACCTAGGGATACACTATGACAGACACAATGACAGCTGAGGCCTAAATCCGCCTTTTGGGGCGAAAAATTGAGCTTATGCACATAAAGCGCGCGCAATCTGTGCCGCCAAACGCGCGTTGTTGCGCACAAGGGCGATATTGGCAGTCAATGAGCGCCCTTCGGTCAGTTCGAACATCCGCTGTAACAAAAACGGTGTGACCTGTTTGGCGGCGATGCCTTGCGCCTCGGCCTCAGACAACGCTTGTTCGATATAGGGGGTGATTTCATCGACGGAAATTTCATCCGCCTC
>JBLHXX010000016.1:0-39512 GCA_047630475.1 Celeribacter sp. | reverse complement strand
CAGGACCTTGCATGAGTTCCGATATCATCCTTGACCGTCTGATGTCTTTGCACCCCAAAGTGATCGATCTGGTTCTAGATCGTGTTTGGCGGCTGCTGGATGCTTTGGACAACCCACAAAACAAATTACCCCCCGTCATTCACATCGCAGGCACCAATGGCAAAGGGTCGACCCAAGCCATGATCCGCGCTGGGCTCGAGGGTGCGGGAAAATCCGTTCACGCCTATACCTCGCCACATTTGGCACGGTTTCATGAGCGCATTAGGCTTGCCGGTGACTTGATTTCCGAAGACGCGTTGCAGGCAATTTTGGAAGACTGCGAACGTGCAAATGGGGATGCCCCCATCACCTATTTCGAGATCACCACAGTCGCTGGACTTTTGGCCTTTTCACGCACGCCTGCGGATTACACCTTGCTTGAGGTTGGCCTTGGCGGACGCTTGGATGCCACCAATGTCATCGACAAACCTGCATTGACGGTCATTACACCCATTTCCATTGATCACACCCAATTTTTGGGGGACACGATTGAAGCCATTGCAGGCGAAAAAGCGGGGATCATCAAACGCGGTGTGCCTTGCGTTGTGGGACCTCAACCAGAGGCCGCGCTGGAGGTGATCGAACGCCAAGCCATGCGCCTTGGCGCGCCTTTGTTGGTTTACGGGCAGCATTGGCATGTCACCGAGGAACATGGTCGGTTGATCTATCAAGACGAAACGGGATTGCGCGATTTGCCTTTGCCCAACCTGATCGGCAAGCACCAAATTGAAAATGCGGGCATGGCTATTGCTGCGTTGCGCCACCTCGAAATGGGGGATGCCGCTTTGGACGCTGCCATGAGCCACGTCATCTGGCCTGCGCGCATGCAAAAACTTAAGACCGGCCCCTTGATTGACGCCGCACCAACAGGTGAGATCTGGCTGGATGGTGGACACAACCCAGCGGCGGGGTTGGCTTTGGCCGAGGCCATGGATCGCCTCCCCAAACGCCCGACTTATTTGATTTGCGGGATGCTGAACACCAAAGACATCGCGGGCTATTTGCGTCCTCTTGCGCGTCACGCTGAAACGCTGATTGCAGTGTCCATTCCAGATGAACCCGCGACCTTGAGCGCCGAAGACACGGCCAAAGTCGCAGCGCAGGTGGGTATGAAAACCGACCAAAGCGCTAGTGTTTTGCAAGCGGTTCAATCCATCATGTCAAACGACCCCAACGCGCGCATTTTGATTTGTGGCTCGTTGTATTTGGCAGGTGCTATTCTGCGCGAAAACGGCTGACTTCGGCGCTGTGTTTTGCCGGCTTTGTCCTCTTGGCCTAGCGTTCAACCGCCCAGTCTTTGTCTTGCATTTCGCGCAAACGCGATGCTGTGCGTTCAAACTCAAAGACGCCCGCACCCTCAATGTATAGGCTTTCTGGCTCGTCCACAGCACTGGCCACCACACGCACCTTTGCTTCATAAAGCGCATCGATCAGCGTCACAAACCGCTTGGCCTCGTTGAAGTTACCGCGCCCCAAACGCGGGATGTCTTCGATGATCAAAAGCTTCACCGCATCCGCAATCGCCAGATAATCACCAGGTCCAAACATCTGCCCACACAGCTCCCAAAACGTCGCGCGCGCGATGCCGTTGTGAAATTTTGGCAAGATCACATCGCGACCTTTCACTTTGATCGTCAAACTGTCTTTGGCACCGCCTGTAAGGTCCGTCCAAATGTCGTTAATTGTGGCACGGGTGTCGTCATTAACAGGGCTAAAATAGACAGGGGTGCCCGTCAGGCGACCTTGGCGATAATCGACAGGCGAATGCAAATGATGCACCTCTAATTTGTCTTTGATAATCTCGATAAAGGGCAAAAACAGCTGTCGGTTTAAACCGTTTTTGTACAGATCATCAGGCACACGATTTGACGTGGTGACAACCGTCACGCCGCGCGCGAACAGCCCCTCGAACAGCCGCCCAACAATCATCGCATCCGCAATATCGGTGATCTGCATTTCGTCGAAACACAACAGCCGCACATCTTGTGCAACCTTATCCACCACAGGCACGATCGTGTCAGAGGCACCTTTTTTGCGCGCCTCGAAAATCTGGGCCTGCACCTCTTGCATAAACGCATGAAAATGCACGCGACGCGATGGCACTGGCGCATGTTCGTGGAACAGGTCCATCAGCATCGATTTGCCGCGCCCAACACCGCCCCAAATATACAAACCTTTGGGGGCTTCAGGTTTTTTACGCCCTCCGATAAGCGACAAAAGCCCACGCTTTCCAGCGGGGGCCGCGCTCAGATCAGCATACAGTCGATCGAACAGCGGCAACACCGCTTCTTGAGCGGGATCTGCGCGCAAAGATCCATCTGCGACGCGGGCGAGGTATACTTGTGTCAAACTATCCATGACCTACCCATAATACCCGATGTCGCATAAGAAAAGATGATGCACGCCATGCCAATCATTTGTTTGACGTCTCGGGCAACAATGCCGATAGATTGATCCCAAAGGAGACATCTATGACCAGCACGCGCACGCCCCTCATCACCCCTGTTTTAATCGCAGGCTGCGTGGTTGTTCTGATCAGTTTTGCCATTCGAGCGTCGTTTGGGGTTTTTCAAATTCCAATTGCCACTGAATTCAATTGGCCACGTGCTGAATTTTCCTTGGCCATCGCGATCCAAAACTTGTTTTGGGGCATAGGTCAGCCTTTGTTTGGGGCCTTGGCAGAGCGCATTGGCGACCGCAAGGCCATCATTCTGGGCGCTTTTGCCTATGCCGCAGGATTGGTTTTATCGTCTTTTGCCGTCACGCCTGAGGCCCATCAAATGTATGAGGCGCTCATTGGGTTTGGCATCGCGGGCACTGGGTTTGGCGTGATTTTGGCTGTTGTGGGCCGGGCGTCTTCTGCTGAAAATCGGTCAATGTCTTTGGCCATTGCCACAGCTGCGGGGTCTGCCGGTCAAGTTTTTGGTGCACCTGTCGCGAATTGGTTGCTTAGCTTTATGGGCTGGCAAGACGTGTTTTTACTGTTTGCAGTGACCATCCTTGCGGCCCTTTTGGTTTTGCCTTTTATGCGCTCACCACAAATGGCAACCAAAACCGAGTTGGAAGACAGCCTCGGTCAAATTTTGGTCAAAGCCTTCAAAGACCCCAGCTATACGTTGATCTTTTTAGGGTTCTTTTCATGTGGCTACCAACTTGCGTTTATCACCGCACATTTTCCGGCCCTTGTGACCGAAATGTGTGGTGCCGTTGATCCGACAGGGTTGCTTGCCAGTATTGGTATTGGTTCAACCTCGACGCTTGGCGCGATCTCTATTTCGGTGATCGGGGCGGCCAATATCGCGGGCACATTGTTCGCTGGGTATTTGGGCAATCGCCTGCCCAAGAAATATTTACTCACCGGCATTTATGCCTTGCGTGCAATTGCTGCGATCTTGTTCATCGCGTTGCCGATCACGCCGACTTCGGTGTTGATCTTTTCGCTTGTGATGGGCGCTTTGTGGTTGGCCACAGTGCCTCTGACATCTGGGTTGGTCGCGCATATTTACGGGCTGCGCTACATGGGCACGCTCTATGGCATCGTATTTTTCTCACATCAACTTGGCGCGTTTCTCGGCGTTTGGTTGGGCGGGCGGCTTTATGACATTTACGGCGATTACACTGCTGTTTGGTGGGTCGGTATTGGCGTTGGTGTGTTCTCAGCCATCGTACACTTACCGATCAAGGAAGTGCCTTTGGGACAACGCGTGACCAAGGCGCTCTCTTAAAGATCCGCCTCAGCTGTGGTGAGCAAGCCCATCGAAACCAGTGTGTTGGCCCAGCCTTGCGGGCCTTCAAACAGGTGAGTGTGCCACCCACGGCTTTTGGCCATATCGATGTTCTCTTGACGATCATCCGTAAACAAAAACCTGCCACCTTGCGCCTGCTCGCCAGCTTCCAACATCTCGTAAATCAAGCTGTGGGGTTTCACACAGCCCATACGCCCCGAGACATATGCTTTGTCGAACTCTGTCAAAAATGGATATTTTGTTTCTGCAAATTCAAAGCTTTCAATTCCGAAATTTGTCAGCGCAACGACCCGAATACCCTTGGCACGTAGCGCCCGCAGCAATGCAATAGACTGCGGGATCTCTGGGGATCCCATTTTGATCCAGTCAAAATACCACATCAGAATTTCGTCTTTGAACTCAGGATACTCATCCGCTGCTTTTTCAATGGTTGCCCGAAACGGTTGGCCACGATCCACACAATCGTTGATGGCGTGCAAATCCACGGCTGCAAACATGGCTTTGCGCCGCGCCGCGCCAATTGTTGCATCGTAGTGGCGCTCTGGTTGCCACTCGATGAGGACATTTCCAATGTCAAAAACAACGATATCAACGGTCATGCTAAATCCCTTTTGGCAGATTGCACTGCGCGCTCTAATGCATCTAAAAATCGTGATCGATCGGCTTTGGCAAACGGTTTTCCGCCCCCTTGGCGAAACGGATCCGCCGCACGCAAATCGGCCATTAAATCGCGCGTGGCCAGCACATTACCAATGTTGGCCGTGGTCAGTGGCTCGCCATTGTGTTTGATCACACGCGCCCCAGATTCGACAACCTTAGCGGCCAATGGAATATCGCCTGTGACCACAACATCGCCAACGCCAGCGCGATCCGCGATCCACATGTCAGCCACATCCGGCCCATCTGGCACAAAGATCATTTCAACATAGGGATTTGGCGAGGGACGCAAGCCGCCGTTGCACACAAAAAGGCACTGAATTTTGTGGCGTGTCGCAACTTTTTCAGCCTCGTCTTTGACAGGGCAAGCGTCCGCATCGATATAGATTTTGGGCGCTTTGGGCGCAGCAGTCTCGGGGGTATCCGTCACACAAATCTCCTTTGTGATACTTTTACCCGCCCCCGATCAAAGCACCAGCCGCAAAGACCAAACCGCCGCCTAAAACGACCTGAAAGACGGCCCGCATGATCGGTGTTTCCATGTATTTGTTTTGAATCCACGCGATGGCCCAAAGCTCAATGAACACGATAAAGAACGCTGTGATTGTCGCTGTCCAAAAGTCTGGGATCAGATAGGGCAATGTGTGCCCCAACCCACCAAGCGTGGTCATGACACCCGCCGCGATGCCACGTTTAATAGGCGATCCGCGCCCCGACAGTTGCCCGTCATCAGAGGCCGCTTCGGTAAAGCCCATGGAAATGCCCGCGCCGACAGAGGCCGCCAAACCCACAAGAAACGTCGTGTGGGTGCTTTGCGTGGCAAATGCGGTGGCAAAAATGGGGGCAAGCGTCGACACTGACCCGTCCATCAGCCCTGCAAGGCCGGGTTGAACCCATGTCAAAATAAATCTGCGATGGGCATCGCTGTCTTCGCTTTCGCGGTCACTATCGCCCAGATGCGCAGCTTCCAACGCCTTTGCTTTTTTATCATGCCCCGCCTCAGCCGCAGCCAATTTACCAAGCAAATCACGCGTGGCTGCATCCTTGGCCAATGACGCCGCCTTCAGATAGAATGCTTCGGCGGCCTGTTCCATCCCGCGCGCTTCGGCCCGAATGCGATCAAGCGACAGGTTTTTCATCAACCAAACAGGTTTGCGCGCATAATAGCCGGACACATGCTCACGACGGATCAAGGGAATGGTATCCCCGAAACGTTTTTGGTGCAGATCAATCAAAGCAGATCGGTGACTGTCTTCTTCACGCGCCATGTCATCAAAAATGGCTGCACTGCTTGGGAATTCGTCGCGCAGTTCGTGCGCATAGGTTCTGTAAATACGCGCATCGTCTTCTTCTGACGAAATCGCGAGCGCAAGAATGTCTTGCTCTGACAAGTCCGAGAACCGTTTTCGTTGTGCAAACCCTGGGATCATTTCGGCAGACCTTTTTTGGAACAATTCAAATGCGTGGCGCCCCCAAAGGATGGGCAACTGCGCAGGCAATGGCAAGCCGCACGGTGTCGCAGCACGCCAAATTAAGTCATGCAATCACCTATTATGTTGGCGCTTGCCCCTGAAAACGTTACACTCAATCAAAATCAGTGAGGCGATGGTGGGTACGAGCGTTAAGACAAAAAGGGGCCGCAAGTTCGATCAAGTGCTTGAAGGCGCGCGCAAAGTATTCATGCAAGATGGCTACGAAGGTGCGGCGGTGGATGAGATCGCTCGAGAGGCAGGCGTTTCAAAGGCCACTCTTTACAGGTATTTCCCAGACAAGCGGATGTTGTTTGCTGAAATCGCAGCGATCGAGTGCAGACGTCAGGCCGATGCCTCTATAGAAACGGCGGATGTTTCACGTCCCCCTGAGATTAATTTACCAATTGCAGGCCGCAAGATTGTTGACTTTATCCTTTCAGATATTGGGCAATCCATCCAACGCATAGGCATCGCTGAAAGTCTGCGATTTCCTGAGATTGGTCAAAAATTCTATGACAGCGGCCCAGCAATGTTACACAATCAGCTCGCCACGTATTTGCAGTTGTGTATCGACCGCCAAGAGTTAGAAATCGACGACGTCGACTTGGCGGCAGAGCAGTTTTCAGACCTATGCAAAGTCCGCATTGGGTCAACCAGCTCGCTTCTTGTCACGCGCACCTACGACCAAGTTGAGCGTGACAAAATCGTCGATTCAGCCGTTGCTATGTTTTTAGCCCGCTACGGGGTGTCAAGATAAGGGTCGAGACTGTCGCCGACATCCGGCAAACACCCCAGATTTTTCTCTTCGCACCAAATGCACGACGAGATCCCCGCCCGGTACACACCATTATCGTATAGGGCACAAACCGGCGGATCATTTTGGCATAACAAGAATAGAACCGCCTACATCCGATAGTCTGTATGGCACCCTTTACACGAACCACCAACTGCCCCCATTGCACCCCCTATTGAAGCCGCATCAGTGATTATGGTGGCTTGCGCTGCAGCATTCAAAGCATTGGCTTTCGAGGTAAAATCATCCCAATTGGTCCAAATTTCAGGCTTGGCTTCGCTCATCGGATCCGTTTCTTGAACTGCAAACAATTCAGGAAGCTTGCCAGATTGAACAGCGATCTCATTAACCGCGGCCTGCGCGGTGGCCGCATCGAATTCAACGGCACCCTTAGCCATATTGCCGAGTGTTTTCATGGCTCCGCCAATGGCTTTCATACTTTCCATACGCGCCGCAACCGTTTGATTTTCAACGCCTGAGTGGGCAACGGCGGCAAAGGATAAGCCGACCAAAATGGTAGATGCCGTGAGTAATTTTTTCATCGTGGATCTCCTGTGAACATTGGAACGAGATGCATTGGCAAAGGTACGCTGGCCATCCCTTTATCCGCATACTGTGAATCTTACCGCAATTGATGTGAAACAAAATTCACAAATGTGCCAGATATGCAAATCAAACACACTGAACGCTTTGTTGAGAGATAAAATGAAACGGAGCACAGGCTGCATCGCAAAATACAAATGCAAAAGAATGAAAAGCCGAAGCAGGATTGCCTGCCTCGGCTTTACAATAACTTAGAGCGAGATCCCCGAAGTCGCGAACTGGGTGGGGGCTGTTAAACCGCGGCTCCGGGGTAAGCGTTCTCGCTCTACGTTTAGTTTTGCCCGAAAAAGCAGGCCGAAAAAGGAAGCGAACAAGGAAAGGTGCGGTTCTTTTTGCGGCAACACTTAGGCAGCCCCTTGGGTGAAGGTGCCCTAACGTCAGGTAATCCCTTGATTTACTGACTTTTTACGCACACCATTGAACAATGACGACTCCAACACCTTTTCCCGCCCCCAAGAACGCATACGATAAAGTTGCCTTCGACCGACATGAACTCGGTGCGATTCTGGGGCTTTATGGCCAAATGGTTGCCGCAGGAGAATGGCGTGACTACGGCATGTCATTTTTGAAAGACGTCGCAATTTTTTCCGTGTTTCGTCGCACCGCCGAACATCCTATGTACCGCATTGAAAAACGCCCCAAGCTGCGCGGACGCCAAGGCATGTACGCGGTGATCGGAATGGATGGGAAAATTTTAAAACGTGGGCATGATTTGCGCAAAGTTTTGCGTGTGTTTGATCGCAAACTGATCCGATCCGTAGATTAACGCATTCAATTACAGACGGCGATGTCCCGTGAGTGGACCATCACCTTGGGCCTCGATCCGCGCAATCGCTTTTGTGATTGGCTCATAGGCCACCGCCATATGATGTGCATTGGCATGTATAAGGGTTTCGTCATCCACGCAAAGCGCAACATGCCCCTTCCAAAACAGCAAATCACCACGCGCGTACGCGCCACTCATTTCTTGCCCCAGTGCCATCTGTTGGTCGCTATCACCCGGACACGGAATGCCACAAGCCAAGAAACCCGCCTGCACCAAACCAGAACAATCGATGCCAAAGCTAGAATTGCCCCCCCATAGATACGGCGTGCCAAAAAAAAGTTGCGCCACGGTCACAGGATCCGAAAACGGGCGATCGATGAGCCGAATATGAGCTTTAGGTACAAAACGCCCCGTATCGGTTTCCACGAACTTTCGCCGTTCATTCACCACGCAAATGCGTGACCCAAAAGACAAGCATTCACGCGCCTCTGTTTTGAAATCATCAGCCGGATAGAGATGGCTGGCGCGCGCCGAAATGAGATGGGTTGGCGCAAAAGGAAATCCCAAATCGCCTTGCGCCACATAACCAACATAGCCATCACGCGCGGCACGTCCAAAGGCCCAACCTTGATGCCTCTCAAACACATCAAACTGTTCCCCCATCACCAACTGGCGATCACGTGCCCCATTTGGCGCATCCCGCAAATCGGCAACAGGTTTAGAGACAGACGTGATGTCAGCCTGCACTTCTGTCTGCCCGTACAACGCATATCCGCGCAACGCCACACGTGCGTTTGCGGGCGTGAGCCGCCGATCAGTCATCGTTAAAAAGGTCCGGCAAAGCCGCCAAAAGCGCACGCGCGCCCATTCCAACGCCGCCTTTTGGACGTCCCGGCAAAGCAGATGGACACCAGCCATAGACGTCAAAATGCATATAGCGTGGGGTGTTGGTCACAAAGCGGCGCAAGAACAACGCCGCCGTAATGCACCCCGCCATTCCGCCAGACGGCGCATTGTCGAGATCGGCAATACCCGGTTCGATCATTTTCTCGTAGGGTTCCCAATACGGCAATTGCCAGACAGGATCGCTCGACGCTTCCGCGCCTTTGACCAAAGCCGTGGCATCCTTTGGTTGTGTAGCGAAGAACGGCGACAAATCGGGGCCAACAGCCACCCGTGCAGCGCCTGTCAAAGTGGCCATAGACACAATCAGGTCAGGGGCGTCTTCGTCCGCCAGTGCCAAAGCGTCGGCGAGAACAAGACGGCCTTCTGCGTCGGTATTATTGATCTCGACGGTCAAACCTTTGCGCGATTGCAAAATGTCTTGTGGGCGGAAGGCATCACCAGACACTGAATTTTCAACAGCAGGGATCAGTACCCGCAATTGCACCGGTACATTAAGCGCCATAATCATATGAGCCAACCCCAACACAGTGGCGGCGCCCCCCATGTCTTTTTTCATCAACCCCATGGAGGTGCCGGGTTTTAAGTTTAGACCACCAGTGTCAAAACACACGCCCTTGCCAACCAACGTCAGCTTAGGACCAGATGTGCCCCAATGCATATCGATCAAACGCGGGGCACGTGGAGATGCCCGCCCAACAGCATGAATCATCGGAAAGTTTTGTTCTAAAAGCGCATCGTTTTGAATGGTAGATATCTGCGCGCCAAATCTTTGAGCGAGTGCGTTCGCAGCCTCTTCCAACTCAGCAGGCCCCATATCCGAAGCTGGTGTATTTATAAGGTCTCGCGTTAAAAACTCGCCCTGCGCTATAACGTTCAATCGTGACGCATCGACACCATCCGGTGCGATCAATTGAGCTTTCGGAGGTATTTTTTTCGAATACCTATCAAAGACATATCCAGCCAACAACCAGCCCAAGACCTGCTCATCAAGAGATATCCCAATCAGAGTTGTGACCAGATGATAGGTTGCCTCAGGCAATTTGCCACGCACATCCGCAAGTGCGAATCGCGTCCGTTTTAGATCGGCCTCGGTGCCGAGCCCTGCAACGACCGCGGCAATGCCATCAGATGACGGGACAACGCACACAGAACCAGTGGTCCCCGTGAATCCATTGATCCTAAGCCAAGACGCATCTTGGTCAGATTGAGCAGATATAAACGCCTCAGCGTCTTGTTTTGCAACGAGGTGCAACGGAATGGATGCAGATGTGGGTTCAGCAAAAAAAAGTGACATTGGACAAGCTCTTGTGAGTGTTTCAACTCAGCCTAGCCTATCCAACGCCACCTGCAAGCTGGATCGCCAACGGGCGACCAATAACATCGTAAGCTACATTTCTCTAAACGGACGCGCCCTGTAAGTCCCAGACTGCGAGCAGAGAATTTTCGCCTATGCGCATCAACCGATCCACAGTGGCCGCTAGGGCCGTTCCGTCATCCAATGTTGCAAGTTTATTGACGTCAGTCGCAACACTGGCAAAGGTTTCCATACCGATTTGTTCCGATATGGCGATCATAGATCGCGCAGCTTTTTGCATCTCTTCCAACTGCCCCTTTTTGTAACAGCTTTCTACTTTGGCCAACCGTACAGCCAGCTCTTCCATTGCACGTGACACGACCCCATCAGCACTTGTAGCACCCAACTGTGCGTAGAGTTGATCAAGTCGTTCTTTGTTCACATGCACGACCCCTTCAGGTCGTAGTTTCTTCACCACCATCGTTACACCCCAATATTGTGCACGCCCCCACGCGCTATGTCCCTACATTGACCGAAGAGCCTCAAGAAAAGGTTTAGTCAAAACGGTTTTTCCCTCGAATTCCATTCAAACTCTCTCTACATTTGACCGAATCCTAACGTCCATCTTTCTGGAGAGCGCACCACGATGCAGTATGTTAAAAACCTACCGACTTATATGGTTCAGCGTTATCTTGGCTGGAAGGCCACGACATACACAGAAAACAAAGCTTGGTATCGCCGTTTGGCAGATGAGGGCCAACGCCCGCGCGCTATGATTATTTCATGCTGCGATTCTCGGGTTCATGTGACGTCCATTTTTGGGGCCGATCAAGGCGAATTCTTTATTCACAGAAATATCGCCAATTTGGTGCCGCCCTTCACGCAAGACGGCGATCATCACGGGACATCTGCGGCTGTTGAATATGCCGTCAGTGCGCTCAAAGTGGCCCATGTCGTGGTCTTGGGGCACTCAAATTGCGGCGGGATCAAAGGCTGTCACGATATGTGTGCCGGCCTTGCGCCGGAGTTGGAAGAAAAGTCATCTTTTGTTGGCCGCTGGATGGACATCATGCGCCCTGGCTATGACCGGATTTCATCATTGCCCGAAGCAGACCGCACGCGCGCCCTTGAAAAAGAAGCTGTGCTTGTATCGCTCGAAAACCTGATGAGCTTTCCCTTTGTGCAAAGCGCCGTTGAAGACGGTAGCCTGACATTGCATGGACTTTGGAACGACATCGGTGATGGGTCCTTGCATCAGTATGACGCCATCACACAAACCTTTGTTCCGATTTAACCAGCTTACGCAGCAAGGCGCATCACTTCAGAAATCGCAAGATCTTCGGTCAAGACCAAGACATCGTGCGGTGCGCCGCCAGTGGTGTCATTGGCAATCGTGTCTGAGTTTGGCGTCTCGATCATCGCCGATGTTTTGAACGCTTGTGAACGCACGAACATCGGTTTTGAAACATGTGTCACCGAACGGCGCGCAACGCTCGACACATCGCTGTCGTCTTCTGGAAAGAACATCACTGAGCCTTTGGTATTCAGGTTCAAGGCGATGATGCGGTTTTTGCGCGCTTTGGTGATAAAATCGGTCATGTCGGTTTCCTTTGGTTGTCTGTCTTGAGCGCCTGATGGTTTGTCCGCCCAGTATCCTTTATGCGGCCTGTGCAAGGCGCGCGCCGAGGTCGGGGCGAAAATCACCATTGTCATGGTAACCTCCAAGAGCAACAACATTTGTGCTGCGGGCCTCTGCGGTCAGATTGTGGTTGGCATGACGCGATGCTGTTTTGGCTGCATGTGCATCCCATTTAAGGACAATAGCGCCGCCGAATTCGTGAGCGGTATTGATGGCCTGATTGGTGTTTGTATTTGTATTGATCATGCTTCCATCCTCTGTGTTCCGAGCCCCCGGAGCCCTTGAATACAAATGACCACAAACACCCAAAAACGCGTATTAATCCTTTGTTCTAATTTGATGCATCCCCATATTTTCGAGGGATTCCACTTTCGAAATATTTAATTAATTCAATAAAAACAAAGTCGTAAACGATCTATTTACGAAAGTTAAAATTTGGTGCATCACCCGAATACTGGTTAACATTGGTTCAGGGCCGTGACGGGCCAGTGGCAGCAATGTGGCAGCCCTGCGGCGCACAGGTGACACACCCCAAAAAATGCGAATCGGCAGCACTCCAAAACAGAATACCACCGAAAACTGTTGCCGATATGCGCAGGATATTTTGCGCCTTAGCGCAGGACTTTCTCCTCAGGCCAGCGCAGGTTTTCGTCAACCGTGACGCTTTGAGCTTCGCCCGTTGCCAAATCAAAGCGCCAACGCAACACCCCGCGACGATCATTCACACCTTGCTCAGACGGCATCGGTGTGGCGCTCCAATCCACCATCAGATCGTCTTGCTCTGACACAGACACGCGGTCTAAAATCTCAATCGGCCACGTCCGAGCTGTCAGGTTTTCGACATCCAAACGTACGCTGCTGCTGGTCTCGTTGGACTTAGAGATAAACCCACGATCGCCTTCATTGCGATCTAAGGTGACGCGGGACACTTTGATCCCGTCAATCGCCCCGAATGCCATTTCAAACTCTGCCCCATTGGCTTGCATGTCCAAGACAGCGTCGCCGATCAAAGCCCCATCACGAAACAGCTGCATTGCACCAGGGAGCAGCGCCTCACCGCTCTCATTCGTGGTCTTCGCGATCAGAAACCCTGTGTCATCATACAACGGAACCGCGCGCACAAAGAGGTCGGGGGCCAAAGGCAAAGAACCGAGCGCAAAATCTGTCGCCCCTTTTGCAGACGAAAACAGTGTTGCAGCTGTGCCGTAATTAAAAGTCAGACTCAGGCCGTAGGATTGCGATTGTGCGACCTCTGCGTCCATGGACATGCTCTTAGGTGCAGCCAACTCAAAGGATACCATCGGAGCGTCATTATATCCAATATCTGCACTGCCAGAAAATGTTACGCCAGCTTCGCCTCTTTTTACAGATGGATCAAAGACTCTTCGCACATACTCAGCAACATCACTGGGCGCAATGCGTCGAGACGGCTGTTCTGTCGAGAAACTCAAATCAACATCAACCCAAGGTTCACCCGTAGCTTGTCCTGCGGCAATAGAGCGGTCAAGAACCAAGGTGTTTTCGACCGTATCGACCCGCGCTTTATATGTCGGCCGCCAATACGCTGCGGCGGTGTCATACATAAATGTCACCTCAACCTCCGCGGCCTCAGCCAAGTCGACCTCAAGTGTTATATGCGCACGATACTCAGATGATGACGCAAGTTTTTGCAAAGCGGCCCTTGCATCAGCGAGGTGTTGGAGAAGTCCCTCTAATGCCTCTCGCCCATCCACCGCACGAGCCTTGGCCTCTTGCATCGCCAAACGTGCCTGCAAAGACTGTTCTCGAATAGCCAACGCCAGCGCGGCAATTTCGATACCTGTTGCGTCCTCTGGGGTTTCCAATGAATTGATAAATGTCAGAGAATCCTCAGCGGCACTGGCCTCCAATTCAAACGCCGCGACTTGACGTTGCTCCGCTCTAAGCTGTGCCTCTAATCTTTGGACCCTGCCTAAGGCGTCTTTCGCATCAATGGATCGAGCAATATCTTGCTCGCTCGCCGCTTCATTCACAATGCTCACCGGCCCAAGCTTTGCTTGCCCCAATTGAGTCTGCAATCCCTGCACAACAGCATTTTCATGTGTCACAGGAATATCGAAGAAGCTGATTTGGTGCTGACCTGCGGGGACCGATACCGTCGCATGACGCGTCACATGCCCGCCATTTGGGTAAAGCGTTGCAGCTATCACCGTGCTTTGCGCCTCAATCAAATCGGCAAATGCCACACAGGGCACAAGCGCCGTTGCCGTAGTGAGGGTGAAAATCGTTGTAATGAATTTGGGGGTCATGTTTTCCTCCGATGGGTTGGAGGAACTGTTCTATGTTGCCATTTCAATCACAAGGTGTGGGAAACTTTAGCATTGAAAAAAGGCGGTTCATCGCCGAGCTGTTGGTTGAAAAACGCTTATGCGATATTTTTGATTTCAGGTTCGCGGCACACGGGAAACTTTTCTTGAAATGTCTTACACAAATCTTCGCGTGTCAGGCGCGCATCAACGCGCTCTTGTTCGTCCAACCAATCTCCATGTCGCTCTGCTTCATCATGTACCTCTGCGTTGCCCTGAACGCTGTCAGCCCACAAATTCAACTTCACTCTAAACATTCCTCGCCCTCTCACAGTATTCCCAAGTCTTAACAGACCATATCACTGCCTTATTTTCGCCGCGCGGATGAATAAAGTTTTAGGTTAACGCCTCGCACATCATCATAAGTGGATTTTTAATGTTACCTTTCAAAGAGATATCTGAAAATTACATAGCAACTTAGAGACTGTTAGACTTGTCTCAAAGCGATTTGACCTTTCGTCATTTTGAAGAAGATGTCTAAAAATTAGATACCATCACAGGAAGTAAGGTCGAATCGACACGAAAAAAGGGCGCTCGTAAGCGCCCTTTTGTGAAGAGGTTCGTTATCACGCTGGGCGCGATTAGCCTTTTTTCAGCACACGGCGACCAAGCAACTCAGCGATCTGAACCGCATTCAAAGCAGCCCCTTTGCGCAAGTTGTCAGACACACACCACATGTTCAGACCGTTCTCAACTGTGACGTCTTGGCGAATGCGTGAAATGAATGTCGCATAATCACCGACACATTCCACAGGCGTGACATAGCCGCCATCTTCGCGTTTATCGATCACCAAAATACCCGGAGACTCGCGCAAGATATCGCGCGCCTCATCTTCGTCCAAGAACTCTTCAGTCTCGATGTTGATAGACTCAGAGTGACCCACGAACACGGGCACACGCACACAGGTCGCGGTGACTTTAATGCTTGGGTCGATGATCTTTTTCGTCTCGACGATCATCTTCCATTCTTCTTTAGTGTCACCAGAATCCAAGAACACATCGATGTGCGGGATCACGTTGAACGCGATCTGTTTTGGGTACACTTTGGCGGGCTTTTCTTGACCAGGAACGTACATGCCCTTGGTTTGATCCCACAGCTCATCAATCGCGTCTTTGCCTGAGCCAGACACAGATTGGTATGTGGACACAACAACGCGTTTGATTTTTGCGCGATCATGGATCGGTTTCAACGCGACAACCATTTGAGCGGTTGAACAGTTCGGGTTGGCGATGATGTTTTTGTTGGAATACATCATGATCGCGTCTGGGTTCACCTCAGGCACAATCAACGGAATTTCAGGGTCGTAGCGGTACAAAGACGAATTATCGATCACGACACAGCCCGCTTTTGCAGCTTTCGGTGCATATTCTTTGGTTGCGTCTGAGCCCACAGCAAACAACGCCATGTCCCAACCTGCGAAATCAAACGTCGCCAAGTCTTGGGTTTTAAGGGTTTTATCGCCGAAGGAAACTTCGGTGCCGAGAGATTTGCGTGATGCAAGCACCGCAATCTCATCCACAGGGAACTGGCGTTCATCCAGAATGTTCAGCATTTCGCGACCCACATTGCCTGTGGCGCCGACGACGACGATTTTATAACCCATGAGGGGCACTCCTTATGTCCAATGACAGCACTGGGAGATAGCAATTTGTGCGGATTTGTAAAGGTAGAATCCGTGATGCCCCTTATTCCATAGGGTGAAGTGTGATCCGAGGGTCCGATTTGATCAACGCCTGCACAAACGCGCGCTCTGATGTGAAATCATGTGGTACATTTTGGGTATCACGCCGCCCTGACAAAGACAGACTTGAAAAGAAATCAAAGCCAAACAGGTGGATTTCTGCGGCTTGCGAGTGCGCCGCGAAATCGATCAACATCGCGCCGGTCGTGGGCTGCGCCCCCAATCTAGTTTTCAGGTCATTATAGTGAGACTGCCCAAACAGCGCGAACCCAGGGGTCTGCGCCATCCAGTGTTTCAACCGCTTTCGTTTGTGCGACATCCAAATGAGGCGCTTGGCCCCAAGGCACTCAAACTGCGTTTGCGCCAAAGACGTGGCCAGTGCCAACCAATCCGTGCGCTGACCATGGCTCTTTTCACTGGGCATCGGCGCGCGATTGATACGGATCACCAAATCGCACCCATCGATCTGAGCCCCCTGATCGCTGTTTGCCAAAGCGCGTGCATTTCCGACGATTGCGATACGCTTGCCCGCCAACTCTTGCGTCAAGGCGTCAGTAGATGAGGCATCACGCCCCAATATGGTGTCATCATTGCACCAAGTCGCGATGCGAAAGCGAAGTTTGGCGAGACCACTCATGACAGCAACTTGTTGTAAACATCGATCAAGGCGCGAGACTCGCGTTCAATCGAAAAATGCTCTTCAACATGCACCCGCGCTGCTGTGCGCATATTCTGCGTGCCCACACGATCATCCATCATACTTTGCAACGCACCAGTCAGCGCAGCGGCGCTGTCTTTTTCAATCAAATGCCCTGTCACACCCTCTTGGATCTGCGCATCAAATGCACCGACCTCATGACACGCCACGACAGGTGTGCCGCACGCCATCGCCTCAATCGGGGTCAGGCCAAAGCCCTCCCAACGCGCAGGCGTCGTAAACACATCCAAGGTTTGATACAAACGCACCACATCACCCCAAGGAATTTCGCCCAAAAACCTGACACGATCAGCCAGACCAGCTTTGGCGATTTTCGCCTCAAGTTCGGCTTGAAACGGTTCAAATTTTTTGGTCGCACGCCCTGTGAAAACGATGTGCACATCAGGTCGTGACGGCAAAAGCTCAAGGGCTGCTTGCACCAACAAATCCTGTCCCTTTTGCGGCCTGATCCGCCCGAAGCATCCAATCAAAAACCCACTGGGCAACCCCATGTCTTTACGAATTGCCGCCCGGTCGGTTGCTGGGTGAAAAATCTCGGTATCGATACCATGCATCACCACCTTTGCAGGCGCGTCTAAAAAATGTGCGGCCTGCGGCGATGTTGCGACAAGTGCGTCCATATTGGCGATCAATCGTTTGGTAAATGGCTTGTGGTGCCTTTGCGCGGCCGATGTAAACAACAGCTTGAACTTGCAACGCAAAACCTTGCGAAAAATTAACCCAAGTATCATCTCATTGTTGCGCCGCGCATGCCACACACGCCATTGATCTCTAGACAAAAACGCGACGCGCCACAGCGGGATATGCGGAATATCGTGTGGCAACCCTGGCCCTGTTGCACGAATATCGATGCTGCGCGCTTGAACAGGGATCAAACGTAAAACAGTCGTGGTCACACCAGACAGACGCCGCTTCAGGTTTGGAGCAATAACACGAATGGTATCGAGCTTTTTGGTCATAAGTTAAGCGTCCTTTTCCGTGCTTAGAAGATAAATCAAACACCCCAAAGCCAACGCGATTGTGAACCCGGCAAAGACAGCCGAATACCCTTGAAGCACTTGAGCGCCGCCTGCGATTTTCGCGTTATACACACGCGCCGTCACCATTTGAAACACGCCCACACCGCCAATGGAAAACAAGTTGATCAACGTCACACCACGCCCCGTGAGATGCTCAGGCAAAAGCGTACGTCCGTGGTTCATAATTTGACCGTAAGCAGAGCCAAAAAAGCCGATCCCGACAAGCAACACAGACACACCTAAAATGCTCTGTGCCCCAGCGCCAATCCAAAGCCAGACAAGACACCCCAAAGCGATCAAAGTGCCGATCAACACGATACGTTTTCGGCTGTGGACAATGCGATCGATCGGACCAAACGCCAGTGCGCCAGCAATCATCGACAAAGCCATAAAAAAGGTCACGCGCCCAATGCCATCTGCATCAAGGCCGTACACATCAGACAAATAGCCCCCTGCCCAACTGCCACGCAGCCCAGCTGGCGGCGCATAGGCAACAGCGGCCATAGCCAAAATGGGATACAATGGCCAAATTTTGAAAAGCTCACGCAGGCCACCACGGCGGGTCTTATCAGAATGATCCACCGGTGGCGGGTCTTGCACGAATTTATAAACGGCGAAGGCCACAAGAACTGTGACCCCAGCCAAGCCCCAACACGCGACACGCCAGCCAATCAAAGACATAGACCAAGACAAAGGCGCAGACGCCGCAAGGTTGCCCAATGACCCCAACCCAACGACGAGCCCTGCCAAGGTGCCAAATCTATTGGATGGGGCGCTGCGGGCAAAAATATAAAAAGACGTCATAAGCACCGGCGAGCACCCGATCCCGATCAACGCCATCGCGGCGTAGACCCCCCAAGGACCCTGCGCCATTGCAAAGATCACAGCGCCGCCGCCACCGCCGAGGGCCAATAGGATTGCCGCCGTCTTGCGTGGGGATCGGTGATCCAAAAGCCAGCCCACGGGAATTTGCATCGCAGCAAATATGAGAAACCAAATACCCAAAGCTGTCGAAACCTGATCCGCTTCCAACCCTATTTCAGCTTTGAGAACCGGGGCGAAAACGGCAAGGCATGCCCGATAGAACTGACTGAGACTATAGGCAACGATGAGCCAGACAAAACCTTTGACCATTGTGAAATCCTTTATGCTTCACGCCGTGCTGCCCGAAACCAAGCGCCCTGTCCACACAGAATCTCTGCGCTCAACTATGACGGTTTTTGATTTGAGTTGCCGCATTTAGGGGGGGAATTTTGAACACTTAACATCAACTCTGCCAAATAGCAGCGGCAAATCGCCAAAAATGTGCTATCTGTGCCACTACTAACCCCTCTCACCCTATAGTTGGGGTCAGTTTAGGGTTTATATGTTCAAAATAATATGCCACATCTTTGTGGAGCTTGACTGCGTAGTCGAGTGAATACCTCTTGATGGAGATTTGGTTATGAAAAAAGTTATCCTTGCAGCAACTATCGTTGCAGCTTCTGCGTCCGCTTCTTTGGCTGGCGCGTACTCCGATCCAGTTATCGAAGTAGCACCTGTTGTAGTTGAAGAAACTTCTTCTTCTATGGGCTCTCTCGGCGGCAACGCTGCATTGCTCTTGCTCGGTGCAGCAGCAGTAGCAGTAGCTTTGAACTCTAAGTAAGTTCAAGCATACGCTTTAGAAATTAAAAAACGGCGGCCTATTGGGTCGCCGTTTTTTTGTTCTGATCACACATCTGGTCAAAATAAAGGGCCCGTAAAATACGGACCCGTTACTGTCATATTATATCGAGGTGCAGACTATTGGGTCAGAACCTCAAGCGTCGAAAAACAATTTTCCCGACACTTGGACTGGCCCACTGCACAGATTGAACCATACGACCATTGCCGTCGATCCAATATGTGTTCGTGAACTCAGACCCACCGTCCGATTTACAGCGTTCCGTCATAACGCGGGTGGACACTGAAATTTCGCCTGACGAGACATGATCAACGCCTCCAGACACAATGCTGCAATTGACGATAAACCGTCCGGTTTCATCCAATCCATTCAAAAACCGGTATGTTTTTTGGACCTGTCCTGATTTGCGCGCCGACACAAGCCGCGCAGCGCCTCCGTTTTCAACAGACATCAGATCGCCACCAAAGCCACGCGTGGCCGTCAACATACCAGACGCCAATGTAATTGATTTTTTATCAGGTGAAATCCACGTTACATTTTGACCGTTCACGCCCTGAACAGTCGACACGGCATATCCGCCACCTTTTTCCATCAACACAAACTGCAGCGGAGCATCAGGAACCACTCGCAAAGCATAGTCAATCATCGCCACCGGATCTGCGGCATTGGCTGGCTCGGCCTTTTTGCCCGACAAACGATCCTTGGCCAACACAGCCAATTCTTTGATCGTGTCGGCCCCACGGCGGGCCTGCACGTCATTGCCACAGGCGGAAAGGGACAGGCAGACAACGCAGGCGGCCACGAGTTGTGCAGTACGTTTATATGACATGTTCATCTCCAAAACTTGCCCCAGCGCGCCTCAACATCAGCCCCCTGCATCCCGCGAACGCGATCATACAAACGTCCGCCAACATTCAATTTAGCCCCGCCATCACGCGTCAAAGACTGGATAACAAAATCATTTGTTTCTGTGGTTGGCGTGCCTGCAAACCATGCAGAGGGCACCGTTATACGGATGCCTTTGTCAAAAGACCCCTCACCAAAGTCTTCAAACGGAACATCGGTAAGCGTTGCATAGGCACCAACGCGCCAGCCGTTGTTGAACTCGCGATCCACAGACAACGTCGCCCCCCAATCGCCAGCAAGATATCGACCCACATCGACTTTCCCGTGGAACCCCCCGTCAAAAGCGTAATAGGCCGACACATGACCCGTCATGATATCGTAATCCTGAAAGGCAAAAGCATCATCAAAGTCGCGTTGAACAGCGTAATTCAGCTCAGCCCCCAAGGCGAAGGGACTGTTTGGCTTTTTCCAAAGCACCTCACCCGAAACGCCACCGTACATAGTTTCAAGATACCCGACAGTGACGCGACCAAAGAGGTTTTCAGCTGGACGGCTATACCAATTGGCCGTCAATTTTTCGAGTTGCAGTCGGTTGTCATATTCACGTGAACTGGTCCGCACATGCGGTATGTTAGAATCGTTTGTATCATCTTCTTCATCAGAAATATTGCCCGAAACACGCACCGATGCAGCCGCATCCAGTGACAAACTTGGCGCTATTTCATAGTTGATTTGGCCACGAATACCGTAATCGAGACGCACAGGACTGTGCGGGTCAAAAACAGAAACAGCCACATAGGGCGCAACCGACCAAAGGGTGCTTGGAAACGCGCCTTCGTTTGCGACCAAAGGGTCACTTGCAAGCGTGAGAGGATCCGCGAATGTGGCCGCCTCTAAAATTTTGCGCGCAGGTGAAAATTCATAAGCTTCCAACTTTGAGCGCGGTAAAACGGTTGAATGAACAGGCACGCCATCAAGCGTTTCGGTCAAAACAAATGTCTCAACAGATGCGGGAAAAGCGCGCGTCATGATCCGCGCCAAACGCCCCAAAGCTTGCGCATGCGCGCCATAACGTTCGTTGCGAAATTGAACTTCGGCACGCGTTGTCGTCAAAGACATGGCCTCAAGTGACAAGCCCTCGTCTGCCATGGCTTTGGTCAAGGCGGCACGAATACCACTGGCATCGCCAACTTCGGCAACCCATTCTCCAGACCACCCCACGGGGTCAGCAGAGCGACTTGGGCGCGGACGTAATGGCAGCGGTGCGGTTTCAAAACCGCCTGATATTTTTGGTGATTTTGGGTTTAAGCCCGTCGAGAATTGTAACCCCACCGCGTCTCCGTGCAGCACAAATGCTGTAACCGAGGTATTCTTGCCAAGCTTGTAATCCAACGCGACATTGAAAGGCGATTGATGATTAAACACATCACGCGCGACTTCAGTGGTATAAGCATCTGATGAATACTCCGCGAGCACGGTCATCTTGTCACTGATTTGATAACTCAGGCCACCAAACACAGCAGCATCACCACGGAACCATTGATCAAAGTTCGGGGAACCACCGGTTTCAACGAATGACGTATCCCGGTCTCCAACCGAGACCCCAAGGGGTTTATAACTTCCCAAACGCCCCCAGCCTAAACCACCGGTCACCCGAAGCTTGTCGCCAACAGATTTGGTCGCAACGATATATTCACCACTCAGCAACCCTGTGCCCATAAAATCTTGCAGACCAACAGAGACAGCAGGACGGTATTGACCTTCATTCAAGAGCAAATAGCTGACATCAAAAGACCGATCCCAATAGGTGTCGAATGAATCGCTAAAATCCTCGATCCCAGAATACCGGAAGCTACCCGATAAACGTGGGGCGATCTGAAAGGTCAACGTGGTTCGGCTGACATTACCGAATTTCGCATAACTTAATCCAAGCTGCCCATCAGGCGCGACTTCCGCAGAAGGCATCTCGATGACACCTTGACGGCCCAACACGTTCAGACGTGTGGTCGATAAATCTTGCGCAGCACCCGCAGATGCAAAGCACACCGAAGCCAAGCCAAGGCTGATCGAATTTTTTTTAAGCTTCAAGGACACTGTCTCACCCGTTTTCCGATTTTAAGACACCATATCAAAATTTCACTGCAGGCCCACTCGAATGTACAGCAGCGGACCAACAGGCGGGACTTAGCCATGAATCAATTTGCGGGCGTGACTTTTGAGCAGCAATATATCCATGGCAATCACACTCTACGACATTGCAAACACCTATATCGAAGACAAATATACTGCCTCATTTGCCGCATAAAATGCGACACACATCGAGATCTCAACGTCTAGGTCGCCCTCCCTTAAGTCGTACCCTCTTGATATTCGGTTTGTTCAGTGCTTTGCGGCTCATGGTACCCATCAACGCGTTCACGAACAACTTTACGCATGTGCGCAGCGTTGGCTGTTTTTACGGCCACGTTGAGTTCACGCAACATGCCAGAAACCTCTAATGGTCCAAGCATCGCTTCTTCTGCCCGCATGATTTTTGGATGGGGCGTTGCGCACAGGTTACCGTGGTCCAAGAGCAGTTCTTCGTATAGTTTTTCACCAGGGCGCAATCCGGTAACAACAATTTCAATGTCGCCTATTTCCGACTCACCTTCCTTAACAACACGCCCAGAAAGTTCGATCATACGGCGTGCGATATCCATGATTCTTTGCGGTTTCCCCATATCAAGCACAAACACATCACCACCCTCTGCATAGGCACCCGCCAACAAAACCAAGCGGGCGGCTTCAGATATTGTCATGAAAAACCGCGATACTTCTTGGTGTGTCACTGTCACTGGACCGCCGGCTTCGATCTGGGTTTGAAACAAAGGCAAGACCGACCCCGAAGACCCCAAAACATTTCCAAATCGTACCATTGAAAACTTTGTATCTGGGGCACGCGTTTGAAGGTCTTGCACAACCAATTCGGCCATACGCTTCGTCGCGCCCATAATATTCGTGGGACGCACAGCTTTATCTGTTGAAACAAAAATGAACCGCTCAATCTTAGCCTCAGCGGCCGCCTCAGCTACAATTTTAGTGCCCATGACATTATTCTTGGCCCCCTCCAATTCGTTCTCTTCAACAATGGGAACATGCTTATAGGCAGCAGCGTGGAAAACAATTTCAACGTTTTCTTCCGCTAAAACATGCCGCACGCGTACAGGGTCCGTAACAGACCCTAAACAGGTAGAGATTGCCACCTTACGCTGCCCTGCCAACTCTCGCAGTTCGAAATCAATTTGGTACAAATTGAATTCACTTTGATCAAACAATACGATCTTAGCAGGACGGCAATTGAGAATTTGACGACACAATTCAGACCCAATGGATCCCCCAGCACCAGTCACCATTACAACACGGCCAGCATAGGTCTTAGCAATTTCAGGGGTTTCCAAGTCAACAGCATCGCGCCCTAAGATTTCATCAGGGCCAACGGTTCGAAACAGGGTTTCATTCCCACGCCCCACCAACATATCCACGAATGGTGGCAGAACTCGCACTTTGACACCGATCCGTTCGAGCTGTTCGATGATCGCAGTGCGGCGTTCTCGTGCACTTTCGGGCAGCGCAATTAAAACTGTTTCAACCTTATGATACGCCAAATTGGCTTTCATACGTTTTGTATCAAAAACGGGAATACCACCGACCGCCATGCCTTGCAGATGCAGATTGTCATCAAAGAAAAAGACAGGGCGCATAACCTGTGACTGCCGCAAAGCAGAAGCCAGTTGAATGCCGGAACCGCCGGCCCCAAAAATCGCAACAGGTTGGCGGACTGAGGCTCTATCTCGTAAATAGGACAATGCTGCAATCGCTCCGGCACGCACACAAACGCTTCCGCAAAAAAACGCTCCACCAAAAATCAATGACTTTGCCAATACCTCGGGAACCCCAAGCCAAACCAAGCTAACAACGAAAAGTAAGCTTAAACAAAATGCCGCTAATGCAATTTTTGATACGTCTTTTGAATTGAACATAACAAGCTTGATGCGGTGAAGTCGCAAAGACATCACCAAAGCCACCCCCAAAAGGGTCATTGCAGGCAAAAACATAATCGCAAATGATGGCGTAAGGAGTGTAGAAAGCTCACCTTGAAGCCCAAAAGCCAACAGCACGGCAACAAGGATCAAAAGCGTATCCGAGACGACCAAAATGCGGCGTACTATATCTCGTGGTAACGTTGTTAGGCCCTGTATTAGCATAAACTCTCACGCATCTTTCAACTTGTTACACAAAAATATGCGTAAATACCTAACATATGTTCCGCAAAATGCACTCAAACGCAAGTTTTACGCGCATTTTATAATCAGCGGAGCGCTTTTTCGCCACACGAGACCAAAGCCCAAGAGGTTCCAACTAGAGCTTACGCAATCTAGGCCAAACCGTTTCCAACATGAGACGAAGATCAAAGCAGATCGACCTATGCTCTTGATAAATCAAGTCCAATCGCGCTTTCCGTGGGATACAGGCTCTTGCGTACACATGATCGGTCTCGACCCCAGTTGTGCAACGCTC
This sequence comes from Celeribacter sp., assembly GCA_047630475.1. Lineage (GTDB taxonomy): Bacteria > Pseudomonadota > Alphaproteobacteria > Rhodobacterales > Rhodobacteraceae > Celeribacter. Next base: position 14,767 of record JBLHXX010000016.1, on the reverse strand, counting down.
CAACAACAGCTCTTCATGTGCATGATATCGAACAGACGCCAACCCCGTTACGCCTGGGCGCGATTTCAAAACCTGATCGTACACCTCAGGGAACCGTTCAACATATTCGCGCAATGGCGGGCGCGGACCAACAAAGGAAATGTCACCACGCAGCACATTCCAAAGTTGTGGCAACTCATCCAAGCGTGCTTTGCGCAAAAAGCGACCAAAAGATGTGACGCGATCGTTTTTATCGCCCCCAGACACACCGCTGTCGCCGTGCACCACTTTCATTGTGCGAAACTTGATCAAGCGAAACCCTTGAGTTGGGGTCTTCATGCGTTCCGATACATAAAAGACAGGTCGGCCTTCTTTAACCAAAATAAAAAGGGCTAACATGACAAGAACGCCCCAAAGTAGCGCAATCAGTATGAGCGCCAAAATGAAATCAAATAACCTTTTCCAAACGGTCATAAAGCCTCCAAAGCACGGCGCCACTGCGCCACGATCACCTCAGCGGTCCCGTCTGACGCCTCAATCGCCGACAACGCTTTAACACGTGAGCAATCAAGCACAATATCTTGCAAAGAGGATGCCGGCACGGGGCGCGGTTGCCATGCAATACCCGCGGCATCCAGCAGCGCATTCATCGACACACCCTGAAGAGCTGCAACATTGATTGCCTGCGCCAACGGCTTGGGGGCAAGCGCAAGCTGTTCAAGCACCCGAGCCAAACTGGCCGGCCCAATATAAGATCTACGCGGCCCATCACCATCAGGGTAAACATCCAATTGTTTCGGCTCATCCCCTGATCGCCACTCTGCCGCCCCCCCAAGCAACGCATCCGCACCTGCCACATTGCCAATTCGCAACATGCACACATCTATACCATACGCCGCTGCCTGCGCATGGCACAGAGTTTCCATATCTCGCTTTGCCTCTCCGTAAGCATTAACTGGGCGCAACACGCTATTTTCATGAAATGGCACCCCATGCCCTCCCCCATAAACAGCCGAGGATGACGCGACAATAACACGTGGTATTTTGGCGACGGCGGCGGCTTTGATCGCAAGATCAACCAGCGAAACGTTGACCGCCATCTGCGCTGTATTGGTTTTGTCTCCTGTTTGGGATGCGCCCAAGAAAACGAAAAGCCCATCCAATCCACCAACCAAAGAAGCATGGTCCAAAAGAGGGTCTAACTCGGCCAAATTTGACCAAATGAGCGTATCTGCACTGGCGGGCTGCGGGCATCTAAATTGCCAATCAATACATAGATTGGTCGTGGCCTCTTCAGACCAAATCGCCCGTAACAATCGTCCAATGCGTCCCGATGCGCCCAAAAAGACAAACCTTTTGGGCGCGCTACCGGAGTATTGCAGTTTAGGGTCAGCCACCTCGTCAAACTTCGATTGTGGCAGCGGGCCGTGCAATCTGCACCGAGCCGCGAATATCAACAGAACTTAGACCCAAATATAGCGAAAACAGCCCTTCTTTGACACGCCAACACTGGGATGGCACATCAAAATACGCGAAATCTCGAGTGTCCAAATCGATATTCACTTTGGCACTTGCTTTGGCATCCAATACAATTTTTTGAAAACCTTTCAACTCACGCATGGGGCGCGCAACTTCAGGACGATCCTCACCAACGTAGACCTGCACAACTGTGGACCCCGCACGTTGGCTTATGTTGGTTAAAGTTGCCGAAACCTGCACCCCATCGTCAGTTGCCTGCGCACACACATCGGACAGTTCAAACGCCGCATATGACAAGCCAAACCCAAACGGGAACATTGGTGTAATGCCGTGCTTTTCGTAATGGCGATATCCGATAAACACGCCCTCTTCGTAGCGTACTTGGCCGTCCAAGCCCGGGTAGATCGACAGATCTTGCGTCCATGTCGGATTGTCTTGCCAGCGTTTCGGAAAGGTTTGTGGCAAACGCCCGCCCGGATCTGCATCCCCGAACAGCACATCGGCAATCGAATTGCCTGCTTCTTGCCCTGGATACCAAGCTTGTAAAACGGTGGATGCCCTGTCCAGCCAAGGCATTTCAACCGGCCCGCCCGTTTGCAACACAATCACAGTACGGGGGTTGGCCGCCAAAACGGCAGAAATCAAATCATCTTGGCGTCCCGGCAAAGCAATGGATGTCAGATCAGAGCCTTCGGTGTCCCATTCACCAGATCGACCAACACATACAATAGCCGTTTCAGCATCGGCAGCGGCCTGCGCCGCCTTTTGAATATCATCATCCGTCAAGGGACGCGAAATGCCTGCACGCAACCCTGACAAGATCAAATTGTCACTTGGCCGCACCGAAAATTCGACAGTGATTTCATGCGCACGCCCTGCTTGCAGCTGCACTTCGCCCACAATCTCGTCACAGCCTTCTTCAAAAAAGGTGCCGCCTTTGGTCCAATTCGACCATGCATCCACTGCGAGTTTGCCATCTACGTAAATCTTGGAATAGCCCGCAGAATGCAATCCAACGAGATGAATCCCCGCGGTCTCTGGCGTGTAAGTGCCCGAAATACGTACAGAGAAATCCGAAGGGGACGCCTTGCCATCCGCAATGGGTGGAATCCAAAAAGATTGCACGCTGTCCATTTTTTCTGAATGGACAGCAGTGCCCGACAGATTGGTATTGGCAAAGTATTCTGCCGTGAAATCCCCTTTCAAAAGAGGCTCCCAGCGATGGTTGGAACACCCTTGTGCGAACAGCAGATTTTCAGCTCCAAGGCGCACGGCCAATGCCTCAAATGGCGACACACTGTAATGAGGATTTAGCTGCGCAGATCCTCCACCCATAATTTGCGCCGTTTGCGCGTTGGGTCCAATAACAGCGATTTTTCCTTTGGGTGTATTTAACGGCAAAATCGCATCATCGTTTTTCAACAATACCGTTGCGTCGGCACCCGCTTTGCGGATCAAAGCGCGGTGTTTGGGTCTATTATCGGCGATCTCGACCCAGTCTTTATGGTCATGCAAAGACCCAGTGCGCTCCATCCATCGCAACATATTCAAGGCACGCGTGCGCACTGTGTCCCGTGACACTTCGCTTGCCTCAACGGCTGCGATCAGCTTGTCACCTCGGTCACGGGTGGGTCCGGGCATTTCCAAATCAAGTCCGGCGTTGATGGTTGGAGCCGTTGAACGTGACCCAAACCAATCTGACATCACGATGCCATCGTATTTCCAATCACCGCGCAAAACGTCATTCAGCAACCATGTATTTTCAGCAGTATAGGCACCGTTCAGCTTGTTGTAAGATGACATGATCCCCCAAGTGTTCGCCTTTTTGACGGCATCCTCAAAAGGGCGCAAATAGACTTCGCGCAGCGATCTTTCCTCGACAACAGAGTCGATAGTCGTGCGTTCTATTTCCGATTCATTGCCTGCAAAATGCTTGATCGTCGCCGCGATGCCTTTGCCTTGAAGACCGTTGATGTAACCGACAGCCAAATCCGCTGTCAGTTCTGGGTCTTCTGAATAGCATTCAAAATTACGCCCATTGGTGACAGACCTGTGGATGTTGACCGTGGGCGCCAACGCGCAATGCGCCCCTTTTGATTTCACCTCATCTGCAATGGCGGCTCCAATGTCTTCAGCAAGTTTAGGGTCCCATGTTGCCCCGATTGCGATGCCAACGGGAAAGGCCGCAGCCGTCACGCCACCAATCAAAGTACCACCGCCACGCGCCCCATTGGGGCCATCGGTAACACGAGCCTTGCCAATGCCAAGGCGTGTCACCGCAGGGACTGACCAGAAATCTTCACCAGACAAAATAGACACTTGCTCTTCGAGTGTCATCTCATCGACGTATTGTTCAATCGGTTTCAAAGCGACAGTCCCATTTAATGTTTCACCCATCAGAACGGGCATTTGCGAGGACTGTAGCTTCGAGTGTTTTATGACACCATAGGCGTCACGCAGTTTTTCAAAATCTACGTGATGTCAGCAGAGGCCATCGACATTTTACCACGCGTTGTATTGTAGATATTTGCCAGACATCTCAATTTTTACACGATCGCCTTTAGGGTTTTCGACACGCTTCACAGACATCTCGAAATCAATCGCGGACATAATGCCGTCGCCAAATTCTTCGTGGATCAGCGCTTTAAGCGTAGGACCATACACGCCGACGATTTCGTAAAACCGATAAATGCAAGGATCAGTCGGAATGGCTTGTTCCCACACTTTAGTTGGGCTTTCTACCAAAACAGACACGGCGTCGTCAGACAGGCCAAGCAAACTCGCCAGCGCCTGTGCCTTGTCGGTTGGAAATGCGTTCATGCCCATACAAGCCGAATGTGTGAAAACAGGGCTCATATCTATGGATTTGGCAATGCCGTCCCACGTGAGGCCCGCTTTCTTTTTGGCTTCAATAATTTGGACTGTGACGTCTTCTTTCATAAGCATGAGATGCTCCTTTTTGGCTGGACCTACTGAAAGGCCAGCGTGGCGAGAACAAGACACAAAAGCGCCAAGCCCCCAGACAATGTTTTCCAAAAGCGTTCCGGATTGCGCTCGGCCAAAGGAACATGGCGACGGGACGCATATCGCAAAGATGGGGACCGCAGATTGGCAGAAAATTCTGACAACGCATCATGACGCTGCGCAGGATCATGATGCACTGCCTTGGCCAATGCATCATCCAACCAAGCAGGCATTGGGTGGGCATCATCGCGCGCATTGCGATACCGCAATCGCATGCGATCACGTGGGCTGCGCACCTTCCCCACTTGCGTGCCGTATGGCAAAACCCCCGTCAGCATCTCGTAGGCAATCACACCCAGTGAAAATAGATCCGAGCGCCAACTGACCTGTTCTCCTGAAAAATATTCGGGCGCTGAGTATTGCAACGTGCCAAGAATGCCGTCTTCTTCGCGCAAAGGCACTGCCTCTTGAACGCCCGCAACATATGTCCCGCCAAAATCGATAATTTTCACCACGCCATCGGTGTCGATCATAATGTTTTCAGGTCGCAAATCTTGGTGCAACATTTCGCGCCGATGGAACGCTCTCAATCCACGGATCACCTGTTCTAGAATGTCGCGCACTTGCTCGAAACTTGGTTTGGAGTTGTCTTGCATCCACTGTCGCAAGGTCTGCCCCTCGATGAAATCCGTGACCACATATAGGCTCGAACGCAGTCCAATCGCATCAGGGGCCCCCAAAACATGCGCGTTATCAATACGGCGCGCGATCCAGTCTTCCATCAAAAAACGCCGTAAACCGTCAACATCATCTTTCAGATCCGACGCTGGAATTTTAAGGGCAACTTTTTGCCCATCAGGTGTCTTGGCGAGGAAAATATGAGACCGATGATTGGCGTGCAGTTCACGTATAATTTGGTACCCATCCAGCATACTGCCTTCACGGGGCAACTTCGGAATAGGCAAGGTTCGAGCCATTTCATCGAACTCTGTCTCATCTGAACTGGGAACAGTTTCAATCCGCACAATCTGTATTGTCAGGTTGTCAGTGCTACCTGCATCCAAAGCATCATCCAAGATCGCTTGAGCCGCGCCGTCTAAGGTCTGGGTGTCGGCAATGCGCTTGGCAACGGTGCGCGGCGTCCAATGTTCGTGCACTCCATCCGTCGTCAAGACAAAGATATCGCCAGCCGATACAGGTTCAGATCTATAGTCGATTTCCACGTTGGTCGATGCACCGATGGCGCGCGATAAAACAATTTCACCAGCCCCTAAAGACACATGATGATCAGTGGTCAAGGGTTCCAAGCTTAGACCCGATAGTCGCCAAATACGGCTATCTCCGACATGAAACAGATGCGCGGTTCTGGCTTTCAGCACCATCGCGGCGAGCGTACAAACATGACCTTGGTCAACATCGGAAAGCCCTGCGAAACTGCTTTGTGCGTGCAACCAAGAATTGGCTGCGGATATCACGCGTGATGCTGAGGTTTTAACAGTCCAAACATCAGGTGTGCTATAATAGTCCGTCAAAAGACTTTTGACGATTGTCTCAGATGCGGCCCCCGACACCTCAGATGTCGATATACCGTCAGCAAGGGCCAGTGTGATGCCCTTGAACGACAATGCGCGCTCGCCTGGGACGAGCGCGCCGTGAAAGTCTTGGTTCCGTGCCTTTTGTCCGGCGCATGACGCCTGACCAATGCTGACTGAAAGGGAAGAGGCAGTGGACTGTTTATCAAGCACAAGAACCAGCTTTCAAGAAGTGAACCCAGCCCAATTGAGCTGGGTTTCTATCTATTTACTCAGCCGGCGTGCCGATAGAGCGCTTTGGCGATGTTTTAAAGTGTGTGGCATAGATCATGCCGCCCACGAATGTCAGACCGCCAACAAGGTTCCCGATGATCACAGGAAATTCATTGTACAACAAGTAGTCGCCCCAAGTGAATTCGCCGCCGAGCATGATGCCTGATGGGAACAAGAACATGTTCACGATGGAGTGTTCAAAGCCGAGGTAGAAGAACACCAAGATCGGCATCCACATCGCCATGATTTTGCCAGACACCGTGCTGGACATCATCGCCGCAACCACACCTGTGGACACCATCCAGTTACACATCACAGCGCGGATAAACACGGTCAAGAAACCAGAGGCACCAGCGGCCGCATACCCAAGGGTCCGCGCTTCGCCGATCTGACCGATCTTAACACCAACCGCGTTGGGTTCATGACTAAACCCTGTGGTAAAAATGATCGCCATAAACACGGCAGTGGTCAATGCACCTGCGAAGTTACCACAAAACACGAGACCCCAGTTGCGAAAAACGCCTTTCCAAGTCATGCCCGGGCGCTTGGCGATCACGGCAAGCGGTGCAAGAGTGAACACCCCCGTCAAAAGATCAAACCCCAGCAGGTACAGCATACAAAAGCCAACTGGGAACAAAAGTGAAGCAACTAAAAAGTTTCCAGTGTTGACGGCAATGGTCACTGCAAAAGCAGCGGCCAGAGCCAAGATAGCACCCGCCATATATGAGCGAATCAGCGTGTCTTTGGTCGACATCAAAATCTTAGATTCGCCAGCTTCAATCATTTTTGCCGCGAATTCGGCCGGTTGCACGTATGCCATGTGAGACTGTCCCTATTGTTGTTTTCGTTGATTTATTACAGCCCGAGTAGAACGTTTCCGCCCTCAAGCTTGACTGGATATGAGGCAGTTTGTCCTTCATCGGCACCTTGAGCAGCGCCGGTTTCAAGAGAAATCACCCAGTTGTGCAAGGGGCATGTGACGCAACCGTCATGCACGATCCCTTGGCTCAGTGGCCCGTTCTTATGCGGGCATTTGTCTTCGAGTGCGAACACCCGATCATCCGAAGTCCGGAAAACCGCGATCGTCGTGTCGCCGTTCTTCACACAGCGTGATCCTTGGCGCGGGATGTCGATCAAAGGGCCGATTACAACCCAGTTTTTCACTTGAACATTCATTCTGCAGCCTCCAGTTTGATATCAGCCATTGGCGTAAATTCGTGCGCCTCAGCGCCTGCAACACGTTCAGCCCATGGATCGATTTGTGCGAATGTTTGTGAGAACAAGAATTGTTCGTAGTAGGCTTTACGCGCGTCATGGTCGTTCATGATCACGTCTTGGATGTGATCGTACCCAACGCGGTCAGCCCATTTGTAAATACGCTCAAGGTAGAAACCCTGCTCGCGGTACATTTGGGTCAAAGCCCCAACATATTCGAGTACTTCTTCTTCGGTTGCGACCTTGCCCAAAGCTGTTGTGCCTTGGATATGCAAACCAGCCGCACCACCGTAGAGAATTTCGTACCCACTATCGACACAGATGATGCCAATATCCTTACAAGTACTTTCCGAACAGTTGCGGGGGCAGCCAGAGACGGCAAGTTTCAATTTCGCAGGCGCCCATGAGCCCCACAAAAGTTTCTCAAGTTTGATGCCGATGCCTGTGGAATCTTGCGTCCCAAAGCGACACCAATCTTTACCCACACAGGTTTTCACGGTGCGCAGACCTTTGGCGTAAGCCGCACCAGAAATCATGCCTGCGTCATTGAGATCTTTCCAAACGGGGATCAGGTCTTCTTTTTTCACGCCGAGCAAATCGATGCGCTGACCACCGGTCACTTTAACACTTGGGATTTTGAATTTATCGGCCACATCGGCAATCGCGCGCAGCTCGTCCGGTGTCGTCATGCCGCCAAACATACGCGGCACAACAGAGTAGGTGCCGTCTTTTTGGATGTTGGCATGAACGCGTTCATTGATGAAGCGTGATTGTTGATCGTCAACGTATTCACCCGGCCAATCGGACACGAGGTAATAGTTGAGCGCAGGGCGACATTTCGCACAGCCCTCAGGCGTAGACCATTCCAAGTCCTGCATCACAGCCGGAATAGATTTCAACTCTTTGGCTTTGATCAAACGGCGCACATGCGCGTGGCTGTGAGTCGTACATCCACACATGCCCTCAGCATCAGGCAACGCAAAGGCATCGCCCAAAGTGACAGCCATCACACCCTCGACCAGACCCGTACAGGTCCCACAAGAGGCAGAGGCTTTGGTGTGTGCACGCACTTCACCCAAGGTAGTTAGGCCACCATCTTGGATGGATTTGACGATCTGGCCTTTGGTAATGCCGTTACAGCCACAAACCTCAGCATCGTCAGAAAGATTGGCAATCGCAGCCAAAGGATCGCCGCCAGATGCGCCTTGAAGCGCTTGACCAAAGATCAGCGTATCACGCATCTCTTGGATGTTTTCGCCGGTTTTGAGCATCTCGTTATACCAAGCGCCATCGGCAACATCACCGTACAAAACACAACCGATGATCTTGTCGTCTTTGATGATCACACGCTTGTATGTGCCGCGCATTGCATCGCGCAAAACGATATCTTCGCGGTCAGGGCTCTCCGCGAAATCGCCAACGGAGTAAAGATCACACCCCGTTACTTTTAGTTTTGTCGGCGTTTCAACATGCTTGAACTCAGCATCGCTTGGGCCGCTCAAATGGGCCGCAATGACGCGCGCCATTTGGTACAAAGGTGCAACGAGACCGTAGACCATGCCGCCAACTTCGACACACTCACCAACAGAATAAATATTCGGGTCAGAAGTACGCAGTGTCGAATCTGTAACGATGCCACGGGCCACTTCTAGACCCGAATCCGCCGCTAATTGAGTATTTGGACGAATACCAACGGCCATAACAACCAGCGATGCATCGATGACACGACCATCAGAAAGCTCAACACCTTCGACTTTATCTGTGCCCAAAATCTGTTTGGTGTTGGCTTCACACAGCACCTCAATGCCACGCCCTTCCAGTTCGCGTTTCAGTAAGAATCCAGCCGCTGGGTCAAGCTGACGTTCCATCAAAGACGGCATCAGATGGATCACGGTAACATCCATGCCTTGCATTTTCAGACCCGCCGCGGCCTCAAGCCCAAGCAAACCACCACCGATGACAACAGCATTACCGCCCTTTTTAGCGGCAGCCATCATGCCATACGTATCTTCCAAATCACGGTAGGCAAGCACACCGTCAAGCTTGTGACCAGGCAATGGAATGATGAACGGGTTTGATCCTGTTGCAATCACCAGCTTGTCATATGGTACTGTGATACCGCCCTCAGAAGTTACTGTTTTCGCCTCGCGATCGATCTCGGTGACCTTTTCGCCACGATGCAGCGTCACGCCATGCTCAGCGTACCAATCGTCGGAATGAATGATGATATCTTCGTATGTTTTTTCACCTGAGAGCACAGGCGACAACATGATGCGATCATAATTGACGCGCGGCTCGGCGTTGAAAATTGTGACCTCATAGGCATCGCCTGCCTCGAACAGATGCTCAAGCATCCGACCGGGCGCCATGCCATTTCCGACCACTACAAGTTTGAGTTTTTGTGTCATGTACTCGTGTCCCGTTTCGGCTTCGGCGTTTGCACGTTGGAACACGGGTGTTGGAGTAAATCGGCACCGCAGTCCTGATCTTATAAAAGATCACGTGCAGCGCCGTTGCTGCGCTCTCAAAGAGAGCAAATATCTATTTCTGTCACGCCATTGTGACGGGGCATCGTTACCCTGCTTACACTATCCATGCGCTGAGACAGCCCATGGTTCAAGGGGACGCCTTGCATGGCGGCCCATTTCAAGGGACTTTTGCGTCAAGTTCATAAGGCGCACAAAAAACACGCACATTTTGCGGAGTTTGATCAAAACATTGCCACAAACCTACCGGCACAAACGTGAGTGCCGCACGGAGATAACCGTAAACGATTCCCAAATATTTTCACGAAAGGCGCTTACTGGCCTCAATCACCAAATCATCCAACCCAGCACCCTCATTGGCCACAAAAGCAACCAACTGCGCCTTCATTCTCGGTTCCCAAAAATCTGAAATGTGATCGGCCACAGCCTGAGCTTGATCTATTTTCGGTTGGGTTTTGAAAAATCCAGCGATCTGATTGGCCATACGAACCATAGTATCTGGTGACATTTTATTGTCCTGTCCCAATGCGTTCAGGGTGTGAAAAAATTTCGAAATTTGACGTGCGCGCGAATGCGATTAAACTCACACCTGCACCGATTGCGACATCAACCGCAAGCGCCGTGGGGGCCGAAACGGCAACCAAAACAGGACACTGGGCCATCGCGGTTTTTTGAACCATATCCATAGAGGCGCGACTGGTAATGACACAAGCGCCCCCAGCCGGATCAAGCCCCGCGGCCATCAAAGCGCCAATGAGCTTATCCAGTGCGTTGTGCCGCCCGACATCTTCACGGGCCATCACAATACCTTTGCCCCTGACAAGAAAACCAGCGGCATGAACCGCACGCGTTTGGTCATGAAGGGGTTGTTTCTGGCGTAAAAAATCTGTCGCAGTTTCGATATCGTTAGCCGTCAGGACAGGTTGCGAACATATAATGTTTGGCAAAGGACGCAGAGCCTCGCTGAGACTATCAAGACCACACAACCCGCACCCAACAGGGCCCGCCATATGACGACGCCGTGCGTGCAATGCCTCTGCCTTTTGCGCAGTCACCCAAAGTTGAGCTTCAAGGCCAGTTGAGTGCGTTTTGATCGCAAACCGTTCCACCTCAGATTGGTTCGAGATGACCCCTTCACTCAATGCAAACCCGTAGGCAAAGTCTTTCACGTCTTGCGGACTGGCCATCATAACAGCCAGCGTCGTGCCATTGAAACTGATCGCAATCGCCGTTTCCTCGGCCAAGCATTGCCCTGCTATGTATCGGGTTGCGTTTGTCATCGTCTACTCTGCGGCGGGCGTAATGCGACGTGATTGTGCAGCTTGGGCTGAGTAGTCTTCCTGCCAATCACTTGGGCCATTGGACAGGCTCACTTGCACCGCCGTCACTTTATATTCAGGGCAATTTGTCGCCCAATCCGAATAATCGGTGGTGATGACATTGGCTTGCGTATCTGGGTGATGGAACGTGGTGTAAACCACCCCCGTACTGACACGATCGGTGATTTTAACCCTCAACGATGTCTCGCCTGCACGCGACATCAAGCGCACCCAATCGCCGTCTGAAATGCCACGCACTTCGGCATCATGCGGGTGCACTTCGAGAACATCTTGATCATGCCACACAACATTGTCCGTGCGCCGCGTTTGCGCGCCGACATTGTATTGCGACAAGATCCGCCCCGTTGTCAAAAGTAGCGGAAACCGCGGGCCAGTGCGTTCATCCGTGGCGATGTATTCGGTGATCATCAACCGACCTTTGCCGCGCATAAATCCGTCAACGTGCATCAACTCAGTGCCCTCAGGATGCTCAGAATTGCAGGGCCATTGCACCGAACCTTTGTCATCCAGCAGTTGATAAGACACATGTGCAAAAGACGGTGTGGTGGCCGCGATCTCATCCATGATCTCGCTGGGATGAGTATAACTCCAGTCCGCGCCCATCGCATTGGCCAGCATTTGTGTCACTTCCCAATCGCCATACCCATTGCGTGGCGCCATCACTTTGCGCACGCGGTTTATACGACGTTCCGCATTGGTAAAGGTGCCGTCTTTTTCCAAAAACGTCGATCCGGGCAAAAACACATGTGCGTAATTGGCGGTCTCGTTCAAAAAGAGATCGTGCACGATCACACATTCCATCGCCGCCAAACCAGCGGCCACATGTTTGGTGTCAGGGTCAGATTGCAAGATGTCTTCGCCCTGACAATAGAGCCCCTTAAAAGTGCCATCGACAGCAGCATCCAGCATATTTGGGATACGTAGCCCTGCTTCAGGGTCGATTTTCACACCCCACAGGCTTTCGAACACATCCCGCGCCTCATCGTTTTTCACGTGGCGATAGCCAGGCAATTCATGCGGGAACGACCCCATATCACAAGCGCCTTGCACGTTGTTTTGACCCCGCAACGGATTCACACCCACACCCTTGCGGCCAATATTACCCGTAAGCATCGCAAGATTGGCAATGCCCATAACTGTCGTGGACCCTTGGCTGTGTTCCGTCACCCCAAGCCCGTAATAAATCGCACCATTGCCGCCTGTCGCAAACAAACGCGCGGCGGCGCGCAGCTCTCCCGCATGAACTCCCGTCAACAGCGCTGTGGCCTCGGGGCTGTGTTTCGGATCAGAGACAAAAGCAGCATAATCAAGGAATTCATCCCAATCGCAACGCGTGCGGATATAGTCCTCATCCATAAGTCCTTCGGTCACAATCACATGCGCCAATGCTGTCACCACAGCAACATTTGTACCGGGGCGCAGCGGCAAATGATGTGCGGCATTGATGTGCGGTGATTTCACGAGGTCAATACGACGCGGGTCAATCACGATCAACTTGGCCCCCTGACGCAAACGTTTCTTTAAACGCGAGGCAAAGACCGGATGCCCGTCTGTTGGGTTCGCCCCGATGACAACCACGACATCGCTATGTTCGACACTATCAAAGTCTTGCGTGCCGGCAGATGTGCCAAAGGTTTGTCCCAATCCATAGCCCGTCGGCGAATGACACACGCGCGCGCAAGTGTCGGTGTTGTTGTTGCCAAATACAGCCCGCGCCAGCTTTTGCACCAGATAGGTTTCCTCATTGGTGCAACGACTTGACGTAATCACCCCGATTGATTTTTGACCGTAAGTGTCTTGCAATCCGCGCATTTTTTTCGCGGCAAACCCAAGGGCGTCACCCCATGACACCTCGCGCCAGGGGTCATCAATACTGTCACGGATCATCGGCGCGGTGATGCGGTCACTGTGACTGGCATAGCCATAGGCGAACCGACCTTTGACACAAGAATGGCCTCGGTTCGCTTTGCCATTTTTATAGGGCACCATGCGCACCAAAGTATCGCCGTTGAGTTCGGCCTTGAACGAACAACCAACCCCGCAATAGGCACAGGTCGTCACCACAGATTTGGTCGGTGTACCCAGCTCGATTACAGACTTTTCTTGCAAAGTTGCCGTGGGGCAGGCCTGCACACAGGCGCCACAACTGACACAATCAGACGACATGAAATCATCCAGTTTTGTGCCCGCAGAAATGCGACTGTCAAACCCACGCCCCGCCATCGTCAAAGCAAAAGTGCCTTGCACCTCTTCGCAGGCGCGCACGCAGCGCGAACACGCGATACATTTGGATGGCTCATAGGTGAAATACGGGTTGCTTTCGTCTTTCGGCATGTATTTCGGGTTTGGTCCTGTGGCCGTGCGGGTGGCAAAATGCGTGGCCTGAGCGTCATAGCGCACATCACGCAGACCAACGACACCAGCCATATCTTGCAATTCGCAATCACCATTCGCCCCACAGGTCAGGCAGTCAAGCGGATGATCAGAAATATAAAGCTCCATCACGCCTTTGCGCAGTTTTTGCACTTTTGGCGTTTGCGTTTTGACGATCATACCCTCGGCCACAGGTGTCGTGCATGATGCAGGCAGACCACGCCGCCCTTCGATTTCAACCGAACACAGACGGCATGACCCAAAGGCTTCCAAATTGTCAGAAGCGCAGAGTTTTGGCACGCTGATCCCCGCTTCGGCTGCCGCACGCATGACAGATGTGCCCTCTGGCACAGTGACATCGAACCCGTCGATTTTCAACGTGACAGGCGCGCCTGATTTTTCGGGCGTGCCCATGTCGCGGTCATCTTGCACGCCGGTTTTGCCTGTCTCATTCCAAGGGATTACAAAATCTTTCATGTTGCAGTCTCCTCTTTTGGGGCGAAATCATCTGGGAAATGCGTGAGCGCGGACATGACCGGATAGGGGGTAAAGCCACCCAGCGCACAAAGGGATCCGTCTCTCATTGTATCACATAAATCAACCAAAAGCTCTTTGGCAGACGCGTCACCGTCGCCAATGCGGTCAATGGTTTCCACGCCGCGCACAGACCCAATACGGCAAGGCGTGCATTTCCCGCAGCTTTCAATCGCGCAAAATTCCATCGCGAAGCGCGCCATCGACATCATATCTGTGCTGTCATCAAACACCACGACGCCCGCATGGCCAATCAGCCCACCTGCCGCGTCAAATTCTTCGTAACCAATCAACGTATCGAATTTTTCCGGCGGCATATAAGCCCCCAACGGTCCGCCAACTTGCACCGCTTTCACCGGTTTTCCCGAGGCTGTGCCGCCGCAAATATCATTGACCAATGCGCCCAAAGGAATGCCAAAAGGCGCTTCAAAAAGACCGCCGCGCGCGACATTTCCAGCAATTTGTAATGGTGTCGTACCGCGCGAACGACCAATACCGAAGTCTTTGTAAAACGCAGCGCCTTTTTCAAATATCACGGGGATCGTCGCGAGAGACAAAACATTGTTCACCACCGTGGGTTTTCCGAACAAAC